>NZ_JAUSYY010000001.1:668817-1337634 GCF_030817175.1 Agromyces ramosus | reverse complement strand
ACCGCACCGGGTGCATGACGACGTCGGCGATCGGCGACGGTTTGCGCATCGTTCCTCCGGATGACTATTCTCATGGTGAGAACGTTCTCAACGTTCTCACCATGAGTATGCCACCGAAGGGACCCGCCATGAGAAACGGCACCGCAATCGAGGTCACCGGCCTCGCCAAATGCTTCGGCGGCGTCGACGCCGTCCGCGACGTCGGCTTCGTCGCGCGCCCGGGCCGGGTGACCGGATTCCTCGGCCCGAACGGCGCGGGCAAGTCCACGACGCTCCGGATGCTCCTGGGCCTCACTCGATCCGACGCGGGTGCCGCGCTCATCGGCGGCATCCGCTACCGAGACCTCGCAGACCCCACCGGCACCGTCGGCGCGGTGCTCGACATCGCCGCGGCGCACCCCACGATGACGGCGCGCGGGCACCTGCGGAGCTGCTGCGCGCTCGGCGGTCATCGCACGGAGCGTGTGGCGCGGGTCGCCGAGCTCACCGGCATCTCGGAATACCTCGACCGCCGCGTCGGCACGTTCTCCACTGGAATGCGCCAGCGCCTCTCGCTCGCGACGGCACTGCTCGGCGACCCGGCCGTGCTCGTGCTCGACGAACCCTCGAACGGACTCGATCCGGCCGGCATCGTGTGGCTGCGCACCTTCCTCCGCGAGTTCGCGTCGGGCGGTCGCACCGTGCTGCTCTCGAGCCACCTGCTCACCGAGCTCCAACACGGCGTCGACGACCTCGTGCTCATCGACCGAGGGCGAGTCACGTGGGCGGGCTCGCTCGCCGAGCTCACCGAGCGGGGCATGAGCCTCGAGCAGGCCTTCCTCGAGCTCACGTCTGCTGCAGCATCCGACATCGAAGGAGCCCGCGCATGAGCCGGCTGATCCGAGGCGAGTTCACCAAGCTCTTCGCCACCCGCCTCCCCCTGTGGTCGCTCATCCTCGCGGCATGCTGCGGCGGCGGCCTCACCGGCCTGCTCGCGCTGGTCGGCCCCGAGAACGCGACGCCGCCGCTGCCGGGGCTCGACACCGCCGAGGGCGTCGGCATCGTCGTGGGGATGAGCGGCCTGCTGCTCTTCGTGCCGGCCCTCATCGGCACCATCGCCGTCACCGGCGAGTACCGGCACCACACGATCGGCACCACGTTCCTCGCCGTGCCGCGACGGGGCCGCGTCCTCGCGGCGAAGCTGCTCGTGTTCGGCGCGCTCGGGGTCGCCTACGGACTCGTCGCGTCGCTGTTCGCCGGCGTCGCGGTGGTGGCCGGGGCAGCGTTGCAGGGCGTCGAGCTCGGAGTTCCGGTCGCGGCGCTCGTCGCGCTGCTTGCGCGGCTCTCGCTCGCGGCCGCCGTGTACATGATCCTGGGCGTGGCGATCGGCGCACTCGCCCGCCACCAGCTGCTCGCGGTCGGCATCGTGCTGGGGTACTTCTACTTCCTCGAGCACGTGCTCATGATCATCCCCGGCGTGAACGTGATCCACCCCTTCCTCCCCGGCGGGGCGACGGCGGCGTTGACCGACTTCACGTTCCTCAGCGACGCGATCGCCGAGCAGTTGCCCATCGCGGCCTCGGGCACGACCTCGCCGGCGATCGGTGCGCTCGTGCTGCTGGCCTACGCGGCCATCGCGTCGTGCGTGGCGATCGCGGTGCCGTTGCGGCGCGACCTGCGCTGAGGCGGCGCCCGCCGCCCGCCCTCCCTCCCTCAGCCCACTCACCAGCCCCCAGCTCCCACGCCCGGTCTGCTGGTCGGTTCAGCGTCTTCTGCGGCATCCGAAGGGCGCTCTACTGCCTAGTAGAGGGCTGGGCGGGCTGGCTGGGGCGGAGTTGGCGGATGCCGCGGATGCCCCGCAGCGGCGTTGCGCTTCCGCGAAGCGACACCACGAGGAGCAGCAGCGCGATCACGGCCGGCAGCGGCGCGAAGCCGAACACGAGCAGCGCGGCCACCCCGGCGACCCCGCACACCGCGTCGATCGCGGTGGAGCGGGCAGCCGGCGCGGCGATCGAGGCGCCCGCACCGCCGCCGCGCTCGAACCGCGCGAACGCGAGCGTGACCGGCACGACGGCCGCCGCCGCGACGACAAGCCAGAGCGGCCGGCTCGCCCACCACTCGAGGCTCAACGGCTCGGGCAGCGGCAGGCCGAAGGTCGCGTTCGCGGCGAGGCTGAGACCCGCGAGCAGGATGAGCACCGGCAGGTGCCAGAGGTACACCGTCATGGCGCGTGCGCCGATGGCAGAGATGAGCCGCGAGGCATCCGCTCGCTCGACCCACGCACGGATCGCGGGACGTGCCAGCTGGAACAGCGCGAGCTGCGCGATGCCGAGCACGACGAGGCAGACGGTCGGCGGGTTGAGGTTCACGAGCATGTCGACCGGATACGGCCCGGCGGTCGTGAGCACGGCGAGGAACGCGAGCGACCCGCCGGCGATGCCCCACAGCGTGCGACGTGCGAGCCGGTCGACCCCGCCGTCGGCGAGGTGGAAGCCGAGCTGCTGCACGAGGAGCCAGACGAGCAGGAGGTTGAGGAATCCGATGCCGTCGATGACCGTCGAGAAGCGCACGACGTCGACGGTGACGACTGCCGCGAGCAGGGTGACCGGCGTGAGGACGCGGGCCCGTTCGTGCGCCCGCATCATCAGCGGCACGAGTGCCGAGGTGGCGAGGTACACGCCGAGGAACCAGAGCGGCTGCCCGATGCGGAATCCGGCGGTCGCCACCTGCTCGGGCGGCAGCCCCGCGAGCGACAGCGCCACGAGCCCACCGGCCACGACGACCACGAGCGCGACGGCCGGACGTACGAGCCGCTCGAGGCGTGCGCGCACGTAGTCGGTCGGGCCGGCGCCCCGGGCGCGCATCGCCCGCCAGTGGTGGAAGCTCGAGAACCCGCCCGCGATGAAGAACAGCGGCATGATCTGCACGACCCAGCTGACCGGCCCGAACCAGGCCTGGTCCTCGAGTGCGTTCTCGAGCACCGGTCCGTCGGCGCCGAGGCTGACGCCGACCATCATCGCGTGCAGCACGAACACTGCGACGAGGAGCACCACGCGGATCGCGTCGATGCTGACATCGCGAGCGGATGCGCCGTGCTGAGCGGATGCCCCGTGGTCGGATGCCGCGCGGCGAGCGGGAGCGGCGCCGGCGGCGCGAGGTGCGAGCGTGTCGGTCATGGCCGGCCCCATCCGGGCGGCCCATCCGCCCACGCAGGCAGGTTAGGAACGCGGTTCCTGCCGGGACATCACCCAGCGGAGCCGTTCCGCACCCTACGGGGGTAGGGGGGCGCGGGCTCAGCTACCCGAGGAGTCGGTCGAGTCGGTCGAAGCGGCGCTCGCGGCCGCGGCCTTCCGGCGCGCCCTGGCATCCTTCGCCGCGGCGACGGCCTTCTTCGCGGCCGCGTTCGCCTTCGTGCTGACCTTCTTCGCGCCGTCGAACTCGGTCGAGAGAATGCCGAGGCCGCCGAGTGCGATCAGCGCACCCGGGCCGGGCAGCGGCATGAGCACGACGCCGAGCGCGACCGTGCCGCCACCGACCACGCCGACGCCGGTGCGGTAGACCCTGTCGGCCGTCGGGTGACGGCGGATCGTCTCGCGCGTGCTGTGCGCGGCGGCCGACGCCGCGCGCCCGAGCGTCGAGCCGACGCGCCTGCCGATGGTCGGCGCAGGCTGCACGGTCGGCAGATCGGCGGGAGACGTGCTCATGCGTCCAGCCTCACGAACCCGGCTGGACGAGTCCTGTGTCGTACGCGAGCACCACGGCGTGCACACGGTCGCGCAGCCCCAGCTTCTGCAGGATCTTGGAGACGTGCGTCTTCACGGTCTGCTCGGCGATGAAGAGTGCGGCCGCGATCTCGGTGTTCGACATGCCACGGCCCACGAGCGTCAGCACCTCGCGCTCGCGGTCGGTGAGTTCGGCGAGCCGGGTGCTCGACGGGCGCGGCGGCGGAACCGAGCGCGCGAAGTCCTCGATGAGCCGCCGCGTCACGCTCGGCGCGAGCAGCGCGTCGCCGCCCGCCACGATGCGCACGGCCGCGACGAGCTCTTCGGGCGTGGCATCCTTCAGCAGGAATCCGCTCGCCCCCGCCCGCAGTGCGTCGTAGACGTACTCGTCGATGTCGAAGGTCGTGAGCATGAGCACGCGCGGCACGTAGTCGGAGCTGCGTGGCGGGATCTGCAGAGCACGGGTCGCCTCGATGCCGTTCTGCTGCGGCATCCGCACGTCCATCACGACGACGTCGGGTCGCAGCGAGTGCGCGAGCGCGACGGCTTCGACGCCATCGGCGGCCTGCCCGACCACCTCGATGCCGGGCTGGGCGGCGAGCACGGCCGCGAATCCGGCGCGCACCATCGCCTGGTCGTCGGCGATGAGCACCGAGATCGTCACGCCGGGTCTCCGTCCGATCCGAGGGGCAGGGTTGCGAGTACACGGTAGCCGCCGCCGGGCCGCGGCCCGTACTCGGCACGCCCGCCGAGGAGCGCCGCGCGCTCGGCGATGCCGACGAGACCGTGGCCGCCGCCCTTCGAGTCGGGGGCAGGGTCATCCGTCGCCGCCTCGTTCTCGACGCCCACCACCAGGTCTCCGGCGAGCACTTCGACCGACACGTGCGTCGCGGCGCCGGGCGCGTGGCGCACGACATTGCTGAGGGCCTCCTGCACGATGCGGTACGCCGAGGTCGACGCCAGTCCGGTCGCGGGCAGGCGCTCGCCCAGCACGAGCGTGACGGGCACGCCGGCGCGGTCGACGGATGCCACGAGCACGGGCAGGTCGTGCAGCCCGGGCTGCGGTGCCATCTCGGGCGCGGCCTCCGAGCTCCGGAGCACGCCCAGGAGCTGCCGCATCTCGGTCATCGCCGTGCGAGCCGACGCCGCGATCTCGGCGAACTCGTTGCGTGCGCCGTCGCTCAAACCCTCGACTCGGTAGGGTGCGCTCGTCGCCTGCACGTGGATGATCGAGAGGCCGTGCGCGACGACGTCGTGCAGCTCGCGGGCGATGCGGTTGCGTTCCTCGACGAGCACGCGACGCTGCTGCTCCGACGCCGAGAGCTCGCGCTCCCGGAAGAGCTCGGCACCGATGACGCGCCGCTGTGCGAGGAGGAGCGCGACGGCGAGGACCAGGGCGGTCACCGCTGCGGCGGTGACGACGTTCGCGGCAGCCCCCGCGTCGACGAACGCGAACGGTGCGGTGACCGCGACGGCCGCCCCCCAGGCGGCGAGACCGACCCACGATTCGCGCATCACGCCGAGCACGATGAGGAGCACGGCCTCGCCCACGATGGCGGTCACCGGCCACGGCCACGGCGCGCCATCGGAACCGGCCGACAGCAGCGCGAAGGCGAGCAGTCCGAGGGTCGCGAGCCCGGCGCCGAACCACGGCCACCGCACGGTCAGCGGCAGGGCGCCGGCCATCGCGAGGCTCGTGGCGAACGCCGCCAACAGGTGCACGCCGTAGATGGTCGCGGCCAGCGGCACCGAGACGGCGAAGAGCACGAACGCGAGCAGGGAGGTCGTGACCCACAGCCAGGCGCGGAACTGGCGCTCATCGATCGTGCGCGAGAGCTGCAGCAGCGGCGCCGGGGGTGCGGGCGCGGGCGGTGCCTCGCTGCTCGCGGGCCGGTGAGTGGGCTGCTGGAAATCGTCCATGATGCCAGTCACTCTGTCACGCGGCCCAGGCGAGGACATCCCTCCGCCGAGCGATTCCCGGGCAGTACCGCGGTAGGGGATGGGGCATCCGGATGCCCCGGCTCTCAGCCGTGCGGACGGCGCCCGGCCGCGGGCGTGACGCCGCCGACCGCTGTGTCGGCGCGCATGGCGAGCGACGCACGGACATCCGTCGCCCGTTGCGTCAGGTTCTTCTCGATGTTGCGGGTGTCGCGGAGCGGGAGGTGCACGCGTTCCTCGGAGTTCATGCCCGCCCGCAGCTGCCGGGCGCGCTCGACCTCGGTGTCGAGCACCGCACCGAAGATCATCGCGAGGTGTGAGAGCCAGATCCAGAGGAGGAACGCGATCACCATGCCGAGCACGCCGTACACCCGCGTGTAGGTGCCGAAGCCCAGCACGTACAGGCCGAAGAGCGTGGTGGTGAGAATCCAGACGAGCAGGGCGCCGACGGCCCCGACGCTGAACCAACGGAGGTTGCGCCGCTTGACGTTGGGCGCCGCCCAGTACAGCAGCGCCATCACGAAGATGCCGATGGCGGCGAGCACTGGGAGCTTGCCGAGATCCCACCAGAAGACGACGCCCTCATCGAGGCCCAGCACTCGCGCGGCCGCTTCGGCGACGGGCCCCGTCAGCAGCAGGCAGACCGCGGCGATCGAGGCGAGTACGACGAGCACGGCGGACACGCCCAGCATCGCGGGGCGCATCTCCCAGAAGGGGCGCCCCTCCTCCACACCGTAGATGCGGTTCATGCCACGGCCGAAGGAACCGACGAAGCCCGAGGCCGCCCAGAGCGTGCCGGCGAGGCCGGTGACGAAGGCCCATCCCGCATGGGAGGCGTTCACGAGTTGGTCGATCGGCTCGCTCAGCGCGTCGACGGCCGTGCCGGCGCCGAGCTCCTCGAGCACGTCGAACGCTCCGCTGACGACCGCCTCGGCACTGCCGAAGATGCCGAGCATCGCGAACGCCGCGAGCAGGGCGGGCAGCGAGGCGAGCACGGTGTAGAAGGTGAGCGCCGCGGCGATGTCCTGCACCTGGTTGATGCGGTACTCGTGCACGGTGCGGGTGAAGATGATCCGCCAGTCGCTCTCCGAGAGCTGCGCGGGTGAGTCGTGGTCGGGCATCATTCCTCCGCTCGCGTCGACGGGCGTGCGCGCGTGCGCAGACCGCCTGCGGCTGAGCCTAGGACCCGTCGTGCCGCGGGGCACAGGGGTTGCGGAGGAGCGAGGCCGCGCTTAGCCGAGGTGCGTGTGCAGGAACGCCGCGACGCGGGCGCGCAGTGCCTCGTCGAGGATGCCGATGGAGTGCGCGACGCCAGGCACGACGGCGAGCTCGACCGGCACGCCGGCCCCGGCGAGCGTCGCCGCGAATCGTTGCGATTGACCGAGCGGCACGGCCTCACTGTCGGAGTGCCCGATGAAGAAGGGAGGGTCGCTCGCATCGACCGTGGTTCCAGGTGACGCCTCGATCGCCTGGGGGCACGCCGCATCGTCGATGCCCGGTTCGCAGTCGAGGTACTCGTCGACGATGGTGCGAAGCCACGCGGATGCCCCGTCGGCGCCCAGCTCGGACGCGGTCAAGCCCACCGGGCCCGAGAACTCGGCGACCGCCGCCACGCGGGAGCCCTCGTCGAGTGGCCCGTCGCCGCTCGTGCCGAGGAGTGCCGCGAGGTTGCCGCCCGCCGAGCCGCCGAAGGCGCCGATGCGGTCTGAGTCGATGCCGAACTGCTCGACCTGCTCGGGTGCGCGCAGCCATTCGACCGCGAGCGCCACGTCGTCGATCGCAGCCGGGAAGCGCACGTGGGGCACGAGCCGGTAGTTGACGGATGCCGCGACGAACCCTTCGCTCGCGAGCCACAGGCAGACGTTGCGCCAGTCGGCGTTCGCCTTGTCGCCGCGTGCCCAGCTGCCGCCGTGGATCGAGACGACCGCCGGACGCACCGTCACGAGCGGGTCGGGCGCGGGCGCGCAGATGTCGAGGGTGAGCAGCGTGCCGTCTTCGCGGGTGCCGTACTCGAGATCGGCTTCGACGCGGATGCCGGCGGGCGGCGTGAACGTGCGGATGCCGATGATCCCCGTGCCGGCGAGCTCGCTCGCGGCGTCGGCACCGACCGGGTCGATCTCGTTCAAGGGCACGTGGAACGCGGAGAGCGCAGCGCTGGTCGCGAGGGCGGCTGCGACGGCCGCGGCGATCAGCACGGGCCGGCGGCGCCGACCTCCGTGACCGCCGGAGATTCGGGTCTTGGTCACGAAGGGCTTCCGGGTTCAGGGCTGCAGTGATGCTACCTCACCTTTGCGCGATGTGAACTCGAGTCGGAGCTCAGCGCCTGCGAGGGCTCGGCCACGAGCGGCTTCGCGAAGCAGACCGAGTGCGGCTCCCCGACGTACTGGCCGAACTGCGGGATCTCGCGGTAGCCGTGGCGCGTGTAGAGGGCCTGGGCGGCGTCGTGCAGGTCACCGGTCTCGAGCACGATCTCACGGATGCCGCGCGCCGACGCGTCGGCCTCGATGCGGGCCAGCAACGCGCCCGCGACTCCGCGGCCACGTGCCGACGGGTCGACGAACATGCGCTTGAGTTCGCCGCGCGCGGGCGCAGGGGCATCCGTCGCCGTGGTCGTGTTGTCGGCCACGAGGGCCGCGATGCCGACCGCCCGACCGTCGTCACGGGCGACGTAGAAGGTCACCTCGGGGCGCTCGAGCGTGGCGATGTCGAGCAGGAAGTTGCTCTCGGGCGGGTAGAGGCTCTGCGCGTAGGCGCTGCTGCCGTCGAGCAGGAGCTCGACCTCTGGCTGGCGGGGCGGCTCGACGGCGATCGTGATGGGCTCGTGCTCGTGGTTCACCCCGTGAGCGTACGTCGCGGGCGTTTCGCGAGTGTTACACCCCCCGGTCGCGGAAGGAGGGCTCCTCCGGGTGCGGGGCGGGCGGCTCCGTCGGATTGGGCGCGAGCGGCTCCCCGGGTCCTGCCGGCCCGGGTTCAGCGGGCTGCGGCGTCGTCGGGTCTGCCGGTGGCATGGTGGGGTCAGGGTTCGGAAGGTTCGGATCGGTCATTGCTGCTCCTTTGCTCGCATTCGACGCTACGCTTTCGACTCGCTCCCGTCTCAGGGTTGCATCCGAGGCATCCGTAGGGCGCTTTCCCAGCCGAATTCCGGTAGTGTTGCCGAGTCGGTTCTGGACACCGCGCTGTGCGCGGATGGGTTTGTGAGTCCAAAGGGCCGGTTTCGGGGCGAACTGCCTCGGATAGTCACTGTATGTGAACGGCCCCGGTCGACGATGTTCCGGGTTCTCAGTGTGCTGCGCCAGCAGTGGTGCTGCCATGTACTTGAAGTAACCCAGGAAGCACGACCATGCCCAAGAACAAGAAGCCCGCCGGCGGACGCCCGGCGAAGAACTTCGATCCCTCGTACGCGAAGGGCGGCTCGAAGGGCGGCCCGGCACGTGCCGGATCGTCCAAGCCCGGCTCGCGCAGCGAGGGCCACCGCGGCTACCGCCCCGAGCCCGCCGACGGCCCGCGCAAGGTGCGCTGGTCGGCCGACGAGCGTGTCGCAGCCGGTCGTACTGCACACCGCGGCGACCGCGACGGACGCGACGCCGGCCAGTCGAGCGAGCGCCCCGCGCGTTCGTACGACCGCAACGACCGCAACGACCGCCCCGCGCGTTCGTACGACCGCAACGACCGCCCCGCGCGTTCGTACGACCGCAACGACCGCCCGGCGCGTTCGTATGACCGTGATGACCGTGCGCCTCGCGCCGGTGACCGCAACGACCGCCCCGCGCGTTCGTACGACCGCAACGACCGCCCGGCGCGCTCTCACGATCGCGATGACCGTGCTCCCCGTACCGGTGACCGCAACGAGCGCCCCGCACGTTCCTCCGATCGCGACGATCGTGCGCCCCGCACCGGTGACCGCAACGAGCGCCCGGCGCGTTCGTACGACCGCAATGACCGCAACGAGCGCCCGGCGCGTTCGTACGACCGCACCGAGCGTCCTGCTCGTTCGTTCGACCGCAACGACCGCACCGAGCGCCCCGTGCGTTCGTACGACCGCAACGATCGCACCGAGCGTCCGGCTCGTTCCTTCGACCGTGACGACCGTGCACCCCGTCGCGCCGACCAGGGCGACCGTCCGGCCCGTTCCTACGACCGCACCGAGCGCCCGGCTCGCACCTTCGACCGCAACGAGCGCCCCGCGCGTTCGTTCGACCGCAGCGACCGCGCACCCCGTTCGTACGACCGTGACGACCGCGCACCCCGTTCGTACGACCGTGACGACCGCGCGCCCCGCCGTGACGTCGATCGCCCCGGCTTCAAGGACTCCGGCCGCCGCGAGTCCGACTTCTACCCGGCCAAGGAGCAGGGCCACCGCTTCTCGCCGAACGACGACGTCGTGCTCGAGCGCCTCGAAGCCGACGCCATCCAGGCGACCGAGGTCGATGGCGTGAGCTTCGCCGACCTCGGGCTCGGCGGCAACGTCGTTCGCGTGCTCAAGGAGCTCGGCGCCGAGTCGCCGTTCCCGATCCAGGCGGCGACCATCCCGGCCGTGCTCGAGGGTCGCGACGTGCTCGGCCGCGGCAAGACCGGCTCCGGCAAGACCATCGCCTTCGGTGCCCCCACCGTCGAGCGCCTCATGACCCTCTGGGCGGAGTCCGGCAAGGCCGGCGGCAAGCGCCAGATGGGCCGCAAGCCCCGCGCCCTCATCCTCGCGCCGACACGCGAGCTCGCCCTGCAGATCGACCGCACGGTGCAGCCCATCGCGCAGAGCGTCGGCCTCTTCACCACGCAGATCTACGGCGGCGTGCCCCAGGCTCGCCAGGTCGGCGCGCTCCAGCGCGGCGTCGACATCGTGATCGGCACGCCGGGTCGCATCGAAGACCTCATCGAGCAGCGTCGACTCGACCTCTCCGAGGTCGTCATCACCGTCATCGACGAAGCCGACCACATGTGCGACCTGGGCTTCCTCGAGCCGGTGCAGCGCATCCTCCGCCGCACCGCCGACGGCGGCCAGAAGCTCCTCTTCTCGGCGACGCTCGACCAGGGCGTCGCGACGCTCGTCAACGAGTTCCTCGTCGAGCCGGCCGTGCACGAGGTCGCCGGCGAAGACCAGGCATCGTCGACGATCGAGCACCGCGTGTTCGTCATCGAGAACCGCGAGAAGCGCGACATCGTCGCCCAGCTCGCGAACCGCGAGGGCAAGACCCTCGTCTTCTCCCGCACCAGGGCGTTCGCCGAAGACCTCACCGGGCACCTCGAGGACTACGGCATCCGTGCCGTCGCTCTCCACGGTGACCTGAACCAGTCGCGCCGCACGCGCAACCTGCAGCAGCTGACCTCGGGCCGGGTGAACGTGCTGGTGGCGACGGATGTCGCAGCCCGCGGCATCCACGTCGATGACATCGACCTCGTGATCCAGGCCGACGCACCCGACGAGTACAAGACGTACCTGCACCGCTCGGGCCGCACCGGCCGCGCCGGCAAGGAGGGACGCGTCGTCACGCTCATCCCCGGCAACCGCCAGCGCCGCATGACCGACCTGCTCGGCCGCGCCGAGATCGACGTCGACTTCGAGCGCGTCGCGCTCGGCGACGACGTCTGGGGCGAGTCGGTGGAGTTCGTCGCCGAGGTCGAGACCGTCGAGGTCGTCGAGATGACGGTGGACGAGGTCGTCGAAGCGGCCGAGGCCGCCGCCGACGAGTCGCCTGCCGCCTGAGGCATCCGCTCGCATTGAACGCGACGAAGGCCCGCGTCCTCACGGACGCGGGCCTTCGTCGTCCACCGTGTGCGCCCTGAGTTCCTGCGGCAGGCGGGCCCACTATGATCGCGCCATGCGTCTCGTGACCGGCGGCATCGCCGCGGCCCTTCTCGTCCTGCTCAGCGGATGCACCGCGCCCGCGCCGGCACCGACCGCGGCACCGACGCCGACGGCGGCGCCCGTCGAAGCGGCCGCACCGGCACCATTGTCGTGCAACGAACTCGTGCCGCCGTCGGAGGTGGCGGCGGCACTCTCGGCCAGCGAGCCCCCCGCACCAGCGACCGAGTCGTCGATGCCGCTGTGGAACCTGTACGAGTGGGCGGTGATGGCGGCGGGCGGAGTGAGCTGCAGCTGGCGGGTGGGCGATTCGGCGACGTATCTCGTGGTCGACGTGCTGCCCGACGCCGCCGATGCGTGGCACGGTCACGACTACGGCGACGGAACGATCGAGCCGAACCGCACCGTCGCCGGGGTCGCGGCGGCGGCGGCGTGCGGCCAGGCGGGCTGCACGATCTCCGCGCCGGTCGCCGGCACGTGGACGATCGTCCGCCTCCGCACCGACGGGTCGCGCGCCGATGGCTTCCGAAGCGACGGCACGCGGTTCGCCGACCTGACCGACGAGCAGACGCTTGCCGGCCTCGACGTGGCGGCGGCGGCGGCATTCTCGGCGCTCACGACCGCCGAGCCCGAGCGTCTCGCGTGGTCGCACGTGGTCGCGGCGTCCGCGGCGCCCACGAGTTGCGAAGCCGTGCTTCCCGCGGCCGACCTCGCCGAGCTGACCGGAAACCCGGCCGCGTGGGAGGTACCCGCGCTGACCGAGCGCGAGCTCGCCTTCCTCCGGTCGTTCGCCCAGGCGCGTGCGGGGTTCCTGAACTGCAACGCCATGGCGCCCGAAGGCCCGCCGACGTCGGTCGTCGTCGCACCGGGCGCGGCGTGGCTCGTGGCTGAGTTCGCCGCGAGCCGCGAGGTGCCCGTCGGCGGTACCGTCGCCACGATCGGCGGTTCCACCGCGCTCGAATGGTGCTCCCCGAACGGCGGGTGGTGCACGGTGATCCTCGCGGTCGGCGATGACGCGGTGCAGGTGTCAGACGGATCGCACGCGACCGAGATCGCCGAGGCGATCGTCGCGCGAGCCCGCTGAGCCGTGTCGGGTGGCGCACGGGGCATCCGTTTGCCATAATTACTACCTGAACGGTCGGTCAGGAATTCCGATCGTACGGATGCCGCGAGCCCCCGCCTACGCTGGGTGCAGCGTTCCACCACAGACAGTGCGGTCAGGAGTGAACCATGGCGGAGGCCTATCTCGTCGGCGGCGTACGCACGCCGGTCGGCCGCTACGGCGGTGCCCTTGCGAGCGTGCGGCCCGACGACCTCGCGGCGCTCGTCGTCGGTGAGCTCGTGCGGCGTGCTGAGCTCGACCTCGCAGGCGAGCTCGGTGCGATCGACGAGGTCATCCTCGGCGCCGCGAACCAAGCGGGCGAAGACAACCGCAACGTCGCGCGCATGGCGGTGCTGCTCGCCGGGCTTCCCGACGAGATCCCCGGCATCACGGTCAACCGCCTGTGCGCCTCCGGCATGTCGGCGATCACGATGGCCGCCCAGGCGATTCGCGCGGGAGACGCCGATCTCATCGTCGCGGGCGGCGTCGAGTCCATGACGCGCGCGCCGTGGGTGCAGGCGAAGCCCGAGAAGGCCTGGGGGCGGCCCGGAGCCACGCACGACACGTCGATCGGCTGGCGGTTCCCGAACCCCGAGCTGCTCGCGCGCGACAAGGCGACCTACTCGATGCCCGAGACAGCCGAAGAGGTCGCCCGCGTCGACGGCATCACGCGTGAAGAGGCCGACGCATTCGCGCTGCGCTCGCAACAGCGGGCGGCAGCGGCCATCGCGGCCGGGCGCTTCGACGACGAGATCGTCGGCGTGCCCACCGCGCGCGGCGAGGTGCTCGTCGACGAGGGGCCGCGCCCCGAGACCACCCTCGAGGTGCTCGCCGGGCTGCGACCGGTCGTGCCCGGCGGCTCGGTCGTGACGGCGGGCAATTCGAGCGCGCTGAACGACGGGGCATCCGCGATCCTGGTGGCGAGCGGTGCCGCGGTGGAGCGCTACGGGCTCACGCCGCGGGCCCGCGTCGTCGTGGGCACCAGCTCGGGCATCGCGCCCGAGATCATGGGGCTCGGGCCCGTGCCCGCCACCGAGAAGGCGCTCGAACGCGCCGGCATCGACCTCGACGAGATCGGTTCGATCGAACTCAACGAGGCGTTCGCGACCCAGTCGATCGCGGTGATGCGGCGGCTCGGGCTCGACGAGTCGCGCGTCAATGCCGACGGCGGGGCGATCGCGCTGGGACATCCGCTCGGCTCGTCGGGGGCCCGCCTCGTGGTGACGCTGCTCGGCCGCATGGAGCGCGAGCAGTCGCGCTACGGGCTCGCGACGATGTGCGTCGGCGTCGGCCAGGGCACCGCGCTCATCGTGGAGCGCGTCTGATGATCGAACGAGCAAGCGTGACGGATGCCACGGACTCGGCGCTGCTCGTCGAGCGGCGCGACGACCGGGTCATCGTGACCCTCAACCGCCCCGCAGTGCGCAACGCCATCGACCAGGCCACGATCGACGCGCTGCACCTGCTGTGCGCCGAGCTCGAGGCGATCCCACGCACGCTCATCCTGACCGGTGCGGGCGGAGTGTTCGCCTCGGGCGCCGACATCGCCGAACTGCGAGAGCGCCGAGCCGCAGACGCGCGCGAGGGCATCAACGCCAACGCGTTCGTTCGCATCGCACTGCTGCCGATGCCCGTCATCGCCGCGCTCGACGGATACGCGCTCGGCGGCGGCGCCGAGCTCGCGTACGCGGCCGACATCCGCATCGCGACTCCGTCGCTGAAGATCGGCAACCCCGAGACCGGCCTGGGCATCATCGCCGCCGCGGGCGCGAGCTGGCGCCTGAAGGAGATCGTCGGCGACGCCCGCGCGATCGAGCTGCTGCTCACGGGCCGAACCGTCGCCGCCGCCGAGGCGCTCGAGATCGGACTCGTGAGCGCGCTGCATCCCGCCGATGAGCTGCTGCCCGCCGCCCACGCGATCGCCGACAGCGTGAGCCGCAACGACAAGGCCGCGACCATTGCGACGAAGCGGGTGTTCCGCGCCCCGCGCGAGGCGCACCCCGCGATCGACCTCGAGGCGCAGGCCGAGCTGTTCGAGAGCCCCGAGAAGTTCCGGCGCATGACCGAGTTCCTCGAGAGGAAGCACAAGTGAGCAACACGGCAACAGGCGCGCCCGCCGACGTCGGCGTGCTCGGGGGTGGGCGCATGGGTGCGGGCATCGCGCATGCGTTCCTGCTCGCCGGCTCTCGCGTGACGGTCGTCGAGCGCGACGCGGATGCCGCGGGAGCGGCGTCGTCGCGTGTGCTCGAGTCCGTCGAGACATCCGTCGCCCGCGGCACCGCCGACGAAGATGCCGCCGCCATCGGTGCACGGTTCGCCACGAGCACCGACGTCGGCGACTTCGCCCGCTGCGACCTCGTCGTCGAGGCGGTGCCCGAAGACCTCGAGCTCAAGATCGACGCGCTCACCCGCGTGGAATCGGTGCTCGCACCCGGCGCCGCGCTTGCGTCGAACACCTCGTCGATCTCGATCGACCAGCTCGCCGCACTGCTCGATCGGCCCGGCCGCTTCCTCGGCATGCACTTCTTCAACCCGGTGCCGGCGTCGACGCTCGTCGAGCTCGTTCGCGGCGACGGCACCGAGGGGTCGCTCATGATCGAGGCGCGGGAGTGGGTGCACGCGATCGGCAAGACCCCGATCGTCGTCGCTGATGCCCCGGGCTTCGCGTCGTCGCGGCTCGGCGTCGTGCTCGGGCTCGAGGCGATCCGCATGCTCGAGCAGGGGGTCGCCTCGGCGGAGGACATCGACGCGGCCATGACGCTCGGATACAAGCATCCGGTGGGGCCGTTGCGTCTCACCGACATCGTCGGCCTCGACGTGCGACTCGGCATCGCCGAGTACCTCTCGAACACGCTCGGCGAGCGCTTCGCCCCGCCCTCGCTGCTGCGCCGCATGGTCGCCGAGGGCAAGCTCGGGCGCAAGACCGGTGAGGGCTTCTACCTGTGGGATGCTCCGTGAGCGTGTCATTGCGGCATCCGACGCCACGCGAGTTCGCGAGTGGGCGATCTTGGCGGTCGGGCGGCAGTTGGCCCAGCCGACTTCGCCCACTCGCTGACCTGGCGACGCTGACCAGCGGGATGACGCGCGACATCACGACGACGAGAAGGAACGAACGATGAACGAGATCCTGCCGAGCTACGTGAACGGCGAGTGGTGGACACCGGATGCCGCCGCTGCCGCATCCGCGACCGAGGTGCGCGATGCGTCGACCGGCGACCTCGTGGCCAGAGTGTCGACCGAGGGACTCGACCTCGGCGCCGCGCTCGAGTACGCCCGCACCGTGGGGCAGGCCTCACTCGGGAAGCTCACGTTCCACCAGCGCGCCGTGACGCTCAAGCAGATGGCGCTCGCCCTGACCGAGCGGAAGGCGGAGCTCTACGAGATCTCGGCGCGCACCGGTGCGACGAAGCAGGACTCCTGGGTCGATGTCGACGGCGGCATCGGCGTGCTCTTCACCTACTCGTCGAAGGGCCGCCGCGAGATGCCGAACTCGATGGTCTACATCGACGGGGCGGTCGAGAACCTCTCGAAGGACGGCTCATTCCTCGGACGGCATATCTACACCCGCCTGCCCGGAGTGGCCGTGCAGATCAACGCGTTCAACTTCCCGGTGTGGGGTTCGCTCGAGAAGTTCGCCCCCGCATTCCTCGCGGGCGTGCCGACGCTCGTGAAGCCCGCGACGCCCACCGGCTACCTCGCCGAGGCGTTCGTGCGCATCCTCGACGAGTCGGGGCTGCTGCCCGAGGGTTCGCTGCAACTCGTCTCGGGCAGTGTGCCCGACCTCTTCGACCACCTGCGGCTCGGCGACCTCGTCGCGTTCACGGGTTCGGCGTCGACCGCCGAGAAGCTGCGGCAGCACCCGTCGGTGCAGACGGGCGGCGTGCGGTTCACCGTCGAGACGGACTCGATCAACGCCTCGGTGCTCGGCACCGACGCCGTCGCGGGAACTCCCGAGTTCGACGCGTACGTGAAGCAGCTCGTGGTCGAGATGACGTCGAAGGCGGGCCAGAAGTGCACGGCCATTCGCCGGGCGATCGTGCCCGAGGCATCCGTCGACTCGGTCGTCGATGCCGTGCGCGCCCGCATCGCCGAGCGCGTCGTGGTCGGCGACCCGCGCGCCGAGGGCGTCACCATGGGCCCGCTCGCCTCGCTCACCCAGCGCGACGAGGTGCTGCGCCAGGTGGGAAAGCTCCAGGCGGCGGGCGGCGAACTCGTGATCGGCTCGACGGATGCCCCGGGCGTCACGCTCGCCGAGGGCGTCACGGGCGTGGCATCCGACGGCGCCTTCGTCGAGCCCATGCTGCTTCGGTTCACGGATGCCGCGAGCCCGGCGCTGCACGAGGTCGAGGCGTTCGGCCCGGTCGCATCGATCATCGGCTACGGCTCCCTCGACGAAGCCGTCGCGCTCGTCGCACGGGGCGGCGGATCGCTCGTGACGAGCGTCGCGACGCACGACCCCGCGGTCGCCGTCGCGCTCGCGGGTGGAATCGCGGCGTACAACGGGCGCGTGCTGTTCCTCGACCGAGACGACGCCCGCTCGTCGACCGGTCACGGCTCGCCACTGCCGAACCTCGTGCACGGCGGACCCGGTCGGGGCCGGCGGCGGCGAGGAGCTCGGCGGCATCCGCGCGGTGCTGCACCACATGCAGCGCACCGCGGTGCAGGGTTCGCCCGAGATGCTCACGGCGCTCACGGGCGTGTGGCACGCGGGCGCGGCCTCGCAGCCCGGCGGGGAGCATCCGTTCCGCAAGTCGCTCGCCGAGCTTCGCATCGGCGACCAGATCGTCTCGGAGTCGCGCACGGTGACCCTGGAAGACATCGAGACGTTCGCGGCGTTCACGGGCGACACGTTCTACGCCCACATGGACGAGGAAGCGGCATCCGCGAATCCGTTCTTCCCGGGCCGCGTCGCGCATGGCTATCTGCTCGTGTCGTGGGCCGCCGGACTCTTCGTCGATGCCGCGCCCGGGCCGGTGCTCGCGAACTCCGGCCTCGAGAACCTCAAGTTCGTGACGCCGGTGTCGCCGGGCGACTCGATCCGCGTGGAGCTCACCGCGAAGCAGATCACGCCGCGCGAGACCGACGAGTACGGCGAGGTGCGCTGGGACGCGGTGCTGCGCAACCAGAACGACGAGCTCGTGGCGTCGTACGACGTGCTCACCCTCGTGGCGAAGGAGCTCGCGCCGGCCGGTAGCCTGACGTCGTGAGTGACTACGAAGTTCTGGAGATGGGCGGGCTCGACGAGTGGCGGGCCCACTACGGCGGCTTCCGCCCCGAGAGCTCGCGCGATGGCCGGCGGATCGTCGACCATGACCTGACGATGCAGTACATCGGCATGTCGGCGAACGCGCTCGAGGCGGGCGAGGAGGCGGGCTATTGGCACACGCACGCCCGCATCGAAGAGGTGTACGTGTTCCTCGGCGGACGGGGGCAGATGGGCCTCGACGATGAGGTCGTCGACGTCGGTGCCGGCAGCGTCGTGCGCGTCGGCCAGGGCGTGTGGCGCACCTGGCGCTGCGCCCCCGACAGCCCGGAGCAACTGCGGTGGCTGTGCGTCCGCGCGGGTGGCTCCGAGTTGCCGCACTTCCCCGACGATGGCGAGCGCGACAACGACCGCCCGTCGCCTTGGTGACCATCGGCTACCAACGGCCGAGTGGTCTCGCGCTTCAGCTCTGGGGGCTGCGGTCGGGATGCGATCTCGACTGATCCTTCGAGATCTTGAAGCCCTGGCCGGGTGTCAGCGTGATGCGCCGCTCGAGAGCCAGCGACTCGCCGGGGCGGGAGCCGCGACGGGCGTGTTCCCGAGGAGTCCGAGCGAGTAGAGCACGATCAGCGCAGCGATGAGCACGACCGTCACGATCGCGACGACCCATCTTCTTCTGGTCATGTTGCCACTCACGCACGCGTCAGCCGCGCAGCGCGAGCACGAACGGCAACACCTCGGTGGTGCCCGCCTGGCGGAGGGTGCGAGCCGCGATGGTGAGGGTCCAGCGACTGTCGGCCTGGTCGTCGACGAGCAGCACGCCGCCCGAGGGCACATCGAGGCCATCGGCGGTGAAGCGATCCCAGAGGCCCGCGAGGCGGAAGGCGCTGTTGCCGCCGGGTTGTCCGGTCGGCCCGCCGCCGGCGTGACCGAGTGCACCGAGGTACGGCAGGCGCCCGACCTCGGCGAGGCCGCGGGCGAGCGAGTCGACGAGCAACGGCCGTGAGCGCGAGGGCATTGCGACGACGGCGACCGGGCGCTCAGCCCAGCCCCAGTCGGCGAGCACGCGCACGCACGCCGCGAGCACCTGCGGCGAGACCGGCGCGTCGGGCGCGCCGGCCGCGAAGAGCTCGCGCAGCGTGCCGCCCCAGCCGAGGTCGGTGAGACGGGCGAGCGCCCGCCCCTCGCTCGCCTGCTCGGCGGGCGCGATGCGGCCCTTCACGGGAACGCCGAGCCGGTCGGCGCCGGTGGGCCAGGCGCGCCGCGGCTCGACGGGCACGCCGACGCGGTCGAGCGATTCGGCGGCCGAGGCGCTCGCGGATGCCTCGATCTCGCGAGGGAACCAGACGCCCGCACAGTTGTCGCAGCGACCGCACGGCGCCGCCGTCTCGTCGTCGAGCGAGCGCTGGAGGAACTCCATGCGGCATGCGTCGGTCTGCTCGTACTCGATCATGTGCTGCTGCTCGGCCTCGCGCTCGGCGGCGATGCGGCTGTAGCGCTCGGCGTCGTAGACCCACGGAACCCCGGTCGCCACCCAGCCGCCCTGCACCCGGCGCACCGCGCCGTCGACGTCGAGCACCTTGAGGAGCAGCTCGAGCGGCGAGCGGCGGATGTCGACCATCGCCTCGAGGGCGGGCGTCGACACCGGCGCATCGCCGAGCGCCGCGATGACCCGCTCGGCACGCTCCTGGTCGGGCATCGAAGCGGTCGCGAAATAGTGCCAGATGGCGCCGTCTTCGGTGCCGGGCAGCAGCAGCACGTCGGCGCTCTCGCTCGCGCGGCCCGCGCGCCCCACCTGCTGGTAGTACGCCACCGGCGACGAGGGTGCGCCGAGGTGCAGCACGAAGCCGAGGTCGGGCTTGTCGAAGCCCATGCCGAGCGCGCTCGTGGCGACGAGCGCCTTCACCTCGTTGCGCTTCAGCATGCCCTCGGACTCGGTGCGCTCGTCGGTGTCGGTCTGCCCCGTGTAGGCGCGCACGTCGTGCCCGCGATCGCGGAGCAGTCGGGCCGTATCAACAGCCGCCGCCACCGTCAGCGTGTAGATGATGCCGGAGCCGGGCAGGTCGTCGAGGTGGCTGAGCAGCCACGCGAGGCGGCTCGGCGAGTCGGGCAGGCGCAGCACGCCGAGCCGCAGCGACGCGCGGGCGAGCGGCCCGCGGATCGTCAGCACGTCGCCGGCGGAACCGAGCTGCTCCGCGACATCCGCCACCACTCGGCTGTTGGCCGTCGCGGTCGTCGCGAGCACCGGCACCTCGGGCGGCATCTGCGAGATGAGGTCGCGCAGCCGCCGGTAGTCGGGCCGGAAGTCGTGGCCCCAGTCGCTGATGCAGTGCGCCTCGTCGACGACGAGCATGCCGATGCGCCGTACGAGCGCGGGCAGCTGCTCTTCACGGAACGACGGGTTGTTGAGCCGTTCGGGCGAGACGAGCAGCACGTCGACCTCGTCGCGGTCGAGCTGTGCGAGCACGTCGCGCCACTCGTGCGCGTTCGTCGAGTTGATGGCCACGGCACGCACGCCGGCGCGCTCGGCGGCGGCGATCTGGTCGCGCATGAGCGCGAGCAGGGGAGAGACGAGCACGGTCGGCCCGGCGCCCTGCCGGCGCAGCAGCAAGGTCGCGACGAAGTAGACCGCCGACTTGCCCCAGCCGGTGCGCTGCACCACCAGGGCGCGCCGCCGGCCCTCGACGAGGGCCGCGATCGCCTCGAACTGCCCGTCGTGGAAGTCGGCGTCGTCGCGGCCGACGAGCTCGCGCAGCGCTTCAAGTGCGGCGACCCGCGTGTCGGCGGTGTCGGCGGGCGGTGCGGCGAGGGTCATGACCCCACTTTGGCCGATGCGGCCGACAACCACCTGTCAGCCGGCGCAACCACCTGTGTCAGTCGGCGGGCGTCCACCCGATCGCCGGCGCGATGTGCTCGGCGATCGCTGCGAGCAACCGCGTGTTGTACTCGACGCCCAGCTGGTTCGGCACGGTGACGAGCAGGGTGTCGGATGCCGCGACCGCGGCATCCTGCGCGAGCTCGGCGGCGATCCTGTCGGGCTCGCCGATATAGCTCTTGCCGAAGCGGGCGATGCCGCCGTCGAGGAACCCGACCTGGTCTTGACCGTCGGACGCCTCGCGCTCGCCGAAGTACATGCGGTCTTCGTCGGTCAGGATCGGCAGGATGCTGCGCGACACCGAGACGCGCGGGGTGCGCTCCCATCCGGCATCCGCCCACGCATTGCGGAAGATCTGGATCTGCTCGGCCTGCAGCTCGTCGAAGGGCACCCCGGTGTCTTCGGTCAGCAGCGTCGAGCTCATGAGGTTCATGCCCTGCTCGGCGGTCCACTTCGCGGTGGCCCGCGTGCCACTGCCCCACCAGATGCGGTCGGGAAGCCCCGGCGACTGCGGCTGGATGGGCAGCAGCCCCGTCGAGCCGGTCATCTGCGGGTTCGCCGGCGCGACCCCGGCGCCGGCGATCGCCGCGCGGAACAGCTCGGTCTTCGCGCGGGCGAGATCGGCGTCGGTCTCGCCCTCGGGCGGCACGAAGCCGAACGAGTGCGCGCCGTTCAGCGCCGTCTCGGGTGACCCGCGGCTCACGCCGAGCTGCAGGCGTCCCTCGCCGCCGGCGTGCGCGCTGATGAGGTCGGCCGCCGCCGCCTCCTCGGCCATGTAGAGGGGATTCTCGTAGCGCATGTCGATGACGCCCGTGCCGATCTCGATGCGGCTCGTGCGCGCGCCGATCGCGGCGAGCATCGGGAACGGCGACGCGAGCTGCCGTGCGAAGTGGTGCACGCGGAAGAACGCACCGTCGATGCCGAGCTCCTCGGCCGCCACGGCGAGCTCGATCGACTGCACGAGCGCGTCCCGTCCGGTGCGGGTACCCGACTGGGGCGACGGATGCCAGTGGCCGAACGAGAGGAACCCGATGCGTTGCTTCACCTCAATTACAGCGCCGCGGGGCATCCGCTCATTCCCTACCTCAGACGCCCGCCCGGAGGTCGTCGCAGGAATAGGGCGATCAGCGGATGCCTCGTCCCCGCCTTAGCGAGGAATCTCGACGTATACACACACAGGAGTCGACATGTTCATCTCAGAGATCACCTTCCCCCACCTGCAGGCCGAGCGCGAGGCGCAGCTCACCCGTGAGCTCGAGCGTCGTCGCGTGGTGAACGAGCGCCTCGACAGCGAGCGCGCGGGCGAGGCGACGACCGCCCACTCGAGCCGGAGCTCGAAGCAGGCACGCCGCGCAGCTTCCGCGGCACGGCAGCGCGGCGGCGACGAGTTGACCGGCAGCACCTGGGCGTCCACGCTGAAGGCGTGAGTGAATCCCGAGATGCGTCCAGTCCGAGTGGTGAGGAGGGCGCCGCGGTCGGCGGGAGTGCCGGCGCGCTGACCCACCCCCGCTTCCCCCTCGCGAATCAGTACGACGCCGGCTGGCTCCGCGAGCTCGACATGGGCCCGAATCCGCTGTGGATGCTCGAGGACCTGCTGGCGGATGTCCCGCTCCGCCCCGGCATGCGAGTCCTCGACCTCGGCTGCGGTCGCGGTGCCACCTCGGCGTTCCTCGCCGAGCAGCTGGGCGTCGAGGTCTGGGCGGTCGACCTCTGGATCGACGCAGACGAGAACGCCCGCCGATTCGCCGAGCGCGGCCTCGACGACCGCGTCCACGCGGTGCAGGCCGACGCCCGCGCGCTCCCGTTCGACGACGACGCGTTCGACGCGATCGTCTGCATCGACTCCTACGAGTACTTCGGCACGGACGTGCGCGCGCTTCCCGCACTCCTGCGGGTCTTGGCGCCGGGCGGCCGCATCGGGGTCGCGACGCCGAGCATCCGCCGCGAGCTTCGCGAGCTCGGCGGCATACCGTCGCACATTCGAGAGGTCGTCGGCTGGGAGGCGCTCGCCTGGCCGACCGCCGATTCGTGGCGGTTCCTGTGGGAGCAGACGGGCCTCACCGACGTGGTGGCGCGCGAGCAAGAGGGCGCCGCGGCCGATTGGCTCCGCTGGACGCGGTTCACGGCATCGGGCTCCGCCGATTCCGACGCGGTGATCCGGATGCTCGAGGCCGACGCCGGCGAGCTCCTCACGTTCGCGCTGGTGGCGGGCACGAAGCCAGCGTGACCTCGCGCTACTCGGCCGCCGGTCGTTCGACGGCCTCGGCGACCCAGTCGACCGCCGCACGCTCCTCAGCGAGCGGAACACCCGGAAGCCGCCGGGAACGAGCCCGCCGAACGCCGTCGCCAGGTCGGCGAGCACGTGGTGATCGGTCACGACCGCAGCGCGACCCCAGCTCGAGAGCGGCAGGCCGACGAGCTTCGCGTCCTCCCAGGTGGCGCCGATCGACAGGTGATCGAAGTCGTCGCCGAGCACGGCGACGACGTTGACCTTCCCGTGCTCGTCGAGGGCCTTCTCGATCGCCGGCACGAGGTTGTCACGGTAGTCGGATGTCTCGAGGGTTCCGCTGGCGCGGAATCCGATGACGCCGGCGGGCAGGTTCTCGATCGGCTCGATCACGATGGCTCCCTTCAGCCGAGCAGCTCGTCGACGCGGTTCGAGGTCGGCATGCGCAGGCCGTCGAGGGCGACCGCGATGACGTCGTCGGCGAGCTTGTCGGCGTCTTCACGACCACCCGCGCGGTACCACTCGACGATCGAGTTGATCATGCCGAAGAGCAGGCGCGAGACGACGCTCGCGTCGATGTCGCTGCGAACCGTGCCCTCCGCCTGTGCTTCCTCGACGAGTGCGGTGACCCTGCGGTCGAACGCGCGCCGGCGGGCGAGCGCCTGACGCTCCACCTCGGTGTTGCCCCGCACGCGGAGCAGCAGCGTCACGTACGAGAGCTTGTCGACGAGCACGTGCACGGCACCTCGCAGCACGAGATCGAGGCGATCGGCGGCACGGCCGGTCGAGGCATCCGTGCCCTCGAGCACCCCCTCGAGGGAGTTGAGCGCTTCGTCGAGCGCGCGCTCGAGGATCTCGTCCTTCGAGGCGAAGTGGTGGTAGATCGCCGACTTCGAGAGGCCGAGGCGGTCGGCGAGCACGCCCATGGACGTCGCGTCGTAGCCGTACTCGATGAACGCGGACACGGCGACGTCGAGGATGCCGCGCTGGTCGTAGCCGGGTCGGCCCCGTCGAAGTGATCCGTTGTCAGACATCGCCCTCAGTCTCCCACTCACGTGCATCGAGAGTGCTCGTGTTGTCGTTTCGGGGCCGGGATTCCGACCGTTCGCGCACTCTGGGCGTCGCCGAGAGGGCGACCACGCGGCATCCGCTCACTTCGTTCGCAGGTCGTAGACGCGCTGGTACTTGCCCTCGCTGCGCGGCAGCGTGCCCGGCTCCTCGAGGCGAACGGCGACGGATGACCCGATGTGCTCCTTGATGCGCTTTGCGAGCACGACGGTGGCGACCTCGCACACCTCGACCTCGAGGTCGGGGTGCCGTTCGATGCGCACCGTGAGGTCGTCCATGGTGCCGGTGCGGGTGAGCTCGAGGATGAAGTGCGGCGTCAGCTGCTCGATGCCGAGCACGAGCTCCTCGATCTGCGTCGGGAACAGGTTCACGCCGCGCAGGATGATCATGTCGTCGTTGCGACCGGTGATCTTCTCCATGCGGCGCATGCCGGGCCGCGCCGTGCCGGGCAGCAGCCGCGTGAGGTCGCGGGTGCGGTACCGGATGACGGGGAACGCCTCTTTCGTGAGCGACGTGAAGACGAGCTCGCCCATCTCGCCGTCGGGCAGCTGCGCGCCGGACTCACCGTCGATGATCTCGGGCAGGAAGTGGTCCTCCCAGAGGTGCGGCCCGTCTTTCGTCTCGAGGCACTCGTTGCCGACGCCCGGACCCATGACCTCGGAGAGGCCGTAGATGTCGAGCGCGTCGATGCCGAGGCGCTGCTCGAGCTCGTGGCGCATCTCGTTGGTCCACGGCTCGGCGCCGAGCACGGCGACCTTCAGCGAGGTCGAGCGCGGGTCGATGCCCTGCTCGGCCATGCAGTCGGCGATCGTCAGGAGGTAGCTCGGCGTGCAGAGGATGGCGTCGGGTTCGAAGTCGATGATGAGCTGCACCTGCCGAGCGGTCTGCCCGCCCGACATGGGGATGACGGTCGCGCCGAGCTTCTCGATGCCGGCGTGTGCGCCGAGCCCACCCGTGAAGAGGCCGTAGCCGTAGGCGTTGTGCACCTTCATGCCTGGTCTGATGCCGCTCGCCCGCAGTGACCGCGCCACGAGCGTCGCCCAGCGATCGAGATCACCCGTCGTGTACCCGACGACGGTCGGTCGCCCCGTCGTGCCGCTCGATGCGTGGATGCGCGCGACCTGCGCCATCGGCACGGCGAACATGCCGAACGGGTAGGTCTCGCGCAGGTCGGCTTTCGTCGTGAACGGCAGCTTCGCGACATCCGACAGCGACCGGATGTCTCGGGGGTGCACGCCGGCTTCGTCGAACTTGCGCGTGTACAGCGGCACGTTCGCGTAGGCGTGCTGCACGGTCTGTTGCAGCCGCTGGAGCTGCAGCGCCTCGATCTCGGGGCGGGACATCCGCTCCTCGGGGTCGAGTTCGCCGGGGGTGACGGGCTCGAGGCCCGAGACGGTGGGGGAGGTGGTCGTCGTCGACACGTGGGCTCCGGTGGGGTCAGATGCTGCGGTTGGTGGAGATCGAACGGCCGCGGAACTCGGCGACCGCGTCGCCGTGCTCGTCGACGACCGACACGTCGTAGAGCCCGGTGCGTCCGCTCCGGGTGCGGCGGACCGCGGTCGCCGTGAGCGTCTGGCCCGCGACCGTGGACTTCAGGAAGGTGATGTCGGCGCCCGCCGCGACGGTGACGTTGTCGTCTTCGTTGCAGGCGATGGCGAAGGCCGTGTCGGCGAGGGTGAACACGAGGCCGCCGTGGGTGATGCGGAACCCGTTGGTCATGTCGTCGCGCACGCGCATCGAGACGACGGCGATGCCGGGGTCGTCGCGCTCGACGACCATGCCGAGGGCGGCGGAGGCGAGATCGCGCTGCATCATGGCGCGACCCGGTGCATCGGCGGTGGTCGGGGCGTCGGTCATCTGAAGCTCCTCATCGAGTTCACGCGAGTTCGCGGCCGGTTCGCGCGGCGTTGCCGCGGTGCTGGGGATGACTATATACTAACTGAACGATCGGTTAGTAATGCCGCGAACACACAGGAGTCGACGATGACCTCTCCCGCAGACCTCAGCGTGGTGGAGCGTGACCTCACGCCAGAAGAGGAGCAGTTCAACGAGCTCATCGCCAAGGACTCGCGCATCGAGCCGCGCGACTGGATGCCAGACGCCTACCGCAAGACGCTCATCCGCCAGATCTCGCAGCACGCCCACTCCGAGATCATCGGCATGCAGCCCGAGTCCAACTGGATCACGCGCGCACCCAGCCTGAAGCGCAAGGCCATCCTCATGGCGAAGGTGCAAGACGAAGCCGGCCACGGTCTCTACCTCTACTCCGCGGCCCAGACGCTCGGCATCTCGCGCGAGGAGATGATGGACCAGCTCATCACCGGCCGCGCCCGCTACTCCTCGATCTTCAACTACCTCACCCCCACTTGGGCCGACATGGGCGCCATCGGCTGGCTCGTCGACGGCGCCGCGATCTGCAACCAGGTGCCGCTGTGCCGTGCCTCGTACGGCCCGTACGGGCGCGCGATGGTGCGCATCTGCAAGGAGGAGTCCTTCCACCAGCGGCAGGGCTTCGAGATCCTCCTCGAGCTCATGCAGGGCACCGAGGCGCAGCGCGAGATGGCGCAGGACGCCGTGAACCGCTGGTATTGGCCGTCGCTCATGATGTTCGGCCCGCCCGACGACCAGTCGCCGAACTCGGCGCAGTCGATGGCGTGGAACATCAAGCGCTTCTCGAACGACGAGCTGCGCCAGCGCTTCGTCGGCATGCTCGTGCCGCAGGCAGCGGTGCTCGGTGTGACGCTGCCCGACCCCGAGCTGCGGTGGAACGAGGAGACGAAGCAGTACGACATGAGCGAGATCGACTGGACCGAGTTCAACGAGGTGCTCGCCGGCCGCGGTCCTGCGAACGCCGAGCGACTGCGGCGCCGCCGCGAGGCGCACGAAGAGGGCGCGTGGGTGCGTGAGGCTGCTGCCGAGTACGCCCGCAAGCAGGCCGAGCGTGCACTCGCGGCATCCGGGGCGGTGGCGTGATGTCGACTCCGGGTGAGACCGGCACCGAGGCCTGGCCCCTCTGGGAGGTCTTCGTGCGCGCGAACCGCGGACTCTCGCACGTGCACGTGGGTTCACTGCACGCGCCCGACCCCGACATGGCCGTGCGCAATGCGCGCGACCTCTACACGCGCCGCAACGAGGGCGTGTCGATCTGGGTCGTGCCCGCCGACGCGATCACCACGAGCGACCCCGACGCGAAGGGCGCGTTCTTCGAGAGCCCCGCGGGCAAGAACTACCGGCACGCCGTGTACTACACGAAGAGCGAAGGGGTGAAGCACCTGTGAGTGGCGAGCACGACGCGGGCGACGCCCACGGTCACGTCTCCGTCGACGAGCTGAACCTCGCCGAGGAGTTCACCGGCGCGCAGGCCGGCGGCGAAGGGCAGACGGCGTCGGCGGATGCCGCGGAGTACGCGCTGCGGCTCGGCGACGACGCCCTCGTGCTCGCCCAGCAGCTCGGCATGTGGATCGCCCGCGCTCCTGAGCTCGAAGAGGACGTCGCCCTCGGCAACATCGCCCTCGACCTCATCGGCCATGCCCGCTCGCTGCTGCACTACGCGGGCACCGCGACCGGGCGCAGCGAAGACGACCTCGCCTACTGGCGCGACGAGCCCGAGTGGCGCAACGCCTGGCTGTTCGAGCAGCCGAACGGCGACTTCGCGCACACGATCGCGCGGCAGCTCGCGGTGTCGGTCTACCTCTCCGAGCTCTACGGCGCGCTCACCGAGTCGACCGACCCGACGCTCGCAGCGATCGCCGCGAAGTCGGTGAAGGAGGTCGACTACCACCGCGACCACGCGACCCAGTGGGTGCTCCGCCTGGCGGGCGGCACCGAGGAGTCGCGCCGGCGCATGATCCTCGCGATCAACGACACGTGGCCGTACGTCGACGAGCTGTTCCACGACGACGAGCTCGTCGGACGCCTCTCAGCCGACGGCGTCGCCGTGCTGCCGTCGACCCTGCGCGAGCCCTTCGACGAGATCATCGCGGCGGTGCTCGCCGAGGCCGAGCTCGAGCTGCCCACCGGCCGTGCCGCATTCGTCGCCTCGGGCGGGGGCCGCCACGGCCGCCACACCGAGCACCTCGGTCCGCTCCTCGCGGAGATGCAGGTGCTCGCCCGCGCGCACCCGGGGGCGTCATGGTGAACGCGACGATGACCGACGGCGCGGTGCGCGAGGCATCCGTCGCCCGCCCAGTGCCCCGCGATGCGGCTGCACGCCGCGCGTGGGACGTCGCGGCGACCGTGACCGACCCCGAGATCCCGGTGCTCACGATCGAAGACCTCGGCGTGCTCCGCTCGGTCGAGATCGACCGGGCCGGTGCCGTGCGCGTGCAGTTGACGCCGACGTACAGCGGATGCCCCGCGCTCGACGCCATGCGCGACGACGTGCTGCTCGCGCTCACGCATGCCGGCTACGCCGACGTCCGCGTCGACCTCGTGCTCGCCCCCGCGTGGACGACCGACTGGATGAGCGATGCGAGCAAGCAGAAGCTGCGCCGCTACGGCATCCAGGCGCCGACCGGGCATGCGGCGGTGCGCGGTGCGGGCTCCGGCCCGGTGCGGGTGCAGCTCGCGGTGAAGTGCCCGCGGTGCGACTCGCTGAATACGCGCGAGCTCGCGCGCTTCGGCTCGACGTCGTGCAAGGCGCTCTACGAGTGCCGCGACTGCCTCGAGCCCTTCGACTACTTCAAGGTGCTCTGATGGCGGCGCGCAACCTGGGGTCGACCACGGCGCGGCCCGGAACGAGTGCGAGCGGATCACCGACGGAGCTGGCCGGCGCGGCATCCGTCGCCGGAGCGTTCCTGCAGAGCGCCGTCGGCGGCGAGCACGTCACGAAGCGGCGTCGCGCCCGGTTCCACGAGCTGACGGTCGCCGAGGTGCGCCGGCTCACCGACGACGCGATCGAGGTCACGTTCGACGTGCCCGACGAGCTCGCCGACGACTACTCGTACCTGCCCGGCCAGTACGTCGCGATCCGGGCCACCCTCGACGGCAGGGAGCTGCGGCGAAGCTACTCGATCTGCCGGCCGCCGACGCGCGGCAGCATCTCGGTCGCGATCAAGCGCGACCTCGGCGGGCGCTTCTCGACGTGGGCGAACTCCGAGCTCGAGCCGGGCGACACGCTCGACGTGATGAGCCCCGAGGGCACGTTCACCTCCACCCTCGACGAGCTCGACGGCAAGCACGTCGTGGGCATCGCGGCCGGCTCCGGCATCACGCCGCTCATGGCCCTCGCGCACACGGTGCTCGCCCGCTCCGAGACGGCGCGCTTCACGCTCGTCTACACGAACCGGTCGACGCGCGACGTGATGTTCCTCGAGGAGCTCGCCGAGCTGAAGGACCGCTACCCGGCGCGCCTCGCCCTGCACCACGTGCTCTCCCGCGAGCAGCGCACCGCACCGCTCCTCTCGGGCCGCATCGACGCCGAGAAGCTGCAGCGCATGCTCGACGTGCTGATCCCGCCCGACACGGTCGACGAGTGGTTCCTGTGCGGCCCGTTCGAGCTCGTGCAGCTCGCTCGCGACACGCTCGCCGCGGCATCCGTCCCCGTGAAGCACGTGCGCTACGAGCTCTTCACGACCGACACCGCCGACCGCGTCGAGGGCGAGCGCGGCCGGCCCGTCGTCGTCGAGCGCGGCGAGCAGACCATCGCGATCGAGTTCACGCTCGACGGGCAGTCGTCGACCGTCGAGAGCCCGGTCTCGGCGAACGAGTCGATCCTCAACGCGGCGCTGCGCGTGCGGCCCGACGTGCCGTTCGCGTGCGCCGGCGGCGTGTGCGGCACCTGTCGTGCCCGCCTCGTCGAGGGCGATGTCGCGATGACCGAGAACTACGCGCTCGAACCCGACGAGCTCGAGCGCGGCTATGTGCTCACGTGCCAGTCGCACCCGAAGTCCGACCGCGTCGTCGTCGACTACGACGTCTGACCCCGGTACCCTGCGAACGGGTCGATGGCGACCCGTTGAACGGAGCATCATGATCGAACTGACCGTGACCGACGGCGTCGCCGAGGTCGTGCTGAACGCCCCCGAGAAGCTCAACGCGCTCGATCCGGCCGCGATCGCGGAGCTCTCCGACGCGTACGGCGAGGCCGAGCGAGCGGATGTCCGCGCGCTCGTGCTGCGCGGCGAGGGCCGTGCGTTCTGCGCCGGCCGTGACATCTCGGGCGTCGACCCCCGCGACGACGACGTGCTCGGCTATCTCGGCGGACTCGTGCAACCCCTGCTCGAGCGCATGGCCTCGTTCCCCGCGCCCACCTTCGCGGTCGCCCACGGCGCGTGCCTCGGCGTCGGCCTCGGCCTGCTCATCGCGAGCGACATCGTCTACGTCGCCGACACCGCGAAGATCGGCTCGCCGTTCGCGAACCTCGGCGCGACGCTCGACTCGGGCGGTCATGCACTCTTCTTCGAGCGCCTCGGCGCGCACAAGACCATGGACCTCATCGTCACCGGCCGGCTCATGTCGGGCACCGAGGCGGTGACGTCGGGCCTGTTCTCGCAGGTGTTCCCCGCCGACGAGGTGACGGATGCCACGCGCCGGGCCGCTGCGGCCGCGGCATCCGGTGCCACCCAGGCCTTCATCGCCTCGAAGTCGCTCGTCGCCGCGCTCCGCGACGAACGGCTCGGGCTGTGGCAGGCGATGGATGAGGAGAACCGCGCCCAGGCCGCGCTCTGCGACACCGCCGACTACCGCGAGGGCTTCGCCGCCTTCCAGGCGAAGCGCAAGCCGGTCTTCGTCGGGCGCGGCTGACGCCGAACGCTGCAGGTCACTGCAGGCCAGTGCAGGTCACTGCTGGTCGTGCTCGGCGATGTCGCGGTCGAGGTCGTCCTCGATGAGCAGGTCGCGGCGCACGTGGTCGGTGCGGTAGGCGGCGCGTCCGAGCATGTGCGCCGTCATCGGCTGGGTCAGCAGCTGGAACGTCATCACGAGCACCGCCGTCGTGAGCACGCCCCACGTCGGTACCTGCACGATGATCGCCACGAGCACCGCTGCGAGGCCGAGCACCTGCGGCTTCGTCGCGGCGTGCAGGCGCGTGAGCACGTCGGGGAACCGCACGATGCCGATGCCCGCGGCCATCGAGAGGAAGGCGCTCACGAGGATGAGCAGCCCGACGGCGATCTCGGCGGCGCTCACGAGGCATCCTCCTTCGCCATGAAGCGTGCGATCGAGATCGAGCCGACGACCGCGAACATCGCGAGCACGAGCATCACGACGAGCGTGTCGATGTGCTTGTTGATCGCCATCTCGGCACCGAGTCCGCAGATCGCGATGGCGAGGAGCACGTCGGTCGCGAGGGCGCGATCGAGGATCGACGGGCCCCGGATGATGCGGTAGACCGCGGCGATCGCGCCGACGCCGAACATGATTCCGGCGATGACGCTGACGACGGCGAGGAAGGTCATGGTCGTCCTCCGTCCTGGTGCTCGATCGGGGCGCCCGACCTCGCGCGGGCCCGGCGCTCACGGCGGGCCTCGCGCACGGATGCCGCCTGCTCGCGCGTGCCCATGGCGAGCACGATGCGCTCTTCGGTGCCGAGCACGTCACGCCGCACCCGGTGGAGGTCGGCTTCCGTGCGGGTGCCGAGCGCGTGCAGGTAGAGGAGGCCGCGCTCGCGGTCGATGTCGACGACGACGGTGCCCGGCACCACCGTGATGGCCTCCGCCGTGAGGGTCGTCACGAGGTCGGAGCGGGTGAGCAGCTGCACGGCGATGATCGAGTTCATCGGCTGCCACCTCGGGTCGATCGCGAGCACGGCGACCTGCAGCGAGGCGACGGTCACGTCGAACATCATGCGGAGGCCCAGCAGCAGTGCCCGCCACGGGTTGAACCGGCCGCTGAGGAGCACCGGCGGCAGGTACAGTGCGCGGGTCACGGCGATGGCGAGGACCATGCCGCTGACGACCGTGAGCACGGTGACCTGGTCCCAGAGGAACACCCACAGGAGCACGAGCGCGGCGAGCAGCGGCAACTGGCGCCAGACCGAACGCCAGCGCGAGAACTCCGCCGAGGGGTGCGTCATCGGATGCCCCCCGGGAAGACGATCGACACGTAGGTTGCGGCATCCGTGAGATCGGCGGCGGCCCGGCTGGACAGCTCGAACAGCGGGCCGGCGAACACGGTGAGGCCGACGGTGACCACCACGAGGGCCGTCGTCGCGACGACCATGAGCACCGGCGTGCTGCGGGTGGCTGTTACGGTGGCGCCCTCGGGCGCCTCGAGCACCGATCCGAGCAGCACCGACTCGTAGCCCTCGAGCTCGGAGCGTCCGCGCCAGAACGCCATGTTCCAGAACCGGGTGAGGGCGTAGAGCGTCACGAGGGAGGTCGCGGCGCCCGCCGCGATCACCACCCAGATGAGCCACGGCGCTGCACCCGGGGCATCCGTCGACGCGCCCTCGGCTCCGGCGAGGAAGAGCCCGGTCTTGCCGAGGAAGCCGGAGAACGGCGGAATGCCGCCCAGGTTCAGCGCGGGGATGAAGAACAGCACGGCGAGCAGGGGCGACGCCTTCAGGAGGCCGGCCAACCCGTTGATCGACGTGGCGCCGCCGAAACGCTCGATGAGGCCCGTCGTGAGGAACAGGGTCGTCTGCACGGTGATGTGGTGGACGACGTAGTAGATCGTCGCCGCGAGGCCGAGCTGGCTCGCGAGCGAGATGCCGAAGATCATGTAGCCGATGTGGCTCACGAGCGTGAACGAGAGCAGGCGCTTGATGTCGGCCTGGGTGAGCGCGCCGAGGATGCCGATGATCATCGTGAGCCCGCCGATCACCATGAGGAGCACCGACAGGTCGCTCTCGCTGAAGATCACCGTCTCGGTGCGGATGATGGCGTACACGCCGACCTTCGTGAGCAAGCCGGCGAACACTGCCGTGACCGGTGCCGGCGCCGTCGGATACGAGTCGGGCAGCCAGAACGACAGCGGGAAGATCGCCGCCTTGATGCCGAACGCGATGAGCAGCAGCAGGTGCAGCATGAGCTGCACGCTGTCGGGCAGCTCGGCGAGGCGCACCGAGAGCTGGGCGATGTTCACCGTGCCGGTCGCCCCGTAGATCAGGGCGATCGCGCTCAGGAAGAACAGCGACGACACGAGGCTCACGACGATGTACGTCACGCCCGCGCGGATGCGCTCGCCCGTGCCGCCCAGGGTGAGCAGCACGTAGCTCGCCGATAGCAGGATCTCGAAGCCGACGTAGAGGTTGAACAGGTCGCCCGCGATGAACGCGTTGAACACACCGGCCGACAGGATGAGGTAGCTCGGATGGAAGATCGACACCGGGGTCTCGCGGTGCTGGTCGGCGATGCCCTGCCCCACGGCGTACACGAGCACGACGAGCAGCACGATCGACGAGATCACGAGCATGATCGCCGAGAGCCGGTCGACGACGAGGGTGATGCCCCACGGGGCATCCCACCCGCCGACGTACACGACGGCCGGGCCGCTCGTGTCGACCGCGACGAGCAGCACGGCCGCGATCGCCGCCACCACCGCGAGCACGCTGACGCTGACCGCCATCTGCGCTCGCCGATGGCGCCCGAGGATCAGCGCGGTCGCCGCACCGAGCAGCGGCAGCAGCACCACGAGGGGCACGAGCACGGCGGTCACGGGCGGCCCTCCCCGTCGCCTCGGTCGCGGGCGGATGCCTCGAGCTCGAGCTCGAGCTCCTCGTCGAGCCGGAGCCGGTCGCCCGGCTCCTCGTCGCTCGCCTCGACGAGCTCCTTGATCGCCTGGTCGTCGGCCGCCGAGCTGCGGAGGAGGTCGGCCGCCTCCTCGGCGTCTTCGACGAGCTCCGCCTCGTCGCCGACGAGGTCGCCCTCGTCGCCGAGCTGCGCGAGCCACCAGGAACGGTAGATCAGGGCGAGCATGAACGCGGTGATGCCGAGGTTGATGACGATCGCGGTGAGCACGAACACCTGGGGGAGCGGGTCGGCGATCTCGTCGGCATCGACGCCGTCGTCGAGGATGGGTGCGAGGCCGGGCGCACCGCTCATGAGGTAGATGAGGATGTTCACGGCGTTGCCGACGAGCAGGAACCCGATGAGCACGCGCGTGAGGCTGCGTTCGAGCATGATCGAGATGCCGGCGCCGAAGAGCACGGCCATGAGCACCACGAGGGTGAGCGAAGCGGTCATCGGCCGGTCACCCGCTCGTACTCGGCGCCGTGGGCGAGCTCGGGGCCCTCGCCCTGCTCGAGGTCGCGGCCGCTCTCGTCGCCGGGATCGCCCTCGTCGTCGCCCGACTGCTCCTGCTGGCGGTCGACCTCGCCGCCGAGCGAGCGCAGCACGTCGAGCACGAGGCCGACGACCACGAGGTAGACGCCGATGTCGAAGAGCGTGGAGGTGCCGATCGAGATCGTGCCGAGGATCGGCACCCCGGCCTCGAACCAGGCCGACTCGAAGACCGGTCCACCGAAGAGGAGCGAGCCGGTGGCGGTGCCCGCGGCGAGCAGCAGCCCCGAGCCGAGCAGGCGCCCGGCGTCGACGGGGGCGGCCTCGCCGAGCTCGTACCGGCCCCCGGCGAGGTACCGCGCGACGAGGGCGAGGCCCGCGAGCAGTCCGCCGGCGAAGCCGCCGCCTGGGGCATTGTGGCCGACGAAGAGCAGGAAGACCGACACGACGATGGCCGGGTGGAACAGCAACCGCACGAGCACCTCGATGAGGATCGAGCGGTTGCGCGGTGAGATCGTGCGGCCCGCGAGCAGCCACGTCTGCCGCGTCTCGGCGGCCTCGCCGGCGGCATCCGACTCGCCATCGGTGTCGGCGAGGCTCGTGCGAGGGGCGCGGATGCTCCAGGCCGGCTCGGGCACCGGACGAAGGCGGTCGCGGCGGTCGACGCCCACGTGGGCGTCGTCGAGACGCGGGGCACCGCCGGTGCGGCCCGACACGAAGATGAGGCTCGCGACACCCGTCGCGACCGCGACGAGCACCGAGATCTCGCCGAGCGTGTCCCACGCGCGGATGTCGACGAGCATGACGTTCACGATGTTCTTGCCGTGCGCCTCGAGGGCGAGCGCGGGGAGGCCCTCGGCAATGGTCGGCCGGATGCGCGCGCCGAGCGCGACGAGGCCGACGACCGCCATGACGAGCCCGGCGATCGCGCCGATGATGAGCCGCGCCGTCTTGTGCACGGGCGGATTGCGCTGCGCGATCTGCTTCGGCAGCCGACGCAGCACGAGCACGAACACGACGATCACGATCGTCTCGACGAGTGCCTGCGTGAGTGCGAGGTCGGGTGCGCCCGACATGCCGAAGAGGAGTACGAGTCCGTAGCCGGTGACGCTGACGAGCAGCACCGCGGTCATGCGCTGGCGCACGGTGGCCGCGGCGACACCGGCGACGCCCATCACGAGCGCTAGGAACGGCTGCGCCGGGAAGTCCCAGAGGCGGATGCCGCTCGGCCACGCCGTGTTCACGATCGAGGTGGCGCCGACGCCGCCGATGAACACCACCACGATGATCGCGAGGTAGCCGGGCAGCCCGCGGTGCTGGATCGCGGTCGTGATCGCCGCCGCCACCCGGTCGACGACCGAGACGATGCCGAGGTAGCCGCGCGCCGAGTCGATCACCGGCGCCACCGAGGCCTGCAGGCGGGCGACCCGGCGCCGCCGCCACACGAGGAGCGCACCGAGCGCGAAGACGACCGCCGAGATCGCGAGCGCCGGCCCGAAGCCGTGCCAGAGCGCCAGGTGGTACTCGTCGCTGCCGGGCAGTTCGTGGGCGTAGGCGGCGAGGAGCGGTTCGATCCACGGCAGCGTGAATGCGGCCACGAGACTCGCCGCGGCGAGGAGCCCCGGCGCGATGCCCATGGCGCGACTCTCGGCGTGCAGGGCCGTGGGCGCGAGGGCGGGCTTCGTGAAGAAGGCGCCCCAGAGGAAGCGCACCGAGTACGCCACCGTGAGCACCGAGCCGAGGAACGCGCCGATGAGCGCCACCCAGGCCCACGCGTCGCCCGCGGCGACCGCCCCGAGGAACGCGGTGAACACGGCCTCCTTCGCCACGAAGCCGAGCAGCGGCGGCACACCGGCCATGGAAGCGGCGGCGACGAACGCGATCGTCGCGATCACCGGCATCCGTCGCCCGAGGCCCGAGAGCTTGCGCCAGTCGCGAGTGCCCGCCGCATGGTCGACGATGCCGACGACGAGGAAGAGGGCCGCCTTGAAGAGCGCATGGGCGAGCAGCAGCGTGACGCCCGCGAGGGCCGCATCGCGCGTGCCGAAGCCCGTGACGAGCACGAGGAAGCCGAGCTGGCTCACGGTGCCGTACGCGAGCAGGAGCTTCACGTCGTACTGGCGCAGCGCTCGCCAGCCACCCGCGAGCATGGTCAGCACGCCGAGCACGACGACGACCGGATGCCACACCTCGAGCTCGGCGTAGCCGGGCGCGAGCCGGGCCACGAGGTACACGCCGGCCTTCACCATCGCCGCCGCGTGCAGGTACGCGCTCACCGGCGTGGGCGCGGCCATCGCCGCCGGGAGCCAGAAGTGGAACGGCACGAGCGCGCTCTTCGAGATCGCGCCGAGGAGCACGAGCGCGATCGCCCATTCGCCCGCGGCGCCCGTCACGGGGTGCTCGACGAGCTCCGACAGTGAGGTGGTGCCGCCGGCGACGGCCAGGATGACGAGTCCGACGAGCATCGAGAGGCCGCCGAACGTGGTCACCGTGAGCGCCTGAAGAGCGGCGCCACGGCTCTCTTTGCGGCCCGTGTAGTGGCCGATCAGGAGGTACGACAGCACGCTCGTCGCCTCCCAGAACGTGAAGAGGACGAACACGTCGTCGGCGGTGACGAGCCCGAACATCACGCCCGTGAATGCGAGGAGGAGCGCCGCGAACCGGCCGAGCGCCGGCTCGTCGTCGGCGAAGTAGTGCACGCAGTAGAGCAGGACGAGTGCGCCGATGCCCGTGACGATGAGGGCGAGCAGCAACGCGAGGGCGTCGAGGCGGAAGCTCAGCGAGATGTCGAGCGTCGGGATCCACGGCACGACCTCGACGACCGGATTGCCGGCCAGCACGCCGGGCAGCCAGGTGAGCAGGAGCACGAATACGGCGGCGGGCAGCAGGGCGATGACCGCGAAGACGCGCCGACCGAGGAGCCTCGCGGCGAGCGGCGTCAGGAGCGCGACGGCCGCGAACGCGGCGAGGCAGGCGATCATTCACCCTCCTCGCGCTCGCACCGAGCTTCAAGTCTATTCGGCGCGATCATGAGGTCCTGCGGTGGTGATCCACCGGCAGGATGGAGGGATGCCGATCCTGATCCAGCCCGACGAGCTCGCCGACCGCCTCGCCGTCGAGCGCGCGGGAGCCTCGACCCGACGCACCGTCGTGCTCGACGTGCGCTGGACCCTCGCACAGCCGGACGGGAGCGCCGCGTTCGCCGCCGGTCACATTCCGGGTGCGGTGTACGTGGACCTCGACCGCGAGCTCGCCGACCATGACGTCGAGGGCGAGGGGAGGCATCCGCTGCCCTCCGAAGCCGCCTTCACGACCGCGATGCGGCGCTGGGGACTGCGCGACGGCGACACCGTGGTCGTCACGGACGACGTGGGCAACCAGTCGGCGGCGCGGGCCTGGTGGCTGCTGCGGCACGCGGGAGTCGCCGACGTGCGGATGCTCGACGGCGCTCTCTCCGCGTGGCGGGCGGCGGGGCATCCGCTCGAGACGGGCGAGGTCATGCCCGAACCGGGCGACGCGACGGCGCACTACGGCCACATGCCGGTGATCGACATCGACCGTGCCGCGGCGTTCCCCGCGACCGGCGTGCTGCTCGACGCGCGGGCCGCCGAGCGGTATCGCGGCGAGGTCGAGCCGATCGACCCCCGCGCCGGGCACATTCCCGGTGCGGTGTCGGCGCCGAGCGGCGACAACCTCGATGCCGATGGCCGGTTCCTCCCGCCCGCCGCCATGCGCGAGCGCTTCGCCGCAGCCGGCGTGCGCCCCGGCGAGCCCGTCGCCGCCTACTGCGGGTCGGGCGTCACCGCGGCGCACGAGGTCGCTGCCCTCGCGATCGCCGGCATCGACGACGCCGTGCTGTACCCGGGCTCGTTCAGCCAGTGGTCGAGCGACCGCACGCGTCCGGTCGCCACCGGACCGTGAGGCTGCTGGTCAGTTGTGCAGCGAATGGGCGTCGCATTCCCTGCACCACTGACCAGCGGAGTGGTCAGCCCCGACGACGGCCGACCGCGATGAGCGTCGTGATGTCGATCGACGTGACGCCGCGCTCCTCGAGGGCCGCGACGTAGCGCTCGCGCACCCCGGAAACGGCCTCCTCGTCGAGCTCGCCGAGCACGAGGCGCAGTCCCGTGCCGAGCACGAGCGCCCACGCGAGCTCCGGCGTCAGGTCGAGGTGGCGCTGCACCGCCTCGGCGCGCACCTGCACGAGCCCGAGTCCGGTGAGCCACTGCGCGAGGCTGCCGGGCGTGCCCGCGGTATCGATCGCGGGCGACGTGAGATCGCCGAGCTCGGATGCCGCATCCTCGGGCAGCGCCGACACCAGCAGCTCGGGCAACGGCTCGAGAGCTCCCTCGGCCCACACCGTGATCGCCACCCGCCCCCCGGGGTGCGCCCGCTCGATCAGGTGGCGCGTACCGGCATCCATGTCGTCGAAGAAGAATACGCCGAGCACGCACTGGACGAGGTCGTAGCCCGTCGGTTCCCAGCTCGTCACGTCGGCGACGTGGAACCGCAGCTGCGGCATCCGCTCACCGGCCCGCTCGCGTGCGAGGTCGACGAGCGGCTCGGCGAAGTCGACCGCGTCCACCACCCCGCCGACACCCACGAGCTCGGCGGTGGGGATGGCGGATGCCCCGTCGCCCGAGCACGCATCGAGCACGAGCTCATCGAACCGGGGATGCGCCCGCAACACCGCCGCGGTCGAGATCGGATCCCACAATGGATCGTCGAGCGCCGCGAAGGACGCCGCCGCAGCGGCGAACCCCCCGGCGAAATCTGGCTCCCTCGTCGTGTCCCCCATTCGCCCATTGTGGCGCTGATCGGCCCTGATCGCGGGGATTCAGGCAATCGAAAGCAGAACCGTGCAGACTGGTGGGACTTGTCTTTCGATCGAAACGAGAATCCCCCATCATGAACCGTGCACTGCGCCGCTTCGCGCCCGTCGCGCTCGCCGCCGCCGCAGCAGCCCTGCTCCTCGCCGGCTGTAGCGGCGATCCCGCGCCCGAGCCGACCGAGACTCCCGAGGCCGCGGCCTGCATGGAGGTCGAGTCCGGCTCGCTGAGCGATGGCGTCACCGTCGAGGGCGAATTCGCCGGGTCACCGACCGCCACGTTCGCAATGCCGCTCGAGGCCGACGAGATCGAGCGCACCGTCGCCATCGAGGGCGATGGCGACGAGACCGTCGCAGGCGACCCGATGAATGTCGTCGTCTCCGCGTTCTCCGGCACGACCGGCACGAAGCTGTTCTCGCAGCCCACCACGATGACCGTCGGCGACCCGCAGGTGTTCGAATCCTTCCTCGCGGGCATCGACTGCGTCCCGGTCGGCTCGCGCACCGTGACCGTCGCGCCCGCCTCGACGCTCTACGGCGAAGAGGGCAACGAGACCATCGGCGTCGCACCCGGCGAGACCGTCGTCATCGTCGTCGACGTCGTCGAGGTGCAGAAGCCGCTGACCCCCGCCGAGTGGACCGAGAACGTGCCCGAGGTGGAGTTCGGCGCCGATGGCGAAGCTCCCACGGTGACGCTGCCCGCCACCCCGCCGCCCGCCGAGTACCAGCTGAAGGTGCTCGAAGAGGGCGATGGCGACACGGTCGGTGCCGGCGACACCGTGACCCTGCACTACCAGGGCACGAGCTGGGACACCGGTGAGATCTTCGACCAGAGCTACGGCGGCGAGCCAGCCGCGTTCGCAACCGACGAGGTCATCCAGGGCTTCGGCTCGGCGCTCGTCGGCCAGAAGGTCGGCACGAAGCTCATCGTGACCATCCCGCCGGAGTACGCATACGGCACGGATCCCGCGGCGGCCGACCTCGGCGGCCAGACGCTCGTGTTCCTCGTCGAGATCGAGGGCACCGAGCCCGCCGCGTAGCGGACACATGAAGAAGGGCCGGGCGACGTGTCGCCCGGCCCTTCGTCGCGTGCGGGGCAGCTGCCAGGTGGGGCGAGCGTGAACGCGTCAGCGGCCCGAGGCCCACCACACGATGAGGGCGCTCGCCACGAGGAACGCCGCCACGAACGCGGTGTCGCGCGCCCGCCACGGCGAGAGCTGCCGCTCGGTGCGGGTGGGGTGCGCGCCGAACGCCCGCGCGTCCATCGCGAGTGCGACCCGCTCGGCGTGGCGGATCGCCGACGCGAGCAGTGGCACCGCGGTGCCGACCATGCGTCGCAGCGACGCGATCGGGCCGCGCCCGGCATCCGTTCCGCGTACGCGATGCGCCGCCCGGATGATCTCGAGCTCGTGGCCGAATCGCGGCACGAACCGTAGCGCCGCGAGCGCGGTGTAGCCGATGCGGTAGGGCACGCGCAGGTTCTGCACCATCGCCCGCACGAGTTCGGGGCCGGTCGTCGTGACGCCGGCGATGAGCGAGAGCAGCAGGATCGCGACGATGCGCAGTGAGGTGGCGAGGCCGACGAGGTAGGCGGCGAGTGTGAACTGCCACTCGCCGATCGAGAAGAGGGTGACGGATGCCGCGTCGGTGCCCGCGACGCTCGCCGGGTCGACCCACACGCCGAAGCTCACGCCGAGCAGCAGTGCGACGAGAGGGATGCCGAGGAGGAGCGCCGCGACCACCCGCCCCGGGAGGCGTGACCCGGCGAGCAGCACGACCATCGCGAACACGGCGATCGCGAGCGGCAGGACGATGCCCCGGCTGAACACGACGAGCAGCATGACGGGCACGGGGGCGGCGAGCTTCGCGAGCGGGTTGAGCGCCGCGAGGAGCCCGCGGCGGCCCGGCGGCCGCTCGGCGAACGGGTCGACGGCGACGGATGCCGCGGTCACGTGGCGGCTCCCGAGGTGACGGGCAGCTGGGACATCCGTGTGACCCCATGCCAAGCGGGGTGGTGCTCGAGGCCGCGCGTCGCACGCGCGAGCGGCGGATGCCGGAGGCCCGCCTGCTCGACGAGCGGCCCCGCGAGCGTCTCGGCGGCAGTGCCGACTCCGAGGAGTCGTCCGCCCTGGAGCACCGCGATGTGGCTGGCGTACTCGGCGACGAGCTGCAGGTCGTGCGTGACGACGATCACGGTCGTGCCCTCGTCGTTGAGGGCGCGGAGCATGTCGAGCAGCTCGGATGCCCGCGCCCGATCCTGCCCGAAGGTCGGCTCGTCGAGTGCGAGCACCGGGGCACCCGCGATCAGCGCCGTGCCGACCGAGAGACGCCGCTTCTGTCCGCCCGAGAGCAGGAACGGGTGCTGGTCGCGGAGCTCGTCGAGACCGAAGCGGCGGAGCATCCGCTCGACCGCAGCATCGGCCGTCGCGGCGTCGGCACCCTGCAGGCCGAGCCCGTGCGCGAGCTCCTCGCGCACGGTCGGCGCGATGAACTGGTGCTCGGGGTTCTGGAACACGAAGCCGATGCGTCGGGCACGTTCGCGCGTGTCGGCTCGCCACGGGTCGATGCCGAGCACCTCGACGGTGCCCGCCGGTGCGGGAATCACGCCGGCGAGCGCCTGCAGCAGCGACGTCTTGCCCGCGCCGTTCGTGCCGACGATCGCGAGGAAGTCGCCGGATGCCACGTCGAGGTCGACCTCGTGCACGACGACGGGTCCGCGTCGTCCGCCGCGGCGCACGGAGAGGTTGCGGGCGCGGATGGCCCCGGCGGCCTCTGCGTGCGCTCGCGAGTCGCGCGGGCGACCGGTACTCGGCGCGGGCAGTGCAGGCTGGGCGTCGAGGGCCGCCCCGAGCTCCGACGGCGTGAGCGGCAACGGGTCGAGGCGCACCCCGGCATTGCGCAGGCGCAATGCGGCGAGCGTCGACACGGGCAGCCACACGCCGAGGGCGAGGAGCTCGTCGGCGTGTTCGCTCAGGGTCTCGCGGGCGGGCCCGTCGATGATCAGCCGCCCGTCGGCGTCGAGCACGATGACCCGGTCGACGAGGTCGACGGCGGCGTCGAGGTTGTGCTCCACGAGCACGACGGCATGCTCGCGCTCGTCGGCCAGCTCGCGCAGCACCGCGTACACCTCGTCGATGCCGGCCGGATCGAGGTTCGCGGTCGGCTCGTCGAGCACGAGCACGGGGGCCGCCATCGCGAGGGCGCAGGCGATCGCGAGCCGCTGCCGCCCGCCGCCCGAGAGGCGATCGGGGTTGTCGGCCCGCCGGTCCCAGAGGCCCACGAGCTTCAGCGCACGCTCGGCACGCGCGAGCACCTCGGCGACCGGCGCGAGCTGGTTCTCGGGAGCGAAGCACACCTCGTCGAGCACCGTGCCCGTGACGATCTGCGCGTCGGGATCCTGGAAGACCATCGCCACGTGTTCGCTCAGCACGCCGACCGGGTGCTCGCGACTGTCGAGTCCCACGACGCGCACCGTGCCCTCGAGCTCGGCCGGCACCGCATGCGGCACGAGTCCGTCGAGTGCGAGCGTGAGCGTCGACTTGCCGCAACCGCTCGGTCCGAGCAGCAGCACCACCTCGCCGCGCGCCACCGAGAACGACACGTCGACCGGGGTCGATCGCGTGGCGCCCGCATGGCGGATGCTCACGCGGTCGAGCTCGAGAAGCGGTGCAGGGTGCATGGGCGCGGCCAAGTGGTGTCGGTCGGCGGAGGGGCCGCGTCGCGGCATCCGTGGTTCTCCCGAAAGCCTAACCACCGGCCTCGCGACGGTTGCCGCGGCTCAGCCGACCGGCGAATCGAACCGTCGGCGAGCGGAGATCGCGGCGGCTTCGAGCTCGCTCTCGATGAGACCGAACGTGTCGTACTCGTCGATGCGGGCCGCGAGTGCGGCGGCGCGCTTGCGGAACGTCGGGTCTGTGAGCACGCGATCGACGGCGGCGCGAATCGCACGCGCCGTTGGGGTGCCCGTCTTCAGGCTCACCCCGACGCCGATCCAATCGGCACGCATCGACACCTCGGGCTTGTCCTCCGTGTCGCCGGCGGCGACGAGGGGCACGCCGTGGCTCAGCGCGTACTGCACGCCGCCGAACCCGGCGTTCGTGACGAACACGTCGGTCTTCGGCAGCAGCAGGTCGTACGGCAGGAACTCGGCGGCGCGCGCGTTCGCGGGCAGTTCGCCGAGCTCGGACACCGGCCTGCCGCCGGTCGCCACGACGACGAGCACGTCGCGATCGGCGAGCGCGTCGAGGGTCGGACGCACGAGCCGGACGAAGTCCTTGTTGTCGATGGTGCCCTGGCTCACGTGCACGACCGGGCGGTCGCCGTCGAGCTCGTGCCACCACTCGGGCAGCGGTCCGGCGCTGGGGGCGGGCGGCAGCACCGTGCCGACGAAGCTCACGTTCGGCGAGAGGTCGCGGCGGGGATACTCGAACTCGGCTGGGGAGAGCTGGAGGAAGCGGTCGAACAGGCGCGACTGGTCGAGCACGAAGCTGCTGAGGTCGGGTCGGCCGACTTCGTGCATCACGCGGTTGGCGAGCCGCTGCGTGTCGCGGAACAGCACACGCTGCACGAGCAGGTTGAGCGCCCGGTTGCGCAGGCGGCCGAAGAACGACGCACTCGGGCGGAGTCCGAGCCCGTAGGGCGCGACATCCGCGCTCGACTGGCTCAACGGCACCACGCCGGCGGCCAGCACCGGCGGCCGCGACGAGGGGCCGTCGAGCAGGAGCGGCACGACGCCCGCGAACGCGGATTCGACCAGGATCGCGTCGGGCGCGAGCCGGGCGACCGCGCGCTCCAGTGCCCGGGTCTGCTCGGGGACGGTCTTCACGAAGATGGTCTGGATGTCGTACTGCAGTCTGCCGATGCCACGGTGGTGATCGCGCTCGGGAAGGTGCTCCTGGATGACGCGATCGTCGAAGTCGGCGATGCCCGCGAACGAGCGGTGCGCGGCGCCGACGGCCTCGACGGCGGCGCGGAATCGGGAGCCCGTGAGCACGGTCACGGTGTGGCCGCGGCCGACGAGGTCGCGGGCGATGGCGATCATCGGCGCGACGTGCCCCTGGATCGGGCTCGAGCAGAGGAGGTAGTTCGACATGGTGGTCTTCCGGGTGAAGGTGGCCGCCCCGCACGCCGGGGAGCCGTGCTCGATCGGGAGTCGTGCACGAGGAGCGAAGCTATCGGTGTCGAGGATGCCTCAACAAGTGATTCTGCCCTGATTCGGTGCTGGCCCGTTCGCATTTCAGGGCTGACACCGAGATCGGTGCAGGGCCACCCCCGCGTCGGCGCTCGCGTTGTCGCATCTCGCTAGGGAATGCGCGGATCGTTTGGGGTGTTGTACCAGTGTTCGGACGTGGAGCCACCACGCCGGAAGGAGGAGAACGTGGGCATCAGCTATGTCGAGTTCGAAGACGAAGCCGGGGTCCTGCGTCGCTACCGCAAGCACGTGAACGGCCGTGGCCTCGTCGCCACGACCGCGAAGGTCGACCCGACCGCCTTCGTCGACCCGACGGCCTACGTCGACCCTGGCGCAGAGGTGCAGCGCGGCGCGCAGATCGGCCCGGGCGGCTGGGTCGAGGGCGACGCCATCGTCGCCGAGCGCGCCGTCGTGGGCGTGAACGCGCACGTCGGCCGCCGCGCCGTCGTCGGCCGCAACGCGGTCATCGGCCCCTACGCGAGCATCGGGACCGACGCCAAGGTGCAGAACGGTGCACGCGTCCCGCGCGAGGTCACGATCGCCGACGGCGACGAGTGGCGCGCCTCGAGCGACGACCTGCGCCGGCTCGGCCTCGCCGCCTGAGCGGCGCACCGACCGCGCCACACCAAGAATATGACGGATGCCCCGGGCTGCTGCCCGGGGCATCGCTGTGTTCGTGGTCCGTCCGTTCAGTGCAGCAGGGCACGGACCTCCACGGCCGAGAACGTCGTCTCTTCGAGCCTGCCGGCGATCTCGACCGCTCGATCCACGCCCTCGACCTCGACGAGGTAGAACCCGCCGACCCATTCCTTCGACTCGGTGAAGGGCCCATCCGTGACGAGCAGACGGTCGTCGGCGCGTCGCACCACCTTCGCATCTTCCGTACTCAGCTCGTTCGAGAGCACGAGCTCGCCGGAAGCGGTGAGGTCGGCGAGCAACTCGCGGTGGGCGGCATCCAGTGCACCCCTGCCGTGCGAGGACATCTCGTTCCACGCGTCGTCATTGCCGTAGATCAACAGCAGGTACTTCATCGGTGAGCTCCAATCGATGTGCCGAATCATCCGTCACCAAGCCGACGAACGGCAACCTCTGAATTCGACACGTGTGCGTGGAGCTTGCTGGTTCATGTCCGGCCGCGGCCGCGGCGAAGCGCCATCACCCCCATGGCGGCGACGGTCAGCATCGCCGTTCTGACGATCGCCGGATGGGGCGCGAGCGCCCTCGTGTAGATGCTGGTGGACTTGGATCGTTCGCCGAAATCGCCCGTCGTCCTGCCGGGCCCCGTGCTCGCCGTGAACAGGTTGTCGACGCCGTCGTCCGGCCGGTCTGTCCGCTGGCCCGCCACGGCGTCTCCCGGGCCGGCCATGTACCAGTCGGTGAGGCGGGGGCTGATCCGCTGGAGAACGGCGAGGAGCCGACCCGCGAATCCCACGTAGACCTGCCGCACGGGGCGCTGGGCCGCAGCCACGATCGCCTCGGCTGCGACCTGCGGCTCGTAGATGCGTCCGACCGGCTTGGGCTTCACGCCCAGCTTCGAACGGGCGTGGTTGAACAGCGGCGTGTTCATCGACGACGGCAGCACGTCGACCACCTGCACGGGTGAACCCGCGGCCTTCAGCTCGAGCCGGAGCGCCTCGCCGAAGCCGACCACCCCGTGCTTGGCCGCGCAGTATGCGGCCTGCAGCGAGATGGCGCGCTCGCCGAGTGCCGAGGAGACGTTGATGATCGAACCGCCCGACTCCCGGAGGTAGGGCAGCGCCGCCTTCATGCCGTAGATCTCGCCCATCAGGTTGACCTCCACCACGCGATGGAGCTCGGCAGCGTCCATCTGCTCGACCGTGCCGTAGGTCGAGACCGCGGCGTTGTTCACCCAGGTGTTGATGTGCCCGAACCGCTCCGCCGCGCGCGATGCCAAGTCGGCGACCTGCTCGAAGTCGCTGACATCGGTCACGACCGGAATCGCGTTGCCGCCGAGCCGGTCGATCTCATCGGCTACCGACTGCAGTGCCGCCTGATTGCGCGCCGCGGCGACCACGCTCGCTCTACGGCGGCCGAACTCGAGGGCGGTCGCCCGCCCGATTCCTGATGAAGCGCCCGTGATCACGACGACGTGCCGGGCGAGGTCCTTCGGCCGGAGGTCGGGAGCCTGCTGCGTCATCATCGTTGCCGGGAACCTTCACCTGCGGCGGGGCGGAAACCCTCCGCCTGGGTGCCCTCGTCGGCGACCCGCACGCCGTAGTGATAGGCGAGCTTGCCGCCCAGCCAGCCCGAGACACCGAGCGCCGCGAGTCCGATGATGGTCAGCACGAGTCCCGTGATGTTCACTTCGTCGTGATCGGATGCCGCGCGCACGAAGTAGTTCACCGCGAAGAGCACCACGACGCCGAGGTTCAGCGACATGTGGATCAGGGCCGTCCGCTTCGCAGGAGTGCCGGAGGCGATGCCCGTGAAGTCGATGAAGCCGAAGATCGCCGCGAGGAGCGCGCCGATGATGCCGATCGCGATCAGCACCTGCGCGCCCAGCGCGAACGGCGTCGGGTCTGCGGCGCCGAGGCCCATCAAGTCGAAGATGAGGCTCGCCACCCACGTGCCGATCGGGATGGTCACGAGGATCGGATGGAACGGGTGGCCGTATGGCCCTGCGAGCGCGGTGCGCGGCTGCTTGGCTCGCTGGAGCGGAGTGTTGCTGTCCACGATTCCTCCTTCGGTCCGAACGCCATCGTGGCGCCGAGAAGAGCGTGCGTGTCACTCGTTTCCGTTCTAACGCGCGGCCCTGCGGGCAGGGGAGCCCCTTGACATGGGCTATACGAGCGAGCAGCACGAAGGCGCCCACCAGGGAGACTGCGCTCGGCGCCGCGAGGGCGTACGCCGCAAGGCCGCTCGCGAGCAGCAGCCGAGGACGACGAAGATGGCGACCGGTAGCGGCGGGCGATCGCTCGTCACGCGACGGGTTCGTGGTCGGTGTTGAGGAAGTGGGCCGTGATATCGATCGACTGGGTCGGCGGCAATGTGATCGCGGCCGGGTCGATGGGTTGGGCGTTCATCATGCGTTCCCTTCGTACTGGTGTTCCCGGAGGAGTTCGCGGAGCCGGATGCGGGCTCGTTGGAAGCGACCGCGAGCGGTGGACTCGCTGATCCCGAGGATCGTGGCCGCCTCGAGCACGGTGAAGCCATCCCAGAGGACGAGTCGCACCAGTTCGGATTGGTCTGCAGGGATGGCGTCGAGTGCTGCGCGTACATCGAGCACCTGCCCGTCGACCTGCTCGGTCGGGACTGTCTCGAGGTGCGCGCGCAACTTCCCGGTGAGGTCGGCGTGGCGGCCCTCGCCACGGGCGGCGTTGGCGAGCACTCGCCTCGCGACGCCGAACAGCCACATGCGGGCCTGTTCTGGGTCTGCGGGCATGCGATCTCCTCGCCGCCAGGCGACTACGAACGTCTCACTGAGCAGATCGGCAGCGTCGGCCGCCACCCGCACTCGCCTGCCGAAGTAACTGAGCAGGTCTGCGGCATTCGCCAGGTACGCGCGCTCCAGGTGCGCCGCTGCGGCCGAGCGCTTTCGACGCTTCATTGCGTGGGGCCGTCGCTCGTGTCGCCGCACGGGCCTGCCGCCGCTTCCAGCGAAACTCCGTGCTGCAGATGGCCGGCACGTTCGAACTCGGCGGAGAATCGGTCGAACATCACGTCGGTCGCGGCACCGGACAGTGTGGCTGGTGGTGGCGTGGTGCTGCCCGCCAAGGCCGCCGAGCGTCGAGCAACCTCCTCTGCGAACGCGGTCTGGATCTCGCTCTCTGTGATGGATGCGATGAGCGGTTCCCAGTCGTGCCCGGTCAGAAACTTCCGCGCCTCTTCGGTTCGCCGATCCGCCTCCTCGTTCGAAATGTCGTGGTACTCGGGAATCACCCGAATGAAGACCTCGCACAGGCCGGGTTCGGATCCGTCTCCAAGCTCGAAGCTGCGCTGGGCGACGACGTCTGGCGTCCAGCCCAACCACGCGAACACCGCCGGCCCCGCCGTCGCAGCGGTGACGCCGAGGCCGAGAACGCCGATCCCGAGGGCCGTGCCCCCGAGGAACCCTCGGAGGCGCGAGATCCGTGCGCGCTCGCGTGTCTGCGCCGCGACCACGGCTCGCGCGACGGCCGCAGCCTGCTCCGCAACTGCCGAGTCGTCCCCGAGCGGCGGCGGTGCAGCATTCCGCACCACCTCATCCACCCAATCCATCAGTGATCCCTTCATGGAGTGCCCTCATGAAGGACATGTCCGGAATGGGGTGGTTCTTAACTCGTCGGGCCCGTTTCGTCCGGCTGGGCTGCGGCGCCTGATTCCGCCTGCCAGACGGCCCGCAGCACGTCGATGACGTCGTCGACTCCGATCCCAGCCGATTTCGAATCGGTCACGAGGTCGCGAATGCGCCGAACGACCGACCGGGGGAGCGCGGCCGCCGACTCGGCGACGCGCGTGCCGGCAGCGGTGCGGGTGATGACGAGCCCGTCTCGCTCGAGCAGCTTGTATGCCTTGGCCGCAGTGCCCGGTGCCACGCCGAGGTCGCTCGCCGTCTGCCGGACAGTCGGCAGTCGTTCGCCCGCGCCGAGTTGACCCGAGACGATGAGGCCCCGGAACTGGCGGTAGATGTCGAGTGCCGGGCTCGCCTCGTCGGTCGGCGGCAGGATCGGCTGGGCGGTCATCGCGCGGTCTCCGGATGCGTCGTTCGCTCGGTTCGCACGGTCGAGGACGCGAGAACCCGCACGCGACGCGGCCGGCTCGCGACGAGCAGGAGCAGCGCGAACGCGGTGATCTCGACGGCGGGAGCGAGCCAGCCGACAGCGACCGCGAACTCCGCGTATCGCCAGGTCATGTCGTAGGAGTCTCGGCGCCCGTCGTCGACGATCACCAGCTGCGAGAGCGAGCCCGCGCGGGCGATGAACCGCCACGCGCCGGCGAGTGCGAGCAGCACGCCGGCCGTTGCGATGCGCACAACCGCGGACGCGACCTCGGCGCGCGCTGCCTGCTCGGCCCCGACGGTGTCGGGCCGGATGAATGGGCGTACCGCGTTGCTGCGGAGGGTCGCCCAGGTCGCCACGGCGAGTGCGGCGAGGCAGACGATGACCGGCACGCCGAAGTCCCACCCGTAGAACCACGGGCGGATCGGGTCGATCACCTCGTTCGGCACGCGGAGTTCGAGGTGGATGAACCGGCCGCGCCCATCGGCCGAAGATGCCAGCCCGGCAGCGATGGTCGTCACGAGCAAGGCGACGAAGGCGGCGGCCGCGCCGAGGAGGCCCGCCTCCGACCCGAAACTCGTCCACGTGCGACGCGCCGCCGACACCACCGGCTGCTCGGGCGGGGTGGTTCCCCTGAAGAGGATGAGGCCTAGCACCACGGTCAGGCAGAGGGCGGCGGCGAACAACGGCGTGGCGTACTGCCACCACTCGACGATGTCCGAGAGGTTCAACACGTAGCCGCGTACGACGTTCTCGACGGCGAACACCACGATGACAGCGATGGCGCCGACGCCGAGTGTGCGGTGCTCGGGCAGGTATCGCGCTGCGACCGCGGGTTCCGCAGCAACGTTGTGCGGTGCGGTGCGACCGCGCTCGCTGCGCAGCCGTGCCACGAGGAGCGTGCCCGCGACGATGAGCGAGGCGACCACCAGAGAGAACAGCGGAAGCGTGAAGGCGATGGCCACAAGGTCGGACAAGGTGATCGCGGTGATCGAGGTGATGAAGTGCTGCCACATATCGGCTCCGTCTCGCTTTGTTGTGTCATATGTATAACACAACTTGTGACATCCGATGAGTACAAGCCTCGTGGCGGCGACGGCTACTCGAGTGCGCAGGGCAACTGCACGCGGATGCTCGGCCCACCGCCGAACTCCGACGCGGTCAGGTACACCGTGCTGATGAGACCACCGGCAGTACCCTCGGCGGCGATGCCGTTGTCGGGGTGGTACACCGTGAGCGAACGTGAAGACCAGTACCGGTCGACGAGCTCGAAGAGCTCCTCGTCGGGCGTCGACGACGCAGCAGTGGTCACCACGACCTCCGACACGACGCCGGGGAAGCCGTCGGGATGCTCGCACCGGCGGCGTTCGGGTGGATAGGTCGTGGCGATCGTGAGCCCGAGCTCCGCCGCAGTGCCCTCGACCAGCGCGAGCCCCTCCGCCTCGGCGGTGGCGATGTCCGGGGCCCGCAGCGACTCGTCGCGCTGCGGGCCGGCATAGTCGGCGACGCGAGCGGTGAGGATGTCGCGCGCGTAGGCCACGGCGTCGCCCGCGTCGATGACATACGCGTCCTCCGCGATCGTCAGGATGACGAGCATGCCGCCGGGGCCTGACGCCCGGCCGAGCGCCGGATACCCGATGCGATCGTCGAGCGGCTCGAGTGCCCCGTCGAAATCGGGCTCGCGGAGCATCCCCTCCATCAGGTCGCCCGCTCCGGGCACGATGTAGAGCCGTCCGCCTTCGAGCGCGCACGCCACCACTCCAGCGCCCTCGACGATCAACCGTGAGAACTCGGGCAGCGCGTCTGCGGGCATCCCGCCGGGTGGTGCAGTCGGTGCAATACCGTTGCAGTCGGCTTCGCCGGTGACCGCCGGCCAGTCGAGTCGCTCAGGACCGGCCTCAGCGACCGCCGCGAAGGCGGGTTCGGCGACCGCGGCGAGCCGGTCGAGCACGAGCTCGTCGTTGACCGCTGCGAATCGCGACACGCTGTTGAACGCAGGCCACTGCAGCCTCACCTGCATCCACACGCCCTCGACCGAGGCGGCGACCACGCACTCGAATGCCCAGCCCCGGCATGCCGCGACCGCGTCGTGGCCCCGGATCGACGTCGACGAGGCGATCGGCTCGCCGTCGGCGTCTCGCACGTTCACGGCATCACCGTCGTACGGAATCGCCTCGACCGAGAGGTAGCCCCAATCGCTCGTGAAGTCGACGGCGGGCGCGCCGGCGTTCCACGAACAGCGGAGACCGCCGGCGGCCGGCAGGAGCATCGGGAACGGGTCGAACTCGAGCGGTGGCATCGCCGGCACGGGGCTGGGCTCCACGCCGGCGACGTCGGTGAGTGCGGCGGCGACGAGGTCGTCGGACGGCACCAGCTCATCGCAGCCCACCAGGTCGACGTCCGCCTCCCGACCGGTGGTGCCGCCCGTGCCACCCGCGCAACCTGAGAGCAGCAACAACACGGCAAGGGCAGCGGTCACGCTTCGTCGGGTCCCGGTCGGCACGAGACGACCGTACGGCGTCGTGTGGCTCGCACACAATGCCGCCCGGCCATACGCTGGAACCCATGTCGACTCCAGCAGCGACCGAGACGACCACCGCGACCGACAGCACCGCCCCCGACTGGTGGAAGTCGGCCGTCGTCTACCAGGTCTACCCGCGGAGCTTCCAGGACTCCGACGGCGACGGGATCGGCGATCTCCGCGGCATCCTGAACCGGCTCGATCACCTCGAGCGGCTCGGCGTCGACGTCGTGTGGCTCTCACCGATCTACCGCTCGCCGCAGGCCGACAACGGCTATGACATCAGCGACTACCAGGACATAGACCCGGTGTTCGGAACGCTCGCCGAGTTCGATGAGCTGTGCGCTGCGATGCACGCGCGCGGCATGAAACTCGTCATGGACCTCGTGGTGAACCACACGTCCGACGAGCATCCGTGGTTCGTCGAGTCGCGCTCGAGCCGCGACAACCCGAAGCGCGACTGGTACTGGTGGCGGCCGGCCCGCGACGGGATGGCGCCCGGCGCACCGGGAGCCGAGCCCACCAACTGGGAGTCGTTCTTCAGCGGTCCGGCCTGGCAGTTCGACGAGGCATCCGGCGAGTTCTACCTGCACCTCTTCGACGTGAAGCAGCCCGACCTCAATTGGGAGAACTCCGAGGTGCGCGCCGCCGTCTACGAGATGATGCGCTGGTGGCTCGACCGCGGCGTCGACGGGTTCCGCATGGACGTCATCAACCTGATCTCGAAGCATCCGGAGCTGCCCGACGGACCCGTGCGCGAGGGGCGCCGGTACGGCGACGGATTCGCCTACTACGCGGGCGGGCCGCGCCTGCACGAGTTCATGCAGGAGATGCACCGCGAGGTCTTCGACGGGCGCGACGGGCTCATCACCGTGGGCGAGACGCCGGGTGTCACCGTCGAGGAGGCCCAACTGTTCACCGACCCGGCGCGGCGCGAGGTCGACATGGTATTCCAATTCGAGCATGTGGGCCTCGACCATGGAGTGTCGAAGTTCCGCCCGCGCGTGCTCGCGCCGGGGGAGCTCGCGGCCTCGCTCACCCGCTGGCAGGAGGGCCTCGCCGAGATCGGCTGGAACAGCCTTTACCTCTCGAACCACGACCAGGCGCGCTCGGTGAGCCGATTCGGCGACGACGGCGACTTCTGGCGACAGTCGGCGACGGCGCTCGCGACGATGCTGCACCTGCAGCGGGGTACCCCCTACGTCTACCAGGGCGAGGAGCTCGGCATGACGAACGCGCCGTTCGCCACGATCGAGGAATACCGCGACGTCGAGTCGCTCAACGCCTACGCCGAAGACGTGTCCAGCGGCACCGCGATGGCCGACGCGATCGCCGGGCTCCGCGCGATGAGCCGTGATCACGCCCGCACCCCGGTGCAGTGGAACGACTCGCCGAACGCCGGCTTCACGACCGGCAGCCCGTGGATCGGCATCAACCCGAACCACGATCGCATCAACGCGGCCGCCCAGTACGACCATCCCGACTCGGTCTTCGAGTACTACCGCCGGCTCATCGCCCTGCGGCACGAGTTGCCGGTCGTCGCCCACGGCAGCTTTGAGCGAGCGGATGCCGGGCACCCGGCGATCTTCGCGTTCGAGCGCCTGCTCGGGGCCGACCGCCTCCTGGTGGTGGTGAACCTCTCGGGCGCCGAGCACGCGGTGGCGTTCGCGCCCGGCTTCACCGAGCGCTGGCACGACGCCGAGCTCCTGTTGACGAACTCGGTGACGGATGCCCCTGCGCCCGCGCCTGGCGCGCTGCTCGGCCCCTGGGAGGCCGCCGTCTACGCCAGCTTGTCCTGACTCAGCCGGCGAGCAGCTCGCCGGCGAGCAGCTCGAGCGTCTGCTCGCGCCCGGGCGTGGCGTCGGCCGGCTCGGCGTCGTACGAGCCGCCGATCGGCGAGACCATGACCTCGTCGATGCCGTGGCGGGCGGCGAGGGTCCGCAGCTCGGACGCCGCGCCCGCGGCATCCGCGATGATCCAGCGCTTCTCCATGCCGGCGATGAGCTCATCGCCGATCGAGTCGAGTGGCGCCGCGGCGGCCTCCTCGACGGTCTCGAGCGCGCGCATCGGGCGGTTCGTGCGCAGGCGGGCCATCGAGTGCAGCTGGGGCAGCGCACGCGCCCTGGCCTCTTCGAGGGTGGGCGCCACCGACGCGTTGACGGTGAGGAACGTCTCGGGCACCGGATGCGCCTCGCTCGGCTGGTACTCGGTGCGGTACAGCTCGAGGGCACGCTCGAGGCCCTCGCCCGAGAAGTGGTTCGCGAACACGTACGGGAGGCCGAGCGACGCGGCGAGCTTCGCCGAGTAGTCGCTCGATCCGAGCAGCCAGAGCGTGGGGACATCCGTCGCCGCCGGCGTCGCCGTGATCGCGTACTCCCGGCCGCTCGTAAGGCGCAGCGACGCTCCGTCGGGCGAGAGGAGTGAGAGGATGTCGGCGACGTGCTCGGGGAACCGGTCGACGTCGGCGGTGGGGCCCGAGATGCGCAGCAGCTGCGTGATGACGGGGTCGCTGCCCGGTGCGCGGCCGATGCCGAGGTCGATGCGGCCGGGCGCGAGCGCCTCGAGCGCCGCGAACTGCTCGGCCACGACGAGCGGCGCGTGGTTCGGCAGCATCACGCCGCCCGAGCCGACGCGGATTCGCTCGGTGCGCGCCGCGATCGACGCGACGAGCACGGGCGGCGTCGTCGATGCCACCGACGGCATGTTGTGGTGCTCGGCGAACCAGTAGCGGGTGAAGCCGAGCCGGTCGGCGAGCTGCGCGAGGCGCACGGATGCCGCGACGGCACCGGCACTCGACTGGCCGCTGCGAACGGGAACGAGGTCGAGCACGGAGAGTCGGAGGGAGGCAGTCATCCCTCATCGCAACCCCGACGTCCCGCACGGTATTCCGCCCGCACGCCGCCCGCACGCCGCCGCAGGCAGCGGGAGAACCCTGAGACGGGTGGAGGGGCACCCCTGACGCGGCGAGGATCCCCCGGGCATTGGATGTGTGATGCGACGCGCGTGCCGCTGGGAAGATCCCGCGGCCGTCCGACTCCTCCGGGAGCGACTGGGCCCGCGGCGCGATACCCGAAAGGAAGACTCGTGAACACCCCTGTGCCCCTCAGCGCGCGATCGAGCGCTGCGTCCCGCGCCGACCACCCCTCTGCGCAACTCGCCCCCGTCACCGACATCACGGAGGCCCGTCCGCCCCACGCGGACGCCGACGCGGCGCTCGCGCTCCGCGATGCCCTCGAGCTCCTCGGCGCGCGCCTGGCCGGCAGTGTCGTGATCCCCGGCGACCCCGCCTGGGACGAGGCGCGCTCCGCGTGGAACCTCGCCGTCGACCAGCGGCCGGTCGCGGTCGTCGTCGCGAAGAGCGTCGCCGACATCGCGCACACCGTGCGCACCGCGAAGGGCCTCGGCCTCGCGGTGGCCCCGCAGGCGACGGGGCACAACGCCGGCCCGCTCGCTGCCCGCAATGGGCTCGCGGACGCGATCCTCCTGCGCACCTCCGAGCTGCGTGGTGTCGAGGTCGACCCCGGCGCGCGTGTCGCCCGCATCGAGCCGGGCGCGCTCTGGGGGGACGTCGTCGCGGCCGTCGCGCCGCATGGGCTCACGGCGCTCGCCGGCTCGTCGCACGACGTGGGCGTCGTCGGCTACACGCTCGGGGGCGGCCTGAGCTGGCTCGCCCGCTCGCACGGCCTCGCCGCGAACCAGGTGCTCGCGATCGAGCTCGTCACCGCCGATGGCGTGCGTCGCCGCGTCGACGCGGCGCACGACCCCGAGCTGTTCTGGGCCCTCCGCGGCGGCGGCGGAGACTTCGGCGTCGTGACGGCGCTCGAGTTCCGCGTGTTCCCCATCGCCGAGATCGTCGCGGGCACCCTGTTCTGGCCGATCGAGCGCGCCGAGGAGGTGCTCCAGGCCTGGGCCGCCTGGACCGCCGGCGTGCCCGACAGCGTCACCTCGGTCGGTCGCGTCCTGCGCTTCCCGCCGATGCCCGAGCTTCCCCCGTTCCTCTCGGGAAAGTCGTTCGTCGTCGTCGAGGCGGCGATCCAGGAGGAGCCCGCGCGCGCCGACGAGTTGCTCGCGCCGCTTCGCGCCCTCGCGCCAGACATGGACTCGGTGCATCCGCAGCCCACCGCCGAGCTCCTGCAGCTGCACATGGACCCGCCCGCCCCCGTGCCCGGCAACGGCGACGGCATGCTCCTCACCGACCTGTCCCCCGCCGCGGTTCGCGCCTTCATCGCCGCGGTGGGGCCGGATGCCCCGACCACGCTGCTCTCCGCCGAGATCCGTCACCTCGGCGGCGGCGTCACCCCGCACGCGGCCCACGCCTCGGCCCCGGATCGCGGCGCCCCCGAGCCGGGCGTGGTCGCCGGATTCGACGCCGGCTACCTCGTCTTCGGGGTGGGCATCCCGATGCCGGGCGGGGAGGACGCGCTCGCGGCATCCCTCGGCCGGCTGCTGTCTCGCATCGAACCGTGGCGCGCCGAGGTCGACTACCTCAATTTCGCTGAGCACGAACGCCCCGCCGAACGCCTCTTCGGCGACCGACTTCCGCGGCTTCGTGCGGTGAAGGACGCCGTCGACCCCACGGGCGTCATCCGCTCGAACCATCCGGTGCGCCGCTGAGGGGTGTCGCTCGAGCCCATGCCTTCATAGGCTGGGTTCGAGCGGCACGGCTGTCGCCCGACTCCGGGGGAGGAACGTATGACAGTTCACTACGAATTGCCCACCACGTCCGATTTCGCGGCGCTCGCGGGTCCACGCTATCCGGCGATCACCATCTACGCGTCGACGTCGCCGGTGGTGAGCGAGCGCGAACGCGCCGAGGTCGCCGTGAAGAGCTCCTTCGATGAGGCGATCGAGCAATTGAAGGCATCGGATGCCTCGGGCACCGACCTCGCGGCCGTCCGCGCCGAACGCGCGCGGATCCTCGGCGACCAGCAGTTGTGGGGTTCGCTCGCCCGGTCGATGGCGATCTTCGTCTCACCGGGATTCAGCGAGGTCTTCGTGCTGCCGAACCAGCTCGACGACGCGCTGCACGTCGGGTCGCACTTCACGCTCGGTCAGCTCCTGCGGGCGCCGAGCCAAGACCAGGAGGCCTACGCGGTCGCCATCTCCGCCAACGAGTGGTCGCTCTGGCACGCCACGCCGACCGACCGTGCCACCCAGATGGAAGTCGACCCGTCGCTGCCGAAGAACGCCGACGAGGCTTCCAACCGCGAACCGGGCGACGTCGGCAACCGGCGCGTCGGCGGTCACGGCGACCGTGGCATGAGCGAAGACGACCGCCGCTCCGGCGCGATCGACATCTACGCGAAGCGCGTCGCCGACGCCGTGCGGCAGGTGCTGCAGGTGCACGACCCCGACGAGCGCGTGCCGCTCTTCGTGTTCGCGGCCGAGCCGACGCTCAGCCAGTTCCTCGAGCGCGCGCGCAACCACCGACGCATCGCGCCGGTGCCCGGAGCCCCCGACCGCCTCGGCGCCGCCGAGATCGACGAGACCCTGCGTGCGCAGCTCTCGAGGCTCAACATCAGCGAGGCCGAGTCGGCCCTGCACGGACTGAGCGAGGGCAGCGCGGGGCGCGTCGAACGTGATCTCGCCGCGATCGGTCGGCTCGCCGCCGACGGTGCCGTCGAGACCCTCTGGTTCGACTTCACCACGTCGGTGAACGGCACGCTCGACCACGAGTCCGGCGCCATCGAGTTCGCCACCGGCAACGGCACCGGCGAGAACCTCGGCGACGGCACGCACGCCGGCGACCTGCTGCCGCAGCTCGCGCTGCTCGTCATGTCGAAGGGCGGCAAGGTCGTGACCGTGCGCAGCGACGACCTCGACGGCACGGTGTGGTCGGGTCCGGCCATGGCCGAACTGCGGTTCGCGCTCGGATAGTCGGCAGGAACGCGACGGATGCCGCGGCGCAGCGCCGGGGCATCCGTCGATCGGTTCGCCTGCTATCGGCCCGACAGCGTCCGGATGCCGCGCACCGATGTGGCGCGCTCGCGCAGCGGCAACACGAAGCCCTCGCGCCAGCGGAAGCGGATGACGACCTCTTCGGCGTGGGCGTCCTCGATCATGGCCTCGACCGAGGTCTCGAAGAGCACCCGGGCGCGCGGGTTCGCCGGCGGGACCTCGCGCACTTCGAGCCACAGGCTCTCGGGGTGCGGGACGACGCCCGGGTTGGCGGCGACGAGCTCGAGACGCCAACCGGGTGTGGGGCAGACGCCCTCGCCGGTGACGTGGATCAGGCGGGTATCAATGGTCTGGATGACGGTCGCCTCGAACGAGGCGGCCGTGTAGACGCAGTGCTGACCGTTCATGGCGCCGACGCTACGCCGCAGGCGGCGCGGCGGCCTCAGGGCTGGCGCTGAGATCCCGAGCCTTGCTCAGGTCTCGGGTGTCACGTCAGGAAGCGCTTTCCGAGCGGATGCCGCGGCACGTAGGCTTGCTCGCATGCGATTCGGAATGTTCGTCCCCCAAGGCTGGCGTCACGACCTCGTCGGCATCGACCCGTCGGAGCATTGGGCGGTGATGAACGGCCTCGCCGCGCACGCCGACGCCCCCGATTCCCCATTCGAGTCGATCTGGGTCTACGACCACTTCCACACCACGCCGGTGCCGAGCGCGACCGAGGCGACCCACGAGGCATGGTCGCTCATGGCCGCCTACGCCGCCTCGACCTCGCGGGTGCGCATCGGCCAGATGTGCACGTGCATGAGCTACCGCAACCCCGCCTACCTCGCGAAGGTCGCCGCGACGGTCGACGTCATCTCGGGCGGGCGCGTCGAGATGGGCATCGGCGGTGGCTGGTACGAGCACGAGTGGCGCGCCTACGGATACGGGTTCCCGCCGATTCCCGAGCGTCTCGGCCGCCTCCGTGAAGGCGTCGAGATCATGCACCAGGCGTGGACGACGGGTGCCGCGACGCTCGACGGCGAGCACTACCAGGTCGACGGCGCGATCGTGCAGCCGCAGCCGCTGCAGCCCGGCGGCATCCCCTTCTGGATCGCCGGCGGCGGCGAGAAGGTCACCCTCAACATCGCCGCGAAGTACGCGTCGTACACGAACTTCACCGGCACCACCGAGGAGTTCGCCCACAAGAGCGAGGTGCTGCGCGGCCACTGCGAGCGACTCGGCCGCGACTTCTCCTCGATCACGCGGTCGTCGAACTTCAACACCGTGATCGGCACGGATGACGCGGATGTCGCGCGCCGCCTCGACGCGATCGAGGCGCGACTCGCGCCCTTCCTCGGCGCGGAGAAGATGGCGAGGTACATGGCGGATCTGCATGGGCCGACCGCGGCCGTCGGCACCCCGTCGCAGGTGGCGGCGAAGCTCGCCGAGCGCCGCGAGCTCGGGCTGGGGTACTCGATCCACTACTTCCCCGAGGCAGCCTACGATCGCTCGGGGCTCGAGCTCTTCGCCGCCGAGGTCGCGCCCGCGCTGCGGTAGGTCCGCCGGGTACATCCGGTGGCGAGGTGACCCTGAGCCGGCGCGGGTGTGACGGCTGGTGGCTCGCTAGCGGATGCCGCGCATGAGCAGGGCGAGCAGCCGCGGCAGCTCGTCTTCGCCGCTGCCGCGCGCGGCGCGGTCGGCCGCCCAGGCGAGCGAGCCCGACATGACGAAGAGGTCGCGCGCCGTGACATCCGCCGTCACTGCGCCCTGGTGCCTCGCCTGCTCGAGCAGGCGGGCGGTGGCGTCGACGAGCGTGCCGCACGAGGCTCCGAGGGGCGACTTCTCGTTGCTGAGCGACTGCGCGATCGAGTCGGCGAGGCCGTCCCAGGTGTTCGCGTGACGGGCGAGGGCGAGCATCCACTCGTCGAGGGCTGCGCCGGCGTCATCCGCCTCGAGCAGGCGGGCGCCGAGCTCCTGCAGCTTGTAGCGGCTCTCGACGAGCGCCGCCTCGAGCAGGCAGTCGCGGTTGGGGAAGTGGCGGTAGAGCGTGCCGGGGCCGACGCCCGCGCGACACGCGATGTCATCGAGTGAGGCGTGCGTGCCGTGCTCGGCGAACGCCTCGCCGGCGACTCGCACGATGGCCTCGTAGTTGCGCCGTGCGTCGGCGCGCATGGGCCGCGACGGTGCGGCGGCTTCGACGCTCACTGTTCCTCCCACGGGTCGATTCTCGACCAGGTGTTGACAAAGCGGAGACTGTCTCCGTATTGTCATTCGACAAGGGGAGACTCTCTCCGGATATCCACACTATCTCAGCGAGACCAGGAGCACCACTCAATGAGCGCAGCCCCACCCATCGACATCGCACCACTCTCCACCAGGCTCACGGGCCGCACCCTGCTCGGCCTCATCGTCGTGTTCGTCACCCAGCTCATGCTCGTCGTCGACGCCAGCATCGTGAACGTCGCGCTCCCCCACATCCAGGCCGAGCTCGGCTTCACCGCCACGAATCTCTCGTGGGTCGTCACGTCCTACGCGCTCGCGTTCGCCGGCCTCATCCTCCTCAGCGGCCGCATCGGCTCGATGATCGGGGCGCGGCGAGCGCTCATCATCGGCACGGTCGTCTTCATCGCGGCATCCGCGCTCGGCGGCTTCGCCGTGAACCCCGAGATGCTCGTCACCGCACGCGTGCTGCAGGGCATCGGCGCCGCGCTCGCCGCCCCGTCGACCCTCGTGCTGCTCATGGCGAACACGGTGCCCGGGCCGCAGCGCAATCGCGCGATGTCGCTCTTCGTGCTCGCCGCCGGCTCGGGCGGTGCCATCGGACTGATCCTCGGCGGTGTGCTCACCACGAGCCTCGGCTGGGAATGGGTGATGTTCGTCAACGTGCCGATCGGCCTCGTCATCGTGGCCGGCGCGTTCGCGTTCCTCCGCGAGACGAAGCGGAGCAGCGCCCGTCTCGACTTCGGCGGCGCGCTGACGTCGACGCTCGCGATGGTCGCGCTCGTCTACGGGTTCACGGTCGCCGCGGAATCCGGATGGCTCGACCCCCACACGATCGCCGCGTTCGCGATCGCCGCCGTCTCGCTCGTCGCCCTCGTGCTCATCGAGCGGCGCCACGCGAGCCCGGTCGTGCAGCTCCGCTACTTCCGGGCGCCGCGCACGGCAGTGCCGTTCTGGACGATGCTCTTCGTGCCCGCCGGCATGTTCGGGTTCTTCTACTTCGCGACGCTCTTCACGCAGAACGTGCTCGGCTACGACCCGCTCGGCACCGGACTCGCGCTCCTGCCGTTCGTGGGCAGCATGCTCATCGTGAACCAGTTCACGCCGCGCTTCGTCGCACGCCTCGGCGAGCGGGTCGTCGCCCTGACGGGACTCACGCTGCTCGCCGGCGGCATGCTCTGGATGGCGCAGCTCGGCACCGCGAGCACGTTCCTCACCGGCATCCTCGCCCCGGCGATCGTGCTCGGCTTCGGCGCGGGCCTCACCTTCGCGCCGATCACGTCGATCGTGATGGCGCAGGCGCCCTCCGACGAGACGGGGCAGGCCTCGAGCCTCCTCCAGGGCATGCAGCAACTCGGCGGCTCGATCGGCGTCGCGGGCCTCACGACGGTGTTCGCCGCCGTGACCGTGAGCGGCGGCGAGGCGCGTGGCATCGCCGCGGCGCTGCTCGGCGGCACGGCGTTCCTGACGATCGCGCTCGTGCTGTTCGCAGTGTGGGGTCGCCGCGCGCCGGCCGCGCAGTCGACGGATGCCGCCTCGGCTGATGCACCGAGCGACACGCTCGAGCTCGGCGACGCTCGCGAGCCCGTGCTCGCGTTCGCGCCCGCCGACTGAGGCGGGGGCGCCCTCGAGGGGTGGGCGCCGGCGGGGCGGGTTCCGAGGCTTCCGGAGCCCGCCCCGCTTCTGCGCGCCGCGGCGTGGCGGCGCCGTCGGCGCCGCACCGGCATCCGCTGGTCAGTCGAGCGCCTTCTGGGGCACCCGAAAGGCGCTCTGCTGACCAGTAGAGGGCGAGCGGAGTGCGGCGACGGAGACGTCGTCAACGCGTGAGGCGAGTCAGCGGCCGGTGACGGCGGGCTCCGGAGCATCCGTGATCGCCGCGACCGGGTAGGGCAACGCGAGCAGGTCGCCTTCGCCGAGATCGGCGGGCAGGTCGAGCGAGGCGGGCGCGGTGCGTCCGCTCGTGGTGACCAGCATGGTCGAAGCCGGACGGGCGACCGATGCGCGTCCGATGAGCCGGGCCTCCTGCCAGGCGGGGGCGAGTTCGTCGAGCTCGGCATCGATCGTGACCGAGCGGCCGCGGGCGCCGACGGATGCCTCGACGACGCGCACCACGACGACGCCCGCGTGCGCGGCATCCGATGCGGTGCGACCGTGCGTGCCCGGTTCGGCGGCGCGTCCGACGTGCACCGCGGGCGTGCCGAACACGTCGGCGAGGCGCACGAGTGACACGCCGTCGACCCGCACGTCGGTCGTGGTGGGGACGCTCGCGTGCGGCCAGAGGTCGGCGTCGATCGGATCGGGGATCGAGCGCCGGAGCGTCGGCAGCAGGCGGGTGAGCGTCATCGGAGACCCTGCGTGCGGGCGGAGGCCCGGGCTGCCTGGGGCATGCCGCGTCTCGCGGAGCGGCGTACGCCGTGCTTCGCAGCGCGAGTCGAGGGCATGCCTCAGTTCTACGCCGGGCGAGGCCACGGCGCACGATTGTTACGCCGCCCGACAGACCGCCGGCCGCGGCCGCCCGCCGCCGGGCGGTGCGGGACGCCGGTCACCTCGCTCGCGGGCTACGCGGCGACGGCCTCGTCGAGCTTGGCGGCGAGCTCGGCATCGGTCGGCTCGGTGAAGTGCGTGCCGTCGGGGAACACCACCACTGGGATCTGCGTGCGACCGCTGATCGCCTTGGCGCGGTCGGCGCCGTCGATGACCGCCTCGAGGTCGACGTAGTCGTAGTCGATGTCGCGCCGGTCGAGCAGCGCCTTCGAACGACGGCAGTCGCTGCACCAAGCGGCGCCGTACATCGTGATGCGGGCAGGGTAGCGGTCGGATGCTGCGGGGGAAGTCATACCCCTAACGTACGTAGAGACCCTGTGTGGTATTCCCAGCATGGGTGTGGAGTGGCAGACTCGAGCGATGCGATTCGAGACGACGATGTCCCAGGTCGGCAACAACACGGGCATCGAGGTGCCGCCCGAGGTGATCGAGGCACTCGGCGCGGGCAGGAAGCCGCCGGTCGTCGTCAACGTGAACGGCTTCGAGTACCGCAACACCGTCGCGGTGATGGGCGGCAAGTACATGATCTCGTTCAGTTCCGACAAGCGTGCCGCGACGGGCATCGGCGGCGGCGACCCGATCGTGGTCGACGTGGAGCTCGACACGGCGCCGCGCACCGTCGAGGTGCCCGCCGACCTCGGGGCGGCGCTCGACGGGTCGCCGGGCGCCCGCACCGCGTTCGACGCGTTGTCACCGAGCGCACGCAAGGCGCACGTCACCGCCGTCGAGGGCGCGAAGGCCGCCGAGACCCGCCAGCGACGCATCGACGGCATCGTGGCGAAGCTCGCCGACGCCTGACGCGCTGCACCGGGGCGCTACTCCACCGACGCGGGAACGGCGACGCGTGCCTCGCCGCCGACGAGCCGGATGAACGCGCTCAGCTGCGCGACGCCCTCGGGCGTGCGGGGCAGGGTGTCGAGCAGGCCGGGGGAGTAGATGAGGTACGCGGCCCACTTGGCGCGGGAGATCGCGACGTTGAGCCGGTTCTTCAGCAGGAGGAACTCCACGCCGCGCGGCGCCGCGGCGGCCGACGACGCGGCGAGCGACACGATGGCCACGACGGCCTCTTGACCTTGGAACTTGTCGACGGTGCCCACCGGCACCTCGGTGAGCCTGGCGGCGTCGAGCGCGGCGCGCACGACCGTGAGTTGCGCGTTGTAAGGGAGTCACGACGATGAGGTCGCGTTGCCCGAGCGGCCGGGGCCGGCTGGATGCGGCGGCATCCGTCGCCCCGCTCGGATCGACCGCCTCGACCCAGTCGCGGCCGAGCAGCGACGTGGCCAGCTCGACGACGGCGAGCGCCTCTTCGGCCGAGGCCGTCGTGTTGCCGGCGTGCTCGACCGGCACGGCGGTGAGTCCGGGCGCGACCCCGTCGAGCGAGCGCTGCGCCGCGACGGGATGCGAGCGCAGCTCGCCCTCGTACGACAGGTGCGAGACGGGCCCGGCCACGGCGGGGTGCATGCGCCGGCTCTCGGCGAGGAAGTACCCGAACTCGGCGGGCAGCACGTCGTGGCCGTCGGCGATCCAGCCGAGGGCGGAGGTGTCGATGGGCTCGGGGTGGTTGCCCTGGCTCACTTGCGGCAGCTGCTGCGGGTCGCCGAGCAGCAGCAGGTTGCGCGCGGCCACAGAACTCGCGATGGTCGACGCCAGCGAGAACTGGCCGGCCTCGTCGATGACGAGGAGGTCGAGCGAGCCGCGGGGCAGGCGGTCGGTGTTGGAGAAGTCCCAGGCGGTGCCGCCGACGACGAATCCGGATGCCGCGTGCGCGGAGGTGTAGTCGGCGACGCCGTTCTTGTCGATGGCCGTGTACGCGTGGTGGCCCGGCTCGCGGGCGTCTTTCGGCGCCTTCGCCACGAGGTCGGGGTGGAGGCCGGCAGCGACCACGGCGTCGAGCACGTTCTCGACGACGGCGTGGGATTGCGCCACGACGCCGATCTTCCACGCATGCCGGCCGACGAGCTCGGCGATGACGCGCGAGGCCACGTAGGTCTTGCCGGTGCCGGGCGGCCCCTGCACCGCGAGGTAGGAGTCGTCGAGCGACCGCAGCGACGCGATGACGGCGCCGACGTAGTCGTGCTCAGCGGTGAGCGCGGCAAGGCCGGCGCCGCTCGTCGTGCGTGGCGGCACCCGTCGCAGCACGTCGACCGCGGGGTTCGCCGGCCACGCCGCGGGGAACGTGTTCGCGAGGCCTTGCGCCCATTCGAGGATGGCGTCGTGCTGGCGGCCGGCTGGTGGCGGCGTGCCGGGCACGACCGCCATCGGCAACTCGCTCCAGGTGACGCCCGCCACACTGCGCTCTTCGACGATCACGCCGTCGGCGAGCACCTCGAGCACGCGCGCGGAGTTCTGGGTGCGCGAGCCCGGCCGCAGGCCCTGCCGGGGGAACGGCGCGGGCGGCTCGTAGAGGAGGAAGAGCTCGCTGCCGACGCTGAATCGCGACCCCGGTGCGACCCGCCCCCGCAGCATGAGGTGGCGCCGGTCGACCCGGTGCTGGTCTTCGCGGTACCAGCGCTGTACGACGACGGATGCGGCGGGGTCGACGACGAGCACGTCGCGGTGGTCTTCCCAGGCCTCGAGGGGCTGCTCGATGCGGAAGAAGTGCGACCACCAGAAGCTCTTCGCCTCGCGATCGTGGTAGTCGATGGCGGCAGCGGCGAGTGCGAGTGCGGTGTGGTCGGCGTCACGGTCGGGATCGTCGGGCGGCCCGGCGATCGCCTGCAGGTGCAGTGCGAGCGGCGACGGCTCGTAGACCTTGCCGGCGGCCTTGGCCGCCTCGACGAGGAGCGACTCGGGCACCGGCTCGACGCCCGCGTCGCGGGCGAGGCCGAGCAGCCAGTCGCGTAGCCGAAGCGTCGAGACGCAGTCGTAGCGGTTGTAGTCGGCGAGGTCGTCGAGCACGTGCTGGGCGGCGGCCGCACCCGCGAGCCCGGTCGCTGGGTCGACCTCGCCGGTGGCCGCGAGCTCGCGCGCCCGCACGTATTCGAGGATCGAGTCGCCGCCCGATTTCACCTCGGCCTCGCGCAGCTCGGTGCCCATGTAGAGCGGCTCGAGCTTCTTGATCGAGTATGAGCGGCTGCCGACGCGCACCGCGCGCTTCACGACGGGGTAGAGGTCGACGAAGACGCCATCGGCGAGCAGCTGGTCGACCGCGGCCTCGCCGACGCCGTGCCGGGCGGCCATGGTCAGCAGGTGGGTGCGCTCGTAGCTCGCGTAGTGGTAGATGTGCATGTTCGGGTGCGCCGCACGCCGCAGCGCGACGAGCTCGAGGAACTGCTCGAGCGCCACGCGCTCTTCGGCGAAGGAATGCGCCCACAGCGGCGTGAACTGTTCGGCGGTGTCGACCATGCCGAACAGGTAGTCGAGCCCCCAGTCGGATGCCGCGCCCTCGGTGTAGAGCGGATCGCCCTCGAAGTCGAAGAAGAGGTCGCCGGCGTCGGGCTCGGGGATCGCGGCGAGCGAGGCGGCGTCGCGCACGACCACCGGCGGCGGGAGCGGCGGGTCATCGGGGGAGCGCGTGCTCAATCCCGACTCGGCGAGGGCGATCTCGACGGCTTCACTGGCCTCGGCCTCGAGCTGCAGTCGGGCCTGGAGGCGGAGCCCTTCGACGGTCGCGTCGAGGATGCCGGGAATCGGGCCCTCGGATGCCGCGAGCGCGTCGATCGTCGTGATGCCGGCCTCGAACAGCGCGATGCGCTGGGTGACGCGGAGCCCGGCCACGAGCAGCACGTCGCGATGCGCCTGCACCTCGAGGTCGCACGTGGGGCAGCGGCCGTCGAGCTCGTAGCGGGGGTCGCCCCACGCGACGGGCCCGTCTTCAGCCAGGCGCTCGGCGACGATCTGCTCGAGACGGGCGCGGCGAAGGCGGTAGACGGGGGCGATGTCGGCGAGGCGGTGCACGCTCGTGGTGCCGTCGCCGAGGAGCAGCTCGACGGTCTCGGCGCACGGCACGCCCGTGCGCTCGAGCTGCTGGGCGTATGCGGCGAGCTGCAGGAGTGCGGTGACCCGGGCCCGCCGCGCGAGCTTGGAGTCTTGCACGAGGTAGCGGCCGTCGGGCTGGCGCACGATGAAGTCGGCGAAGCCGATGAAGCCCTCGTCGGCGAACGTGGCCTGGAAGACCACCGGCGCACCGGCCGCGAAGGCGGCCTGCGTGGCCTCGACGGCGGCGGCGACGGCGCCCTGGTCGCGCACGTCGGGTCGCGCGATCTCGACGACCCCGTCGCCGAGCGCCTCGCGGTAGACGTCGAGCACCCGGAGCTCGTGCTGGTCGCCGAGGCGGCCCGAACGCTCGAGCATCGCGTCTTCGGGGTCGGGCACCGGATCGATGCGGCCGAGCTTCGCGTCGAGCGCGCGCAGGAAGGCGAACTCGCACTCCGACGCCTTCTTCAGGTCGCTCGCGCTCGTGACGACGGAACCGTCGACCAGGTACATCGTGGCTCCCTTCCGTCGATCCGTGTTCACCGTAGCGGGCGCCGCCGACATCGCGCCGCCGACATCGCGCCGCCATCGCGCCGATACGAAGCGCAACGCCGGCGTGGTCAGCCTGACGCAGGAGAAGAGGATGCAGCCTCGCTGTGGCGAGGGTGTGCCTCCTCTTCTCCTGAGTTACGCGGGGCGTTCGGCCGAGCGCCCCCGTGAGCGAGTTCGTCCCGCTCGAGGCTCCCGCGCGCGAGCCCCAGCATGCCCTCGAGCGCGTGTCCGATGAGGGAGCCGCGTGCGCTCGCGTCACCCCAGCGCACGAGCGCCTGCGCATTGAGCCCGTCGATCATTCCGAGGAGCTGCCATGCGACGGTCGCGGCATCCGGCGTCTCGAACTCGCCGCTCGCGATTCCCTCCTCGACGACGCCCTGCACGATCGCCTGCCACGCGTCCATCTGTTCACGGACGGATGCCGCGAGTGCGTCGTTGCGGCGTCCGAGTCCCCATGCCTCGACCCACACGACGGTGACGTCGTCACGTGTGCCGTCGAGGAGGGTGTCGATGAGGGCGGCCATGCGAGCGGTCGGCGTCGGCAGTTCGGCGAGCAGGTCGTCGACCTCCTCGATCTCGGAGGCCACGATCCTCGCGAAGGTCGTTGCGACGAGCGAGTCCATGTTGGGCTCGTAGTGGGCCACGAGGGCGGGCGCGACGTCGATGCGAGCGGCGATCGCCCGGAGCGTGACGGCGGTGAGACCTTGCTCGAGCGCGAGGGAGCTCGCGGCATCCGCGATCTCGACGGCACGCTGCGCGGGGGATTTGCGGGCGGCCTTCTTGCGCGTGGGTCTTGACATGGTGACCTCAGTGTAGGTAACGTCGCTCCATCTTATTGATCGTGTGATCAATAGTAGATCGAGTCCCCGATCATGTCGAGAGAGTCCACTCATGCGCAACGAAGCCATCGACCGCCAGGCCACCGATGCGAGCCCCGGCACCGACCGCGCCGGCCACGTCGAGACCCACGGCGCCGACCACATCCCCGCCTCCGAGCGCCACGGCCGCCCGCGCGAGCTCTTCTGGGTGTGGATGTCGGCGAACGTCATCTACCTCTACTTCGTCATCGGCGGGGTGCTCATGCTCCTCGGCCTCTCGCTCTGGGAGGCGCTGCTCATCACCGTGCTCGGCAACCTCTGGTGGGCGGTCGTGGGCCTCCTCGCGATCAGCGGCCCGGCCTCGGGCACGCCGAGCGTCGCGGTCATGCGTGCCATGTTCGGCGTTCGAGGCAGCCGCGTCTTCGGTGCCGGCCTCGGGGTCGCGATCGGCATCTTCTACGAGATCATCAACATCGCCTTCGCCACCCTCGCCGCGCTCGCGCTCCTCGCCGGATTCGGCATCGAGCTTCCGGCGGGAGCGGAGTGGGCGGTGCTCGTCGTCGTCGCCGGGCTCAGCTTCGTCATCGGTGTCTACGGGCACGCGACGATCCTGAAGCTCGCACCGTACTTCTCCGCCGCGCTCGCCGTCGTCTTCATCGTGCTCGCCGTGTTCGTGTTCGGCGCGGCCGACTTCAGCTACGCGCCGGTGCCGATGGCGCCCGCCGAGCACTGGGCGATGCTCCTGCTCGGCTTCGCGATCGTCGCGTCGAGCCCGCTGTCGTGGGGCACGGGCGCCGACTACGCCCGCTACCTGCCGGCGGATGTCTCGAAGCGCGCCGTCGCCTGGTGGACCGCCCTCGGCGGGTTCGTCCCCGCGATCGTCATCGGCACCCTCGGCGTCGTCGCGGGCACCGCGATCGACATGACCGACCCGCAGCTCACGATCGCGGAGATCGTGCCCGGATGGTTCACGCCGATCTTCCTCGCGATGATCGTGCTGTCGAGCATCACGAACAACGTGCTCGTCGCGTACTCGACCGGCCTCTACGCACAGGGCCTCGGATTCCGCGTCTCGCGTGCGGCGACGGTCATCATCACTGGCGTCGTCGCCACCGCCGCCGCCGGCTGGTTCGTGTTCATCGCGCCGAGCTTCCTCGACACGCTGAACGCCTCGCTCGAGCTCGCCGTCACCGTGCTCGGGCCCCTGGTCGCGGTCTACGCCGTCGACATCCTGCTGCGGCGCAACCGCTACGACGGCCGGGCGCTCACCGACGAGCGTCGCGGCAGCCCGTTCTGGTACCACGGCGGGGCGTTCTGGCCCGGCGTCATCGCGATGCTCGTCGCGACGACGGTCGCGGCGCTCTCGGCCAACACGACCCTCTACGTCGGTCCCATCGCCGCGGCGCTCGGCGGCGCCGACCTCTCGGCCATCGTGGGCCCGCTCGTCGCGGGCGGTCTCTACGCGGGGCTCTGGCTCACGACGCGCCCGTACCGCGACCCGGCCGCGCGTCCAGCGGCGACGGATGCCGCGACAGGCGTCGGCCCCCATTCCGCCGCATCGGTCGCCGTCGGTGACTCCGCGGCATCCGAGGGCCATGATGAGACGACGGATGCCGCGGCATCCGCTCACCGCGACCTGGAGGTTCCCGCATGAGCTGGCGCATGCCCGCCGAGACCGCACCGCACGAGCGCACCTGGATGGCGTTCCCGCGTGAGGGGCTGACCCTCGGCACCGAGGCCGCCGAGCGCGAGGAGGGCTACGCCGCCTGGACCGCCGTCGCCCACGCCGTCGCCGCGTTCGAGCCGCTCACGATGGTGGTCGACCCGAGCGAGCTCGAGCGAGCGCGCCGCATGCTGGGCTCCGAGATCGAGCTCGTCGAAGCACCGCTCGACGAGTTCTGGATGCGCGACTTCGGCCCGACCTTCGTCGTCGACGACGAGCGGCCCGGCGTGCTCGGCGCGGTCGACTGGATCTTCAACGGCTGGGGCGCGCCGGCCTGGGCGGAATGGCGCAAGGCGGCCGAGATCGCCCGGTTCGTGGCGGCGCGCGTCGGCGCAGAGCTCGTGAACTCGGTGCTCGTGAACGAGGGCGGCGGCATCCACGTCGACGGCGAGGGCACGGTGCTCCTCACCGAGACCGTGCAGCTCGACCCGAACCGCAACCCCTACGCCGACCGCGCGCGTGTCGAGGCCGAGCTCGCCCGCACGATCGGCTCGACGCATGCGGTGTGGCTGCCACGCGGCCTCACCCGCGACTACGACGACTTCGGCACGAACGGGCACGTCGACATCGTCGCGACGATCCCGTCGCCCGGGCGGTTGCTGCTGCACGCGCAGGGCAACCCCGAGCACCCCGACTTCGAGGTGACGCGCGAGCTCCGCGCGTTGCTTGCGGAGACGACGGATGCCGCGGGCCGGCCATGGGACATCGTCGACCTGCCCGCGCCCGAGACGCTCCGCGACCACGAGGGATTCGTCGACTGGAGCTACGTCAACCACCTCGTCGTCAACGACGGCGTGATCGCGTGCGGCTTCGGCGAGGAGCGAGCGGATGCCGCGGCGCGCGAGATCCTCGCAGCGGCCTACCCGGGTCGACGGGTCGTCACCGTCGACGCTCGTCCGATCTTCGCGCGCGGCGGCGGCATCCACTGCATCACGCAGCAGCAGCCGCTGCTCGCACCGGCGGCGGGCGCGCGATGAGCGGCGACCGCCCGCGGTTCGACGTCGTCGAGGCGTCGATCGCCGAGCTGCGTGCGGCGCTCGAGTCGGGCCGGGTCACGAGCGTCGAGCTCGTCGAGGCGTACCTCGCCCGCATCGAGGCGTACGACCGGCCCGGCACGCCGACCGCGCTGAACGCGCTCGTCGTGATGAACCCCGAGGCGCTCGCCGATGCGCGCGGGTCCGACGAGCGGCGGGCACGGGGCGAGACCCTCTCTCCGCTCGACGGAATCCCTTACACCGCCAAAGACAGTTACCTCGCCCGCGGCCTCACCGCCGCCGCCGGATCGCCCGCGTTCGAGCACCTCGTCGCCCAGCGCGACGCGTTCACGATCGAGCGGTTGCGCGGAGCAGGCGCCGTGCTCCTCGGGCTCACGAACATGCCGCCCATGGCGAACGGCGGCATGCAGCGCGGCGTCTACGGCCGCGCCGAGAGCCCGTACAACGCCGAGTACCTCACGGCCGCGTTCGGCTCGGGCTCGTCGAACGGCTCGGGCACCGCGACCGCGGCGAGCTTCGCGGCGTTCGGCCTCGGCGAGGAGACGTGGTCGTCGGGCCGCGCGCCGGCCTCGAACAACGCGCTCTGCGCATACACCCCGTCGCGCGGCGTGATCTCGGTGCGCGGCAACTGGCCCCTGGTTCCCACGATGGACGTCGTGGTGCCGCACACCCGGAGCATGGCCGACCTGCTCGAGGTGCTCGACGTCATCGTCGCCGACGACGACGAGACCCGCGGCGACTTCTGGCGCGTGCAGCCGTGGGTGTCGATCCCTCCTGCGTCGGAGGTGCGGCCCCGGTCGTACGTCGAGCTCCTCAGGGGCAAGGCCTCCGCGACGCCGGCCGCCGCGCTCGCGGGCAAGCGCTTCGGCGTCCCGCGCATGTACATCAACGCCGATCCCGAAGCCGGCACCGCCGAGCCCGGCCGCACCCCCGGCATCGGGGGATCGACCGGGCAGCGCATCGACACCCGGGCATCCGTCATCGACCTCTGGGACGCCGCGCGCCGCGATCTCGAGGCCGCCGGTGCCGAGGTGGTCGAGGTCGACTTCCCGGTCGTCTCGAACTACGAGGGAGACCGCCCCGGCGCGCCCACGATCGCGACACGCGGAATCGTGAGCCCCGAGTACCTGCACCACGAGATCTTCGACCTGTCGGCGTGGGCGTGGAACGACTTCCTCGACGCGAACGGCGACCCCGCCCTGCATGCGCTCGCCGACGTCGACGGGTCGCGCATCTTCCCGCACCCCGAGGGCGCGCTCCCCGACCGCTACACCGGGTTCGACGACGACATCGCCGAGTACCCCGAATGGGCGCGCTCGCACCCGCTCACCGCGCTCATCGACATCCCCGAACTCGAGGAGGGCATCCTCGGCCTCGAGGAGACCCGGGTCGTCGACCTCGAGGAGTGGATGGACGGGCTCGGTCTCGACGCCGTCGTCTTCCCCGCCGTCGCCGACGTCGGCCCCGCCGACATGGACGTCGACGAGGCATCCGCGGATCTCGGCTGGCGCAACGGCGTGTGGGTCGCGAACGGCAACCTCGTGCCGCGGCACCTCGGCATCCCGACCGTCACGGTGCCCATGGGCACGATGCGCGACATCCGGATGCCGGTGGGCCTCACCTTCGCCGGACGCGCCTACGACGACGCGGACCTGCTCGTGCTCGCCGCGGCGTTCGAGGCGACGGGCTCGCGCCGCACCCCGCCGCCACGCACGCCACGGCTCTGACGTCAACCCGGGCCGTGCGGTGCGAAACCCCGGCGTACCGTGGAATCGATCGTTGCCGCGTCACGGGACGCGACTCGACGACGAGAGGGGATCCATCATGGCTGTGTACGACGTCGCCGACCGGTCGGCCATCGTCACGGGAGCCGGCAGCGGCATCGGGCGGGCGATCGCGGTGCGGCTCGCCGAGAGCGGCGCCGTCGTCGTCGTCAACGACCTGAACGGCGACCATGCGGCATCCGTCGTCACAGAGATCACCGATGCCGGAGGCCGGGCCGAGGCATCCGTCGGCGACGTCACCGACGAGGCCTGGATCGACGCATCGGTGCGGGCCGCCAACGCCCTCGCCCCGCTGCGGATCGCCGTGAACAACGCCGGCATCAGCGGCGTCTCCGCGCCCATCGGCGAGTACCCCGAGGACAGCTGGGCCAAGGTCATCGATGTGAACCTCAACTCGATCTACCGAGGAATGAAGCTGCAGCTGCCCGCGATCGCGGCGAACGGCGGCGGTGCGATCGTGAACGTCGCATCGATTCTCGGCAGCGTCGGATTCGCGAACTCCGCCGCGTACGTCACGGCCAAGCACGGCGTGGTCGGCCTCACGAAGAACGCGGCGCTCGAGTACGCCGAGCACGGCGTACGCGTGAATTCGGTCGGACCGGGCTTCATCAAGACCCCGCTCATCGACGAGAACCTCGACGCCGATGCGCAGGCCTTCCTCGTGGGCATGCATCCGCTCGGGCGCCTCGGCGAGGCCGATGAGGTCGCCCACCTCGTGGCGTTCCTCGCGAGCGACGCGGCGAGCTTCATCACCGGCAGCTACCACCTCGTCGACGGCGGCTACACCGCGCGCTGACCCGGCGCCGACGCGTGCGGAGTCGAGTTCTCGATCACCGCGGGCTGCAGCGCCTCGGGGGCGCTCCAGGAGACGCCGAGCTCGGAACGGAGCGCGAACTGCGCGGCGCCGATGAACGGGATCCGGCCGGTACGGGTGTACCGGATGCGGACGGGCCGGGTGCCGATGGCGGGGTACATCTCGAACTCGTCGTGGAGCATCGACAGGTACACCCCGCCGAGGGCCGGGGCCGCGCCGCCGATGAGGATCTCCTCGGGGTCGAGCATGGCGGACAGCATGCGGAGCGCGCGCGAGAGCGCCCGGGCGCCGAGGGCCATGCGATCGGAGGACCCCCGCGCCGCAGCCAACAGCTGGATCGACGCGTCGTCGAGTTCGTCGTGGAACGCGTCGCCGAGCATCGCCGTCATCGACGCCGTCGACTCGAGGCAGCCGCTCAATCCGCACCGGCAGAAGTCGCGGCTGCCCTCGAAGACGACCCGCACGTGGCCGATCTCGCCGGCGCGACCCGAGTAGCCCTGCACGAGCACCCCACCGATGGTCAGGGCCGAGCCGACGCCCTCGCCGAGGTGGACGAGGAGGCGCTCGGCTACGGGCTCGCGCTCGAGGGCGGCCTCGGCCAGCGCTTCGGCGTCGGCATCGTTCAGCACGAAGGCGGGAACGTCGAGGGCCGCTTCGATGAGCTCCGCGACGCGGACGCCGTGCCAGCCGAGCTGGACGCTCTCGATGACCACACCCTGATCGGACGTGCCGGGCACCTGGACGCCGATGGCGATGAGTCGCCGCTGCGCACCGGCGGCGAGTTCGCGAACGCCCTGCACGACGTCGTCGACCGACGGCGCCTGCGCGAACGACCTCGTCGTCTCGGCGACCGTCGCCCCCGTGAGATCGAGCAGGCCCACTCGGAGCGAGCGTGCGCGCACCACGACCGCGACGACGGCGTACGCCGAACGGTCGACGTGGAGGATCGTCGCTCGCTTGCCGCCGGTGCTCTCCGCGTGGTCGCCGTCGGCCACCAGGCCCAGCTCGATGAGCTCCGAGACGAGTGATGAGATCGTGGCAGAGGTGAGGCCGGTCGCCCTGGCTATGGAGGCCCTCGTCACCGCCCCGGTGTCGCGGAGCACGTGCTGCAGCACGCGCTGCAGGTTCTCCTGGCGCACCGCGGCCTGCGTCTCGAACTGGCCGCCGCGCGCGAGCCAGGTTCGACCGCGAGCCCCGGCGGCCGGGGGGCGCGGGCGGTCGGCGCCGGGAACCTCCACGCGTCCAGCCATTGCTCTCCCGTTCCGATCTTTGTATAGTCACTCACTATAGTCGTGTGCTGGTCTGACTCAGCTCGACGGAGCGCCAACGTACATCTCAACGAGGAGAGCCATGTCCGCACCACTCTCAGTCGACCGCCGCACACGTTGGGCCGGAGCCCTCATGGCGATCAGCGTAGCCGCAGCACTCACGGCCGCGCCCCCACCAGCGGCCCATGCCGCTGCCAACCCGGCTCCCACGATCATTCCCGCCTTGCAATCGTGGACCGGGGGCGACGGCACGTTCGCGCTGAGCACCTCGAGCCGCATCGTCGCCGATGCCGAGCTCGAAGAGGTCGCCGACCAGTTCGCGGCCGACCTCGCCTCGATCACCGGCCTGCGCGCCGAGGTCCTCATCGGCGCGGATGCCGGGCCCGGCGATCTCGTGCTCGAGCTCGACCCCGACCTCGCCCACGAGGCCGGCGGGGTGCGCTTCGACGAAGAGGGCTACCTGCTGGAGGTCACCGCGGAGGGGCTCGACGTCAGCGCACCCACGAGCGACGGCGCGTTCTACGGCACCCGTACCGTGCTGCAGGCGCTGATGCAGTCACCCGGTCGCGACACCGTGCCGGTCGGCGAGTCGTTCGACTGGCCGAGCCACGAGGTGCGCGGCTTCATGCTCGACGTCGGCCGCCGCTTCTTCACGCCCGCGTTCGTTCGTGACTACATCACGATGATGAGCTGGTACAAGCTCAACCAGTTCCAGATCCACCTGAACGACAATGAGATCCAACGCCCCGCGGGCGGCTGGGTCGACGCGTACGACGGGTTCCGCCTGCAGACGGAGAATCCGGCGTTCGCCGGACTCGCGTCGGAGGACGGCGCCTACGATCGCGATGACTGGCAGAGCTTCGAGGACACGGCGTCCTCGCATGCCGTGCAGATGATCCCCGAGATCGACGTGCCGGCCCATTCGCGTTCCTTCATCCGCTGGAAGCCGGAACTCGGGTTCAACGGTGGCGACTCCGACCACCTCGACCTCTCCGAGCCGGAGACCACCGCGACCATCAAGGCGGTCTTCGACGAGTTCATCCCGTGGTTCGAGGGACCCGACGTGCACTTCGGAGCCGACGAGTACCCGCGGCACCTCGCCGACGACTACCGCACCTTCTTCAACGACATGGCGGCGCACGTGCGGTCGCACGGAAAGCACCCCCGCGCGTGGGGCAGCATGTCGGTGATGCACGGCTCGGCCGAGGGCTACGACCAGGATGTCACCATCAACAGCTGGAACAACGGCTGGTACGGCATGGCGACGGCCGAGGCCGATGGCTACGACTACATCAACACCAACGACGGCGATCTCTACGTCGTGCCGTTCGCGGGCTATTACCACGGGCACGGCCTGAACAATCAGGGACTCTACAACTCGTGGTTGCCGAACAAGCTGGGCTCGACCGAGGTCGTGCCCGCCGGCGCGCCCGAGGGCGCGATGTTCGCGGTCTGGAACGACCTCGTGCACCAGGACTACACCGAGCTCGACGTGCACGGGCTCATGCGTGACTCGTTCCCGGTGATCGCGCAGAAGACCTGGAACTCCGCGCCCCCGACCGCCTCCTACGCGGCGTTCACCGACGTCCTCGCGCAGATCGGCCGCGGACCCGACCTCACGGTGATCGAACAGTCGAGCGGCGTCCCGGCCGCCGGCGAGATCAGCCTGGGATCCGCGGTGACGGCAACTGCGAGCAACGACGGCACCCCAGCGGGTGCGCTCGTCGACGGGCGTGAACTCACGCGCTGGGCGACCTCGGAGGACACCGCACGGTTCTCACTGGATCTCGGCACGGCGCAACCGGCCGGCCGCATCGAGGTCGACTGGGCGGCACCGGCACCGGCGAGCTTCGACGTCGAGGTCTCGGAGGACGGCACCTTCTGGCAGCGCATCGCCGACGACGTCGACGGCGACACGACGAGCGTGCAACTCGGCGCGGCGACCGCGCGTCTCGTCGCCGTCACCGACATCCGGAGCGCGGATGGCGCGGACCTCTCCGCATGGCGGGCGGCCGTGTTCTCCCCGCTGCCGTTGACGGCCTCGGCCACCGCGACCGCCTCGGGCACCGAGGCGCCGTCGTTCCCGCCGAGTCTCGCGATCGACGGCAACGACGCGACCCGATGGTCGGCCGACTACAGCGCCGCGCCCTGGATCGCGGTCGACCTCGGCGCGGCCGAGCCCTTCGACACGATCGAACTCGCGTGGGAGGCCGCCTCGGCGAAGTCGTTCACCGTCGAGACCTCGCTCGATGGCACGAGCTGGCAGACCGTTGCGACCCGCCAGAACCTTCCAGCCGGGGCTCGCACCGATTCGGTCACGTTCGAACCCGTCACGGCACGCCACGTGCGGGTCACGGTCACCGCGAAGAATCTCAGCCCGTACCTCAGCCTGTTCGAGCTGACGATTCCATCCATCGCGGAGCCACGCGCGGCACTGACCGCGCGCGCGGAGCCGGCCGCGCCCGACGGTGCCGATGGCTGGTACGTGACCGCGCCGGCCGTCACGATCACCGCGCATGGCACGGCGGGAACGGCCGATGGCGGCGAGTACCGGTTGAACGACGGCCCGTGGACCGAGCTCCCCGACGGCGGCGCCGTGTCGATCGAGGAACAGGGGGAGGTGCGCATCGACTACCGGGCGAAGGTGGGCGACGTTTCCGTCAAGGGATACGGGATCCTGCGGGTCGACACGCTCGCACCCGAGGTCGAGATCGTCGCCCTCGCCGGCGGCACACCCGCTGAGCCCGTCGAGGTGCGGTTCGAGACATCCGATGCCGGAATCGGCGTCGAACGTGTCGAGTACCGCGTCGACGACGGCGTGTGGGCGGCCTGGAACGGCGAATCGCTCGTCATCGCCGAGCCCGGAGAGCACGTCATCCAGGCACGCGGCGTCGACCGGCTCGGGCACGTGAGCGACGTCGTCACGACCGAGGTCGCGATCACCGAGCTCGGCGTCACGATCGATGGCGACGCGCCGTCGTTCGTGCGCAAGGGGCGTGCATTCGAACTCCAGGTCACCGGCGCGCAGCCGGGCGCCGAGGTTCGCGCCGAACTCGCCTCGGGCTCGACGTTGATCCATCTGGGCGCGACGTCAGCCGAGGCGGACGGCACGGCGACCATCACGGCGACGCTGCCGGCGAAGACGAGGGCCGGCGACTACGAACTCGTCGTGCTCGTGACGGACACCGCCGGCGCGGAGCGCGAGCTGCGAACGGCGCTCACGGCGACCAACGGGCCCAAGCCGCCCAAGCACTGAGCGACGGCGCTCGTCGGCGTCATGTGAGAGCGTGGCGCCGACGAGCACGGGTCGCGCCGCGGCATCCGCTCAATCGACCGAGACGGTGCGCTCGTGCAGGCCCGTCGCGCCGTCGGGCACGACGCCCTGGCGCTTCGACGTCTGCACGTCGCCGTCGGCCCCGGTCGCGCGCACGCGCAGGGTGTGATCGCCGGATGTCGCGTCCCACTCGAAGCGCCACTGCACCCACGTGTCGTCGGAGATGGCGGTCGCGAGCGTCGCGTCCTGCCACTGCCCGTCGTCGACCTGCACCTCGACGCCCTTGACGCCCACGTGCTGGTGCCACGCGACGCCGGCGACCACGATCGGGCCGGCCGCGAGCGATTGGCCCGAGCGCGGCACGTCGATGCGAGACGAGAGCTTCACGGGGCCCCGTTCGCTCCAGCCGCGGTCGGTCCAGTAGGCGGATGCCTCGTCGAACCGGGTCACCTCGAGGTCGACCACCCACTTCGTCGCCGACACGTACCCGTAGAGGCCGGGCACGACCATGCGCACGGGGAACCCGTGCTCGACGGGCAGCGGCTCGCCGTTCATGCCCACCGCGAGGATCGAGTCGCGATCGTCGGTGAGCGCGTCGATCGGAGTGCCCGCCGTGAAGCCGTCGGCGCTGCGGGAGAGCACCATGTCGGCGTCGGCGGCCGGCCCCGCGCGTGCGAGCAACTCGCGGATCGGGTACCCGAGCCACACCGCGTTGCCGATGAGTCCGCCGCCGACCTCGTTCGACACGCATGCGAGCGTGGTGATGCTCTCGGCGAGGGGGAGGGCGAGCAGCTCGTCCCATGTGAGCGTCACCTCGCGGTCGACCATGCCGTGGATGCGCAGGCTCCATGTCCCCGGGTCGACGGCGGGCACCGCGAGGGCGGTGTCGATGCGGTAGAACTCGCCGTTCGGCGTGACGACCGGGGCGAGCCCGTCGATGCCGAGCTCGGCGCCCGCGGGCACCGCAGCCGTCGTGGTCGGCTTCGGCAGGGTGATCGCCTCGCGCACTGCCGTGACGGCTCGGGCTCCGGCCTGCAGGGCAGAGCCGCCGAGCGCGGCGAGCACGCCGAGTGCCGTCGCGCCGCCCGCCCAGGCGAGGAAGCGCCGCCGGTCGACGCCTCCTGGAGGACGGTCGCTCGCAGCATCGGTCACCGGAGGGGTCTCGTCGGCCGGGGCGTCCGCCGCCGGCAGCCGCCGCACGAGGAACATCAAGGCCAGCACGCCCGCGATCGCCGCGATCGCCGAGGGCGCCGGCGACAGCATCGACGCATTCGCACGAGTCGACGCCGCGACCGCCCCGACGACGCCGAAGAGTCCGATGAGCACGCGTCCGAGGGGCGGACGGCGCACCTCGAGCACCCCGGCCGCGCCGGCCAGGGCGAGCAGCACGAGCCCGATGCCGATGAGGAGGGCGGCCTTGTCGGCGGTCCCGAACAGGGCGATCGCGGCGTCCTTGGCCCACGGCGGTGCCAGGTCGATGAGCGAGGCCCCGACGACGACGAACGGACTCGCCGCGGGCGCGAGCACGGCGGCCGCGAGTTGGCCGACCCCGGCACCGAAGGCGACGGATGCCACGCCGGCCGCCGAGGGCAGCAGCCACCGCCGCGTGCGCCGGCGCGTCTCGTGCATGCGCACAGCGTACGCGCGCACGCCGGGATGCGGCCCGAGAATCCCGCGGGGGAACGCCGAGCACGGGGCATCCGCTCTCTCCTCGATGTCGCCCGTGGGTGCAAGAATCATGAGTTGCGGGCAACGCCGGCTCGCGAAGAAGGGGAGCAGCCGAATGACCGCGACCGAGCACATCGCCGACACCCACGACCTCATCGAGGTGCGCGGCGCCCGTGAGAACAACCTGAAAGACGTCTCGCTCGACATCCCGAAGCGCCGGCTCACCGTGTTCACGGGCGTGTCCGGCTCGGGCAAGTCGTCGCTCGTCTTCGGCACGATCGCGGCCGAGTCGCAGCGGCTCATCAACGAGACGTACTCGGCGTTCCTGCAGACGTTCATGGCCTCGCCGTCACGGCCCGAGGTCGACAGCCTGCGCAACATCTCGGCCGCGATCATCGTCGACCAAGAGCGCATGGGCGCGAACTCCCGCTCGACCGTCGGCACGGCGACCGACGCTGCCGCGATGCTGCGCATCATCTTCTCGCGCCTCGGCCAGCCCTACATCGGTCCGAGCTTCCACTTCAGCTTCAACCTGCCCGCGGGCATGTGCCCGCGTTGCGAGGGCATGGGCGAGGTCAACGACATCGACCTCGACGAGCTCTTCGACCGCGACAAGTCGCTCGCCGAGGGTGCCATCACGATTCCCGGCTACACGGCCGACGGCTGGATGGTGCGCATCTACAGCGAGTCCGGGTTCCTCGACCCCGACAAGAAGATCCGCGACTACACCGAGCAAGAACTGCACGACTTCCTCTACAAAGAGGGCGTCAAGGTCAAGGTGCAGGGCATCAACATGAGCTACGAGGGGCTCGTGTCGAAGGTGCAGAAGAGCCTGCTCTCCAAAGACCGCGACGCGATGCAGCCGCACATCCGCGCGTTCGTCGACCGGGCCGTGACCTTCACGGCCTGCCCCGAGTGCGGCGGCTCGCGCCTCAACCAAGAGGCACTGTCGTCGAAGATCAAGGGCATCAACATCGCGGATGCCTCGGCCATGCAGATCTCCGACCTCGCCGTGTGGCTCGAAGACCTGCACGACCCCGCCATCGGCCCGCTCGTCGCGTCGCTGAAGGAGACGATCGACTCGTTCGTCGAGATCGGACTCGGCTACCTCAGCCTCGACCGCACGTCGGGCACCCTCTCGGGCGGTGAGGGGCAGCGCGTGAAGATGATCCGTCACCTCGGGTCGAGCCTGACCGACATCACCTACGTGTTCGACGAGCCCACCGTCGGCCTGCACCCGCACGACATCCAGCGCATGAACGAACTGCTCGTGCGCCTGCGCGACAAGGGCAACACCGTGCTCGTCGTCGAGCACAAGCCCGAGGTCATCGAGATCGCAGACCACATCGTCGACCTGGGGCCGGGCGCCGGGCGTGCCGGCGGCACCATCTGCTTCGAAGGCGACGTCGCCGGGCTGCGCGCCTCCGACACGCTCACCGGGCGTCACCTCGATCACCGTGCCGCGCTGCGCGACACCGTGCGCGAGGCATCCGGCCACCTGTCCATCCGCGATGCCCGCCAGCACAACCTGACGGGCGTCGACGTCGACCTGCCGCTCGGCGTGCTCACCGTCGTCACGGGGGTCGCGGGCTCCGGCAAGTCCTCCCTCATCCACGGCAACGTGCCCCAGCACGACAACGTCGTGGTCGTCGACCAGGCGCCGATCCGCGGCTCGCGTCGCTCGAACCCGGCGACGTACACCGGGCTCCTCGACACGATCCGCACCGCGTTCGCGAAGGCGAACGGCGTGAAGCCGGCCCTCTTCAGCGCGAACTCGGCGGGTGCCTGCCCGAACTGCAAGGGCATCGGCCTCGTCTTCACCGACCTCGCCATGATGGCGGGTGTCGCGAGCGTCTGCGAGGAGTGCGGCGGCAAGCGCTACACGGCCGAGGTGCTCGAGTACACGCTGCGCGGCAAGAACATCAGCGAGGTGCTCGACATGCCCGTCGACGCGGCCCTCGAGTTCTTCGAGGAGAAGCCCGCGCGTGCCGTGCTGCAGCGGCTCAGCGATGTCGGCATCGGCTACCTCGGACTCGGCCAATCGCTCAACACGCTCTCGGGCGGCGAGCGCCAGCGCCTGAAGCTCGCGATCAACATGGCGAAGAAGGGCTCGATCTACGTGCTCGACGAGCCGACGTCGGGCCTGCACCTGGCCGACGTCGACAAGCTGCTCGCACTGCTCGACCGGCTCGTCGACGACGGCAACACCGTCATCGTCATCGAGCACCACCAGGCCGTCATGGCGCACGCCGACTGGATCGTCGACCTCGGCCCCGGCGCCGGCCACGACGGCGGCCGCATCGTGTTCGAGGGCACGCCCGCCGATCTCGTCGCGTCGGCGGCGACCGATGCCGCGACCCTCACCGCGACCCACCTCGCCGCCTACGTCGGCGCCGGCGAACGCGTCGGCGCGTACGCCGGCAAGTGAGCGAAGCGCGCCGCTAGTCTGGCGCCATGGCGGTCAAACGGAGCCGCAAGGCCACCTACGCACGACGACGCACGCGTCGGATGGCGCGGATGACCCACGACCTGAGCGACGAGCAGTGGGCCGCGCTCAAGGCGGAATGGAACGGCTGCGCGTATTGCGGCGTGGCCGACAAGCCGCTGCAGCGCGACTGCATCCTGCCGATCTCGCGCGGCGGGCGCTACACCCTCGACAACATCGCGCCGGCCTGCGGGTCGTGCAATGCCAGCAAGTGCAACGACGAGGTCACCTCGTGGCTCCGGCGCAAGAAGCTCGACGAGCGCGCCTTCCTCCTCCGCCACCGGCAGATCGGCGCCGCCCTGGCGTTGCGGTTCGGCGGCACGGGCGAGGCGGTCTGAGGCGGCGTCTCTGCACCGCCCCTGCCGCCCTACTCGATCGGCGAGTAGGCCCCGATGAACTCCGCGACGCGCATCGCGAGCCCTCCGCCGATCTCGGCGGCGGGGCGTTTCGCCCCTTTCACCTCGAACGAGTGATTCGCATTCTCGATCCACTGCAGGGTCGCCGTGGGACCGATGCGGGCCACGACCTCGTCGAGCTGCTCGTTCGGGATCGCGAAGGGGTCGTTGCGACCCTGCAGGAACAGAATCGGAACGGTGATGCCCGGAAGGTGCTCGTCGCGGGCCTTCTCGGGGCTGCCGGGCGGGTGCAGCGGGTAGCCGAGGTACACGAGGCCGGCGGCCGGCATCCCGTCGGCGACGGCCATCGACGCCATGCGCCCGCCGAACGACTTGCCCGACGCCCAGATCGGCTCACCCGGGCTTCCGGCGGCCGCAGCGCGCGCGGCGGCGGCATCCGTCACCGCGCGCCAGGTCGCGATGGCGACGGGCGGCCGGTCGGGGAAGCGCCGACCCGCCTCGCGGTAGGGGAAGTTGAACCGGAGCGTCGCGAACCCGAGGCCGGTCATCGCCCGCGTGAAGCCCGACATGAACGGATGCTCCAAGCCCGCGCCCGCCCCGTGCGCGACGACGATCGTGGCCGTGGCTGCGTCGGGGCGCGTGTACACGCCAGACACCGGGCTGCCGTCGATCTCGATCGCGATGGACTGCTCGGGCGTCGTCATGCCTCACTGCTCCCCGGACTAGACGTTGAAGATCTCGAAGAATCCGCCGACGCCCTCGACCACGGCGCCGCTGCCGTCGATGAGGTCGCCGACCGCGGCCACGAGCTCGACTGCCCCGCCCGCCGCGTCGATCGCCAGCAGGAGATCGGCGGTCGCGTCGACGACGTCGCCGGTCGAGCTGACGAGATCGCCGAGCGTGCCGAGATTCGTGCGGGCGAGCTCGTCGTGCTCGAGCTTCAGCTTCGCGAGCCATTCCCGCTCGAGTCCGAAGAGCACGGCGTACGGGAGAAGGCGCTCGTGCAGGTGGAAGCGCTCGATGGGAGCAGCGACCGCATCGGGCGACCCGGCGACCGCGGCAGCTGCGGCATGCGCCGCCCGCAGTTCGGCGCCGCTCGGCGACTGCAGCATCCGCAGCCGATCGACCTCGGCGAGCACGAGGTACTGCCTCAGGCCCGCGAGGTGCTCGCGCTTCGCTTGCGCCGGCGGCAGGAACCGCCGCCATGACGACGGGGTGACGAAGATCGTCGCGATGGTGGCGGCGAGCGCGATGAGCGTGGCGACGAGTGCCGGCCAGTCGGCGGCGACCAGGGTCATGACGATGAACAGCGCCTCGACGAGCATGCCGAGGTACGCGAGCACCGTGAGCGTCACGCCTGGCCAGGTGACGCGGCGATCGGCGATGAGGCCGTCGCGCGCGAGGCTGTGCTCGGTGTTCAGGAGCAGGCTCTTGATGCGCCCGGCGAGCGCCCGGCGGTCGGCCGAGAAGCGACGCACGCGCCCGGGCGTGTGCTCGGGACCGAAGAGCACCTCGAGCAGCGCGGCCTCTTCGAGCGTGAGCACCGCATTCGGCATGAGCTCGACGCCGATCGGCTCGCGCTTGCCCGTGCCGGCGATCAGGCGCACCTTGCGCTTCACGGCGAGATCGATGAGCGCGGCGGATGCCCCGCGCCGGTCGGCATCGATGAGCAGCGCGTCGCGCAGCACCGTCGAACCGCGCTCGGGCGAGTACTGCACGACCCGCGGCGTCACCCGTTGCGCGGCGACGACGCGCGCGATGAGCCCCAGCACGAGGATGAGGACCGCCGGGACGATCGCAAGCACGATGACGGGGGTGAGCACGCGCCCAGTCTAGGGAGCCGCCGTCGGTCGCCGGGAACCATGGGATGCGGTCCACGTCATGTACTGCGAGTTCCGACCCGGGTCGCCGTGCGCCGAGGAGGCCGACCGCGCCGTCAACCACGATCGTGACGCTCCGTCACTCCTCGACGAGCTCGGCGCGGATTCGCCGCAGGTCCTCCATGAGCGAGCCGATGAGGATCCAGTGCTCGGACTTCGGCGGCGACACCACGAGCGGCGACGTGAGGGCCGGCAGCGCCGACGTCATCGGCTCGGGATCGACGTCGGCGAGGTGCACGGCGAGCCGCACGTCGTGGGCGGCGCGGCGCAGCTGCTCGGCGATGGCCACCACGGTCGGCTCGGCCGCGAGTGCCGCGTCGTAGTGGTCGAAGAAGGCCCGCGTCATCCCGATCACCTGCGTGACGATCGGGCTGAGGCGGTCGAGGAGGGTCCGCAGCTCCGTGAGCTCGGTGCGGTGCGCAGAGCGTCGCGGGTTCAGGGTGAGCGACTCCTCGCCGTCGGCGATCGAGGCGTCGGCCGCGTCGCGCATGGGGCGCATGAGCCGCGCCTCGAGCATGAGCTGCTGGAGTCCGGCAGACGACTGCGGTGTCTCGAGGGCGCTCGCGAGTCGGTCGAGGGATGCCGCGAGCTCACCGCCGAGCAGCGCGAGGTCGCGACGTGCAGGGGCGAGGGCGACCGGAGGCACGACGAGGGCGTTCACGACGATGCCGATCGCCGCGCCGATGAGGGTCTCGAGCACCCGGTCGAGGGCGTACTCGGGTGAGGAGGCGCCGAGGGCCAGCACGAGCATCGCGCTGATCGCGACCTGGTTCGAGGTGCCCGGCGTCATCTTCAGCGCCCACGCGACCAGCATCGCGATCACGATGGCCACGAGGATGATCCAGCTGCTCTGCCCGAACACGAGTGAGATGCCGGTCGCGATGACCACGCCGAGGATCACGCCGATGCTGCGCTCGATGGCCTTGCCGAACGACTGGTTCACGCTCGGCTGCACGACGAGGAGCGCCGCGATCGCGGCGAAGACGGGAAGCGGCCCGGGGATCAGCCAACCGGCGATGAGCCACGCGGCGATCGTCGCGATCGCGGCCTTCGCGACCTGGAGGATCGGAACCCGCTTCGAGGCCCGGAAGGTGCCGGTGATCGCCATGTGCTCAGGCTAGCGCCGCGCGCTCAGCGGGCTGCGTGCTCAGGCCGTGGCGAGGTTCGTGGCGAGGTTCGCGGCGATCGCGGCGATCTGCCCGGCATCGATGGGGGATTGCACCCAGAGCGTGCGCCGGTCGATGCCGAGCGTCGCGAAGTGCTCGGGGTCGCCGCCGAGCGGGTGGTCGAGCTCGAGTGGTGCGAAGACGCTCACCTCGAACCCCTCGGGCGCGCGCGATCGGATCTCGGCGACGCGATCGTCGAGCTGCCCGTCGGCGACGAGATCGGCGGCGAGCAGGTTCATGCCGTCGGCGTGATCGCACGCGTACTCGATGGTCTCGGCCGTGCGGCCGCCGATCACGATGGGTGGCAGCTCGGCGCCGTCGGTGACCGCCATCGCCGCCGCGGCCGAGAAGTGCTCACCGTCGAAGGCCTCGCCGCGCCAGACGGCGCGCAGCACGGCGACGGTCTCGGTGAGCATCGCACGGCGCACGGCCGCGCCGGGGAGCGGCCGACCGAGCGCGGCGTGCTCGGCCGACCACTGGCTCTTCGGCGAGCTGCCCGAACCGATGCCGAGCCTGATGCGCCCGGGCGCGAGCGACTGCAGCGAGTTGATCGCGCAGGCGAGCTGCACCGGATGCCGGTTCGCCGGGTTGGCGACGAGCAGGCCGAGATTCACTCGTGACGTCGTCGCGGCGATCGCCCCGAGGGTCACGAACGGGTCGCGCGACCACGGCTTGCGGTCGACGAGTCCGCTGAAGTGGTCGTACGTCCACACGGTGTCGAACCCTCCCGTGTCTGCCGCTCGGGCGGCGTCGAGCAGTTCGGGGAGGTCGGCGCCGAGGGGTGCGAGCACGAGGTCGGTCTGCATCCGTCCAGTGAAGCAGCAGCCCGGGACATCCGTCATCCTGGACTTGGCACTCTCCCCATGAGAGTGCTAATTTTTAAGTACTTGAGCGGATGTCGCTCAAGTCTTGGGTTCGGCCGCACCGCGGCCACAGAGAGGAGTAGTCATGGCCATGTACTGGGACCCGTTCCGTGAGCTCGACCGCCTCGCTGCGAGCATGCTCGACTCGAGGCAGGGCCCCCGGGTGATGCCGATCGACCTGCATCGCGACGGCGACCACTACGTGCTCTCCGCCGATCTGCCGGGCGTCGACCCGGGCTCGGTCGACGTCGACATCGACGGGCAGCTGCTCACCATCCGCGCGGAGCGCACCATGCGTTCCGAAGAGGGCACGCAGTGGCTCGTGCGCGAGCGGCCGAGTGGCTCGTTCCTACGGCAGATCGCGCTCGGCGACGGACTCGACACCGGCTCGATCAGCGCCCACTACGAGAACGGCGTGCTGAGCGTCGTGATCCCGGTGAGCGAGCAGGCCAAGCCCCGCAAGGTCGAGGTCCAGAGCGCGCAGCACGCCGACCGCGAGGTCACCGCGAAGGCCGGCTCCGAGACGAGCTGACCGGAGCGGCGCGCCCGCGGCGCTCATGAACGGCACGACCCAGCCCGCTCCGCCGACGGCGGGGCGGGGCTCGTCGTGCGGGCTCCCGCAGGCTCATGGCCTGTCGGTGCCCGGGCATATCGTGGGGCCATGACGCCGACCACTGCTGACCTCGAACGCCTCGGCACCGAGTTCTGGGCCTGGCGAGCCGTGAACTCGTTCCGCTCCGCCGACGACATCCCGCGCATCGAACGGCCCGCCGACTGGCTGCCGCGGTTCGATCCCGACGGTGTGGCGGCGCAGCGGCGCGAGCTCGACGGCTTCATCGAACGATGGCGGGCGACCGATGCGTCGAGCTCGCCGATCGGGGCGCAGATCGATCACCGCCTCCTCGGGTCCGCCCTCGCGCGCGTGCACTGGGAGCTCGACGTGCTCCGCAACTGGCAACGCGACGCGGTGTTCCTCACTTCGCAGATCCTCGGGCCGTGGTTCGACCTGCTGCTCGCGCCCCCGCCGTTCGATGCCGGGCGTCAGGCCGGCCTCGTGCACGTGCTCGCGGCCATGCCGGCCGCCGTCGACCAGGCGATCGCGAACCTCGAGCGAGCGGGAGTCGCGACGCTCGCACGGGTCGCCGCCGCGTCGCTCGAGGGCATCGGGCCGCGTCTGGCCGAATCGGTCGAGGCCCTCGCGTCGTTCGTCGACACGGCAACGGGGTCCGCGCTCGCCGAGGCGCAGCCGGCCGCGAGTGCGTCGCTCACCCGCTACCGCGACTGGCTCGTCGAGGCTGCTGGCGCCGGCCGGCTCGGGCCCGACGTCATCGTCGGTCGCGAGGCGTTCGTGTGGTTCCTGCGGCACGTCGCGCTCGTGACCGCCGACCCCGAAGAGCTCGTGCGCGCTGCGCTGCACGACTACCGTCGCAGTGTCGTCGGCGAGACCGTGACCCGCAACCGTCACCGCGACGTGCCGCCCGCCCCGCTCGCCGCCGACATCGACGCGCTCGTCGCCGACGAGTCGGCGGCCGAAGCAGGCGTGCGCGCGTTCTACGACGGCGAGGGCCTGCTGAGCCAGCCCGATTCGCTGCGCCACTACTTCTTCGCGGCGTATCCGCCCTACCTCGCCCCGCTCGCCTTCCTCGGCGTCACCGACGACCTCACGGGGGACACGCGCCGTGAGCGCGATGCCGTCTCATATGTGCGCGAACCGGTTCCCGACCTGCCGTACTTCGACGCGGCGAACGCGCGCGACCCTCGCCTCGGCATCATCCACGAGGGCGCCCACAGCCAGCAGCTCGCGCTGGCCTGGGCGCACCCGAGTGCGATCCGCCGCCGTTACACCGACTCGGTCGCCAACGAGGGCATCGCGCACTACAACGAAGAGCTGATGCTCACGGCCGGCCTCTTCGCCGACGCCCCGCACTCGCAGACGACGGTGTTCAACTTCATCCGGCTGCGGGCACTCCGCGTCGTCGTCGACGTCAACCTCGCGACCGGCGTCTTCAGCCTCGACGAAGCCGTCGACTTCTTCGTGCGGCTCGTGCCGATGGACGTCGAGACGGCCACCGAAGAGACCGCGATCTACGTCGCGACGCCCGGACTCGCGATGTCGTACCACGTCGGCAAGCAAGAGGTGCAGCGCCTCCTCGCCGACGCGGTGGTGGCGAAGGGCGAGGCGTTCTCGCTGCGCGAGTTCCACGACTTCGTGTGGCGCAACGGCAACGTGCCGCTGTCACTGCAGCGCTGGGAGCTGCTCGGCGACCGGTCCGACGTCGACGCGCTCGACACCGCCGGGCCGTGGTTCGAGTCGCTTCCCTGAACGCGGAGTGCACCGCAGCGGGGCGCGCCGACGCTTCGCACTGACGGCGGGCCGTGCCAAGATCGCGGTGTGGCCGACCGATTGATGCTCCTCGACACCGCTTCGCTCTACTTCCGCGCGTTCTACGGTGTGCCCGACAGTCTCAAGGCACCGAACGGCATGCCGGTGAACGCGGTGCGCGGCCTGCTCGACATCATTGCCCGGCTCGTCACCGAGTTCGAGCCCACCCACCTCGTCGCCTGCTGGGACGACGACTGGCGGCCCCAGTGGCGGGTCGACCTCATTCCGAGCTACAAGGCGCACCGCGTCGAAGCGGTGGTGCCCGGTGGCCCAGACATCGAAGAGACGCCCGATCCGCTCGAGGCGCAGATCCCGCTCATCCGCGAGGCCCTCGAGCTGCTCGGCATCGCCAGGGTGGGTGCGGCGCAGCACGAGGCCGACGACGTCATCGGCACGCTCGCGACCGGGGCGAGCATGCCCGTCGACGTCGTGACGGGCGACCGCGACCTGTTCCAGCTCGTCGACGACGAGGCATCCGTGCGGGTCATCTACACCGCGCGCGGCATGAGCCGACTCGAGGTGCTGACCGATTCGGTGGTCGTGTCGAAGTACGGCGTGCTGCCCCAGCAGTACGTCGACTTCTCGGTGATGCGCGGCGACGCCTCCGACGGGCTGCCGGGCGTCGCAGGCGTCGGCGAGAAGACGGCGGCGTCGCTGCTGCAGCAGTTCATCGATCTCGACGGCATCATCGAGGCCGCGGCCGATGCCTCGGCGCCGATGTCCGCCACCATGCGCGCGAAGTTCGCGGCCGCTGCTCCCTACCTCGCCGTCGCCCCGACGGTCGTCGAGGTCGTCCGCGATCTCGAGCTCGGCGACTTCGACGCGAAGCTGCGTCCGGTGCAGGGCGACCGGCGTGCCGCGGCCGAGGCGTTCGCGGCCGAGTGGAACCTCGGCGGCTCGATGCCGCGCGTGCTCGCCGCGCTCGACGCCGTCGGCTGAGTCGGGTCAGCTCGACGCGTCGACGTCGCGCTCGCGATCGCGAGCCGCGTCGGGCGATGGCTGCGCGGTTCCGCTCTCACTGCTCCGGCCGCTCGGGCGAGGGCCGGCGCCCAAGCCGCCGTCGGGCCTGGCGTCGGGAGCGTCGGATGCGTCGGGCGCGGCAGTGGCATCAGTCCCCTCCGGTGCCTCGGGGTCGCGCTGAGCCGCGGCATCCGGATCCTCTTCGGGCTCGAACGTCGTGGGCTCGCCCGCGCCGATGCCCACAGTGCCGGGCTCGCTCGGAATCGTGCCGTCGCTGCCGAGGCCGCCCTCCTTCTTCGTGCCGTCGCCGGGGTTGCCTGCGGTGTCGCTCATGATCGTCCTCCTCGCGTGTGCATCCACGATCCACGATCACACGCGACCGTGGCCCGCGGCGCGGGGTTGACAGCGGGTGGGCGGCGTTCCGCCCCGCCGCGGGCTACGCCACCTCGAGGTCGGCGACGCGCGCCCGCACCGCCCACGCACGCGTTGCGAGCTCGATCGTGCCGTCGCGTCGGGCCGGCAGCCGTTCGCGCAGGCGTTCGCGTAAGGCCGCTCGGTGGGTCTCGTCGAGTGCCATCACGTATGCGGGTGCGGCGCCCTGGCCGCCGAGGAACGGCTCCCAGTAGTCGTCGAAGTCGGCGAACACGGCGTTCGCGTCGAGCGGCACGACCACGGCCTCGTCGCCCGTCGCCCGCGAGAACGCCTCGGCGAGTGCGTCGGGACGACACAGGGGGAACCTGGCGGACTCGTCGAGCGCCGCGTCATCCGGATCGAGCTCGACGGCGACGTCCCAGAACTCGCGCATCATGCGCATGCCCTCGGCGTAGTCCCAGACGTATGCGGCGACGAGTCCGCCGGGCGCCGTCACTCGCACGAACTCGGTGAGCGCGGCCTCGGCGTCGGGCACGAAGTTCAGCACGAGGCCCGACACGAGCACGTCAGCCGAGGCATCGGGCACCGGCAGGTGCGCCGCGTCGCCGGGCAGCAACGTCGCACGGTCGCCGAGCCGGGCTCGCGCCGTCTCGAGGAACCCGGCCGACGGCTCGACGCCCACGACCGACGCCGGGTCGCAGCCGTCGAGGATCGCCTCGGTGAGCGCACCCGTGCCGCATCCGACATCGAGCCAGCGGATGCCCCGGGGCACGTCGAGCCACCTTAGGAACTGCCCCGCGATCGGGCGGCTCCACCGCCCGACATAGCGCTCATACGCATCGCCCTGTTCCCAACGGTCGCTGACCTGCATTCTCACGTTCTACGCGCAGCGCGACCGTGGCGCAAGCGATCGCAGGGTGCGGTGCTGCGGCGCCGCAGGCTCAGGCCGCGACGCCGATCGGGCCCGACGGCGTGCCGGACCAGTACGACGGCGCCGGCAGCGTGATGCCCGCCGACGCGAGCCAGATCACGATGAAGGCGTAGACCATGATCGCGATCGTGAGCCCGCCGAACGCCATCGCGGCCGGCACGGCGAACGAGAGGCGCACGCCGAGCGCCCGGTATCGGGGCACCGCCATGAACGCGATCCACATCGACACCGCGGCGGTGCCGGTGATCCAGACGGTGCGCAGGGCATCGCCCTCGAGGGGCGCAGCGACGGCGAGCCCGAGCGACGCGAGCGCCATCAGGAAGCCGGTCCATGCGAAGAAGCGAGCGAAGCCGATGCCGCCGATGTCGTCGTCGCCGGTCCACCAGGGTCGCGTCGGGTCGCTCACGGCTTCACCCGGCCGAGCCGCACGAGGCTCTCGGCGGACGCGACGATCGCATCATCGGTCGAGCGCGGCTGCCAGCCGAGCACCCGCGTCGCCTTCTCGTGCGAGGCGCCCTGCGACCGCCGCAACTGTGGCAGCACCGCGCGCAGCTCGGGGTTGACCAGTGCGCCGACCCGCACCAGCCATCGGGGGAGCACTCGCGTGGGCACGTGCTTGGCGTCGCGCCCGAGCTGCTCACGAAGGAGGATCGCGAGCTCGTGGAAGGTGATGGGGTCGCCCGCCACGGCGAGGAACCGCTCGCCCGCGGCATCCGGATGTGTCATCGCACGCAGGTGCAGGTCGGCGACGTCGCGCACGTCGACCCCCGTCGTCGTTCCGGGCGGAACGGCCGGCGCTCGGCCGTTCAGGAGGCCCAGCAGCAGCTCGACCGACGTCGAGAGCTGCTGCCCGAGCGCCGGTCCGAAGATGCCGACGGGGTTCACGACCGCGAGCTCGAGATCGCCGCCCTCACGATCGATGAAGCCCCACGCGGCCAGCTCGGCGATCGTCTTCGACTTCACGTAGGGCGTGACGTTGCGGCCGTCGGGGTCGGTCCAGTCCTCCTCGGTGTACGGCCGGCCGGGGTCGGCCGCGTGCCCGTAGCCGACCGCCGCGAACGACGAGGTCTGCACGACCCGCCGCACGCCCGCATCACGTGCAGCCCGCAGCACCCGCAGCACGCCATCGCGAGCGGGCGCGATCAGCTCGTTCTCATCGGCCGGCTGGCGCATCGGGAACGGGGATGCCACGTGCAGCACGTAGCTCGCACCGGCGACCGCCTCGGGCCATCCGTCGTCGTGCAGGAGGTCGGCCGCGATGACCTCGACGCCGTCGGCCGACGCCGCAGCTCGCGGGCCGCCCGCCCGCACGAGCTGCAGCACCTCGTCGGCACGTGCCATCGATCGCACGGTCGTGCGCACGCGATGGCCCGCCTCGAGGAGCCGCACGATGCAGTGCGCCCCGACGAAGCCCGTGCCACCGGTCACCACAACGAGTTCGCCGCTCATGTCAGCCTCCTCCGTCGGACTCTACCTCCGGGCACCGGCATCCGGGCGTCGGCATCCGGACACGCGGGTGAGCCCGCCTCCTTCGAGGCGGGCCCACTCACTCAGTACTGTTGTGCGCTCAGCCGAGCGGGTTGGCGACGTCGACGGTCATGATGCCGCCGGTCGTCTGGCTCGTCACCGTCACGGTCACGCCGTGGCCCGCGACGATCACTCCGCCGAGCGGGTTGCTCGAGTGGAAGAACGCGTTCGGGTCGAGATCGGTGAACGTCGTCGTCTGCAGGCCGGTCGGGGCATCGGCCGAGACCGACTCGATCGACTGGGTCTTGCCCTTGCCGACGACGACCTGCTTGTGCAGCGAGACCACGTCGGCCTGCTGCAGCCCGAAGGTCGCGTCGAACGGCTGGCGACGGTTGCTCGGCGCCGTGCCGTCGGGGAAGGCGAACTTCGCCGGACGGGCATCGACCGGGAGCGCGAGGCCGTGGCCCTCGTGCTCGATGGTGTTGTTGTCGGTGTAGGTCTCGTCGATCGCCCACACGAGCAGGCCGTCCTGGAAGGGGAAGTGCTCCACCCAGTCGGGCCGCGTCAGGCCCTCGCTGAACTGGTACGGACCCACCTCGAGCGTCGCGTCGTAGTCGACGTACGTGCGGTTCTCAGCGAGGTAGTAGCGGTCGCCCGAGGAGACCTCGGTGCCGGTGCTGCGCGTGAAGCCGCCCTCGGCGACCCACCCGTTGTCGCCGCCGTCGACGTTGTCGGTGAGCAGCGTCGTTCCGCCGCTCTTCACGACGATGTCGTCGATGAACGCGCCCGCGAGGTGCACGCCGCCGTCGCTCTGGTAGCGGAACCGGAACTCGACCGGGCCGCCGCCGGGGACCGTGTAGCGCAGCGTCGACCACTTGCCGTTCGTCGAACCGTCGGTCGGCGCGCCGATCTGGGTCCAAGCGCCGCCCGCGGTGCGGTATTCGGCGTAGAGGTAGTCGTAGCCGGCCTCGATGTCGTACCAGGCCTTCGCCGTCAGGGTCGCCGACCGGACGCCCGTGAGGTCGAGCGTGCGGGTCAGGGTCGTGTTCAGGTCGTCGGCGCTGGAGGTCCACCACGCGTGCGTGCCGGAGGCCGGTGCCGTGTAGACCGTCTCGACCTCTTGGTCGGGCACGTCGATGACGAGCGCCTGCTCCTGGCCCTCGACCTGACGTGCGGCCGGGCTCAGCGTGTACGCGCCGCCCTCACCTGCGCCGACGATCGAGTAGTCGAGCCATCCGAGCTGGAGCTTCTCCCACGGGCCCATGTAGTTGGGCGTCGTGCCGATGTCGTCGCCGCCGTGGTTGAGCCACGAACCGCTCGACATGAGGGTCCAGAAGGCCGTGCTGTTCTCGCCGCCCGCGGTGTCGTAGAAGTCGGGCAGGCCGAGATCGTGGGCGTACTCGTGCGCGAACACGCCGAGGCCGCCGTTCTCGGGCTCGACCGTGTAGTCGCCGATCCAGTAGCCGGTGTCACCGATCTGGGTGCCGCCGAACTTCGCGCCCGCAGGGCCGGTGGTGCCGTAGTCGGTGGAGTTGACGTACCAGCGGTGCGACCAGATGGCATCTTCGCCCTGGAGCCCGCCGCCCGAGTCTTCGCCTTCACCGGCGTGCACGGCCTGGAAGTGGTCGAGGTAGCCGTCGGGCTCGTCGAAGTCGCCGTCGGAGTCGGCGTCGTAGCGGTCCCACACGTCGAACGTGGCGAGCTCGGCCTTGATCTCGTCGGTGGTCTTGCCGGCGGTGACCCGCGCGTCATACCAGGCGTTGCCGGTGTCCTCGATGAACTGCCACGCACCGCCGAAGTCCTCGACGCTGTTGTCGCCGTAGGTGGACGCGTTGCCGGGCACCTTCACCCAGTCGCTCACTTCGCCCTCGACGGAGTACTGGCCTGACGACTGCTTCGTGTAGAAGTCGGCGAACGATTCGCCTTCGCCGAAGAACAGTTCGTCGTAGTGAGCTGACGAGAAGTCCTCGATCCAGTGCGTGCTGTTGTTCAGCGCGCGGTCGGGCTCGGGGATCTCGTTGTGCAGCGGTCCGGGAACCGTGCCGAGCTTGCCGGAGCCCTGGTCGCCGAACTCGGAGAGGATCGTGAACAGCCGACCGGTGCCGGTGACGGATGCCTCGTAGTACTTGTCGCCCTCGGCGGTGAGTGCGACGACGCCGTCTTCGTTCGGCGAGGCCTGGCCCGAGAGGATGAGCTTCTGGGCGGCCTTCCGCCGCTCATTCTGCCGCTCGGTCAGCGGGCCCGGACGGTTGTCGAGGCGCTGCGGTGCGGCGGTCTCCGACGTGGGGCTGTCGGGCGGCGAGGCGATCGCGGCGGGCCCGAAAGCCGCACCGGCAAGCACCGTTGCTCCCGCTGCGGCGATGGCGAACATGCCGCGCGTGCGTCGTTTCACGAGTTCTCCTCCATAGAAAAAGCGCCCGGGATCGCCGGGCACGGTGCGGAAAACCTAACACCGGCGTTCGAGCGATGGAAGAGGTCGACCGGGCTCATGGTTCGCAACGCGCCGAATCGTCATGCCGGCCGTGTCGGCGCAGGGACAGGCATCCCCGACGCAAGGAATCGAGGTCGGCGCGATGTCCACCCCGTTCCGGACGCCGCGACGCCGATCTAGCGTGGGCTTCTCGGGGTTCGAGGAGCAAGGAGGCACCGATGCCCGCATCAGAGGAGATGCCGTCGACGATCCGGCGTTCACCGAAGCACGCCCAAGAGGTCTGGGCTGCCGCGCACGACGGGGCCGTCGAGACGTACGGCGAGGGCGAACGGGCACACCGCACGGCGTTCGCCGCGTTGAAGCACCAGTTCGAGAAGGTCGGCGATCACTGGGAGCCGAAGGCCGAACCGGGCCCGAGCGACAAGGGCGCCATGGATCGCAGCGGTGACACGGCCGGGGGCGTCGATGCGAACGCGTCGAAGGCGCACCTGTACGAACTCGCGCAGCGACTCGACGTGCCGGGCCGGTCGAGCATGTCGAAGGACGAGCTCGTCGAGGCGCTGCAGCGTGCGAACGATCGGGCGACGGCCCGCCGACGCTGAGTCGACGTTCAGCCGCTGGCCGTATCCTTGCGCAACATGGCATTCACGCCACTCGCGGCTTCGTTCACGAGTCGGCATGATGTCAACGGTGTGCAAGGAGGAGATCGGATGACGCTCACGCCGCATCGCGTCGTGGTGCTCGTGCTCGAGGGGGCGAAGCCGCTCGACGTCGGCATCCCGGCGCAGGTGTTCACGAAGCGGGCGAGCATGCCCTACGAGCTGCGCGTGGCCGGCGCCGCGCCAGGGCTCGTCACGGGCGGCGACGGCCTCTCGTTCCACGTCGCGGAGGGGCTCGAGGCGCTCGAGACCGCCGACACGATCTTCGTGCCGGGCTACCGCGAGCCGGCGCGTGAAGACCCGCCAGCCGCGGTCGTCGAGGCGCTTCGTGCCGCACACGCCCGTGGCGCCAGGCTCGCCGCGATCTCGACGGGCGCGTTCGCGCTCGCCGCGACGGGGCTGCTCGACGGCAAGCGGGCCACGACGCACTGGCACTACACGCACGCGCTCGCGGCGAAGCATCCGCTCATCTCCGTCGACGAGAACGTGCTCTTCGTCGACGAGGGCGACGTGCTCACCTCGGCGGGCGCGGCATCCGGCGTCGATCTCTGCCTGCACCTCGTGCGCCGCGACCACGGCGTGGCCCTCTCGAACCAGGTGGCCCGCCGGCTCGTCGCCGCCCCGTACCGCAGCGGCGGGCAGGCGCAGTACGTGCCGCGCAGCGTGCCCGAGCCGCTCGGAGACCAGTTCGCCGCGACCCGCCAGTGGGCTCTCACCCGAATCGACGAGCCGCTCACCGTCGCCGACCTCGCCCGCCACGCGCGGGTCTCGCCGCGTACGTTCTCGCGACGCTTCGTGGAGGACACCGGGTACACGCCGATGCAATGGATCCTGCGGGCTCGCATCGATGTCGCGCGCGAGCTGCTCGAGCGCAGCGACCTCGGGGTCGAGCAGGTCGCCGACCGGGTCGGCCTCGGCACCGGCGCGAACCTGCGGCTGCACTTCCAGCGCATCCTCGGCACGTCGCCGAGCGAGTACCGCCGCACCTTCGTGCGGCACGCCGCCTGACCAGGCGCCTGTTCCACGCCGGCGCCTGCACCGCAGGAAATACCGCGATACACCTGCGTATGCCGCCTCTCGGTGCGTATTTCCTGCGGGAGTGCGGTCGTGCGGTAGTGCGGCCGTTCCGCAGCGCAGCGAGCGGATGCCCCCACCCCGGCGCGCATCTCCGGCACGGGGCATCCGACGACCTGAGGCATCCGCCCGCTGGCGCGAACCTTGCGCGCACTGTCTGCCGTCCCCCTCCCGCCGGCCCGACGGCCGAGCGAGGCTGGAAGCGACGAAAGGAACCACCGCATGACCACCCGCATTGCCATCAACGGATTCGGACGCATCGGCCGCAACGTGCTGCGCGCCCTGCTCGAGCGCGACACCGGCCTCGAGGTCGTCGCGATCAACGACCTCACCGAGCCTGCGACCCTCGCGCACCTGCTGAAGTACGACAGCTCCCTGGGGCGCCTCGGACGCCCGGTCGAGGTCGACGGCGACACGCTCGTGGTCGACGGCCGGCGCATCAGGGTGCTCGCCGAGCGCGAGCCGTCGGCCTTGCCGTGGGCTGAGCTCGACGTCGAGCTGGTGCTCGAGTCGACCGGACGGTTCACGGCAGCGAATGCCGCTCGCGGCCACATCACGGCGGGTGCGAAGCGGGTGCTCGTGAGCGCGCCCGCGACCGACGCCGACGTGACGATCGCCTTCGGCGTGAACACCGACGACTACGACCCGGCTGCCCACACGATCATCTCGAACGCGTCGTGCACGACGAACGCGCTGGCCCCGCTCGCGGCGGTGCTCGACGAGCTCGCCGGCATCGAGCACGGCTTCATGACGACGGTGCACGCGTACACGCAGGAGCAGAACCTGCAGGACGGCCCGCACCGCGACCTGCGGCGCGCCCGTGCGGCCGGCGTGAACATCGTGCCGACGACGACGGGCGCCGCGAAGGCGATCGGCCTCGTGCTGCCGCAGCTCGACGGGAAGCTCTCGGGCGACTCGATCCGCGTGCCCGTGCCGGTCGGCTCGATCGTCGAGCTCAATACGACCGTCTCGCGCGAGGTGTCGCTCGACGAGGTGCTCGCGGCGTATCGCGCCGCCGCCGACGGCAAGCTCGCCGGCATCCTCGACTACGCCGCGGACCCGCTCGTGTCGTCCGACATCACGGGCGAGCCGGCGTCGGCGATCTTCGACGCCGCGCTCACCCGCGTGCACGGCACGCACGTGAAGGTCGTCGCCTGGTACGACAACGAGTGGGGCTTCTCGAACCGCGTCGTCGACACGCTGGGGCTCATCGCCGACTAGCGCGCTCGAGAGCGCCCTGGCGCTGGCCCCAGGCGACTGCCCCGGCGACTCGCCGCGACGGCTCACACCGCGGCCGGCGCCGCCGTCCGGGCTGCGCTCAGGGTCTCGACGACGTACTCGGCGTCGCGGCCCATTCCCATGAGCGTGACCGAGACCGCCGAGTACTGGAACGGCATGCCGACGAAGGCGAGGCCGGGGCATCCGTTCGCGATGCCCCGGTACTCGTCGGGGTAGCCGTCGGCATCGGTCACGCCGTCGATGTCGATCCAGCCGAGGTCGGGGCGTGAGCCCGTGCACCAGACGACCGTCGCCGCGTCGATCGGGGTGCCGTCGGCGGTCACGGCTCTCCCCGCCTCGATGCGATCGATGCGGCCGACCTGCACGACGCCGGCGCGCTCGAGGTCGGCGACCTTGTTGCGGATCAGCATGAGCCCGTGGTGGCGGGCAGCCTCCCTCATGGCGCGACCCTTGGTGCTGTCGATCGTGGTGTTGCGGAGCATCCGGATGAAGACCCCGGTCAGGAGGTTGCCGATCGGCTTGTCGATGTCGACGGGAACGTGGCCCGGATGCCGGCCGGCCAGCGTCACGGCGTGGCCGCTGCGCGCCGCCTCGATCGCGATGTCGGTGCCCGAGTTGCCCGCACCGATCACGAGCACCGGGCCGTCGGCGAACTGCTCCGGCCCCTCGTAGTGGATGGAGTCCAGCTGGCGGATCGACGGGTCGAGCTCCCTGGCGAACTCCGGCACGATCGGCAGGCTGTGCGCGCCCGCCGTCACGATCACGCGCTCGGCGAGCACCTCCTCGCCGCTGCCGAGTTCGAGTCGGAAGAGCCCGTCGGCGCGTCGCGTCAGCGCGGCGACCCTCGTCGACAGGCGCACCGGCAGGCTGAAGTGCCGTGCATACCGCTCGAGGTAGTCGCCCATCTGCTCGCCGGTCGGGTAGTCGAACCGGCCGACGTCGGGTCGCAGGCCCGGCAGGCTGAGGAACGGTCGCGGGCTGAACAGGCGCAGTGAGCGATACCGCTCGCGCCAGGTGTCGCCGACGCGTGCGCGCTCGTCGAACATCTCGAATTCGATGCCGCGATCGGCGAGTTCCTTGCCGACGAACAGGCCGGCGGCGCCGGCGCCGATGACGGCGGTGTCGAGAACGGTGGTGGACATGATGGCCTCCTGGTTGGCTTTGCCAGCGAGGTTACGGATGCCGCCGTCGCGGCCGCGTCGGCAGAAATGACCAATTCCGCGTTCAGGCCGGCGCGGTCAGCCCGTGCTCGAACGCGAACGCCGTCGCGCCGGAGCGGTTCGCGAGGCCGAGCTTGCCGAGGATGTTGCTGACGTGCCGCGCGACCGTGCGCTCGCTGAGGAAGAGCTCGTTCGCGATCTGTCGGTTCGAGCGACCGCCGGCGATGAGGCGCAGCACCTCGAGCTCGCGTCGCGTGAGACCAGCGGATGCCGCGGGCCGGTCGGGCTCGGCGGCAACGCGCTCGAGCCGGTCGAGGTCGGCGACCGCACCGAGCCCGCTCAGCACCGTGCGCGCTGCGTCGAACTCGAGCTGTGCCGCTTCCTCGTCGCCGACGGCGCGGTTCGCGCGGCCCATCAGCACCCGCGTGACGGCAGCCTCGTACGTGGCCTCGAGCCGGCGCCACACCGACCACGAACGACGGAGCAGGGAGAGCGCCGCCTCGGGGGCATCCGTGCCGATCAGGAGCCGCGCCTCGGCCCGGTCGGCCTGTGCCTCGAGGAAGACCGTGCCGAACGTGTCGGCCATCGCGCGCAGCTCGGCCGCCGCCCGTGCGGCGACCTCCCATTCGCCGTGCTCGACCTCGAGCTCGACCTGGGCCGCGAGCAGCTCGGCGCGCGCGCGAGGTGTCGGCGACGCCTCGAGCGCACGCGCGATGCCCGACCGGGCCGCCGACATGCGCCCCTCGTCGCGGCGCAGTAGGGCGAGACCGGGCTGCACCTCGCGTCCGAGCTCCGCCGCATTGCGGTACGCGGTCTCGGCGTCGTCGCGGCGGCCGACGAGTCGGCAGAGCTCGCCGAGCCCGTAGAACGCGTTCTCGAGCGTCTCGACGCGGCGTTCGCGGGCGCACACCTCGCTGAAGGTCTCGGTGGCCTCGTCCCACTCGCCCAGCAGTTGCAGCACGGTGGCGCGGTGCACCGAGCACTCGCCGCGGAACGGCTCGAGCCCGCGCTGCGCGTCGCACCAGTCGCTGAGCTCGCGCGTCCAGACGCGAGCTCGATCGACGTCCCACCGGTCGAGGCAGCTCGCGATGACCGCGCAGTATGCGGGGCCGGCGGCGCGATCGCTCACCCGCCCCGACGAGATGGCGAGCATGACGCGGTCCATGCAGGCGAATCCCTCGATGACGCGCCCGCTGCGCACGAGTGCGCGCCCGAGTCCCATGGTCGCGAGCACCTCGGTGTCGGGGTCGTGGGCGGCGTCGGCGAGTGCGACCGCGCGTTCGCCGAGGCCGGCGGATGCCTCGAACTCGCCCGCCGCGAACGCCCCCACCGCCCGGGCGACCGCCGCCAGCGCCTCGGTGCGGGGGCTCGGCTCGGCCGCCTCGACGAGCTCGAACAGCCGCGCCATCCACGCGCCGGCTCGCACCGTCTCACCGCGATCGGCGAGGGTGAATCCCTGCCAGAACGCGCAGCGGACGGCGGCATCCGCCTCGCCCGCATCGAGGTAGGCGCGGTGGGCGCCATCCCACGCGCGTTCGCACTCGGCCGTACGACCGAGGAACCACGCCGCGAGACCCAGGTCGTCGAGTTCCTCCGCCGTGAGCGCGGGTCGGCGGGCCGCGAGCTCGTCGTAGCGTGCGACCCAGTCGATGACCTTCTTCTCCGTGCCGGCCGCGGGCATGGCGCCAGTATGGCGCGGCCGCCGGAGCGTCACAAGTCAGCGCCGTTCGCACTTGGCTGGATATCGCGTGCAGTCGGCAGCGAACCTGTCGCCCCTCCGCTCCCGGCGCACCAGAATGAGCTGGTGACTCGTCGTGGGCTGATCCTCTTCATCGCGCTCGGCATCGCCTGGGGCATCCCGTACCTGTTCATCAAGGTGGCGGTGAGCGAGCTCGACCCCGCGATGGTGGTGCTCTCGCGGTCGGCCCTCGCAGCGATTCTGCTGCTGCCGCTCGCATTCTTCCGGCGCGAGGTGGCGTCGGTGGTGCGGCGGTGGAAGCCGATGCTGGCCTACACGATCGTCGAGATCATCCTGCCGTGGTACTTCCTGAGCTCGGCCGAGCAGCGCATCCCGAGCTCCACCGCGGGGCTTCTGCTCGCCACCGTGCCGCTCGCGGGCGTGGCGATCGCGTTCGCGATGGGCCGGCCCGAGCGGCTCTCCCGCCTGAACTGGCTCGGCATCGCACTCGGCATGCTGGGTGTCGCGGCGCTCGTCGGTCTCGAGATCGGCGCGTCGGACCTGATCGCCGTCGGGGAGATGGCGATCGTGGTGGTCGGCTACGCACTGGGCCCGGCGATCCTCGCGCGGTGGATGTCCGACCTCCCGGGCGTCGGCGTGGTCGCCGTGTCGCTCGCCGCCACGGCCGTCGTCTACGTGCCCGTCGTGCTGTTCGCGGGAAGCTGGCCGGGGATGTGGCCGTCGACGGCGGTCATCGTCTCGATCGTCGTGCTGGCCGTGGTGTGCAGCGCACTCGCGTTCCTGCTCATGCTCGGCCTGATCACCGAGATCGGGCCGGTCAAGGCGACCACGATCACCTACGTCAATCCCGCGGTCGCGATCATCGCGGGCGTCGTGGTGCTGGGTGAGCGGGTCACCGTATGGACGATCGTCGGCTTCGTGCTCGTGCTCGCCGGCTCCTACCTCGTCACCCGTCGCCGGCGCGAGACGGTCGCGGCGGTCGGGCCGGAAGGCGCGTCGGCCGAGCGCGACGGCGCGCCGTCGGGGGTCCCGTAGGCGGGAGGCGGCGGAAGGCCTCTGCTTCAGGCCGAGAGGCCGGCCGCGAGCTCCGCGTACACGTCGCGCGCGTCCTCATGGCGCGTGAGCGACGCCGACTGGCCCATCCAGAGCGACTGGAGCTCGCCCCGACCCGCGCGCACCGCCTCGGCGCGGAACTTCCCGGTCAGCCAGTTCTGCACCGGGAACGGCGCGATCACGCCGCCCGCCTCGATGTCGCGCAGCGCGCGATTGCGGGCGCCGCGCGCCAGCCGTCCGCTCATCGCCCGCGTGAGCACCGTCTCGTGTGCCGCGGTCGCGCCGATCGCCTCCCGGTGCGCATCGGTCGTCGCCGATTGCCGGGTGCGCAGGAACGCCGTGCCGACCTGCACGCCGCTCGCGCCGAGCGCCAGCGCGGCGGCGACCCCTCGCCGGTCGGCGATGCCGCCGGCGGCGATGACCGGCACCCCGACCGCGTCGACGACTTGCGGGATGAGCGAGATCGAGCCGATGAGCGACTGCTCGGGCTGCCGCAGGAACGACACGCGGTGCCCGCCGGCCTCGAGCCCCGTCGCGACGATCGCGTCGATGCCGGCCGCGTAGAGGGCGACGGCCTCGTCGACCGAGGTCGCCGTTCCGATGAGGCGGATGCCGCGCGCCCGCGCGCTCTCGACGACCTTCTCGGGCGGCACTCCGAACACGAAGCTCGCGACGGCGGGCCGCGCCTCGAGTACCGCGTGCCATTGCTCCTCGAATGACGGGAGGTAGGCAGCCGGCGGTTCCTCGGGCACCGGCAGTCCGACCTCGTCGTAGAACGGGCGGAGGGCGTCGACGGAGGCCTCGAAGGCGCCGGGTGCGAGCGGGGCATCCGTCGCGTCATCCGTCAGCGGCAACCAGACGTTGAGGTTGAACGGGCGACCGGTGGCGGCGCGGATCGCGGCGGCCGTCTCGGCGATGCGGTCGCCGTCGTAGCCGTACAGTCCGAAGGAGCCGAGCCCGCCGAGCTCGCTCACCGCAGTCGTGAGTTCGACCGATGAGAGCCCGCCGAAGGGCCCGAGCACGATCGGGTCATCGATGCCCAGGAGCTCGGTGAGTCGCCTCGCGCCGTTCGCCATGTCAGTCCTCCATCGGTCCGTGGATTCACGATACGCGCCGAACGTGGAGGGGGCGGATGACGACCAACACCCGCCCCGTCCCCCGGAACCGGTCGGACTAGCCGACGACGCGACGCGCACGCAGGCGCACGAACGCGAAGGCAGCGGCTCCCAGCGCGATGAGTGCGACGGCGATCCAGGCCAGCACGTCGACGAGCGCCGTGCCGGTGGCGGCGAGGCCCGCGGCGTCGGCATCCTCGGCGGCGACGGTCACCGAGACGCTGGCGACCTGCACCCCGCCGATGGTGACGACGACGGCGTGGGATCCGGCCGGCGTCGAGGCCGGGATCGTGCCGGTGAACGTGAACCCGCCGTCCGCGTTCGTCGATGCGGCGCCGAGCACCTGCGGCGTCGAGTGCAGCTCCACCGAGAAGTCGCCCGTGCTCGGTGCCAGTCCGCTGCCGCGCACCGTGATGGTGCCGCCGGGGACGACGTCGCCCGACACGGTGACGGAGCCCTTCACGGTGGTGGGATCGGTGCCGGTCGAGGGGGACTCCGTCGCAGGCGGCTCGGTGGCCGGCGGTTCGGTCGAGGGAGGCTCGGTCGGCTCGGGCTCCTCGGTGGGGTCCTCGCCGAGGTCGGCGAAGAACGTGCCGAGTGCGGCGATCGCCTCGTCGGCGAACGCGAGCTGCGCGACGAGTGCTGCGGGGTCGGGGCGCGTCGCGTAGCGCCCGGGCTTGTCGATGACGTACCACCACTCGGTCATGTACTCGCGGTAGGTGCCGTCGCCGTTGTCGTGGATCCACTGGCGCACGACCGGCGCCGGCTGGCCGTCGACCGTCCGGTCGCGCTGGTACTCGAAGACGTACGGCACCTGGAGCTTCTTCGCCGTTGCGAGCGCCTGCGACCGGTCGCCGCGGGGGTGGTAGTCGACCTGGCCCGAGACACCCGGCACGTACTGGGTGACGAGGTTCGGCAGGTGCTCGGCGACGAGGTCGCCGTAGAAGTTCGCGAACTCCGAGTTCGTGTCGCGAATGTGCAGGTCGTTGCCGGATGCCCCGTCGAGACGCAGGTCGAAGAAGTACACCTTCTCCACGCCGTTCGCGACCGCTTGGGCGTTGAGCTCCTTCAGCACGGCACGGGTGTTGTGGCACCAGGTGCCCCCGAGGAACAGCACGACGTCGCCGTCGACCTCGAGGAGGTGCACGAGCTCGGGGTAGGTGATGTTCTGCACCCGCCAGTCACTGTCGCCGTCGTCGAGGATGGTGGCGCCGCCGTAGGCGTCGGCACCCTGGTAGTCGCGGTTGTGCTTGAAGTTCACGACGTCCTCGTAGAACTGGAACTGGCTGATCGCGCCCAGCTCACCGCCGGCCGCCAGCACGCCGGCGACGTCGGCCTTGTAGGCCGCGAGCGCCGCCGGATCGGCGAGCTGCCCGGCCGTCACCGGTGCGGTGAGCGCGCTGACGATCCGGTCTTCGACGCCGCCCTCGGTGTGCGCCTTGTCGTAGACGAAGAGGTAGGGGTCGTCGGTGCCGTCGAACGGCGTCTGGGTGTCCTTGCCGAGCGCGTCGGTGACGAGGCGTGTCCACAGCGGTGCGACATCGGGGTTCGTCGTCGTGCGGATGTCGAGCGTGGCGCCGTCGAGCTTCGGATCGAACGTGTACACCCGGTCGACGCCGGCGGCCGTGGCGACCTCGTCGATGGCGCCGATCGTCGCAGTGGTGCGGGCGTCGCCGGGCCCGCCGATCAGGAAGGCGAAGCGCCCCTCCTGGCCGAGCAGGTACTCGAAGCGCTCGAAGGTCACCGTCTCGATGACACCGTCGGCGATGCCGTACGTGTCGCCGAGGTAGTCGACGGTGTCAATCGCGGCGCCGCTGGGTTCGGCCGCGGCCGGAGCGGCCGGTGCGACGAAGGTGGTCGCGCCGAGCACGGATGCTCCGGCGATCGCGAGGGTGGTGGCGAGCGCCACGCCTCGGTGGCGGTGGCGGTGGCGGTGACGGTGGTCTGGCACGGGGAGTCCTTTCGTGGGGTCGTTCGGGGTCATGCGGAGTGGTCTGGGGCGGGGTGCTCGGGTCAGGCAGTGGTGACGCCCGAGTCGGCGGGGCTGTCGGGGCCGTCGGGCGCGACCGTCTTGCGGCGACGGAGCAGCCGGTGCCCGAGGACCGCGAGCCCGCCGACGGCGACGAGGGCGACGAGGATTCCCGCGCCGGCAAGCCACGTGGGCGCGCCGACGACGGTCGTCGCCGCAGTGGCATCGACGGCTGCCGTGCTCGCGGACTCGGCCGAGTCCGGCGCCGTGATCTTCGCGGTGGCGGATGCCGCCGAGGCGGGTGAGTCGCCGAGCGCGTTGGTGGCGACGATCGTCGCGGTGTAGTCGCCCGCGCCGAGCACCTTGAACGTGTACGTCGTCGCTCCGGCCGCGAGCGGGATGGCGGTGCCGCGGTTGAGGGAGAGCCGGTATCCCGTCACGGGCGAACCGCCGTCGACGGGTGCCGCCCACGAGACGGTGAGGGCGGTGCCCTTCACGCTGAGCTTGGGTGCGGCCGGTGCCTGCGGGGCGGTCAGCACGGCCGCCGCCGGCTGACCGGCGGTGGCGGCGGCATCCGTCGATCCCGGCGTCGTCCCGGTCGACGTGCTGCCTCCCGTGGTCTGGCCCGTCGAGGTCGAGCCGCCTGAAGGCGCCGGAGCCGGTGCGGGGGCCGGTGCGGGCTCGGGATCCGGAGCCGGAGCCGGAGCCGGAGCCGGAGCGGGTGCGCCGCCGCCGCTGATCGCGGGGGGCGGGTCCTCCTGGGTGCTGTCGTACGGGTAGCCGCCGAGGTCCTCGCAGGCGCCGAGGTCGAAGTTGATCGAGCAGAGGTCGCAGACGTCGCCGGCGGCCTGGGCCGGCGCGCTCCAGACGAGCGTGAAGGTGGGCAGGGAGATCGCGAGGGCGACGGTCGCCGCGAAGCCGCGCAAGCGGCGTCGTTGGGTTGTCATGATGGGTTCCTTCGGTTCGGTTTCGGTTCCTGCCGCTCGCGTCAGCGAGGCTCGGCGAGTTCGGCGGCCGGGGTGGATTTGGAGTCGTTCGCGTCGTCGGGGTAGGCACTGCGACCCTCGAAGATCGCGTCGTCGAGCGCGTCGGCGCGGCGGGCGACGATGGCCGCGCTCGCGGCGGCGGCCGTGACGTTCGCCATGGTGCTGGCCGTGCCGGCGATGGCGCTGATCGGTATCAGCAGCACGAGCACTTCGACCGGAAGGCCGACGGCGGTGAGCACGGCGGTCGCCGTGACGATGGCCGTGCCCGGCACGCCGGCGGTGCCCAGCGAGACGAGCAGCCCGAGCACGACCAGCACGATGTAGTCGAGCGGCGTGTACTCGATGCCGAGCGCGTTCACGCTGAACACCGCGACGAGCGTCGGCCAGATGCCGGCGCATCCGGGCATGCCGATCGTCGTGCCGATCGGCGCGGTGAAGCCCGCCACCTCCGCCGAGACGCCGACCTTGCGGGTGAGGGCGCTGATCGTGAGCGGAAGGGTGCCGATGCTGCTCTGCGTCGCGAATGCCGTGTACTGCGCCGGCGTGAGGTAGCGGAAGAACCGCAGCGGGTTCACGTCGGCGAACACGCGCAGGAGCACACCGTTGACGAGGTAGGCGTCGACGAAGCACGCCACGAACGCGATCACGAGCACCCCCACCAGCGAGAGGGCGGTCTCGATGCGGGTGACCGCCGTTGACGTGGTGACGGCGACGAGCGCGAGCACGGCATACGGCGTGAGGGCGATGATGAAGCCGACGGCCTTGAACAGGATGCGGCGCGTGGCGTCCACGAACTCCTTGAACGGGCGCACCGTCTCGGGCTTCTTGTCGGCGACGAGCAGGTACGACACGGCGATGAGCAGCGTGAACAGGATGATGCCGATGATGTTGTTCGACGCGATGTCGCCGACGACGTTCGCGGGGAAGAGTCCCACGATCACCTCGTCGAGCGGGGCGAGCAGGCCGGTGAGGCCGGAGCCGTCGACGCCCTCGAGCTCGAGGTTCGCGCCCGTGCCGATGCCGGTCGCCAATGCGAGGCCGAGCGTCAGCAGGATCGCGATGAGGTTCGTGAGCAGCAGCCAGAACACCGAGCTGAGGCCGATGGTGCGCAGCTTCGCGATGCTGCCGAGTGAGGTCACGCTCGCGAGCACCGACACGATGATCAGCGGTGCGACGACCGCGGTGATGACGTTGACGTAGATGTCGCCGATCGGGGCGACGTAGTCGAGGTGCCCTTGGAAGACGACGCCCACGCCGACGCCGACGACGAGCGCCACGACCGTCAGCAGGGTGAACTTCGCGCCGATGCGACGCAGCAGAAAGAGGCCGGCGAAGAGCACGGCGGTGAGCGCGAGGGCCGCGACGGCGAGCCAGTCGACGTCAGCCACGGCGCGCCCGGTTCGTCACGAGGGCGTTGTTGATGGAGTGCATGCGGCCGACGGTATCGGCGGCCCTCGCCGGAATCCGACGTGTTTCCCGACGTGAATCCGCGTTACCACTCGTGACGGTCTCAGGCGACGGATGCCCCGCCGGCGCATGACTTCGTGACGCGGGATGACGCGCTTGACGTCGTCGGCTGGCGAAACATCACGTCACGGAGTCGCCGGGGATACTCCCCGTGGTCAGCTCGGGGGTCGCACCTCGGGTCCGACACCCGTTCCGCGGCCCGGGTCGTCGTCGGTCTCGCCGCGGTGCGCGATCGCGTCGGGATCGTCCTCGTTCTCGATCACGAGCGGCTCCTCCTCGACGCCGGGCGGCTCGGGGATGTTGCCCGCCACGCCGAAGGTCGTTCCGACGATTCCGACGCCGGACACTCCGCCGACGCTGCCCACGCCGCCGTCGCCCCGCGTCTCAGTGGGGATGCCGCCACCAGTGCGCTCCTCGTCGGTGCCGTCGTTCTTGTCGTTCATGGTCACTCCCCTCGTCGGCCTGATCTCACCCTCGCAGTCGAGGTGTGAGGGCGCACGGGATTGACATCTCGAGACAGAACGGGCCGGGAGCGGCTCGGGCTCAGCCCAGTGAGGCCGCGAACGCCCGCACCCGCACCGCCATTTGCTCCGGCACCTCGGCGACCGTGAAGTGCCCGCCCTCGTCGAGTCGGCCGAACTCACGGACGTCGAGGTAGTGCCGGCGCACGAGCGACTCGGGGTAGGTCGCTTCATGCCGCTGGATGAAGACCGCCGCGGGCACCGACGTCGGCGGGATCGCGTCGGGCCGGTCGGCGCCCTCGTAGTACGGGCGGAACGACGAGCCGATCGTCTGGGTGACCCAGTAGATCATCGCCTCGGTGAGGATGCGCTCTCTCGAGATGCGTCGCTCGACCGCGCGCGGATCGCCGGACGGGGTGTCGCTCCACTCGACGAGCTTCTCGGCGAGCCACCCGAGCAGGCCGGCGGGGGAGTCGTTGAGTGCGAAGGCGAGCGTGTCGGGCCGGGTGGCCTGCACGTGCCCGTAGGCGCCGTCGGTCTCGTGCTTCACGGCGATCGCCTCGAAGAAGGCGCGCTCGGCCGGGTCGGTGAGGGCGGTGCGCTCGTCGGAGTTGGGGAAGTGCGCGTGCGTCGCGACGATACCCGCGACCTGCTCGGGATAGCGCGCCGCGATGAGGTCGCTGACGTTCGCCGTGACGTCTTCGCCGTAGGTGATGTAGCGCTCGTAGCCGAGCACCTCGGTCATGAGCGCATGCATCGTGGCGGCGAGCCGCTGCTCGGACATCTCGCCGATCGCGTACGGCGAGGAGAATGCGAACCCCGGCAGGCTCGCGACCACGACGTCGAAGTCGGGCAACAGCTCGGCGAAGTCGAGCTGCAGCGCGAATGTATGCGGCCAGCCGTGCATCACGAGGAGTGCCGGGGCATCCGCTCGCTCTGATCGCAGGTGCACGAAGTGCATCGCGGCGTCGCCGATGTCGGCGATGAACTGAGGATGCCGGTTGAGCCACGCTTCGCGCGCCCGCCAGTCCCAGTCGATCCACTCGCCGACCAGCTCGCGCAGGTACGAGGCCGTCATGCCCGACGCCGGACGCCGCGGCGAGTCATCCGGAATCCTGCTGCGCGCGAGGCGGGCCCGCAGGTCGTCGAGCACCTGGTCGGAGACGTGGAGTTCGAAGGGCCGTACCTCGCTCATGACGCGACGGTACGCCCTGCCGCAGACATCGTCGGAGGATTTTCACGCACGATGTCGATCTCGACCGGCTCCCGTTCGACGTCCAGAATGAGACGGAGATACCGCCTCTGGAAGGAATCACCATCATGCGCACCCTCATCGTCACCGAGTTCATCAGCCTCGACGGAGTGATCGACTCGCCCGGCGGCGGACCGCACCCGCGGGCCGGCTGGACCTTCAAGGACGTGCCGTTCGTCGAGGAGGCCTATGAGATCAAGGGCCGCGAGCAGGACGAAGCCGGCGCACTGCTGCTGGGCCGCGTGAGCTACGACGAGTTCGCACCGGTCTGGCCGACGATGGACGAGTTCGCCGAGTACAACGCGATGCCGAAGTACGTCGTGTCGAGCACCCTCAGCGACCCCGAGTGGAACAACACCCAGGTGCTGCGCTCGCTCGACGAGGTCGCGAAGCTCAAGGAGGGCGAGGGCGGCAACATCCTCGTGCACGGCAGCGGCACGCTCGCGAAGGGCCTCGCTGACGCCGGTCTCGTCGACCGCTACCACCTGCTCGTGTTCCCGATCCTGCTCGGCGACGGCAAGCGCCTCTTCGGCGGCGGCGACCCCTACACGCGACTCGACCTCGTCGAGCACGAGGCGTACTCCAACGGCGTCGTGAAGGCGGTCTTCGACGTCAAGCGGTGAGCGGGTGAGCCCTCCGCGGTGAGCGGTGAGCGGTGAGCGGATGCCGCGGCTCCCGCTCAGCCGCGCGCCGGCCGCGCCACCGACTCCCGCTCGATCAGGTGCTGTTCGAGCACGTGGGTCACGGGAGGCGCGCCGTCGCCGCCGATTCTGCGGATCAGGAGCCGTGCGGCTTCGGCGCCGATCTCGTGGATCGGCTGTGCGATGACGGTGACGGCGGGCGTCGTGACGCCGGTCCAGTCGGCATCATCGAACGCGACGAGCGAGAGATCTCCCGGGATGCTCAGGCCGAGCGCCCGGGCCGCCCGGAACACGCCCAGGGCGATGAGGCTGTCGGAGGCGACGACCGCGGTGATGCCGTGGTCTTCGTCTTCGAGCAGGCGCCGGGCCAGCTGCTCGACACCCTCCTCCCGCGCGTTCAGGTGCACGAACGCCGCCGGATCGGGTACCCCGGCCCCCTCGAGTGTCTCCACGAACCCCTGCACACGATCGGCGACCGATGAGGAGCCGAGGGTATCGCCGCGACGGTAGCCATCGGAGTGGCGGATCGTCGAGATGAACGCGATCCGCCGGTGTCCGTTCCCCGTGAGGAGGCGGGTGAGTTGCTCGGCTCCGCGGCGGTTGTCGGCGGTGACGGTGTCGACCTCGAGCTCGGGTACGGCGCGGTCGAAGAGCACCAGGGGACGCCCGGCGTCGATGATGGTACGCAGGTTCGCGGTATCGACGGATGACGCGGGCGCGACGAGCAGCCCGTCGACGCGCTTGGCCAGCTGCACGCCGATGGCCTTCTGCTCGGTCTCGGCCTCTTCATCGGAGTTCGAGAGGATCAGGTCGAATCCGGCCGCGTTCGCGACATCCGCCGCCCCTCGCGTGGCCTGGGCGAAGAAGGGGTTCTCGATGTCGCCGACGACGATTCCGAGCGTGTTCGAGCGGCCGGTGCTCATGGTGCGGGCGAGGGCATTGGGGCGGTAGCCGAGCTGCTCGGCAGCGGCCTGCACCCGGTCGCGCACGGCCTCGCTGACGGCGCCGTAGTCGCCGAGGGCGCGCGCCGCGGTGGCCTTCGACACCTTGGCGGCGGCCGCGACGTCTGTGACCGTCACTTCGCGGCGGCCGTTGCCATTGCCGTGCCCAGCGGCTGGTTCGCTCACTGCTCCTCCGAAAAAGTTGTTGACGCGACGCGGATCGTCGCGTACTGTCCCAGAAAACGCATTGAGACCGGTCTCAACATACCGGACTGAGACCGGTCTCAACAAGAACATGTACCGCTGGGCTTCGACGGAGCACGCGAACCACGAGGCCGCAACGGGATACCCGCCCCCGCACCACCGCATCACAATCACTGCAACGAGAGGATCATCGTGATCAACCGCACCACCTTCCGCCGAGCCGGCATCGCCGCCGTGGCCGCCGCCGCCGCCCTCGCGCTCGCCGCCTGCTCATCGGCCGGCGCGTCGACGAGCGGCTCGACCGCCGAGGAGAACCCCTACAACCTGATCACCCCGGGCCAGATCCGGGTCGCGAGCCTCGGCGACGCCAAGCCCTACACGTTCACCGACGAGAGCGGCGAGTTCACCGGTTTCGACGTCGAGCTGTTCTCGGATGTCGCCGAGCGCATCGGCATGGACGACGTCGTGTTCACCGGTCAGGACTTCTCCGGCCTGCTCGCGGCCGTTGCCAACGGGCAGTTCGACGTGGGCGTCGCCGCGATCGGCATCACCGATGAGCGCAAGCAGACGGTCGACTTCTCGGAGGGCTACCTCGCGGGCTATCTCACCGTCATGTCGAGCCCCGACGCGAACATCGCCGATGAGGGCGACCTCGCGGGCAAGCGCCTCGGTGTGGTGCAGGGCACCCTGCAGGAGGCCTACGCGGTGAAGAACTTCACCGAAACCGAGCTGGTCCGCTTCCCCGACAACAACGCGGCCATCTCCGCGGTCAACAGCGGTTCGGTCGACGCGCACTTCCTCGACTATGAGGCGGCGAAGGAGTATTCCGCCCAATACGGCCTCGAGAACGCCATCGACATCCCCTCCTTCGACGCGCCCGCCGGGTTCGCCATCGCGAAGGGGAACGCCGAGTTCAAGGCGGCGCTCGACGAGGCGCTCGCCGCCGCCATGGAGGACGGCACCTGGAAGGAGCTCTACCAGAAGTGGTTCCCGGGCTCGCCGATGCCCGAGCAGTACCTCCCGAAGGCCGAGCAGACCTCGGCTCCGACCGAGTCGGAAGCCCCGGCCCAGTAGCCGGACCCGCGGTGCGGGTCGTCGACCCGTCGGCCCGCACCGCCCCACCGTTCCTCTGAACGAAAGCGAACCATGGACTGGCTCGACAACATCATCACGACCTTCTTCGACTTCGAGGCCATGTGGCAAGTGTTCCCGCAGCTGCTCGGCGTCGGACTCGTCAACACGCTGGTCATCTCGATCTGGGCGACCGTCATCGGCATCGTCCTCGGCATGATCGTGGCCATCATGGGCATCTCGCCCTCGCGCTGGCTGCGCATCCCCTCGCGCATCTACACCGACATCTTCCGCGGGCTCCCGGCGATCCTCACCATCCTGCTCATCGGACAGGGCTTCGCCCGCTTCAGCCAGCAGCTGTTCGGACCCTCGCCATACCCGCTCGGCATCCTGGCGCTGAGCCTCATCGCGAGCGCCTACATCGGCGAGATCTTCCGCGCCGGCATCCAGAGCGTCGACCGGGGCCAGCTCGAGGCCTGCCGCGCGCTCGGCATGAGCTACGGAAAGGCGATGCGGCTCGTCGTCGTGCCGCAGGGCGTCCGCCGAGTGCTCCCGGCGCTCGTCAACCAGTTCATCGCGATCGTGAAGGACTCGAGCCTCGTGTACTTCCTCGGCCTGCTGGTCTCCGAGCGCGAACTCTTCCGGGTCGGTCAGGATGCCGCGGTGCTGACGGGCAACCTGTCGCCGCTCGTCATGGCCGGCCTCTTCTACCTCATCATCACGGTTCCGCTCACGCACCTCGTGAACTACTTCGACAACCGCTTCCGCACCGGACGGCACAAAGCGGCGCCGCCGAAGAGCGGGCTCGACGAGGTCGAGGAGCAGAATCCGACTCCGACCCTCACCTACGGAGAGAACTCATGACCTTTACGTCCCCCGTGCCCGTCACCGACGGCCACTTCTACGAGGGCTCAAGCCTCGAGCTCATCGACCTCTCCATGGCGTACGGCGACATCGATGTGCTCAGGGATGTGAGCCTCACGGTGGCGCCCGGCACGACGACGTGCATCATCGGGCCCTCGGGCTCGGGCAAGTCGACCCTGCTCCGCGGCGTGAATCGCCTGCACGAGCCGAAGTCGGGCGATGTGCGGCTCGCGGGCGAGAGCGTGCTGACGCAGAAGCCCGACTCGGTGCGCAAGCGCATCGGCCTCGTCTTCCAGCACTTCAACCTGTTCCCAGATCACACGGCGGAACAGAACGTGGCGCTCGCGCTGCGCAACGTGAAGGGCCTGTCCAAGGCGGAGTCGCTGCGCATCGCCCGCGAGCGCCTCGCCGAAGTCGGACTCGCCGAGCGTGCCGACCACCGGCCCCGCGACCTCTCCGGCGGCCAGCAGCAGCGCGTCGCGATCGCCCGTGCGCTCGCGATGGAGCCCGAGGTGATGCTCTTCGACGAGGTCACGAGCGCGCTCGACCCCGAGCTCGTGAAGGGCGTGCTGAACCTCATGGCCGGCCTCGCGCAGCGCGGCATGACCATGCTCGTCGTCACGCACGAGATGGGCTTCGCGCACAAGGTCGCCGACCAGGTCGTCTTCATGGACGAGGGCCGGGTCGTCGAATCGGGCAAGCCCGGCGACCTCTTCGACCGCCCGCAGAGCCCGCGCCTGCAGCGCTTCCTCTCGGAGGTGCTGTGATGACGGATGCCGCGGCGAGCCCGATCCGCACCGCGGTCATCGGGTTCGGCGCCTCCGGCCGCATCTTCCACGCGCCGTTCCTCGAAGCCGACTCCGACTTCTCGCTCGACGTCATCGTGACACGGGACCCGTCCCGGCGCGCCGCGGCCGAGGTGCGGCATCCGAACGCCCGGATCGTCGCCACCCCCGAGGACGTGTGGGCGGATGCCGCGGCGCTCGACCTCGTGGTCATCGGCTCGCCGAGCGGCACCCACGCCGGGCTCGCCGATGCCGCGCTGGAGGCGGGACTCGATGTCGTGGTGGACAAGCCGTTCGCCGTCACCGCCGACGAGGGCCGAGCGCTCATCGCGAAGGCCGAGCAGCTCGGCCGGCGGATCACGGTGTTCCAGAACCGTCGCTGGGACGGCGACTTCCTCACCCTGCAGCAGCTCGTCGACGACGGGAGGCTCGGAGAGGTCCGCCGTTTCGAGTCGCGGTTCGAGTGGTGGCAGCCCGAGCCCTCCACTTCGTGGAAGACCGAGGCCGCGCCGGCTGAGGGCGGCGGCATCCTGTACGACCTCGGCACCCACCTCATCGACCAGGCCGTGCAGCTGTTCGGGCCGGTCGCCGACGTGCACGCCGAGATCGCCCGGCGGCGGTCGTCCACAGCGGCGGACGACGACGTGTTCCTGGCACTGGCTCACGATTCCGACGTCATCTCGCACCTCTGGATGAGCGCCGTCGCGCCGCTCTTCGGCCCGCGGTTCCATGTGCTCGGCTCCACTGCCGGGTACGCGAGCTGGGGCCTCGACCCCCAGGAACCGGCGCTCATCGCGGGCGCGCTGCCGAACGACCCGGGCTTCGGGGAGGTTCCCGAGGCCCGCTGGGGAATGCTCGGAGCCGACCGGGACACCACCGCCGTGCCGACGCGGCGCGGCGACTACGGCGAGTTCTACCGGCTGCTCGCCGTCGCGCTCCGAGGCGGCGGTCCGCTGCCGGTGGACCCGGCCGACGCCGTCTCCGTGCTCGAGATCATCGAACACGCGCACGCCGCGGTATCCGTCACCGCCTGAGACCCCATCACCGCGCTTTCGCATCATGACAAGGAAGAGAACCATCAGCATGACCACCACCCAGTCCACCCGCGTCGTCGTCATCGGCGGGGGAATCCTCGGCGCGTCGACTGCCGCGCACCTCGCACGCGGCGGAGCGCAGGTGACGCTCGTCACCGCCGGGTCGCTCGCGGACGGGGCATCCGGTCGTTCGATCGCCTGGCTGAACTCGTCTGGCGATCGCTCGGCCGAGTACCACTACCTGCGTCTCCTCGCGCTCGACCGCTACCGCACGTGGAGCGTGCGTCATCCCGAGAGCCAGGCGTACCTGCGCTTCGACGGCGCGCTCAAGTGGGCCGGCACGGAGGAGAGCTTCGCCGAGACGTTCGGGTTCGAGCGCGCCTGCGGCTACGACGCCGTCTGGGTCGACCGTGCCGACGTGGCCGAGGTCGCGCCTGACGTGAATCCTGAGGCGGTGGCCGACGAGGGTGCGATCTTCAACCCCGGTGAGGGCTGGGTGAGCCTGCCCGACCTCATCGCGGCGCTGGTCGACGAGGCCGTGGCCGACGGCGCCCGCATCATCGAAGACGCCGGCGACGCGCACGTCGACATGCAGGACGGCGCTGTGACCGGCGTGATCCTGGGCGACGGTGCGCGCGTGCCCGCCGACCAGGTGGTGCTCGCGACGGGTCCCGCGGTTCCGGCCCACCTCGCCGCCCTGGGTGTGACGGTTCCGGATGCCACGCCCGTCGCCTTCGTGCTGTTCACCGATCCCGTTGACATCGAGGTGACGACGGTGCTGAACACGCCGCGGGTCGCTGTTCGCCCGACGCCCGACGGCCGGCTCGTGCTCGACGCGGACTGGGCGGAGAAGTCGATCGTCGTCGGCGACGACGGGTCGATCTCCGTTCCCGAGGAGTCCGTGCAGGGCCTGCTCGACGAGGCGTCGAAGGTCCTCGCCGGCAACCCGCGGCTGACCGCCCAGCGAATCGGCGCGGGGTTGAAGCCGATCCCCGGCGACGGCGAGCCGGTCGTGGGAGCGGTGCCCTCGATCGCTGGCCTGTACACGCTGTTCACCCACTCCGGCGCGACTCTCGGCCTCGTGCTCGGCGAGCTGCTCGCCGAGGAGATCCTCACGGGTTCGCCGTCGCCGGTGACCAGGGCGTTCCGTCTCGACCGGTTCCAGGTCGACGCCGCGCCGGAGGACGTCCCGACCGGTGCGTGGGCACCGGTGCCGCAGCGGTAGCCGTTCGGTTCCGGTCGCTACGACCACCGCGGATGCCGTGTCATTGGGGGGCGGCATCCGCTCGGTCGTGATGGCCGAGTGCTGGGCGCGCGCGTGCCATGAGCCCGCCTGCTCGCGCGCCAGGCTCGTGGCGGGCTCAGGTTCGAGCCCTCGACGTGTCCGCGCGGGCGAGCGGCCAGCCGCCACGGTGGCTGCACGCCGCCGCGGCCCAGTGCGCTCCGCGCTCGAGGGCCGACGGGATCTCGGCGCCGTCGAGGCGCGCAGCGATGAAGCCGGCGATGAACGCGTCGCCCGCGCCGGTGGTGTCGACTACGTCGACCGGGACCGCCCGCTGCTCGAACCAGTCTGCGCCGTCCGTCGCGACTGCCCCGGCGGCGCCGCGGGTCACGACGGCTGAGCGAGCGCCCGCCCCGAGCGCCGAGATCGCCCATGCGCGGGCATCGCCACGCTCGCCGACGGAGCCGAACGCGACGTCCAGTTCGGTGAAGCCCGACGCGACGGCGCAGTCCTGGCTCACGACCGGGCGGTTCGCGGCGCCGGCGCGGCGTCCGAGCGAGGCGAGCCGGGCACGCAGTTCCCCGGCGCGGGGCAGCATGCCGATGTGCACCCAGGATGCCTTCGCCAGCAGTTCGAGGTCGGCGTCGCTGGGGAAGTAGTCGGCGGTCACGCCGAACTCCTCCCTCTCGAAGACGCGCTCGCCGCCGTCGACGCGAATCGTCGTGGCGGCCGTTGGCCCCGCCATGGTGACGAGGCCCACGGGTTCGATGCCGGCGCGGTGCAGGCCGCGCGCGATGGTGCGCGAGTTCGCATCGGCGCCGACCGCGCCGAAGTACGCGACCGCGCGGCCGCGACCGGCGAGCTGGGCAGCGACGTTGTAGGCGTTGCCGCCGGCGTATCGCGCGGACTCGTCGCCGATGTACCGGTCGATCGTGTTGTCGCCGATAGTCGCGATCACGAACCCGGCGTTTCCGTCGTGCTGCCCAGCACCGCCATTCATGCGCGCCTCAGTACTGCAGCTGCCGGTAGTACCGGCGTGTGGTCAGCGGGTGGTCGCGCAGCACCTCGAGGTGCGCGCTCACCCGTTCGAGCGCCGTCGCCAAGAGGACGGGCGCGAGCAGCGCGCGCACCTCGGGGGTGAAGCCGAGCAGCTCGAAGTCGGCCGTGTCGATGACGGTCAGGGTGTCGGTGATGCGCGGCACGAACGCCTCGACCCGCTCGACCAGCGTGCGGCCGGCATCCTCGCCCTTCAACGCGATGACGCTCACGCCGGGTTCGAGCAGCTCGAGCGTGCCATGGAAGAAGTCGGACGCGTGCACGGGCCGCGTGCGGATCCACTGCATCTCCTCGAGGATGCACATTCCGTAGTAGAAGGCCTCGGACCAGCTCGCGCCCGCGCCCGTGATCACGTGGTAGTCGGAGTCCGCGATCATGCGGGCGAGCTCGGCGGCACGGCCTTCGAAAGCGCGCTTCACGCCGAGAAGGGCGTCGGGCAGCGTCTTCAGTTGCGCGAGCACCTCGTCGTAGCCGTCGAACTCGCCCCGTGCCCGCATGATCGACAGTGCGATGAGCAGCGACTGCACCGAGAACGTCTCGCTCGACGTGTCGTCGGCGGCGAACGTCGTGAGGTTGAGGTCGGCTGCCCGGGCGAGCGGGGCGTCGGCGTGACCCGTGAGCGTGAGCACGGTCGCGCCGCGCTCCTGCGCGTACTCGAGCGCGCGGATGCTCTCGAGCGTCGTCCCCGACAGCGACGGGATCACCACTATCGAGTCGGCGCCGAGATGCACCGAGCCCGTCTCGACGAGCTCGGCGGGCATCTCGTGGAACGTCGGGAACGCGGATCGCGTCTGCAGCAGGCGCACTGCGGGCTCCATGAGGATGCCGGCACCGCCCGATCCGACGAAGAAGACGTTCGAGGCGCCGGCCGCGAGGCGTTCGGCCACGAATGCGTCGATGGGCGCGGCGAGCGCGACCGCACCCGCCTGGATGTCGAGGAAGCGCTGCTCGTCGAAGTTCAGCATGGGAGTCCTTTCGTGGGTGGAGTGCGTGAAGCGGGAGGAAGGTGATATGCCGTCATGCCGCGAGCTCGCGCCCGACGGCGGCGAAGCACCGGTCGAGTGCGGGCCGCGGGTCGAAGGCATAGGTGCCATCGCCGAAGAGCTCGAAGGTGAGGCATCCGTCGTATCCCTGACGGCCGAGCGCCTCGAGGTACTCGCCGAGCGGCAGCTCGCCGTCGCCCCACGCGAGATGACCATTCGGCTTGCCGTCGATGAGGTGCACATGGCGGATGCGACCGCCGAGGGCGGCGAAATAGCCGTCGATGGTGTCACCGGCGGTCGCCATCGCGACGGTGTCAAGGGCGGCGCCGAGGTTCGGAGCGGCGATCTCGTCGAGCATCCGGGCGAGTGTCGCCGCGTCATTCACGAGGTTCGACTCGATGCGCTGCAGGGGCTCGAGTACGCAGTCGACACCGAGCGTGCCGGCGTACGCCGCGATCTCGCCGATCGCGTCGACCGATCGGCGCCACGCGGCATCCATCGGCTCATCTTCGAAGCCCCGCCCGGCGGTCAGGAACAGCAGCGGCGACTCGAGCTCGACGCAGAGTTCGGCCGCGCGACGGAACATGGCGATGCTCGACTCGCGCAGCCATCGCGACGGAGATGCGACGTTCACCGGGTAGATCACCTGCTCGGGGGTGAGGCAGTGCACCGCGAGACCGCGCTCGGTGATGCGACGGCGGATGCCGCGGGCGTCTTCATTGCTCAGTTGCGGCACGTGCAGCTGCGGCGCGATGCCCCAGAGCTCGACCCGTTCGCGCCCGAGCGCGACCGTGTCGTCGAGGAAGCGGTCGAAGGGGAGGTGCTGGTAGGAGAAGTTCGATCCCGTGAACTGCTCGAGCCGGATGCCGCTCATTTGCCGATCCCGTCGGCGAGGCCCTTGACGAAGTAGCGCTGGCACGCGAAGAAGAGGACGACGACGGGCAGTGCCGCGATGACCATGCCGGCGAAGACGACGGGATAGTCGGTGCCGTGCCTGCTCATGAGGCTCGTGAGTCCGACCGGCAGCGTCTGCACGTCGGTGCCGCTCGTGAACACCATCGCGAACAGGTACTCGTTCCAGGCGAAGAGGATGTGCAGGATGATCACCGAGATGATGATCGGCCGGCACATCGGCAGGATGATGCGCCAGAAGGCCGTCCACCGGCTCGCCCCATCGACCTCGGCCGCTTCGTCGACCTCGCGCGGCAGGTCGATCATGTACGCCCGGATGAGGAACGTGGTGAACGGGATGCGGAAGGCGGTATAGAGGATGAGCAGCGCCCAGAAGGTGTTGTAGAGGCCCATCGACTGGAACATCTTCACGAGGGGCACGAGCGCGACGGTCGGCGCGAGCATGAGCCCCCCGAGGATGACGGTGGCCCAGGTGCGCGAGAACGGGATCTCGACCCGCGCGAGGCCGTACGCGGCCCACGCGCTGATGAAGACCGTCGCGATCGTCGAGGTGACCGTCACGAGGATGCTCGTCGTGAGGTAGTTGCTGACGCCGCGATTCCACGCGGCCGAGTAGTTCTCCCAGCCCCACTGCAGGGGCAGCGCGAACGGGTTGCCGAAGAGCTCGGCATTGGTCTTGAAGCCGTTCAGCACCATCCAGGTGAGCGGGTAGACGACCACCACTGCGAGGCAGAGCAGGAACGTCCACATGAACACGCGGGCGATGACGCCGGCGAAGGTGAGTCGGGTCACCATTCCACCCTTCTGCGACGGTTGATCCAGAGCTGCACGAGCGCGATGCCGAGCGTGATCACGAAGATCACCGTCGCGATGGCGGCCGCGTACCCGAAGTCGTTCCGTACGAAGCCGTTGCGGTAGAGCCAGGTGCCGAGCACCTGCGTGGAGTTGTTCGGGCCGCCCGAGGTCATCACCATGACCTCGTTGAACACCTGGAAGGCTCCCGAGATCGTGACGATGATCATGAGGCCGGTCATCTCCCGAACCAGGGGGAGCGTGATCGTGAAGAACCGGCGGACCGCACCGATGCCGTCGATCGCGGCGGCCTCGTAGAGCTCCGACGGGATGCGCTGGATCGCCACGGCGAACAGCAGCGTCGAGTAGCCGAAGCCCTGCCACTGGCTCATCGCGATGATCGAGATCATCGCGGTCGACTCCTGGCCGAGCCATGGCTGCGCCCACGCCCCGAGACCCACGGCCTCGAGCGCGTGGTTCAGCATGCCGAGGTTCGGTTCGTAGATGAAGTAGAAGAGCAGGCCTGCGACGGTGAGCGAGATGGCCGACGGCACGAAGTAGATCGCGCGCAGCCCTCGCCGCCACCGATCCTGGCGGATGCTCTCGATGATCGCGGCGAGCACGATCGCTCCGAACACCTGGAACGCCAGTGACACGACCGCGTACAGCACGTTGTTCCAGAGCGACGACCAGAAGATCGGGTCGGCCACCAGTCGCTGGTAGTTCTCGGCGCCGATGAACTCCTGGCTGCCGCTGTAGATGTCCCATTCGAGCGTCGAGAACCCGAGGTTCTGCGCGAGCGGCAAGTAGACGAACACGGCGAGCACGACGACGGCTGGAAGGATCCAGCCGAGCGCGAGCAGTCGCCTGGCGGTGGATCGCGAGGACCGCCTCGGGGGCCGGGGGCCGGCGGTCTGCACCGCCGGCACCCGGTCGAGGAGCTCACTCTGCTGCGTCAGAAGCATTCCGCACGCTCTCGAGCACTTCTTCGGGCGTGGAGCCACCGCTGATCAGTGCCTCGCCGCCCGCCAGCCAGGCGTCGGCCACCTCGGGCACCGTGACCGTGTCGAGCCAGATGACCAGGCCGGATGCCTCGTTCACCTTGGTGATGCCCTCGTAGACGGCGACGCTCGAGGTCTCGGGCGTGACCGCGTCGATGACCGTGCTCGGCTGGCCGTACGGAGGCGACGAGAGGATCGTGGCGTTCTCGAGCGTCGTCGCGAACTTCATGAAGTCGACGGCGAGCGCCGCACGCGGCGACTTCGCGTTGATGAGGTAGCCCTCGGGGGCTCCTTCGATGCTGCCCGGCTCGCCCGCCGCTCCTTCGGGTACGGGCAACGGGAAGATGCCGAAGTGCTCGGGCGTGAGGGCATTGCCCTCGGCGGTCACCGTGTCGAACTCGAGGATCTCCTGGTAGTACATCGCGGCGCGGCCGCCCGCGAGGGCCTCCTGTGCCGTCGTGTACAGCACGCCGTTCGTGCCGTTGCCACTGTCGGTGCACTCGTCGACGAGCGTCTTGAACTGCTCGAGCGACTCGACGTAGCCCGAGTCGTCGAGGGTGGCGGTCGAAGGCGAGAAGTCGTCGTGCAGCACGTCGCTCGGCACGTTGTAGGCGAACAGCTGCTGCAGGTAGTGCAACGCCGGCCAGCCGTCCTTGTTGCCGAACGCGATGGGCTCGTAGCCCGCGGCGCGGATGGGCCCGCAGCTCTCGATGAGCTCTTCGAAGGTGGTGGGCACCTCGATGCCGACCTCGTCGAAGATCGCCGTGTTGTAGCCCATGAACTTGCCGTTGTTGTAGAGCGGGATGCCGTAGTAGCTGCCGTCGACCTCGAACGCGCTCAGCGAGGCCTCGCCGAAGGTCTTGCCCCACTCGGTGTCGGGGCCGATCACCTCGGTGAGGTCGGCTGCGAGTCCGCCGTCGATGAAGTTCTGCGCCCAGTTGCCGGTCCAGGTGAAGTAGATGTCGGGCAGTGCGCCCGAGGCGGTGAGCGTCTTCGTCTTGTCCTTGACGCTCTGGTCGGTCTCCTGGATGAGCTCGACGGTGACCTCGGGATGCAGCTCCTCGTACTCGGCGGCGAGCGTCTCGAAGTAGGGCCCGAGGGGGTCGCCGCCGAACTTGGTGAGGATGCTCAGCGTGCCCGAGTACTCGGGCTCGGCGGTGACGTCGGCCGCGGGGGCGGCGCTGGCCCCGGCGCATCCGGCCAACAGGAGCGCGGATGCCGCGCCGAGCGCGGTGAGTGCGGTGATTCTCTGTGCGTGCATGGTCTTCCTCTGTCTCGGATGAAGGCCGGACCAGCCGGAGGGGGAAGCTCCGGGGGATCCGCCATCGGATCTCTGTGACACGTACTGGGTGGTGGGCACCGACTCTACACAGAATCTGATACCGGTACCAGAGTTGACCGCAAATCCGTCCTGTGTCAGCATGAGGGCCACCTGATACCGGTACCACATCTCGAATAATGGACCGGCTCCCGCTTCGAAAGGACCACCATGCTCGCGACCACCCTGCTCGGCTTCGACGAGACCACCTTCCGCAGCCAGACGGCCAGCGCCGTCGCGTTGCGCCCGGAGATCGAGGAGGTCGTCGACCGCCTCCACGCCGAGGGGTTCGCCAACCTCTTCCTCATCGGGGCCGGCGGCACGTATGCCGCAATGTGGCCCTACGAGCACCTCGGCCGCCGCAGCTCGACGCTGCCCGTGCGCAGCGTCATCGCCGCCGAGCTCATCGAGTCGGGCGACGCCACCCTGGGCGACGACTCGGTCGCCATCTTCACGTCGGTGTCCGGCACGACCGACGACAGCCTGCGCGCCATCGAGTACTGCAAGGCGCACGGCGTCACCACCATCGCCTTCACCGGCTACGGCGACTCGCCGATCGCGAAGGCCGTCGACATCGCGCTCGTCTCCGAGCCGAAGACCTGGCCGTTCGACATGCAGCTGCTCCTCTTCATGACGCGCCTGCTGTCGCTGCGCGGCGAGTTCGACGGCTACGAGAAGTTCGCCGACGAGCTCGCGGCGCTGCCCGACGTGCTCGTCGCGGTCGCCGAGCAGGCCGAGCCCGTGGCATCCGACTTCGCCGAGTCGCACGCCGACGCCGACTACCACTTCCTGGTCGGGGGCGGCAATCTGTGGGGCTTCACCTACCTCTACTCGATGTGCATCCTCGAGGAGATGCAGTGGCTGCGCACCACGCGCGTGCACAGTGCCGAGTTCTTCCACGGCTCGCTCGAGCTGCTCGAGGAGGACACGAGCGTCATCGTGTTCCAGGGCGAGGACGAGACGCGCGCGCTCACCGACCGCGTCGAGCGCTTCGTGAAGAAGGTCTCGAACGACGTCACGGTCTTCGACACGAAGGACTACCCGCTCGAGGGCTTCAGTCCCGAGTTCCGGGGCCTGCTCGCACCGATCGTGCTCGACACGGTCATGGGTCGGGTCTCGAAGCACCTCGAGCGGGTGCGCAACCACTCGCTCGACCTCCGCCGGTACTACCGCGTCGTCGAGTACTGATCAGTCGGTGCTGATCTGTCGTCCGTCTTGATCCGTTCGAGTGGATGCCCCGCCTCGGCCCTGCGCCGGGGCGGGGCATCCGCGACCATTTCCAGGAGACTCAAGCCATGCGAATACTCGGCTTCGGCGACAACATCGTCGACCGCTTCCTCGACCGGGGCCTCGATTACCCGGGCGGCAACTGCGTGAACGTCGCGGTGTTCGCGCGGCGCCTGGGCGCTGAGGCCGGGTACCTCGGCGTCTTCGGCGACGATGACGCGGGAGCCTACCTGCAAGCGGCGATCGCCGCCGAGGGCGTCGACGTGTCGCGCAGCCGGGTCCGCGAGGGGGAGAGTGGGGTCTCGACCCTGCGCGTGGAGGGAGGCGAGCGCACGTTCCTCGGCTGGAACGGCGGCGGCGTCACCGTGCGCTCGCCGCTCGACCTCGACGATGACCTGCTCGAGTACGCCGCGGGCTTCGACCTCGTGCATTCGAGCGTCTACTCGCGCAGTGAGGCCGAGCTTCCGAAGCTCGCGGGTGGGCGCGCACTCGTCTCGTTCGATCTCTCGAGTGAAGACGAGTTCCGCTCTCCCGCCTACCTCGATCGCATCTGCCCGTCGTCCGATCTCGTGCTGCTCTCGTGCTCGCACCTCGATGCCGAGCAGACTCGCGGCCTGCTCGCCGACGCCATCGGCCGCGGGGCATCCGTCGCGCTCGGCACCCGGGGCACCGACGGCGCGATCGTCACCGATGGCACCGTCACGATCGAGGCCGACGCGCACCTCGTCGAGGATGCGTCGACCATCGTGGACACGATGGGCTGCGGCGACGCCTTCCTCGCGGGGTTCATCGTGTCGCTGCTCGGTTCGGGCTGGAGCCGCACGCGACGACCCGACCGCGATGCCTTCGCCGCGGCATTGGGGGCGGGGGCGGATGCCGCGCACGCGCAGTGCTTCGTCGAGGGCGCGTTCGGTCGTGGCCGCCCGTCGGGCGAAGCCGTCGCCGCTAGCATGTGGTGAGTCGGGGGCACAGGTGAAAGGTCGGCGCGGCGGTATGGCGGCTGAACGCGAGCGGGCCTCGAGCCCGCCCACCATCTCAGAGGTGGCGACCGCCGCCGGCGTCGGCCGGGCCACCGCCGCGCGAACGCTCGGCGGCTACGGCTATGTGAGCCCCGAGCTTCGCGAGCGGGTGCTCGCCGCGGCCGAGCAGATCGGCTACCGCACGAACGCGCTCGCGCGCAGCATGTCGACCGGCGTGACGCACACGCTCGGCGTGATCGTCGCCGACATCGGCAACCCCTTCTTCGCGGGCGTCGTGCGCGGCATCTCCGACACCTCGCGCGAGCGTGGCTTCGACACCATCGTGCTCAGCACGCATGAAGACCTCGACGAAGAGATCGCGGCGATGAACGTGCTCATCGACAAGCGCGTCGACGGCGTCATCGTCGCCTCGGCCGCGGTCGAGCGAGCGGATGTCGCGCACCTCACCGCCGCGATCGATCACAGCATTCCCGTGGTGCTCGTCGACCGTGAAGTGTCGCACCTCGATCTCGACGCGGTGGTGATCGACAACCGCGAAGCCGCACGCGGGGCGGTCGACACCCTGATCGACGCGGGTCACACCCGCATCGGCTTTGTGTGGGGGCCGTCGGCCGACGAGCGGCCGACGACTCGTCGTGAGCTGCTCGCGGCCGCCTCGAAGAATCTGTGGACCGACGCCGAGCGACTGCGCGGCTACCTCGACGCGCTCGACGACGCTGGAATCCGGTTCGACCCCGACCTCGTGATGGTGGGCGAGAAGACGGAGTCGCGCGCGACCGACGAGGTGGCCCGCATGCTGGCCCTGCCCGACCGGGCGACCGCGATCTTCTGCACCGAGACCGACGCGATGACCGGCTCGCTCCGTGCGGTGCGCGCGGCGGGCCTCGCCTACCCGGCCGACGTCTCCCTGATCGGATTCGACGACAGCTCGTGGGCAGCTGTCATGGACCCGCCGCTCACGATGATCGCGCAGCCCATGCATGCGCTCGGCGCCCAGGCGGCGGCCACGCTGCTCGCGCTCATCGACGGTGAGACGACGCCGCGTTCGCGGCACACGCTCGAGACGCGGCTCGTATCGCGCGCGTCGGTGGCCCCGCCGCCTGTGACCTGACGCGACGCGAACTGCGACGGCCGCGAACGGGTCAGGAAACGGGAACTGACCACTTGCGGGGAGCACGGTCGCACGCCGATCGAGGCCCTCGCGTGCCCACGCGATCGCGCGGTGGGCCGATTCGCGACGCATCCGCCGTAGTACCTCGGTAGGGAGTCGGCATCGCATCCGCGTATGCCAGTTCCCCCTCATCGACGAGGGGGAACTGTCATACCGCCATCCGACGCTTCTCGCGCACGTAGACCTCGCGCCGCACGCGCGCGACGATGTCACCCTCACGGTCGGTGATCTCGGTCTCGAACCACTCGAGCACCTTGGCGCCGCCGCGCGCCCGCTCACGCAGCTCCTCCACCTTCGACGGCGGCACCTCGAAGTGCGCGGTCAGCACGCCGCGACCGGGCTTCACGAACTCGATCTCGCCGCGGGTGTCCCACACGAGGTAGTCGCGTCCGAGCTGGTGCATCACGAGCATGAAGAAGTACGGGTCCGTCATCGCCGACATCGAGCCGCCGAACGCGGTCTTCACGTAGTTGCGGGTGATGACATTGGTGTGCAGTTCGACCGTCGCGCTCGTCCAGTCGGGGGCGAACCGCTTCACCCGGATGCCGCTGAACAGGTTCGGGGCCCACAGGCTCATGACGATGGCCAGGCGTCGGGGAGTCATGCGCATACGCCCGATTGTGCCGCGATGCACGTCACCGTGGCCACTCGCTTGTCGCTCGCCGACAATCGAAGACGAGATGGCATTGGGCTTATGCGGCGACGCGGTCGTCGACGGCTGCGCGCAGCCCCTCGACGAGCGGCGTCGACGGGCGACCGATGAGCCGCGACAGGGTGCCATCGGAGTCGCCGAGCACGCCGTCGCGAATGCCCGTGTCGATCGCGGCGACGAACCCGGCCGTGCCCGCGTCGAGCCCGAACCCCTCAAGGGCTGCGATGTGCTCCGACGTCGAGAGTGGCTGGAACGTCACCTCGCGCCCGACGACCTCGGAGGCGGCTGCCGCAAGCTCCGAGTAGTCCCACGCGAGGTCGCCGGCGAGTTCGTACACCTGGCCGAGGTGGCCGTCTTCGAGCAGCACCACGGCGGCGGCGTCGGCGTAGTCGGCACGCGTGGCGCTCGCCACGCGGCCGTCGGCCACGGATGCCGCGATGACGCCGGTCGAGGCGGCGCGCGAGACATCCGCCGCGTAGTTCTCGGTGTACCAGTTGTTGCGCAGGATCACCGCGGGGACACCTGAGGCGGCGATGGCCTCTTCGGTGGCCTTGTGCTCGGGGGCGAGCACGAAGTCGGCGGTGGTGGCCTTCGGCGCGCTCGTGTAGACGAGCTTGGCGACGCCGGCCGCCGCAGCGGCGTCGATCACGTTCTGGTGCAGCGCGACGCGGTTGCCGGGTTCCGATGCGGAGACGAGCAGCACGGCGTCGACGCCTTCGAGCGCCGGGGCGATGGTCTCGGTGCGTGCGTAGTCGAGTTCGGCGGTGCGGATGCCGCGTGCCGCGAGCTCGGCGAGCTTCGACGTGTCGCGGGCGGTGGCGACGATCGTGTCGGGGGCGGCGCCGCGGGCGAGCAGCGATTCGACGACGAGACGGCCCAGCTGGCCCGACGCGGCGGTGACGAGGATGGTCATGGTGTTCCTTCCGATTGCGGTCATCTTCAGCAACCGGATGCTGCGCCCTAGCCTTCCCTAGCGGTGGTACCCACTTTGAAGTAAGGTACCTACATGGTGGTAAGTCTTGCGCAGATCCGGCAGACCGCGGGCGAAGTCTTCACCGAGGGATGCCCCACGCGCGTCGTCCTCGACCACATCATGAGCAAGTGGGGCGTGCTCGTGCTCCTCGCGCTGACCGACGGCACGCACCGCTGGGGCGAGCTGCGCCGCGAGGTCGAGGGCATCAGCGAGAAGATGCTCGCCTCGACGCTGCGCACGCTCGAAGCCGACGGACTCGTCGACCGCACTTCCTACCCCGAGGTGCCGCCGCGCGTCGAGTACGCGCTGACCGACCTTGGCCGCGAACTCATGGAGCGGATGCTGCCGCTCGTGCAGTGGGTGGCGGCGAACGCGGGGCGGGTCATCCCGGTCAGCTGACCCTCCCGGGTTCCGGAGCCGATGCGGCTCAGGCGCCGGCCGACAGTTCGTCGACGGCTCGCAGGAGTCGGTCATCATCGAGGCTGAGGAGCTCGAAGGCCTCCCGGATTCGAACCGCGGCCTCCGGACGGCGCTGTTCGAGGCATTCGGCCAGTCGCAGGCCGTCATTGTTCACCTGGGCCAACGACCCGAGCAGCGACGCGGCGGCCGCCAGCGGCACGATGATCGTCTCGGCCGTCCCCTGCGCTCCGTTGACCTCGCCGACCGCCTCCACCACGTAGGCGAGGGAACCGCCGAGCGCCGTTCTCTCTCCCGCGCAGAGCGCCATCGCCCTGTCCACGTCGTCAGCGAAGACATCCGGCTCGACACCGGCGCTTTCGAGATAGCGGCCGACATCACCACCGGACGCGATGATCCGGGCGATCTCCGGGTAGTCGATGGCACTGATCTCGATCGTCGGCTCGAGACCGGTTTCTCCTTCAGCCATTTCGATCACTCCCTTGGCCTACACAGCGTCGCCCCCAGTCGGTGCGGAATCTACTCCGAGCGCTTCCTTGCGGCAACGCCCCCTGACGCGTATCGGGCGAGCTCCCAGTACTCTCGTGACCGTGACGCTCGCTCATGGCGCTCTGGTTCTTCCTGCTCAGCCTGCTGTTTCCTGCTCGCCCGCGAGAGCCGCATCTCGGGATTCATGACGATCACAGTGTGGGGCACCGATGGCCAGTCGTCTGTCGAGAACATCCCCGTGGCCAACGAGGCGCAGCGCCTCGACGTGTTCAACCGAGTGACGTATCTGCAGTCGCTGATCGGACAGGAACGGCACCGACTCGGTCGTTGATCCGGCGACGGCGGTGGAATCGACATGCGCGAGAGGCCGTGTCGGCCTAGCATCGGAGGAGCGCTCCGGACCCCACCCGACCTCGCCGTCGAACCCCCGACTTCCGGCGCCGCGACTCGAGGAGCCCGAGTGACGACCCACGCCGACGACCAGCCGCTGTTCGGGTTCGGCACGTCGGGTGACGTCGGCGCCCCGCCGGCGGGGCGTCGCAGCGCCGACCACGGTGGCACTCACGGTGGCACCCTGCGGCCCCGCCGGGTTCCGGCACCCGAGTGGGGGAGGCATCCGTCGCCGCGCGATGTGCAGCGCTACTACCTGTGCAGCGAGGAGCCGAGCGGTGAGTTCGTCGAGGTCATCATCCCGGTCACCGACAACGGGCGGCGCCGCTACTTCGCCACGAGCGACGGCGAGCGCCTGACCGAGGTCGACGAGGACTACTTCGTGGGCCGAGGCGAGGGCAACGCCCGCTCGCTGCTCGAGCTCGACGCCCGCGAGATGGCCGAGCTGCAGGCCGAACTGAACTTCGTGCGCCCGGTGCTCGGGCGGGATCCGCTGGCGGAGGTGGCGGCTGTGGCGGCTGAGGCTGCTGCGGCCGAGGCGGCTGCCGACGCTTCGCAGGCGACGGATGTCGCGGATGTGCCGGAGCCGGGGATTGCGCCGGTGCCCCCACCGGTCGCCGCCATGCAACCGCCGACCGACCCGATGCCGGTCGCTGCTGTGCCGGCGCACATCCCGCCCCCGCCGCAGGCCCCGGACGACTCCACCGTCGAGCAACCCGCGGTCGAGAACGACAACGATGAAGACGAGAACGAGAACGAGAACGATGACGACGAAGAGACGATCGAGGAGACCGACGTGGTGATGGGAACGAGCGTGTTCGAGGGGGTCGAGCCCGCGGCATCCGTGCCCCCGTTCGCCGTTGCTGCGGTGTCGGCGACTGCGCCGGTCGACGGTCCGGCCCATGCGGCGCCCGCCGAGCCGCCGCCCACCCACCCGTCCGCCGCCGACGAGGCGACGCCCGCCGTCGACGCCGCGGCGCAGGTGTCGCTTGCGAAGGGCATCGCGTTCGTCGCGCACCGCGGCCAGCTCGACCGGATCGGCGCCGAGTACATCGATCACCCCGGTCGCGTCGCCGAGCGGTTCGACCCGCTGACCGAGCCCGTTCCCACCGCCGTGGCGTGGCTGCACGACGTGCTCGAGGACACCGCGGTCACCGCCCATGAGATGCTCGAGGCGGGCGTGCTGCCCGAGGTCGTCGAGCTCGTGCAGGTGCTCACGCGCACTGCGGATGTCGCCGATGACGAGTACTACGCGCGAATCCGTCGCCACCCGATCGCCCTCCGCGTGAAGCTCGCCGACCTCGACGACAACACGGCACCGTGGCGCGTGCGCCGCCTCGACTACGACACGCAGGTGCGCCTCGCCGAGAAGTACCGCCACGCACGCGAGGTGCTCGGCGCCAGCTGACTCGACCCGCCAGGCTCGACCCGCTGACTCGACCCGCCCGACCCGACCCGCCCGACTCGACCCGCCCCCAGCGGGTCTGGTAGCCATGAACATGGCCGCCACTGCAGACGACTCCCCGGCGAACCTCGCGCGGCGCATCGTCGACGCGAACTCGTACCTCACCCTCGCCACCGCCGACGCCGATGGCGGGCCGTGGGCGACGCCGGTGTGGTTCGCCGAGCGCGAGCTGCGGGAGTTCGTCTGGGTCTCGCGGCTCGAGCGACGGCACTCGCGCAATGTCGCGCAGCGTCGCGAGGTCGCGCTCGTCGTGTTCGACTCCACGACACCCGTCGGCTCTGCGACCGCGGTCTACGTCGACGCGGTCGCGACACAGGTGCCCGATGAGGAGCTGGGCGACGCGCTCGCCGTGTTCAACGCGAAGTCCGAGGCATCCGGACTCCCGAGGTGGGGCGAGGAGAAGGTCAGCGGTGACGCGCCGCACCGACTGTATCGAGCCATGGCGTCGCAGGTGTGGGTGCTCGACGAGTACGAGAACCGGGTGCCGGTGTTCTGAGTCGGCACCTTCACTGGGGCGGCAGCGCCTCCGAGATCGCGTTCGAGATCGTCGACGCCGGCGGGCGGACTTCGGGCGACAGTGCCAGGTTCGTGAGCACGATGATGGCGGTGCCGTCGGATTGCCGCACGCCCGCCTGCGACTGGAAGCCCGGGGTCGCACCGTTGTGCCCGATGACGCCGCTCAGGTCGGCGATGCCGAGCCCGTACTCGAGCGATGGGTGGCCGGTCGACACCCACTCCAGCCGGTCGGCCTGCATGGCCGCTTCGAGCAGTTCGCCCGAGAACAGCGCGTGCGCCCAGATGAGCATGTCGGGAGCGGTGCAGATCGCCTCGCCGGCGCCGAAGCCCCACGACACGTTCCAGTCGGTGACGTCCACGATCGGCGGTGCCGCGCCCTCGCCGTTCCAGAACGCGCCCCATTGGTAGCCGTGCGACCGCGGGTCGGGCATCGTGGTGTCCTGCGCGGGGGCCGAGCATCCTGACATCCCGAGCGGCGTGAAGATGCGCTCGTCGATGAGCTCGCCCAGTGGCGCGCCGCCGGCCCGCTCGGCGATCAGGCCGAGCATCGTGTAGTTCGTGTTCGAGTACTCCCACCCTTCGCCGGGGGCGAACGTCGCCGGCCGGCCGGCGACGATCGCGAGCACCTCCTCCGGGGTCCAGACGCGGTGCGGATCGGCCGCCTGCCCCTCCATGAACACATCGTCGGTGTAGGTGGGAATCCCGCTGGTCATGTTCAGGGCCTGCCTGATGGTCGCACCGTTCGTATCGAGGTCTGGAAAGTGCAGCGACAGCTGGTCGTCGAGGCCCAGCTTTCCCTCTTCCGCGAGCTGCAGGATGACCGTGGCCGTCATGGTCTTCATGATGCTCCCGACGCGGAGGTGGTCGGTGACCTCCATCGGCTCCCCGGTCTCCACGTCGGCGACGCCGAGCGCCACCTCGTACCTTTCGCCGCCGGGCGCCTCCACGATCGCGACCAGGCCCGGAACCTGCAGCTCCTCCATCTGCTCGGTGAGCACCGGCAGCACGATCGATTCGAGGGATGTGCCGGCCGTCGGCGCCGCGATGGGCGCGGCGGTCGGCGCGTCGGTGGCGGTGTCGGCGCAGCCAGCCACGAGCGCGACGACGACGGCGACGACGGATGCCCCTGCGCCGATGCGTGTGCGCGTGCGCGCTCGCCGGTCTCGTGTTCCCGGTGCTGCCCCCATGACCTACTCCGGTCTGCCGGCCCCCGCAAGCCGAACTCGACCGATGCTACCTGTGTGCCCGATCGGTGGTCAGTCCCAGTTCGGGGCGGTCGTATGCCCGGTCGTCAACCCGTTCGCACAGCCGCGTGCACGCTCGATACTGGTGCGCATGGCGATGCGCGGAGTCGTGGAGCAGCCAGCGGGCCTCTCCTATCGTGACGACCTCATCTCGGCCGGCGAGGAGGCGGCGCTGCTCGAGCGGTTCGCGCGGCTCGAGGTGACCCCGCTGGTCATGCATGGTGTGCCGTCGCGCCGGCTCACTCGTCACTTCGGGGTCGGCTACGACTTCGACACGCGCGGCACCGCTGAGGCGGAGCCGCTGCCCGAATACCTCCTCGATCTCCGCGCGCGGGCGGCCGAGTTCAGCGGTGTCGCCCCCGAGAGCTTCGTCGAGGCGCTGGTCTCGTGCTATCCGCCCGGTGCCACGATCGGCTGGCACAAGGACGTGCTCGCGTTCGGCGGCGTCGTGGTCGGAGTGTCACTCGGCTCCGCCTGTGTCATCCGCTTCCAGCGAACGGCCGCCGGGGGCGAGCGCCGCGTCTTCGAGCAGCCGCTCGCGCCCCGGTCGGCCTACGTGCTCAGCGGCGCGGCACGCTGGACCTGGCAGCACTCGATCCCGCCGGTCGCCGAAGAGCGCTGGTCGGTCACGTTCCGCCAGCTCGCGGAGCGGAAAGGGGCCCGCTGACCGGCGAGCCCCTTTCGAATCGCGGCTGAACGTGATCGACTACCGGCCGAGCTGCGCGAGCGCCGCTTCAGCGAGCGCGATCGCCGTGGCCTCGTCGTTCGCGGCGATGTTGAACCAGTCTTGGCCCACCCGGAGATCGACCGCGCAACTTGAATACTCAGCAGCGCATCGAAGCGTCGCCGAGTCGTTCGGACCCAGGCCCGCCAATTCCACTGGAGCTGTTGTACCAGCATGGAGTATCCGTTCGTACGCCCAGGCTCCGTTCTGGATCCCGCTCAGGCTTGCCACCACCGAATCGGATTGCGCCGGTCCCCACATGCATCCGTCGTTCTCGGCGAGAATGCGTGCTTCGGCCCACAGGCTCCAGCCGCCGCCACCGTGCCCCCGCGAATCAGCATCGGGTGTCGCCGTGAGGGACCTCACCGTCTCGAGGGGGATGACGACGTCGCAGTCGAGCGGGAACGGGCTGCTTGCCCGCTCAGGCACGACGAGTTCCGTGGCAGGCCCGCTCGCACTCATCACCCCGATGATCGAGTCGACCAACGGCTGCCAGGAGGCCGCATTCATTGCGTTCGATTCACCACCCAGTGCCTCGACCGTCACCCAAGCGTCGCCCACCGCAGCGCTCGCCGAACAGACCGTGTCGTTGCAGCCGGTGTCGTTGCGCGGTTCGCCGTATGCGGTGGCGCGCTCACTCCAACCCTCCGCGGGTCGCGGCAGGATCGAGACGGTCACTCCGACGTAATCGGGGCTCCACCCGTAGTGGTCGTGGTACGGAGCTCCGTTCGACCATTCGCACACCGTGCCGCCCTCCGACAGGATCGAGGTGTGCCTCGGAATTGTCGTGCCGACGCCCGAGGCGGTGACAAGCGGATCGGTGGGCCCGACTTCGGCGTTGAAGAGATCGAAGACCAGTGACTCATCGACCAGCGTCTCGCACTCCAGCCCGTATCGCGACGGCGGCGGGCCTGACTCCACGACGGTGACCAGCGGAGCCTGCGTGGGCGTCGGGGTGAGCGTCGGTGTCGGCTTAGGCGTCGGGGTCGGCGTCGGGGCGGCAGCGGACGTGGCGGTCGGCGGAGCCGCGAGCGGCGGCACGATGCCGAATGCGAACGCCGCCCCAGCTCCGATTCCGAGGAGGAGCGCCACTCCGAGGGCGATTGCGATGACGCGGTCGGTCAGAGTGGAGCGCTTGGCGGATGTCGCTTCCTGCGCGACCTGCGCGAGCACGTTGCCCTTCATCGTGACGAGGAGGCGGGTCAGTTCGTCTCCGGTCGGTGGTTCAGACCTCATCGAGGGTCACCGCCTTCTTCAATCGGGCCCGGCTTCGGGATACGCGTTGTTTCACGGCGCCGACGCTGATGCCGAGTTGCTGCGCGGCTTCGGCGTAGGCCATGCCCTGCACGAGGCAGAGCTCGCAAACCTGGCGGTCGATCGGATCGAGTCGCTCGATCTCGTCGAGGACCCAGCGCAGTTCCTCATTCGCGGCTTCGGCGGCGTGATGGTCGCGTACGGCGTTCGAGCCGCCCGAGAGGTTCTCGTCAAGGGCGTCTGCTTGATTGCGGGCTGCCTTGCGGACGACGTTCAGCGCGAGGTACCGGCAGGTGACGAGGAGCCAGGGCAGCAGCGAAGCTTCGGCGATCGTGATCTCCGCAGCCTTGCGCCACACGGTGACGAAGGTGTCTTGAACGATCTCTTCGACGTCCATTCGGCTCGCGGCGATCGCCCATGCATACCGTGTCACTGCAGCCGCGTGCCGATCGAACACGATCGACAGTGCTGTCTGGTCGCCGCCCGCCAACCTCCTGAGGAGATCGGCGTCGGTGCCTTCGCTCTCGTCCACGTGCACCTCCTTATCTGAGAAATGTCGCCGCACGCGAAAAGGTCACAGATTGCCCGAGACTCTTCTCCGTGCGTTGCCGATCTGACTGTGCCAGTTCGACGCATGACTCGAAGCATCCGCTTCGTGGGCCGAATCGGATGTCACGGGCGCCGCGCAGTTCCGCCTGTATCGCGGGGCCGCGCCTCAGGTGTGGGTTCTCGACGAGGACGAAAGCTGGGTGCCGGTTTCTCGTCCGCGCCGCAGTGCCAGCCGCGGGTCAGCCCGCTGTCGCCGCCACCGCGTCCCGAATGAGCGACGTCACCTCGTCGGGATGGCTGATCATCGCGACGTGCGAGCTCTCGATCTCGATGGTGGTGGCATTGGCACGCTGCGCCATGACGCGCTCGGCCCCGGGCGGGATGACACGGTCGGATGAGGCGACGAGGTACCAGCTCGGGATGTCGCGCCACGCGGGCGCGCCGGATGGCTCAACGAGCGTGGCGAGCGCCGCGGGACGCTGCGTCGCGCCCATCGCCGCCCCGACCTCCGTCGGAAGATCCTGGCAGAACACCTCGGGGAACACGTCGGGATTCAGGTATGCGTCGCCGTTGCCCTCGCCGGCGCCGGGGAAGGGTCGGATGACGACGACGCTGAGCAGGTCCGGCGGTTCGCCGGCGAGTCTGGTGGCCGCGTCGACGGTCTCGCCTTCGTCGAGGGCGAACCCGGCGATGTAGACGAGCGCCTTCACTTGCTCGAGCCCGGTGGCGGCGTTCGTGATGACAGCCCCGCCGTAGGAGTGGGCGACGAGCACGACCGGTCCTTCGAGGGTCTCGAGGAACGCGCGGACGTACGCGGCATCCGTGCTGAGCCCACGGAGCGGATTGGCGGGGGCGTAGACGGTGTGGCCGTCGCGCTGCAGGTTCGTGACGACGTCCGTCCAGCCGGATGCGTCGGCGAACGCGCCGTGGACGAGGATGATGGTGGCCATGATGGGGTTCCCTTCTGGGCCGGGCTGATCACACGGCTCGTATCGATGTGTGTCACACACCGATGCGGCGGGGCCCGCCCCTCGGCGCGCGCGTCTGCAAGTCTGGCCCGTGGGCGGGACGGCGGCAAGAGTTCAGCCGCGTGCCGATGAGAGAGTGGGAATCATGACGAGCAGCGAACTGTGGACCCGAACGACGGCCGAGCGGTACGACGCCGAAGAGAACGAGATGACGTCGCCGGCCGTGCTCGGGCCGACCGTCGAGTTTCTCGCCGCGCTCGCCGGCGACGGGCGCGCGCTCGAGTTCGCCATCGGCACGGGCCGAGTCGGCGTGCCGCTTCGCGAGCGCGGCGTGGCGGTCGTCGGCATCGAATTGTCGGAACCGATGGTCGACGTGCTGCGCCGCAAGGTCGACGAGGCGACGCTGCCGGTCGCGATCGGCGATATGGCGACCACGCGGGTCGACGGCGAGTTCAGCCTCGTCTACCTCGTCTACAACACGATCTCGAACCTGCTCACCCAAGAGGAGCAGGTCGAGTGCTTCCGCAACGCCGCCCGGCACCTCGCGCCCGGCGGCCGGTTCGTCATCGAGCTCGGCGTGCCGCCGCTGCGGTGGCTCCCGCCCGGCCAGGTCGCCGTGCCGTTCGACGTGTCAGACGACCACCTCGGCTTCGACACCTTCGAGCTCGCCGAGCAGATCCTGACCTCCCACCACTTCACCCGCGATGGCGATTCCTACCGCCCAGGGCGCTCCCGCCACCGCTACGCCTGGCCGGCCGAGCTCGACCTCATGGCCCGCATCGCGGGACTCGAGCTCGAGCAGCGCGTCGCCGATTGGGACGGCAGCCCGTTCACCGACGACTCGACGAAGCACGTCTCGGTGTGGCGGAAGCCGGCGAATTCGGCGTGACCGCATGGCGAGCTACGAGGCGAGCTGCACGAGCACTGCTTCGGCGAGCGCGGTGGCTGTTGCCTCGTCGTTCGCGGCGACGTCCGGCACGAGGAGTTCGCCGGGAGGACCGACTGCGCTCATCGCTTCAACGAAAAGGTCACAGGTCGTCCGAAACATTCCTCGCCGACCTGTCGCTCTGGCGGATGCCTCGACGCGCTGGTCTCTCAGTCCGACGGCTGGTCGCGATCCGCGGTCATGCCGTGGAGTCCCGCCACGCCCAGGGCCTCGTTCCTGGACCGGACACCGAGCTTGCGATAGATCTGCCGAAGGTGGCTCTTGACCGTGTTGGCCGAGACCCCCAGCTGGGCGGCGAGCTCATCGATTCGGCTGGTGCCCTCGAGCATCGCCAGCACCCGCAACTCCGCCGCGGTCAGCGACCAGTCCCGTCTCGAGGGCGGGAAGATATTCGGCACGCCTTCGAGCAGATGCTCGTGCGCGATGCCTGCGGCATCAAGTACCGCGACGAGATCCCGCCGCGGCAGCGTCATCAGGGGTCGGTGCAATGAGAACCTGCCGAGCAGGGCGACCGCGCGCTCGGCGGCATCGCGGGCATCCGCGGTCTGATTCAAGCGGTGGGATGCCGCGGCGACGACCAGCAGCGCCTCGGCCTTCGCCCGGGGGATGTTCTCCTCCGACCAAGCCACCGGCGCCGCGTACCCCAGCGCTGCGCCATCATCACCGAGGACCAGGTGGACCCGCGCACGCATCAGGTCCGCAGTGGGCATTCGCCGAAGAGGGCGCAGCACCTCGGCTGCCCGATGCGCCTGGCCGTCGGCGAGGAGCAACTCTGCTCGAGTAGTTGCCAAGAGCGTCGTCATTGCGCGACTGATGGACGGTCGGTCGGCGTGAGCCGCGATGTCGGCGGCGAGCGTCTGGAGCCCGAGATAGGGGACACCATCGACGAGCGCGGCCAGGCCGCGCATTCGCGCGATGAGCGGCCACAGCTCGATGGTGGGCTCGTGCGGCGCGAGTTCGTCGAGCTGCTGCCTGGCCGCGCCACCGTCGAAGCGCTCCAGAGCCTCGTACGCCTCCGCCAGGTGGTAGCCCGCCGCCGTGAAGGTTCCCCGCCAACCGGCCGGGCCCCGGCGGTGGCGTGCGGCAGCGAGCCGCGGCTGCAGTGTGGTGAGATCGCCGCGCATGGCGGTGATGAGACCCTGCAGGCTTTCGGTGTGTACGCGAGCCCAAGGTCCGTCGGCGACATCCAGGGCGATCTGCAGACACTCCTCGGCGCGAGCGAGCTGTTCGTCGTAGATGAACGTGGTCGCGAGTTGAGTCCACGCCCAGGGGATCACCCCCCGCAGCTCCTCGCGGTTCCCCTCATCGAGCAGCCCGAGCGCGGAGACCAGTCGCTCGGCCGTCTTGGTGGCTTGTTCGAAGTGGCCACCCATGCGCTGGACCGCGAGGAGGGCCAGGAGCAGGCTGACGCGGTCCGCGGGCTCGCCGCCGCCCAGGCGCGCGTAGAGCGTGGCGGTCGTCAGGCTCACCATCCGCGCCAGTCCCGGCCGTCGGACTCTGGCGTCGGAGTGGGAGGAGACCAACTGGTAGACGAGGAGCTCGGGATGTCGTCGGAGCTCGCTCTCGTCGACTGAATCGAGGATCGCCGAGAAGGCGTCGCGCGCTCGGACCAGCTCCGCGTAGTTCTTGCGCACGAGGCGCACGAGTGCGGCGATGTCGCCGATCGCCACGTATTGGCGCGCGGCCTCCAGGGCGTCACCGCGCTCGGCACGTTCGCGGGCGTATGCGCGGCGCACGTCGGCGACCTGCTCGGGCAGGCGGACCACGAACTTCTGTTCCAGCCGCTCCCGCAGGTAGGGGTGCAGCATGAACTCGCCGCGGCTCGTGCCCTCCGACCAGCTGCCGAGCCCCTCGTGTTCGGCACGGGCGAGATGTGCCTCGGCATCCGGTCCGCCCACCTCGATGGTGAGCTCCCTGCTGAGCCGGCGGGCGACGGAGGTGCGCAGCAGGAAGTTGCCGTACCCCGTGTCGTCGACCAGATCGACGACGAAGCTGCCGCCGACATCACGAACGCGCTCGATCGCCTCTTCCACGGTCGCGGCGGTGCCGTCCCGCAACTGAATGAGTGCGGCGCGGGTCGGCAGCGGCCATCCCGCGAAGGCGCGATGGACCTCCTCCGCGGCTTCCTTGGCCTGGAACAGCTGGGCAGCGGCTGTGACCTCATCGCGACGGAACGCGAGGGCAGAGGGGCGTATGAGTGCGGTATCGACGCGAGCCATCCGATCGGGACGTTCGAGTAGGCTCACCGTGCGCGTCGCGATCACGAACTGCACCGTCACGCCCGACTCGAGCAGCCAGTGGATGTCCTCGTGGACCGACTCGTCGGACACCTCGTGAAAGTCATCGAGCACCACCGTGATGGGCTCGGTCGCCGAGGACAGTCCGCGCCCCAGCAGCGTGCGCAACCGGCCGTCGACCTCCATGGACACCACGAGCTCGTGCAGCACCGAGCTGTCCGGGACGAGCCGAGCGTCCAGAACGCCGTCGACGACCCGTCGCCAGAAGCCGAGTCGGTCGCTCGCCGAGCGATCGAGCCCGATCCACACGCCGCTGCGCGGGTGCCTCTTCGCCCAGCTGGCGAGCAGCGTGGACTTGCCGCCGCCCGCGGCGCCACGAACGATCATCAGGGGATGTCCGGCCGCCCGCTCTACCTGCTGGACGAGTTCATCCCGCTCGATGAGCTCCGCCGGTAGCCGCGGGACGAACGCGATCCCGGAAGGGCCGCCAGCGGGCATCGGACCTCCCCCAGAATCGCGAACCGTACGGTCGATCGTATGCCCGCTCGTCTGCTCCACCGGGCGGGCCCGATCGGCGTGTCCCCTGTATGGGGGGTTCTGATCCCGCGAACATCACCCCGCCCTCATCCCCGGGGCGAACGGCCTCGCGACAGACTGGCCGGGCATCCCGAGCATGCGTGAGGTCGCGCGCGCTCACGGGGAGGTCGTGAACGCGATCCCGCGATCGGATTCGGGTGTGCTGACGCACTACGGGGGAGAATCGTCATGGGACGACGCATCACGAGCGGCACTGGAACGAGCGGCTGGGGCATCAGGGGGCGGCGGTGGCTCGCTCCGGTTGCGACGGTTGCTTTGGTCTTCGGGGTATTGCCGGCGACCCCGGCGTTCGCCGCAGGCCCCGGCGTCGTCTCGATAACCGAGACGTTCGTGAACACCACGACCGGCGTCCCGATCACGACGGTCGACCCGACGGACTCCTCGCTCGGCGGCCGATACCGCATCGACGTGGGCTTCGCCTGCAGCGTGGCCGACTGTTCGAACACGACGGTCACGATCGCGCCCAACGTCAAGGACCCCTACTACAACCAGTTCATTCTGGAGTCGGCCGGCTACACCTTCACGCCGCCGTTCGTGGGAGCGACATCGACCGGGTCGCCGGCTGCCGGCATCACCGTCAATCTCGGCAACCTCACGGCCGGTCAGAACGGTGTGTTCCAGCTGAACTACACCTTCCAGAACCGTCCGGGCCTCCCGGCACCCGGGTCGCCGGGGTCGTTCTTCCCCAACGGCTTCGTCATCCCTTCGCAGGCAACCATCAACTCCGACACGGCCACGGGGCCCGCGACCGCGACCGCGAGCGCGACCTGGGTCTCACGTACCGGCACCCCGACCTTCGCGATGTCGGCACCGACGAGCACGCGCACCGACACACCGATCGTGGTCAACGTTGGGGCGTACGCGGCCTGCAACTACGTGTCGCAGTACAACCTGGGCACCGAGGTCTACCAGTGTGCCAAGTCCTACACGGTGACCACGCAATTGCCTGCCGAGGCGCAGTATGTCGCGGGCAGCGCGAACGGCGCCGGCGTCTACGACCCGGCGACGCACACCATCACCTGGAACGGTGGGGACACCACTTCGGCGACGACCAACGCCCGCGGACCGCTCGGCCGGTCGTTCCAGGTGACCTACCCGAGCGCGGGGATGCCGACCACGGGTGCGGCCTGCGTGGCATCGACGACCTTCACCTCGAACCTCCACCTCGTGCTGCTCGACGGCACCGTGCAGGATCCGGCGGCGAAGACCGCCACCGTCCAGGCGCAGAACTGCGATCCGTTCAGCGGTATGACGGCGCCGGTCAAGACGTCCTCGCTCTCCGCCGGAAACTCCTCCGCACCGATCGTCTACATCCCGGCGGCCGGTCAGCCCGCGTTCGCCCGGAGCTGGATCATCACGGCGGGCAACACCGCGAACGTCGCCGGCGTCGTGACGATCTCGGACTCCGATCTCGATCAGCCGGAGATGCCGGTCTACGGGATCACCAATCCTTCGTCGGTCGCATTCACAGTCGACTACACCCTCAAAGACGCTGCCAACGCCGTGACGACGGGAACGACCACCGTCGCGGCGGGCGGCAGTTTCACGGCGCCGACCGGACGACGCATCGTCGCCGCCACGGCGACCTCCGCGCCGCTCATCGGGCCCAACGTGGTCTCGACCGACAAATCCAAGAACACCCCGGTGACCCTCTGGTTCAACTACGCCGTATCACCTGGGACTACTCCTGGGCCCCGCACCAACACCGCGACCGTCACGATGAGCTACCCCGGCTACGCCTTGGCACCGCTCAGCGCGCAGGCATCGAGAACCGTAACCCTCCAGGCAACGCCTGCCTCGCCCCCCACGCTTCAGGTCACCACCAACGGCCCCTCGGTCGTCGGCGGTGGCAACATCGTCACCGGCAGCTCGGTCGGCTGGGGCGTCTTCGGACAGGTCACGAACGCACCGAACAATGGCTCGATCATCCCGCAGTACGTCTTCACCGCGCCGTTCGGCTGGAACGTCACCGGCACCAGCTGGGCCACGCCACCGCCGGCCGGCACGACCGTCGAACAGCGACAGGTCACCATCGGCGGTCAGCTCATGAGCGTCGTCGTGGCCACCTGGCCCGCGCCGCTCTCGATCAACGCGACGGGCAACTCGGGTGTGCTGCCGCAACTGTACGTTTCGACGACGCCGACCGGCGCGGCGCCCGCGGGCACGAATACCGCCACCTTCCTGATGGGCGATGCCGCTCGCGGCGTGGCCGGCTACTACCCGGCCACCTACACCGAGACGGCCGACCTCGCCGGCGACGGCAACACCGGCGACAAGTACGCCGCGCGCACCGTGAACGTGACAGTCACCGGCACTCCCGCGCTGAGCGTGCTCAAGGAGATCTGCAAGCCGGATGCCCAGAACAACTGCACCTGGATCGCCAACTCCAACGTGATCGTGGGCGTGCCCCCGACCGCGAGCTCGATCAAGTACCGCATCACCATCACGAACTCTGGCAACGCCCAGGCGAACAACATCATCGCCTACGACGTGCTGCCCTACATCGGCGACACCGGGACGAGCGATGCGACCGCGGGTACTCCGCGCGGCAGCACCGTGAAGGAAGCCCTGAGCTCCATGAGCGGCGTGCCGGGAGACGTCACCCTGGCCTACTCGACGTCGACCAGCCCGCCGAGGCCGGGCGTCTTCAGTGGCGCTACCTCCGGTGACTGGACGGCACCGGCATCCGGCGCCAGCGCGATTCGTGCCACGATCGCGTCGCTGGCAGCCGGGGCATCCCGCAGCTTCACCTACGATGCCTCGCTCGTCGGCGGCTCGGCCGACAAGATCGCCTGCAACTCGGTCGCCGGCATCGCCACGTCGCTGACTGCCGTTGAGCCCGCCGCGGTGTGTGCGACGACCCAGGAGGCGGACCTCAGCGTCACCGCCGGCTCGCGTTTCCCGCTGCAGGTCGGTCGCGTCGGCACCGTGCCGTTCGTCGTCAACAACGGCGGCGGATCGCAGCTGGCCACCGGGACCGTGACTCTCGCCGTGCCCGCCGGCCTCACCATCTCGAGCCTCACGATCGCGGGCTGGTTGTGCACGGCGCCCTCGTTGACGGGCCCCGTGACGGTGACCTGCGATCCGGTGGACGCCAACGGACTCACGCGCCAGCTGCAGCTGAACACCCCGGAAACCATTCCGTTGACGGTGACACCGGACGCGAGCGTCTCCGGCGCCCAGGTCTGCATCGACGCCTCGATCGCGGGAATCATGAACGACCCGATTACGAGCAACGACAGTGCGAGCGTGTGCTCCACGGTGTTCGACGCCGCCTCCCTGCTCTCGGTGGTCAAGACCGACGGCGTCACCGTGGCAAGCCCCGGTCAGACCCTGACCTACACCATCACCGCGCGGAACGAGATCGTCGACCAGGCGGTGAGTGGGGTGGTCGTGACCGACCAGCTTCCCGCGAACGTCGAGTGGGTCTCCGGCGGCACCATCTCCGGTCAGGACGCCGACGGGCTGGGCGGCACGGTGACGTTCGCTCCCGTAAACCTCACCGCAGGAGGCACGTCCACGGCCACCGGCGATGACGGCACCTCGAACGCGGGCAACTCCGCCACCTTCACGGTGACCGTGCGCGTGGCGAACAAGGCCACCGGCGACGTGCTCAACAACGTCACGGCGGCCGCCGTCGACCCGGTGACCGCTGCCCCGCTGACCGCGTCGAACAGCGACACCGACCGCCTGCAGCGCCTCAGCGTGAGCAAGGCCAGCAACGCGCCGGCCGCCGGTGTGCGCACCGGTGACACGGTGACCTACACGGTCATCCTCACCAACGACGGCACCAACGACTACACCGCGGGCAACCCGGCGACCGTGCTCGACAACCTCGGCGGCGTGCTCGATGACGCGAGCTACGCGAGTGGCACCGTCGTCGTCGACGGCGGTTCGCCCACCCCGATATCGCCGAACGCCTCGAACCAGCTCGTCTGGTCCGGGCAGCTCGCGGCGGGCGCCACCACGACGATCGTCTACAGCGTCACGATCGGCGCCGGCGCCGACAAGGTCGTGACCAACACCGCGTATGCCTCGGGTGCGGCCGGCACCTCGTGCATCAACGGCGAAGACCAGGACGGCATCTCCTGCGCAAGCGTGCAGTCCATCTTCGCGCCGCTCATCGGTAAGCGAATCCAGTCCTTCACGCAGAACGACGACGGCACCTGGGCGATCCTGTACGCGATCGACGTGACGAATCCGAGCCCCATCGGCACCAGCACGTACAACCTCAGCGACACGCTGCGGTTCGGCGCGGGCATCCAGGTGCTCTCGGCGACGGCGGCCACGCCGGCGGGCGTGACCGCGGCGATTCCGGCGTGGTCGGGCAACGGCGCGGTGGCGACCGGCGTGAGCATCCCGGGCGGAGCGCAGCACACCTACCTGCTGACCGTGCAGGCGAACGCGAACCAGGTGGCCGGCACGTCCGCGGCCGCGTGTGTTGCGGGTGCCGCCGGTGGCTTCGGCAACCAGGCGACGATCAGCCTCACGGGCATCCCGAACGCGACCGCCCAGGCGTGTGCGACGCCGGTCAAGCCGACGATCCAGAAGACGGTCGCCGCGCCCACGCAGCAGCCCGACGGCAGCTGGAACGTCACCTACACGGTGACCGTGCGCAACAGCAACGCGGCGCCGGCGGACCTCGCCTACACGGTGCAGGACGCGATCGACTTCCCGGTCGGCACCGTCGTGAACTCGGTGCAGGTCAGCGGCCCGGGCACGAGCGCCACCTTCGACGGGGCCGGTGATCAGGCGCTGCTGGAGGGCGTCGGCCGCATCCCCGCACCGAGCGGCACACAGACGTCGACCACCCGGGTCTACACCGTCACGGTGAACGCCGACGCCCCCGTCGGTGCCGTGGCACCCGCCGACCTGCTTTGCGGTGCGAGCGGCGGCGGCTACGCGAACACCGCGACCCTGTTCGCCGGCACCGGCGGAACGAGTCTCGCGACGGTCTCCGCGTGTGCGCCGATCACCGTCGCGCCCCTGCCGACCATCACCAAGAGCGTGGTTTCCTCGGCGGTCGACGAGAACGGGGACTGGACCCTCGTCTACCGCATCGACGTGCAGAACCCCGACCCCACCTTCTCTACCTTCTACGACCTGGATGACGAGCTCGGCTTCGCGTCGGGCGTCTCGGTGATCTCGGCATCCATCTCCGACAACCCGCTGACGGTGACGCCGAACGCCGGCTGGAACGGTGCCGGCACGACGCTGCTCGCGCAGGACGTGCCCCTCACCCCGGGCGAGACGCACAGCTACCAGCTGACGGTGGTCGCGGATCCGGGCGCGCTCGATGCCGAGTCTGCGGCGGCTGACTGCCGGATCGACGGCGGCGAGACCGGTACCGGATTCCGAAACACCGCCACCGTCCTGGCCGGTGTGAAGTCTGCGTTCGATGACGCCTGCGAGCCGTTCACCGACCCGAGCGTCGTGAAGACGACGACCGGTGCTCCGGTGCAGGATCCCTCGACCGGGATCTGGACGCTCAGTTACGATGTGACCGTCAGCAATCGGTCCACGTCGACGACGGGCACCATCCCGTACGCCCTCGAGGATGAGCTCGGATTTCCTGCCGACGTGCAGATCGTGGATGTCACGGCGACGGCACCCGAGGGCGGCGCCGTGAACGCCGACTTCGACGGCCAGGCCGACACCGAACTCGGCTCTGGCGCGATCGGCGCCGCAGCCGACGAGTCGACACCGGCCACTCAGGTCTACACGGTGACCGTGCAGTTCACGGTGCCGGCCGGCATCACGGCCGGCGTGCAATGCGACCCGGCCCAAGGACCCGGCCGGCCTGCGCAACGAGGTCGAGGTGGTCGTGGGTGCGCGCACCTCCGGCTCGGTGGGCTGCGCCGACCTGCCACACGTGCCACTGCCCTCGCTGAGCAAGTCGGTGCTCTCCCAGGAGCAGGAGGCCGACGGCACGTGGCGCGTGCTCTACCGGATCACCGTGGCGAACCCCTCCGGCACCTCGGCGAGCGAATACACGCTGGACGACAATTTCGCCCTCGGTGACGGCATTACGCTCGACTCGCCGCCGACGATCGTGGCGCAGCCCGCCGGCGTGTCGGTCGAGCCGAGCTGGGACGGTGACGGCGCGACGACGATCGCGGAGGACATCCTGCTCCCGGCGGCCGGCTCGCACACCTACACGGTGCGCGCGGTGATCGATGCGGGCGCCGTGACCGGGGATGACCCGGCCGGTGACTGCACGCTCGACGACGGCGAGACGGCCACCGGGTTCGGCAACACCGCTACCATCGGTTCGGGCGTCGTCACGGCTGACGCCGAGGCCTGCGCCCGCGCCTGGGACCCGGGCGTGACCAAGGAGCTCGCCGGTCAGCCGGCGCAGCAGGCCGACGGCTGGTGGCTGCTCAGCTACACGATGACCGTGACCAACCCCTCGGCCATCAGGCTGAGCTACGGGCTCGTCGATGAGCTCGACTTCCCGGCGGGCACGGTCGTGACGGTCGAGACGGCTGCGGGCCGCGCCGGCTCGCCTGCGGTGGAGTCCGATTGGGACGGGGAATCCGAGTTGCAGCTCGTCGCCGACGGCACGCCGCTCCCGCCGAACGCGGTCCACGTGTTCGACGTGACCGTGCGTGCGCTGCTGCCCGAGGACCAGGGCAGCACCGACGGCGGCTGGGGCAACTCGGCGACGGTCGAGTCCGGCGTCGGCGGTGTGATCGCCACCGAGGCGACGGCGACTGCGGACATCCTGATCCCGGCCCTCGAGATCACCAAGGCGGCTACGCCCTCGGTGCCATTCCTGCGGGTCGGTGACACGGTCGACTACGAGATCACGGTCGAAAACGTGGGGGAGGGTGACTTCACCGCGCTCTACCCGGCAGTGGTGTTGGATGCCTTGGGCGACGTGCTCGACGATGCGTCGGTCGAGGCCGCCCCGATCGCCACACCCGACGCCGGTGCGGTCACCGCGAGCGATGACGGCTACCGCTGGGCCGGTGCGCTCGCCTCGGGCGGCAGCACGACGCTCTCGTACACGGTGACCATCACCGCCGACGGCAACGCGAACCTCGTCAACGTCGCCTTCGTCGGCGCCCCCGACGTGACCGAGCCGACGGTGCCGGATCCGGCCGACTGCGTGGCACCCCTCTGCGCGGCGACCGAGACACCACTCGCGGCCCTCGAGGTGGCGAAGACCGTGGATGCCACGATCGTCGCCCCGGGCTCGAAGGTGCACTACGCGGTGACCGTGACCAACACCGGCGGTGTCGACATCCCCGAGACCGAGGGGGTGACCGTGACGGATGACCTCTCCGACGTGCTCGACGATGCGAGCTACGACGGCAACGCGACATCCGACACCGGTTCCGTAGAAGTCAGCGGCACCGTCCTCACCTGGACCGGGGGCCTCGCGATCGGCGAGTCCGCGACGATCACCTACTCGGTGACCGTCAACGCCGACGCGGTCTCCGGGGCGACCCTCGTGAATGCGGCGGTGTCCGACCCGACACTCGGGGCCGTCGGTCTCGACGGCGGTGCGGCCGACCGTGTCGTCACGACCACGTCGACGGTGCAGCTCCTCGCCGACACCGGTACCGGCATTGTGTGGACGGCTGTGCTGTTCGCGCTGCTCCTGCTCTCGGGGGGTGCGGTCCTGATGATCCTGCGGCGCAGACAGGGCAAGGCCGCCTGCTAGGGCGGAACAACCCGCGGTAGGAGGCCACACCGCCGAGGCCCATGAGAATCTCCGTGCGAGCTGTCGATTTCGACTGTGCCAGTTCGACGCATGAGTAGAAGCATCCGCTTCAGCAGCATTCGAGGCATCCGCTCGCTCATCAAGGAGAAGATCATGTCAACACCCCGGGCTCTTCGGCCCCTGCGCAACCCGGCCTATCGGTGGCTCGCGGCGGCACTCGTGGCGTCGATGATCGGCGCCGGCATCTGGATGGTCGCGCTGGTCTGGCAGATCGTCGCGGTCGGCGGCGGCGCGGCCGAGCTCTCGCTCGTCGCCGGCGCATCGGCGGTCGGGATGCTCCTGACGACGCTGCTCGGCGGCGCGCTGGCCGATCGCATTCCGCAGCGGCGCATCCTGCTCGTCGTCGAGGTCGTGCGGGCGGCCAGCGTCGGCGTCGTCGCGCTGCTCTCGCTGACCGGGGGGCTCGCCGCCTGGCAGCTCGCGGCGGTCGCGTTCGTCGGCGGCGTCATGGCCGGCCTGTACTATCCCGCCTACTCGGCGCTGCTGCCGAGCGTGCTGCCCGAAGACCAGCTGCTCGCGGCCAACGGCTTCGAGGGCATGGCCCGGCCGATCCTCATGCAGGCCGGCGGACCCGCGCTCGCGAGCGCGCTCATCGCCATCTCGTCGCCCGGTGCGGCGTTGGCCGTGGCCGCGCTGACGGGCGTCGTGGCGGCGGTGTGCATCCTGAAGGTCCCCGAGACGCCGCTGCGCGGCGAGCGCACAGAGGCAGGCGACGGCCCCACGCGGCACGCGGCCGTCGCCCTGCTCGTCGACGTGCGCGAAGGCTTCACCTACATGGTGCGCACGCCGTGGCTGTTCGGCACCCTGGTGTTCGCGTCGCTGCTGATCCTGCTGATCATGGGGCCGTTCGAGGTGCTCGTGCCGTTCGTGATCAAGGACGTCGCCGGCGGCGGCCCCGAAGACCACGCCCTGATTCTCGCCGCGTTCGGCATCGGCGGCGCGGTCGGCTCGATGGCCGTGGCATCCCTTCGCCTGCCGAAGCGCTACCTGACCGTGATGAACCTGCTGTGGGCATTCGGATGCCTCCCGCTCGCGGTGTTCGGAATGACCGACCAGATCTGGATCATGGCGATCGCGGCGTTCCTGGTGGGCGCGGCCTTCAACGGAGGCGTCGTGATCTGGGGCACGCTGCTGCAACGGCGGGTTCCGCCGGCCATGCTCGGCCGCGTCTCGAGCCTCGACTTCTTCGTCTCGCTCGCGTTCATGCCCGTGTCGATGGCCTTCGCTGGCCCGGCGGGCGAGGCGCTCGGGCTGACGACCGTGTTCCTGATCGCGGGTGCCGCGCCCCTCGTGATCGGCATCGTCGCGATCATCGCGGCACGGATGACCCGCGACGAGATCGCGCACCCGCTCGACATGAGCGACGAGTCGACGGAGGTCGCGGAGCCCTCCCGCTCGTCGGCACCCGAGCTCGCGGCATCCGTAGCCTGAAGCGCATGTCTTCCCGGTCGCCGCTTCGCATCTGGCGTGAGCGGCAGCCGTTCCGGCGTCAGCCCGGTGTGCCGGATCCCGTGCTCTCACGCGGGATCACTGCGTGCGGCGCTACGACCTCCTCGGCCGGGGCGTCGGGATCCTCGATGCGGGCGGTGATGCGCGCCACCGCGCTCCGCGCGATGAACGGGGTGTCGAGCGACACGGTGCTCAGGGTGGGCCGCGAGTATCGGCCCTCCTCGATGTCGTCGATGCCGATGACCGCGACGTCCTCGGGCACCCGGAGGCCGGCGTCGAAGACGGCGCGCATCGCGCCCATCGCGAGCAGGTCGGAGTAGCAGAAGATCGCGTCTGGCGGGTCGGATGCCGCGAGCAGTTCTTGTGCGGCGGCATACCCGTCGGCACGGCTATAGTGCGCGGCAGGATGCAGGAGCGCGGCGTCGAGCTCGAGTCCGGCGTCGCGGAGGGCTGCCTCGTAGCCGGCCGTGCGCTGTTGCGGGGTCGCGTAGCTCTCGGCCGGCTGGGCCCCGATCGCCGCGATGCGCGTGCGGCCGAGCGAGATCAGGTGGGCCGTGGCATCCCGCGCAGCCCTGACGTTGTCGATGGCGACGTGGTCGTAGTGGCCGTCGAACTCGTGCTCGCCGAGGAGCACGAGCGGCATGCTCGTGGCGGTGTTCATCTCGCGGAGCTCATCGCGCGTGACGAGCGGGCTGAAGAGGATGCCGTCGAACAGCATGGTGCGGTCGTCGCCGGTGAGGAGCTGGCGCTCGCGCTCGTGGTCGTGGCCGGTCTGGTCGATCATCACGCGGTAGCCCACTTCGGCGGCCGCATTGATGACGTCGCGGGCGAGCTCCGAGAAGTAGGGCACGTCGATCTCGGGAACGATGAGCGCGAGCATCCCGGTGCGACCGGTGCGGAGGGTGCGCGCAACGAGGTTGGGACGATAGTCGAGGTCGGCGATCGCCGCGAGTACGCGCGAGCGCATCTTCTCGCTCACGTGCTCGTACCCGCTCATGACGTTGGAGACGGTGCGCATCGAAACGTTCGCGCGGTCGGCGACGTCGCGCAGAGTTGCCGGCATCACCGGACCTCCTTCGTTCGTCGAGGCGTCGAGCATCCACGCCAGCCATGGTGAAGTCATCACACCACAACGTTTGCAACGTGCGCAAACTTGGGTTAGTGTTTTGCACACGTTGGCAAACGGAGGAGATCCGGTTCTCCGCTCCTCGGCACGAAACCCGACCTGCCCACGAGCACCGGAATCTCACACCACAAAGGAGTGTCATGCACCAGCACCAACCGCGGACCGGCCCCCGAGCCGTCCGCCGAGTCGCCGCCCTCGGTGCGGCCGCGCTCGCCACCATCGGCTTCACCGCCTGCGGCCCGTCGATCTCGGACGGCGAGGGCACTGCCGACTCGAGCGTGCTCCAGGCTCCGACCGCCGAATCGCCGAAGGGCACGATCACGATCTGGGACCGCTCAGGCGATCTCTTCGAGGTCTTCGAGGGCGTCATCGCGGACTTCAACGAGAAGTACCCCGACATCACGGTCGACCACCAGGCCGTCGACATCGACGCGAAGCTCCAGAACACCCTCATCACGGGCACGGATGTCCCAGACGGCGTGTTCCTCGACGACGCCAAGGTGGCGGGGTTCGCGGACTCGCTGTGGGACCTGTCCGGCGTGCTCGAGCCGTACGCCGGCGACATCGCGCAGCAGAAGCTCGACGTGAACACGCTCGATGGCGGAACCTACGGAGTTCCGTGGGACCTCGACCCGGGCCTGCTCTTCTACAACGCGACCGCGCTCGAGGCGGCGGGCGTCGATGCCGAGTCGATCGAGACCTACGACGACCTGCTCGACGCGGCTCGCCAGTACAAGCAGGCGGTGCCCGACGCCGGTCCGATCCACCTCGAGCAGAGCGCCTTCCTCGGCCAGCTCCAGCTCGAGATGTACGCGAGCCAGCTCGGCACGAGCCTCGCCGACGCCGACGGCGAGCTGCGCCTCGACTCTCCTGAGTACGAGCAGATCCTGACGTTCCTCGACACCGTGCAGCAGGAGGGCCTCGGCACGCGAGCCGAGTACCTGGCTCCGACCGACATCGAGACGCTCGAAGCGTCCAAGCAGGTGTTCTACCCGTGGGCGATCTGGTTCGACTTCGCGCCCCAGCAGCTGCTGCCCGAGACCTCCGGTGACTGGCGCGCGATGCCGCTCCCCGCGTGGGAAGACGGCGGCGCTCGCTCCGGAGCCATGGGCGGATCGAGCTTCGTGATCCCGAAGGATGCCGAGAACCCCGAGCTCGCCTGGTTGTTCTACGAGTTCCTGGTCTTCGACGAGGCCGGCTACTCCGCCGTCTACGGCCCCAACGACGTGTACCCGAACGGCCTCAACACGTCCATCCCGAGCTACACGCCGGCCGCGAACCCCGACGAGCCGCTGTTCGGCCCGGTCGACGCGCTCGGCGGGCAGGACCTCTGGAAGACCGCCGTCGATGCCGGTGCCGAGATCCCCGGCGGCGCACCGATCCCCACGTGGTGGGCCGGTGCCGTCGACTACCTCGGCAACAACGTGCAGCGGATGCTCGACGGTGACCTCACCCCGCAGCAGGTGATCGAGCAGTCCACCGCTGACATCCAGTCGAACCTCGTCGACCGCCAGTGAACCCCGAGCGGATGCCGCGACTCGCGTGGCCGCGGCATCCGCTCGACACCCGACCGAAAGTGAACCGATGACCGCCAGCACCGTACTCGAGACGAGGGTGCCGCCCACGCGCGCGCCACGTCGTCGACGGCTGACCTGGGCAGCGCTGCGCCGGCGACTCGCGCCGTACGTGTTCATCCTGCCGTTCATCGCGATCTTCGCCCTGTTCAGCGTCTACCCGATGATCTTCACGCTGCGCCTGAGCTTCACCGACTGGCGCGGCACAGGGGCGGCGACGTGGGTCGGCCTCGACAACTACGCCTACCTCCTCACGAACCAGGCGTTCTGGTCGTCGCTCGGCAATTCGGCCGTGATGTGGCTGCTCATCGTGCCCGCGCAACTCGTGATCGGGCTCCTCGCGGCCGTGCTGCTGAACAACGCGAAGCTGAAGATGCGCGGCTTCTACCGCACCGCGTTCATCGTGCCGTTCGTGACGCCGCTGGTGGCGATCGCGCAGATCTGGATCGTCGTGTTCGACCAGAACTACGGCCCGGTCAACGACCTCCTCGGGGCGCTCGGCCTGCCCGGCATCGGCTGGCTCACCACGAGCGAATGGGCGAAGCCGACCCTCGCGCTGCTCTTCCTCTGGAAGACCACGGGGTTCGCGATCATCATCCTGCTGTCCGGACTCCAGTCGATCGACGCGTCGCTCTACGAGGCGGCCGAGCTCGACGGCGCGAGCCGACGCCGCCAACTCTGGAGCATCACGGTGCCGCTCGTGCGGCGCACGCTCATGTTCCTCGTCGTGCTGCAGACGCTCGCGGTGTTCCAGATGTTCGCCGAGCCGTACGTGGTGACGAAGGGCGGCCCGTACTCGTCGACGACCACCGCCGGCCTCTACCTCTACAACCACATCACCCGCGCCGACCTCGGCACGGGAGCTGCGAACTCGTTCCTGCTCGTCATCCTCGTGATGGCGTTGTCGCTGCTGTTCGTGCGGCTCCTGCGAGCGAAGGACTGATCGATGACCACTGCCATGCACGGATCGCAGGTCGAGGAGACGGATGCCTCGGGCGCCGCGTTGCGGGACACCGCGAGCGGTTCCCAGACCTACCTGCCCGCGGCATCCGCTCGCCGTCGTCGCTCGCGCCGCGAGTCGTCGCAGGTCGGATCGCAGGTGTTCCTCATGCTGCTCACGATCGCGTTCCTCGCGCCCGTGGCGTGGGCGGTCGTGTCGGCGTTCAAGCCGGCGGTGGAGATCATCCGCGACCCGCTCGGGTTCGACCCCTCGCAGTTCACCGTCGACAACTTCGTCGCCATGTTCGGCGATGTGCCCCTGGCATCCGGCTTCCTGAACACGGCGGTCGTGCTCGTGCTGAAGGGCGCGATCACCATGTTCTTCGCGCCGCTCGCGGGCTATGCGTTCGCGAAGTACGACTTCCCGGGCAAGAACGTGCTGTTCGGCACGGTGCTCCTGACGCTGATGCTGCCGACGATCGTGCTCATCATCCCGCTGCTGCTGGAGATGAAGGAGTTCGGGTGGGTGAACACGTACCAGGCGCTCATCCTGCCCGGGGCGATCGACGCCTTCGCGATCTTCTGGATGCGGCAGGTGATCTCCGCCGTGCCCGACGAGCTGCTCGACGCGGCACGCGTCGACGGATGCGGCGAGTTCGGCATCTTCTGGCGCATCGTCGTTCCGGTGATCCGGCCGGGGCTCGCAGGACTCGCAGTGCTCACGGTCATGAACATCTACAACGACTTCGTGTGGCCGGTCGTCGTGACGACGAGCGACACCATGCAGACCCTGCAGGTGGTGCTGTCGACACTCGCCCAGAACATCAGCGGCAACACGATCGGCGCCGACTACGCGACCATCACGGGCGAGCTGCTCGCCGCGAGCTCGGTCGCGCTGGTGCCGCTCCTCATCATCTTCATCGTGCTGCAGAAGCACTTCATCAACGGAATCCTCGCCGGCAGTGTCAAGGGCTAGGCGCCCCCGCATCGTCGCTCCTCCCACTCCTGAAAGGCACCACCTCCATGACCGACACCCTCGACCGTGCCGAGCTCGCGCCCGCCGCACCCGATGCGTCAGCGACCGGCGTCGCGGTCCCGAAACCCGAGTACCCGCGGCCCGATCGTGATCGCTCCGACCGCTGGATGACACTCAACGGGCCGTGGCGGTTCAGCTCGATCGACGGCGACGCCGAGATCACCGTGCCGTTCGCGTGGGAGACGGCCGCGTCGGGCATCGCCCGCACGTGGCTCGAGCAGGCGACGTACCGGCGTGACGTGTCCGTGCCGGTCGAGTGGGCCGATGCTCGGGTCGTGCTGTGCTTCGGCGCGGTGCACCACCGTGCCGTCGTGAGCATCGGCGGCGTCGTCGTCGGCGAGCACGTCGGCGGCACGACCTCGTTCGAGTTCGATGTCACGGATGCCGCACCCGCGGGTTCGACCGTCGAGCTCCGGGTCGAGGTCGAGGCGCCGGCCGACAAGCGGGCGATCCCGCACGGCAAGCAGCGCTCCATCCCGCGTGACGACTACGACGGCGTCTCGTTCACCCCGTCCTCGGGCATCTGGCAGAGCGTGTGGCTCGAGGCTCGCGGCCGCACCTACCTCGAATCGGTCGCGCTGCGCGGTGACTCGCTCTCGTCGATCGCCATCACCGGGCGACTCGTGGGCGACTCGCCGGCCGGCGCTCGCGTGGTCGCCCGGGTCGTCGAGGGCTCCGACACGGGGGAGTCGATCGAGCTCGTCGCCGAGGCGGACGGCTCGGTGCGCGGAGAGCTGCCGCTGCGGCATCCGCGGCTCTGGTCGCCCGCCGACCCGCACCTCTATGCCGTCGAGTTCACGACCGGCGACGGGGCATCCGCTGCCGCCGACCGGGTCGTCGTGACGACCGGGCTCCGCTCGATCGAGACCCGCGGCGAGCACGTGCTGCTGAACGGCGAGCGCATGTACTTCCGTGGCGTGCTCGACCAGGGCTACTGGCCCGACAACCGGACTCACCGCGCCGACGGATGCCGCGCTCCTCGCCGATCTCGACCTCGCACGGGATCTCGGCTTCACGCTCGTGCGCAAGCACCTCAAGTTCGAGGAGCCGCGCTGGCTCCATCAGGCCGACCGCATGGGCCTGCTCGTGTGGGCGGAGCCGCCGTGCCCGAGCCGTTTCAGCGCCGAGGCAGCCGCCGGGTTCGAAGCGCAGCTCGCGCCGATGGTCGAGCGTGATGGGAACCATCCGTCGATCGTGATCTGGGGCCTGTACAACGAGGAGTGGGGTCTCGACTGGGACATCCCGGGCAGCGACGAGCGTGCGGATGCCGCAGTGCAGGCGTACGACGCGCTGCGCACGCTCGACGACTCGCGCCCGATCGTCGAGAACTCGGGCTGGTCGCACGTGCGCACCGATCTCGTGGACTGGCACTACTACGACGAGGATCCGGCCGCATGGGCGGCGAACGTCGCCGACCTGGCGTCGGGCAGGCGTGGCGACTGGCCGGTGAAGCTCGGCCCCGACTTCGTGGTCGACAAGGCGCTCGCCGGGTCGCCGTCGTTCTCGGTCGAGGGGCGGCCGATCGTGAACAGCGAGTACGGCGCCGGCTTCACGAGCCTCGAGCGTGCCTGGCACGTGCGCTGGCAGACGCAGGAGCTGCGCCGGCACGATCGCTTCGCCGGGTACGTCTACACCGAGCTCGCCGACGTGGAGCACGAGATGGCGGGGCTCCTCACGACCGACCGCCGGCCGAAGGACTGGGGCGGCCTCGATCCCGCATCCGCGAACGCCGACACCGTGCTCATCGTCGACCTCGTGCCGAAGCACGCGGGCGCTGACATCGAGGTGCCGACCTCGCCGTTCGACCTCGGCGTGCGGGTGTCGCACCACGGGCGGGCGCCGGTGCGCGGGCGTGTGGTCGCGACGTGGGCGGCGGCTGGGACCCCGGTGGCTGGTGCTGTGGCCGTCGCCGCTGAGGTGCCCGCCCCCGAGGCGCGGCCCTTCGAGGTGACGGATGCCGCGGTGCTCCGCATCCCGCCGGCTCCGGGTGGCCGACCCGCACGGCTCCACCTCCAGCTCGTGGGCGACGGCGGCGAGGTGCTCGCTCGCACCTTCGTCGATGCCGCACCGATCGAGCCCCCGAACCGACGCGGCGCCCGCAGCGCCTAGCGTCACCGACGTGGCGCGCGCCTCCAGCCAACGTGGCGCGCGCCACTTCGGAGGTCGCGACGCATGCAGTGTCGAGTGGCTGCCGTGGTGCTGCCAGGCGCCGCGCCTGCCAAAATCGCGACTCGGCATTTTGGCATTCGAGAGCTATTGACCACGTTGTCAGTGGCGACATAGGCTCATGCCGAATCGTTTTGGCAAAACGTTTCGCCACCCCCTCACGCACCCTGACACCACACACGAATGGAGTCGAAGTAATGGAGCTTCGCACACGCAAGACGGCGTTCGCCACGCGCACCCGCCTCACCATGACGATCGCCGCCCTCGGGGCATCCGCGCTGGCCTTGTCGGGCTGCGGCGTCGGCGGCGGCGAGGCGAGCGCCGGATCCGACGAACTGACCGTGCTCGTCGAAGGCGGCGGGCTCGCCGAACTCCAGCCGGTCGCCGACGCCTACAAGGAGGAGACCGGCACCACCGTGACGCTCGTCGAACTGCCGTACGCGGGCCTCTACGACCGCATCTCCTCAGAGCTCTCGTCGGGGCAGGTGTCGTTCGACATCGCCGCACTCGACGCGATCTGGCTGAGCGCGTTCGCCGACGGCGTCGTCCCCCTCGACGACCTCTTCACCGACGAGGTGGAAGGCGACCTGTTCCCGGGGCTGGTCAGCGAGGCGCAGGTCGACGGCACGTTCGTCGGCATGCCGGTCTGGACGAACTCCGAGATCCTCTTCTACCGCACCGATCTCTTCGAGGACCCGCAGGAGCAGGCCGACTTCGAAGCGAAGTACGGTTACGAGCTCGCTCCGCCGGCCACCTGGGAGGAGTACACGGATGTCGCGGAGTTCTTCACGCGCGACACCGACGGCGACGGCCAGACCGACCTCTACGGCACCGATGTGAAGGGCGCGGTCGAGACCGAATGGCTCGCGACGGTCTCGCAGGCCGGCGAGGAGCACATGGTGCTCGACGCCGGGAGCGGCGAGGTCACGATCGACGACGCCGAGCACCTCGCGGCGCTCGACTTCTACACGAGCCTCCTCCCCTACGCGCCCTCGGGCGCCGCGCAGATCGACTGGGGCGGCTCGCAGAACCTCTTCTACCAGGGGCAGCTCGCGATGATGCGGTTCTGGGGCCACGCCTACGCCTCCACGCCCGAGGACTCGGTCGTGAAGGACTCGATCGGCGCCGCGCCCATGATCGCCGGACCCGGTGGCGTCGCCGGCGTGCCCGGCGCCTGGTACCTGTCGGTGCCCGCGGCATCCGACAAGCAGGACGAGGCGAAGGAATTCATCAGCTTCGCGTACGAGCACAACGAGCTCTCGCTCGACACGTCGCTCGGCCTCGCGGCCCGCGTCTCGGCGTTCGAGTCGAAGGTCGGGGAGGGCAATGAGCACTACGAGGCGCTGCTCGAAACGCTCAACGCCCCGCAGACGCTCGCCCGGCCGGCGACGCCGCAGTGGCAGGAGATCGTCGACTCCGTGCTCGTGCCGTTGCTGCAGAAGGCGGTGGAGCCCGGGGCCGACAACGCCGCACTCCTCGCCGACGCGAAGGCGCAGATCGAGGCGATCGTCGAGTAGACCGATGCCCACCTCCACCAGCACTGCACCCGCCGGGGCGGCGACGACCGTCGCCCCGGCCGGTGGCGGCACCCCGCCGCATCGGCTGCGCCCGCCGCATCGGCTGCGCCCGCCCCGCCGCAGCATGAGCGACCGCCGCTTCGCGCTCATGCTCATGCTCCCGGCCGCGATCTTCCTGGCCGTGTTCGTCGCCTGGCCGCTCGTGAAGTTCGTCGCCGACAGCTTCTTCGAGATCTCGCCCATCGCGGGCGGCCCCCGCGAGTTCGTCGGCTTCGACAACTACGCGGCGGCGTTCGCCTCGGAGGCGTTCCAGGGCGCTTCCGTTCGCACCATCCTCTACACCGCCATCGTCGTCACCGCGGAGTTCGTGCTCGGTCTGGCCGTGGCGCTGCTCTTCACGGCGCTCGGCCGTCGCTCGAACGGCTTCCGCACGCTCTTCATGTACCCGCTCATGATCGCGCCGGTCGTCGCCGGCCTCCTGTGGCGATTCCTGCTGATCGACAACTTCGGCATCGTGAATCAGCTGCTCTTCGAATGGGGCGTGATCGCGAGCCCCGACCAGATCCAGTGGCTGAGCGATCCGAGCATCGCGCTCTTGTCGGTCGCGATCCCCGACATCTGGCTGACGACCTCGTTCATCACGCTCGTGCTCTTCGCGGGACTCCAGAACGTCCCGGGTGACGTCGTCGAGGCCGCGCGCATCGACGGCGCGAACTTCTGGCGACTGTTGTTCAGCATCATCATCCCGCTGCTGCGACCCGTCATCGCCGTGGCGCTGATCGTCCGCGGCATCGACGCGGCACGCGCGTTCGACATCATCCTCATCCAGACCGACGGCGGTCCGCAGGGCAGCACGACGACGCTCAGCCTGCTCATCTACCGCACGATGACGCGGTTCGGCGACCCGGGCCTCGCGAGTGCGATGGGCACCGTGTACCTCCTCGCGATGCTCGCCGTCTCGATCGCTGCCATCGCACTGATCTGGCGACCGGGAGGCAATGCCCGATGAACCCCCTCGAAACCCGCGGCCGCACGAGCCGGCTCATCCTCTGGGTGCTGCTCGCGTTCGCGCTCGTACTGTACGGATTCCCGTTCCTCTACCTGCTGCTCACGTCGTTCAAGACACCGCTCGACGCGATCGCCGTGCCGCCGTCGGTGTTCCCCGAGGTGTGGACCCTCGAGAACTACGTGTCGGCGCTCAGTCGGGCCGGCGTGCCGGCGGCGCTCGTGAACAGCGTCGTCACCGCCGTGATCTCGACCGTGCTGTCGCTCGTGCTGGCGGTGCCGGCGGCGTACGCCATCACGCGATTCCGAACCCCGAGCGGTCGGGTGTTCATCGTCGCCGCCCTCGTGACACGAATGGTGCCGACGATCGCGGTCGGCGCGCCGCTCATCGAGGTGATGCGGAACCTCGGCCTCACCGACACCTCGTTCGGCCTCGCGCTGGCGCATACGACGATCTCGCTGCCGCTCTCGATCTGGCTCATGGCGAGCTTCTTCGAAGCGGTGCCCGACGAGCTCGACGAAGCGGCGAAGGTCGACGGATGCTCCAGGCTGCAGGCCCTGTGGCGGGTCGTGCTGCCCGTCGTCACGGGAGGCCTGGCCGTCACGGCGATCTTCGCGTTCCTCGCATCGTGGAACGAGTTCCTCTTCGCCCTCCTGCTCACGAGCGTGCGGGCGCAGACGACGCCGATCGTCATCGCGAACTTCCAGACCCAGTTCGGCCTCGACTGGGCGGGGATGACGGCGCTCGCCGCCGTCTACTCCGTGCCCGTCATCCTCCTCACCCTCCTCCTCCAGCGGCACATCGTCGCCGGGCTCACCCTCGGCGCCGTCAAGGGCTGAGCGACGGCACATGAATGGCGCGAGTAGGTCGCACATGCGCGGTCAAGACCGAAGAAATCACGACACGAAGGGCGATCAAGCCATGCCAAGCGTCAACTGCTACGACGTGACGACGTGGCCGGTCGGCGATGCGGCCGAGGACATCGGCGAGGTCATCAACAGCATCATCGCCGACATCAAGGCGCGACAGACGGCCACCGATGAGCACCACGGTGGCAAGCCCGGCGCGGTGATCTACGTACCGCCAGGCGACTACCACCTTCGTACGCAGGTGGTGATCGACGTCAGCTTCCTCAGGATCGAGGGCTCGGGACATGGCTTCACCTCGTCGAGCATCCGGTTCAACGTCCCTGAAGACGAGTGGCCCGATCTGCACGAGCTGTGGCCCGGGGGCAGCCGTATTGTCGTGGACCTTCCCATCGCGGGAGAGGTGGACGAGTCCAAGGGCGCCGCCTTCTCAATCGAGCGAAGCGGAAGCCCCCGGATCAGCTCGGTCGAATTCGCGAACTTCTGCATCGACGGGATGCACTTCGACGGAGACGGCTCGGAGCGCCACCCGGAGAACACCTACGTCAACGGCAAGACGGGCATCTACGTCGGCAGCGCCAACGACTCGTTCCGCATCACCGGCATGGGGTTCGTGTACCTCGAGCACGCTCTGACGATCTACAACGCCGACGCGCTCTCCGTCCACGACAACTTCATCGCCGAATGCGGGAGTTGCATCGAGCTGCGTGGGTGGGGACAGGCGTCGAAGATCACCGACAACCTGATCGGAGCCGGCTTCAGGGGACACTCGATCTATGCCGAGAACCACGGCGGGCTGCTGATCACCGCCAACAACGTCTTCCCCCGTGGCGCGAGCAGCGTCCATCTCGACGGCGTCACACGTTCGAGTATCACGGGCAACCGTCTGCACTCGTTCTATCCGGGCATGGTGGTCCTCGCGGCGAACAGCTCGGAGAACCTCGTGGCCACGAACCACTTCCTGCGCGACCAAGAGCCGTGGACCCCGTTCCTGGGCGTCGGGAATGGACTGGACGACCTCGCCGGACTCCTCCGCGTCGACGGCAGCAACAATTCCGTGATCGGCAACCACTTCTCCGAGGTGGTCGACGCGGAGACCATACGTCCGACCGGCGCGAGCCCCGTCATCATCCGACTCGTGGCGGGAAGCGGCAACTACGTCTCCAGCAACCACGTCGTCGCGATGGACGTGCATGCCACGTCGAGCGACTCCTGCTTCTCAGCCCAGGTGGACGCCTTGCTGACGACCGAGGCTTCGGACAGCCTCGCCGTCACGGCCGTCCGGGTCGACCCCGATTCAGCGCGGAACACGATCCTGGATTCCGGAACCGACGCCCAAGTCGTCGTCGACCGGGCTGCGAACGCGTTCAGGGCCACGCCTGCGATCGCCTCCGGCTAGGCAATGGCGACGCGCCGGGCGCAGGGTCGGGTACGGAGTGGCACGAAGGTGAGACGGTGAGATGAGAACAGGGAGACGGATGCCTCACAAACAGGTCGGCATACGCGACGTCGCGGCGGCGGCAGGCGTCTCGGTGACGACCGTCTCGCACGTGCTCAACGACACCCCGCACACCCGCACGAGCGACGAGACGAAGGCGCGTGTGCGCGAGTCCGCGGCCGAGCTCGGCTACCAGCCCAACCGGCTCGCGCGCGGCCTTCGCACGCAGGCGTCGGGGATGGTGGGACTGCTCACCGAGGAGATCGCCACCACCCCGCACGCCGGTCGCATCATCCTGGGAGCGCAGGAGGAGGCGAGCCGCAACAACCTCACCCTCGCGATCATCAACTCCCGGCTCAGCACGAGCGTCGACGTCGAGTCCTCGCAGATCCAGGCGTTCATCGACCGGCAGGCCGACGGCATCATCTATGCCACCGTCTACCACGACGAGGTCGTGCCGCCCGACGAACTGCACGCGGTTCCGGCGGTGCTGATCGGCGCGCGCGACCGCGACGGTGAGATCCCGTCGGTGCTGCCCGACGAGCGGGCCGGCGCGGCATCCGTCGTCGACCTGCTCGTTCGCCGCGGGCACCGGCGCATCGCGTTCGCGGCGAGCTCGGTCGACGTGCCCGCGACCCGCGGTCGTCTGCAGGGCTACCGCGACGGCATGATGGCGGCCGGCCTCGACCCCGACCGGTTCGTCGCGGAGGCCGAGTCGGAGGCGATCGGCGGCTACGAGGCCACCATGCGCCTGCTCGACCACGGAGCCGACCCGGCGACGCGCCCCACCGCGGTGTTCTGCTACAACGACCGCATGGCGATGGGCGCCTACCGGGCCGTGGCGGAGCTCGGCCTGGTGATCCCTGCCGACGTGTCGATCGTGGGCTTCGACGACCAGGACCCGATCGCCTCGAGCCTGTACCCGCCGCTCACCACCGTGGCGCTGCCCCACTACGAGATGGGCGCGTGGGCCGTCGAGACGCTCGCCTCGCTCATCGACGGTCATGACGAGCACCGGCTGCTCGGCGCCCACCCCATCCTGCTCGACTGTCCGATCGTGGAACGGGCGTCGGTCGCAGACCCTTCGCGCTGACTCAGCCGCCACCATCCGACCACCTGCTTCACCGATCTGAACGAAGGCCAAATGCTTCGACTCGCCGCATCCTGGGTGTGGGACTTCTGGTTCGCCGACGACGGCGATCAGTTCCACCTCTTCTTCCTCAAGGCCTCACGTGCGCTGCACGATCCCGACCGCCGGCACTGGCGTGCAACCATCGGCCACGCCGTCTCCACCGACCTCATCGAGTGGACCGAGGTCGCCGACGCGATCGTTCCCTCGGATGCCCCGGCGTTCGACGACCTCGCCACGTGGACGGGTTCCGTGGTGCGCGCCGACGACGGCACGTGGCGCATGTTCTACACGGGCGTCGACCGCGGGCACGGCGGACTGGTGCAGCGGGTCGGCTCCGCGGCATCCGCTGATCTCGTGAACTGGTCGACGACGGGTCGTGCGCTCGTCGCCCCCGACTCGCGATGGTACGAACGGCTCGCCGATGGTGCCTGGCCCGACGAGGCGTGGCGCGACCCGTGGGTGTTCCGCGACCCTTCGGGAGAGGGGTGGCGGATGCTCCTGACCGCCCGCGCCAATCTCGGCGACCCGTCGTCGCGGGGCGTCGTCGGCACCGCGTGGTCGGCCGATCTCGAGACGTGGCGGGTCGAGCCGCCGCGCTCGGTGGTCGGGTCGGGCTTCGGGCAGCTGGAGGTGCTGCAGCTCGAGCAGGTCGACGGGCGTTGGGTGCTGCTGTTCTCGTGCCTGGGGTCCGAGCTCTCGAGCGAGCGCAAGGCCGCCGGCGAGCGCGGCGGCATCTGGGCCGTGAACGTCGACGACCCGGCCGGTCCGTACGACATCGCCCGGGCCTACCGCGTCGCCGACGAAACACTCTACGTCGGGCGGCTCGTGCGCGACCGCGCGGGGGCGTGGCAGCTGCTCGCGTTCCGCAACACGACGCTCGGGGGCGAGTGGATCGGCGAGATCACCGATCCCGTGCCCGTCTCGTGGCTCGATGGGCGTCTGACGATCCCGGCGGATGTCGCAGGGTTGACGCCCGAGCTCTCGGCACTCGGCGCGACCGCCCATGGCTGAGCACGCGCCGCCGTCAGCCGGCGAAGAGGTGCTCGTCATCGGCGAGGCGGTGATGGACCTGGTGAGCTCGCGAGGCGAGATCACGCGTTCTCCGGGTGGGTCGCCGGTGAATGTCGCGCTCGGCCTGGCGCGGCTCGGTGTGCGTACCCGGGTGCGCACGGCGCTCGCCGCGGATGACGACGGCCGGGTGGTCCTCGATCGACTCGAGGCATCCGGAGTCCTGGTCGACCCCGCCTCGATCAGCCTGCCGCGCACCTCGACGGCGCTCGCCGAACTCGACAGCCACGGCGCCGCCCGCTACGCCTTCGACGTCGAGTGGCGGGTGACCGAGCCGATCGCGACCGGGTCCGCGCGGGTGGTGCATGCCGGCTCGATCGCCCTCTTCCTGCAACCCGGCGCCGCGCACGTCACCGCTGCGCTGAGCACCCGGCCCGCCGGCGTCCTGGTCTCGATCGACCCGAACGTGCGTCCGGCGATCATCGGGGATCGTGCCGACGCGCGCCTCGCGTTCGACCGATACGTCGAGCTCGCCGACGTGGTGAAGCTCAGCGACGAGGATGCGGCGTGGCTGTATCCCGGCGAGGCGCCTGAGTCGGTGCTCGACCGCCTCCTGGGTGCCGGCGTCAGCATGGCCGCACTGACCCGGGGTCGTGAGGGTGCAGTGATCGCGACTCCGATGAACCGAGTCGTCGTCGAGTCGTTGCCCGTCGACGTGCGCGACACGGTCGGTGCGGGTGACAGTTTCATGGCGGCGCTGCTCGCCGGGCTCCTGCGTTCGGATACCCCGGTCGATGCGGTCGACGAGGCCGACCTCGAACGCATCGGCACCTTCGCTGCCGCGGCTGCTGCCGTCACGGTCGGCCGCGTCGGCGCCGATCTTCCGTCTGACGCCGACATCGCGCTGCTGCGCCGTACCGCGGCGATCGAGCGCTGCACCACGGGGTCGATCGGTACCGTCGTCTGGTAGGTGACCGAATCGCCGTGGCCGCGCGTCATCCGCGCCCCTCAGCAGCCTCCCAGCGGCGGCCATAGGATCGAAGGCATGGCCGGATTCTGGGGCAAGCGCAAACGCGAAGTCGACGAGCTCCAAGCCCAGGATGCCGACCTGGCGAAGCGGGCCGGTACGGCTCTGGTCGCCGCCGACGAGCGCATCCGCGTCACCGCCGACGAGCTCGCCTTCGCCGAGGCTGAGCTCGGGCACGACGCGACCACCGAGCTGAGCGTGGCGCTCGCCGCGGTGCGGCAGCACTTGGGCGAGGCGTTCCGGTTGAACCAGCTGAATTTCGACGAGGTTCCCGACACCGCTGAAGAGCTGCGCTCCCGCAACGCACGCATCGTGCAGCTGTGCGATTGGGCCGAAGACGTGCTCGACGATCACACCTCCGCCCTCGCCGAGAAGATCGCGCGTGCGCGCCGGGCTCCCGAGATCATCGCCGGCGTTCGAGCGGATGCCGCACGCCTCCGTGACCGCATTCCGCATGCCCGCGACACCGTCGATCGGCTCGCCGCGCGCTATGCGCCCGAGGCTCTCGCCCAGGTGGAGTCCAACCCGGGCCAGGCCGAGCAGCTGCTCGGATTCGCCGAGCACAGTGCCGCCGTCGCCGAGCGACGCCGCGATGCCGGGCAGCGCGAGCAGGCCAACCTCGCGCTCGAGGCGTCGACGGAATCGGTGCGTCGGGCGGCGACGCTCCTCGACGCGGTCGAGACGTTCGAGGTGGAGGCGCTGCGCGCCGAGGCCACTCTGGGGGCCATCGTCGAGGACTCCCGCGGTGACCTCGTCGTCGCGCGCAAGGAACCCCAGACCGTCGGTGTCACGGAAGCGATCGTCAAGCTGCAGGCTGCGCTCGCCGCCCTGCCGCCGGCCGGCGTCAACACCGACCCGTTCGCCCAGCTGAATCACCTGCGCGAGGCGAATGCCGGGCTCGATGCCGCGATCGCGGCGGCCCGCGAGCGCGCAGCGCGTCCGATTCCACCGCTGGAGCATGTGCACCACGCCATCGACGACGCCGACCGGCAGCTCGCGGTCGCTCGCGACGTGATCGCCGGCCACCGCGGCTGGATCGGCGCCGACGCTCGCACCCGGCTCGCCGAGTCCGAGCGCATCCGGATCGATCTCGACCGCACGCTCGGCACGCCCGCGGCGGCCGTTGCCGTCATCGATGAGGAACACCGGGAAGAGGCGATGGTGATGGCCCGTCGTGTCGCGTATCTCGCGGCCGAGGCGCTGCAGCTCGCGCAACGCGATATCGACGCGTCGCGACCGCAGGATCCTGGTCAGTGGGGCGGTCCGGGCCCGGGTTGGGGCGGCGGCCGACGCGGCGGCGGGGGCGACATGATGGGCGGAATCCTCGGGGGCCTGGTCATCGGCAGTGTCCTCGACGGCATCTTCGACTGAAACGGTCACCGCCCCGAGCCGGACGGTCAGCCCATGACGCCCCACCGGCCGAAGTTGCCACCGGGCGTGGACTGCCCCACGCCGGAGATCGCATTCCGTGCGCTGGCCATGTACACCGCAATGAGTCCCGAGGGGGTTCTCACCGCAGCAGGATCGGAGAGGGCACCGGCCCCGCCGGTTCCGATGGTCAGCCACGACGCGAAGCCACCGCCCGGGATCGCCTGGTTGGTACCGATGGTGAGTGCTCCCAGCGTGCGGCTGTAGACCACCACGAGGTCGTTGGGAGTGATGAGAACGGCGGGCGATCCGACGAGATCGCCGCGCTTCTCGCCCACGGTGGCCCACCCGCCGAATGCGGCCCCGACTGCCGTCTGGGTTGCGAACGCCACGTTGTTGTCGGAGGTTCCGGATACCACGGTCGCGATGCCGGTGGACGAAAGGACCACGGAGGGATCGCCCTCCAACGCGGCACCGGTACCAACGACCGACCATGCTCCGAACGGGCCATCGACGGCAGTCTGCCTGGTCGTCTTCATCACGCCGTCTCTGGTTCGCGTGAAGACCTGCAACAGGCCGTCGGGATGCTTCAGGATCGCCGGCTTTCCCACTGCTCCGAGGGTGCCGGTCCCCACAGGCGACCATGCGTTGAACGAGGAGAGCGGGGCGACCTGGGTGGTGATGCCGAGATTTCCGTTGTCCAACGCGGCGAAGATCGTGATGCGGCCGCTTGCCGAGACGACGACGGCGGGTCTCCCGACGATGCCGGTGCCACCGACCCCCATCGGCCCCCAAGCGCCGAATCCGGCGCCGGGTACGGACTGGCCGGCGCCCACCACCGTGCCGCCCTGCAGCGCGTAGGCGGCGAGCTGCCCACTCGGTATCTGGATCACTGAAGGTGTTCCTACGATCGCGGCGGCGCCGGAACCGATCTGCGACCAGGCGGCGAAGGGCCCGCCCAGTGACACCTGATTGGTGCCGTACAGCGCCCCGCCACGGACTTGGTAGAGCGCGATCACCCCGTTGCTGAGAATCAGCGCCACAGGTGCAATCGGCACCGGAGTGATGAACTTCGTGAAGTCGACTCGGGCACCCTTCGCCGTGAGGCCATGAATGTGGAGGTGGATGTCGCCGCCGTAGTCGGCCCCGTTCGCCGACGCCCCTGACTTGCCGATGGTCTGACCGGTGCTGTAATGCCCATCACTCGAGAACGCCGAGAGATGTTGGAAGACGATCGCGACGAGATCTCCCGCGCCCTCTCCCGTTTGGCCAGCGATCTGTCGTGAAACGGGCACGTCGAGCGTGAGGATGGCTCGACGGCCGGCACTCCCGACCCACCCCGCCGCCCATTCGCCCGATCCACCGCTCGTCCGAAGAGTGCCCGCTGCAGGTGCGGGCAATGCGGTTCCATAGCCAAGTGGATAGTCGGTCCCGCCCAGCGAGTAGCTGAGGTGGTCAAGCCAGGTGAACGACACCTTCCATCGGGCGAATGGGTTGTAGATCTCGCCGTCACCGGCGAAGGCGGGTGCGGTCGGGAGAAGACTTGCTCCGATGGCACCGACTCCGGCGATACCCGCGAATCCGCCGAGCAGCGCCCGTCGGCTGAGCGCTCCGGGTTCACTTCGGCTCGTGTCGAAACCCTTCATCGTGACAAGAAGTGCCGACTTGCGAGAATGAGCACAGCGGACAAGCTTTGGTCACCTTCCCCCTCGGCGCTCGGCCTATGTGCCCCCGAGCACTGGCGCCTTCTCTCTGCATACTGGATGCCAGCTGCCCGTGTGGACGTCTCGGCGCGCCGGTGACAGCGGGATGGCTTCGATGTGTTGCGCGCTCGTCTGGCTGGTTATCGCAGGTTCGTGAAGATGGCGTCTTCGTAGCACGGTGCCGGCGGCACGTCGCCGTCGGCTGCGGATGCGTGCAGAGTTCCGTGCCCGATCGTGCACACGCCGCGTTCGGGACGCGGTGCGCGGCTAGCGTCGTATCGAGGAGGGCTGACGGGTCGCCGATGGTCGACCCGACGGCGTGAGGATGCGGCATCGCAAGGTCGGCGACGAAGAGCCCGACGAGGCCGGGCAGCGCATCGGGCACAGCCGGCCGGCAGTTGCGGCGGTGCCCGCGGTCGCTGGTGACCCGGCCCACGAGCACGCGCCGATGACCCTCGCCGACGTGCAGCGGGTGGCAGGCAACCGCGCGGCCGCCGGCCTCGTCGCCTCCGATGCCGTCTCGGGCGGCATCGTGCACCTGCAGCGCCAGCCGGTCGATGCGGGGGTCGACGCGGATGCCCCGGCCGACGCGCAGGCGCAGCCGGCGCAGCAACCCGCGCAGACACCGGCGCAGCAGCCGGCCCAGCAGCCGGCGCAGGCCACCGGCCCACAGCCCGCGCAGGGCGTGCCGCAGCCGGCGCAGGCGGCGGCACCGCTCGATGTCGACACGACCGACGTGGCCTATCCGCCCGCGCGGCCCAGCATCCAGGTCACGCGCGGCACTCCCGTCGTCGTGCCGGGCGCCGCACCACCGGCCGACGAGACCGCGCCCGTGCACGGCATCGACACGACGGTCGAGTTCTGGGGGGTGGCCGGGGTCGCGCAGTACGCCGACGTCCTCGTCGACGGATGGCGCACGCGACGTGCCGCCCAAGGTCAGACGATCGACGTCGCCGCGACGCGGGCCTCCTTCGTCACCGACTTCGATGAGACGATGCAGGGCTGGTTCGCACGCAGCAGCTTCAGCGTGCCCTGGTCGGGCGTCGAGGGGAGGGCACTCGCCCAATTGAACGCCGAGCGCCGGCGGCTCGTGCGCGAGGTCGGGCGCAAGAGGGTCGTCGAGAACGGCAGGCGGCGTGCCCTCACACCGGCTGAGCGCGACGCGCACGTCGAGGCCGGTCTCGTCGTGTTCCGGCAGTTCCTCGTCGACCGCATCGTGTCGCACCTCACCGAGGGCGCCTGGGGCTGGATGACCGAGCGACGCGAGCACCTCGACTTCGTCACGACCACCCAGCGCGGCGTGCGCGATCTTCGCGGCTTCGCCCCCGGCGCGCTCCCGAACGTCGATGCCGTCGCCCTCGTTCGGGGGCGGCTCGCCGCAGGCAATCGATCGCTCACCGACGCCGAACGCGCCCGAGCGATCTCCGCGGCCGAGTCGGCGCTGCGGCGGCGCACTCGCGACCCGAAGGCGACGCTCGACGCGGCCGGGCAGGAGCAGGCGATCGTCGCCGCTGAGACCCGCAAGTTCGGTGGACAGACCGCGGTCGATGTCGCGGTGCGCGCGGCGGCGATCGACATCGAGGAGCGCGACTGGGTCGACGTGCACGAGCTCGATGCCAACAGCCGGCCCGCCTGGGGGCCGGTCTGGAATCGCGGCAGCCTCGGGGTCATGACGACGACGGCCATCTTCGTGCTGTTGCTCATCGACGCGTACGGCACTCGCTTCACGGCGAGCAACTACGGCGATCACGGCGGCGGCAGCTTCGCCGGCCGCGGACGCTCGCTCGACCTGACGATCCCGCAGCGCCGCGCCGACGGGTTCTTCGACGCCGCTCAGGCGATCGCGTTCGCGCTCGCAATCGACCGGGCCGCGTCAGCCGTCGGCGTCGAGTGGCGGGTGATCTACGACGACTTCTCAGTCGCGCGGGCGGTGAACGAACGGCTCGGGCAGCGCCGCATCATCGAGGTCGCCAACACGAGCCGCAACCGCACAGGCGACATCACCAACATCAACTGGCACGGCCCGCTCGTGAACCACTTCCACCTCGACCTCGCGTTCTGAGCGACTGGCCGGTGGCGAGCTACCGAGCGGATGTGCCGTCAGCGCGACGGCTGGGCGGGCGACGCCTGGCCGGGCGACGGTTGGGCGCTCGACGGTCGTCGATGCGAGAGCCGGTACACGGCGTGTCCGATCTTCAGCCCGAAGCCCGTCGAGCCGTGCGGACCGTAGGGCTCGTAGGCGCGCATCCCGGTGATGCGCTCACCGTCGGTGTCGATGACGAACACCTGGGGGAAGTCGAGCCGCTTGCCACCCATCCGCAGCACGTGATGGGTGGATGTCTCGACGACGACCGAGGCGCCGGCGTCATCGAAGAACCACCGGTCGATGTCGAATCGCATGCTCTTCATCTGGGTGAACGCCCACGTGAGGCCCTCGCGCACGGCGGCGATGCCGACCATGTCGGGATACGGGTAGTGCGGGTCGTAGAGCACGACGTCGTCGTGCATCGACGCGGTCGCGGCATCGACATCGAGGTCCTGGACCCCCGCGAACATCGACTCGACGAGGTGCTGCACCGGTGCTGGCATGCGGCACACGCTAGCAGGTGCGATGTGACGTCCGACCCTCCGACGTGGCGGTTTCCGGCGGTCCGTAGCGGGGGTCGAGCGGCGTCCTTATGATCGGAGCATGGCCGGGTTCAAGGTCAGGCGCCGACGGGGTGCGCACGAACTGGAAGTCCACGACGCCGACCTGGCGAAGCGGGCTGGAGTTGCCCTGCTCGCGGCCGACGAGCGCATCCGCGACACCGCCGACGAGCTCGGCTTCGCCGAGGCGGAGCTGGGTTCGGAATCCACGGCGACGGCGAGCGCGGCGCTCGTCGCGGCGCGCAGACGCCTGGGCGACGCGTTCCGGTTGAACCGGCTCAATCACGACGCGACCCCCGGCACGGCCGACGAGGTGCGGGCTCGCTACGTGCAGATCGTAGAACTGTGCGAATCGGTCGTTCACGACCTCGACGAGCAGGCCTCCGCGCTCGCCGACCGCATCGCCCTGGCGCGGCGTGCACCGGAGATCATCGCCGGCGTGCGAGCCGACGCCGAGCGTCTGCGAGCTCGCCTGCCGCACGCTCGCGAGACCATCGAACGGCTCTCGGCCCGCTACGCACGAGAGGCGCTCGTCCACGTCGAGGCCGACGCTGCGGGGGTCGAGCAGCTGCTCGGGTTCGCCGAGCACAGCCTGGGCGTGGCCGAGCGGCGGCGTGCGGCCGGGCAGCGCGGTCAGGTCGACCTCGCGGTCGAGGCATCCGCTCAATCAGTGCGCCGAGCAGAGGGGCTGCTCGATGGGGTGGAGGCCTTCGAGGTCGAGGCGTTGCAAGCCGAGGCCATGCTGGCTGCGCTCGTCGCGCAGTCGCGTCGGGATCTCGCCGTCGCGCTCGAGGAGCCGCACTCTCGTGGTGTCGCGAACGCGATCGCCGAGTTGCAGGCGGCTCTCGCCGCCCTTCCGACGGCGGGCGTCAACACCGATCCATTCGCCCACTTGCGTCGACTAGGCGCGGCGCACGCGGCGCTGGATGTCGCGGTCGCGGCGGTTCGCGAGCGCGCAACGCGTCCGATCCCGCCCGTGCGCCACGTGCATCAGGCGATCGAGGCCGCAGACCGTCAGCTCGACGTCGCCCGCGACACCATCGCCGCCCACCCGGGCTCGATCGGCGCCGAGGCCATGGCGCGCCTGGCCGAATCCGAGCGCATCCGGATCGACCTCGGCCACTACCTCGGCAGCTCCGCGGCGACGAGCAGAGTCACTGACCACGATGACCGCGAGCGGGTGATCGCGCTGGCCGACCGTGTCGCGTCCCTCGCGAAAGAGTCCCTGCTCCAGGCGCGGCGCGACCTCGATGCGTCCCGGGGCGGCGTTCAACGGCGGCCTGGTGATTGGGAGCACGCTGCCGCCGCGACAGCACGTTCGTGAACGTCGTCGAACGAACTCAGACGCGCGCCCCACGGCGCACGCCGTCGCCGAGCGCGTCGGCGTCGAGGGCGAACAGGTCGCGCGAGCCGGCCGTGGCGGCGCCGGCGAGGCCGGCCGCTTGCGGCAGCAGCTGCTCGGCGTAGAACCGGGCCAGCGGCAGCTGCGACTCCGCGAGGCCGTCGGCGTCGAGTCCGCGGGCGGCGAGCGCCGACTTCGCCATGAGCCAGCCACCCAGCACGAGCCCCCAGATGCGCTGGTACGGGGCCGACCCCGACAACACGGCGTTGGGGTCGGTGGCGCCGGTGCGGAGCATCCACATCGTCGTCTGCTCGAGGGTGTCGAGCTGCGCGTTCAGCTGCGAGCGGATCGAGGCGAACTCGTCTCCGGCCGCGGCGAGTTCACCGTCGAGCTCGCGCATCGAGGCGATGAATTCGAGCGCGGATGCCCCGTCGCGAACCGGGAGCTTGCGGCCAACGAGGTCGGCGGCCTGCACGCCGTTCGTGCCCTCGTAGATCGCGGCGATGCGCACGTCACGGTAGTGCTGGGCTGCGCCGGTCTCCTCGATGAAGCCCATGCCGCCGTGGATCTGCAGCGCGAGCGAGGTGAGCTCGTTGCCGAGGTCGGTGCCGAACGACTTGTTGATGGGCGTGAGCAGGCCGACGATCTCGTTCGCCCGGGCGCGCACGGCGGCGTCGGGGTGGTGCGTCGACACGTCGGTGTAGGTCGCGGTGAGCAGCATCATGCGGCGCATCGCGGCGATGTAGGCCTTCTGCGTCATGAGCATGCGGCGCACGTCGGGGAAGTCGATGATGGGGGAGTCTTGAGTCGCGCCGATCGCGCGGCCCTGGATGCGCTCCCGCGCGTAGTCGAGCGACTGCTGGTAGGCGCGCTCCGACACGGCGAGGCCCTGCATGCCGACCGAGAGGCGGGCGCTGTTCATCATGACGAACATGATGCGCATGCCGATGTTCTCTTCACCGACGAGGTAGCCGGTCGCGTCTTCGTACGAGAGCACGCACGTGGGCGAACCGTGGATGCCCATCTTGTGCTCGACGCCGACGGTGTGCACCCCGTTGCGCTCGCCGAGCGAGCCGTCGTCGTTCATGAGGAACTTCGGCACGATGAAGATCGAGATGCCCTTCGTGCCGGCCGGCGCGTCGGGGGTTCGAGCGAGCACGAGGTGCACGATCTGCTCGCTGAGGTCGTGGTCGCCGAAGGTGATGAAGATCTTCTGGCCGGTGATGCCGTAGCTGCCGTCGGCGCGCTTCACCGCCTTCGTGGTGAGGGCGCCGACATCGGTGCCGGCGTGCGGTTCGGTGAGGTTCATGGTGCCGGCCCACTCGCCGGTGACCATCTTCGGCAGCCACTGCTGCTTCTGCTCGTCGCTGCCGTAGTGCAGGAGCGCCTCGATCGCGCCCTGCGTGAGCAGCGGCGCAAGCGCGAACGCCATGTTCGCGGTCGCCATGAGCTCCTGGAGGGCGAGTCCGACCGTGCGCGGAAATCCGCCGCCGCCGAACTCCTCGGGCAGGGGCACCGAGCCCCAGCCGGCGCCGACGTAGGCCGAGTAGGCCTCCTTGAAGCCGGTCGCCGTGGTGACGGTGCCGTCGGGGTTCAGCCGCGATCCCTCGAGGTCGCCGGCACGGTTGGTGGGTGCCACCACCTCGCCCATGAAGTTGCCGGCCTCGTCGAGGATCTCGGAGACCGTCTCGAGATCGGCGTGCTCATACCCGGGGAGCAGCGCGACCGCGTCGTAATCCACCACGTGCTCGAGGATGAAGGCGATATCGGCTGTCGGGGGTCGGAATGCACTCATGCCCGCAGCGTAACGCCGCTTTCGCGGGAGGGTCGTGATCTCTGCGGGTTCCACGATGCACGTCATCGGGCGGCTGGCTGCTTTGGCAGCATCCCACAACGCGGCGTCTCGATCGGCGTCGCGAGTTGCAGCATGCTGCTGCCGCTACGGCACGTTGGTGAAGGTCGCGCTCGGATAGAGGAAGCTCGGCGCCACCTGCAGCGTGAGCGAACTCGAGTCGTCCAGCGACCAGGCGGCCCTCCAGCTGACCGACCCGCCCGGCTCGATGGTGTCGACCGGAGGGAAGCCGACGTCGTCGCCGGGCCCGAAGACATCATTGCCGATGTCGAAGATCTGGCTCACGTCCTGATCGCCCGACGAGAGCGTGGGGAGCGGCAGAGGCTGCAGGTCCGCCGTCGAGTTGTTGGTGATCGTCAGCGTGAAGACGACGTTGCTCGCGTGCGTAGCCCCGGCCGCGAAGTCGCTCGGCGTGTACGGCTCGGGCGCAGAGACCGTGAGCGAGACGCCGTCGTCCCAGGTCATCGTCTCGCCGAATGCGAGGTCGCCCGCGACGGGCGCCTCCGGTTGCTGGGGATCGGGGTCGGCACCCGGGTCATCCGGCCCCGGCTGCGGAAACACCGGTACCTCAGGGATCGAATCCTCGATCTCGTCGAACACGTTGCCGAGCGACCCGATGAGGAACGTGACGAACATCACGATGCCGACGACCGCGGCGATGATCGACACGACGAGCCCCGTGACCGCCGGCCACTTCGCACCGCGCAGCGACAGGCCGATGATCGAGAGCACGAACGCGATGGGCACCACCACCCACGCGAATCCGCTCACGGCTGGAATGAACACGAACACGAGCCCCACGACCGCGACCACGAGTGCGATGATGCCCACCACGTTCGGCCCGGGGTTCGACGGCTCGGTGAACGGATGCCCCGGCAGCACCGTCGTGGCGGGTGCGCCGTAGCTCGCCGTCGTCGTCGCCGAATCGGCGTTCACGTTGACGGCCGCGTACGGCACCGTCGCCGCGGCATCCGACCCCCGCGAGCCCTGCGACTCTTGCGATCCCCAGACGAACGGAATCGTCGGACCGTCGTCGGCCGCCGGCAACACTGCGGTGGCCGCCTGATCCGTCCCGGCCTGCGATGGCGGCGCGTTCTCGGACCCCGGCGCCACGTATTTCGTCCAGACGTCGCCGTCCCAGTACCGCCGTCCGCCGGACCCGTCTTCGTACCACCCGGCGGGCGCCCTCATCGGGTCGCTCATACTTCGATGGTGACAGAGCCGGCGCGCCGTTGCACCGGTCGATCACCTCCGAATCAGGCGCGCGCCGCGTCTCGCTCGGAGAGCACGGCGGCGTGCTCGGTGCGGGCGAGGTAATCGCGAATGGTCTCGCGGCTCCGGGTGAGGCAGCCGATGCGTTCTTCGATGCCGTCGAGCTCGTGGGCGAGCATGTCGGCGACCGTGCGCGGGCAGCTCGGGCGCTGCTCGGCGGCGGCGTCTTCGAGGTCGAGCAGTTCCCTCACAAGGCGGGTCGGCAGGCCCGACTGCACGAGTCCGGCGATACGCCGGACGCGCTCGACGTGCTGTTCGTCGTAGCTGCGGTACCCGTTCGCCTGCCGGCTCGGCGCGAGCAGGTTCTGCTGCTCGTAGTACCGCACCAGCCGGGTCGAGACGCCCGCCCGGTGGGCAAGTTCACCGATCTTCATGGCTTGTTGCGACATCCGTCCACCAAAAGCTTGACATTGACATCAATGTCAAAGTTTAGCGTCGTGTCATGAGCGACACAAGGACTCGAACGACGAACTCCGGACCCGCGACCGCCGGCCCCGGCCCCGGCCCCGGTCGCGGCCCTGCCCTCGAGCCGAGCGATCGGCTCCCGTGGCCCTCCCTCGTCGTGCTCGGCGCCGCCATGTTCGTGGTCGTCACGACCGAGATGCTTCCGGCCGCCGTGCTGCCGCAGATGAGCGCCGGCCTCGGCGTGAGCGAACCGCAGATCGGGCTGCTCGTCTCGGTCTGGGCGGCGGTCGTCGTCATCGGCAGCTTTCCGCTCGTGCGGCTCACGAGGCGAGTGGACCGCCGCGCCGTCATCGCCTGGAGCCTCGTGCTGCTCGCCGTGTCGGCGACGCTGACGGCGATCGCGCCCGGCTATGCAGCTGCCGTGGCGGCGCGACTGCTCGGGGCGCTCGCCGTGGGGCTGCTCTGGGCGACGACGAACGCGTTCACCGCCGACCTCGTCTCCGACCGCAACCTCGCCCGCGCCGTGGCCGTGGTGCTCGGCGGCGCCACGCTCGGCACGGTGCTCGGCACCCCGGCCGGAAGCATCGTCGCCGAGGCGATCGGCTGGCGGGCGGCCTTCGGCGGGCTCGCGGTGCTCGCCCTCGTCGCCGCGCTGCTGGTGCGCCTCGTCGTGCGTGCGCCTGCAGGCGGCGATCTCCAGACGGCAGCAACGACGGTGACGGATGCCGCCGCGCCGGCGCCCACCGGGCCGGGGGCTCGCCGCGGCATCCGGCCCCTGATGATCGTGACGCTGCTCGTCGCGCTGCTGCTCGTCGGCCATTTCGGCACCTACACGTTCATCACGCGCCTCGTGGAGTCGCCGGCCGGCGTCGTGCCGGGCGGAGTGGGCGGGATGCTGTTCGTCTTCGGTCTCGCCTCGGCTTTCGGCGTCGTGCTCGCCGGACGCTTCGGCGAGCGCACCGTGCGTGCCCTGCTCGTGAGCGCGATCGTCACGGGTGCGTCGGTGCTCGCGCTGGTGCTCGTCGACGTGCACCCCGCGGTCGGCATCGCAGTGGTGGTCGCGTGGGCGGTCGCCTCCGGTGCCCTTCCGGCCCTCGCGCAGACGCTGATACTGCGGCTCGCCGGAACCGAGCACCGACGCTTCGCCGGCGCGCTCATCCCGGTGCTGTTCAACCTCGGCATCGCCGTCGGCGCCGCACTCGCCTCGCTCGTCGTCGCGCAGGCGGGTCTCGCGGCGCTGCCGCCGCTCGCTGCCGCGGTGATCGGGGTGGCGGTCGTCGGGTTGTTCGTGGGCACGCGGGCGCCGGGTCGCGCAGGAGCTCGCCCGGAGGTGGTGGACCGATCTGGGCGACCTCGCGTACCTCGTCGAGGGCACGCGTGAGTTTCGCGGTACGTCAGCCGTGTGTCGCGTTGCCGGCTGCCGCCTCGGCCGCGACCGGAGTGACGGATGCCGCAGGGCGCGGTCGGCCCGCGATCCAGCCCATGACCGCCTGGATGCCGATCACCGGGATCAGCAGCGAGACGACGACCGGCCAAGCGAGGCCCGCCGCATGCAGCACGCCGAGCGTGAGCGGACCGAGGGCGGCGAACGCGTAGCCGATGCCCTGGGCGAACGCCGAGAACCCGGCGATCGAGCCGTGCGGCGGCGCTTTGAGCACGATGAGCATCACGGCGAGGCCGAACGCGGCGCCTTGCGCGAAGCCGAGCACGGCGACGAAGAGGCCGGCGAGTGCAGCGGGCGCCCACGCCACTCCGGCCAGGCCGATCGCCGAGAGCACGCTGACGACGACCACGACCACCGATTGCGACGGCCGCCGTCCGGCGACGACCGCGGTGATGAGCGAGGCCGGCAGGCCGGCGACGCTCATCCACGCGAGCAACCAGCCCGCCTCGGCCGGATGCATGCCGCGGCTCGCGAAGATCGTGGGGAGCCAGGCGGTCATCGCGAAGAAGCTGAGGGCCTGGCTGCCGAAGAACGCGGTGACCGACAGGGCGGTCGCATCGAGCCGGACGCGCCGTCGGGTGGTCGTCGCCGGCACGAGCGAGACGCGCAGCCGCGTCGACCTTGCCCGCGCGAACGCGATGGCGGCGCACGCCGTGGCGACGGCGGCCGGCACGGCCCACAGCGCGAGCGTGGCCCGCACCGAGTCGGTCGCGAGCATGAGCGGAATGGTGAGGCTCGCGCCGAGCGCCGCGCTCACCCCGAAGCTCGTCGAGAAGAGCCCCGACCACAGGCCGGCGTGGCTCGCGAGGTACGCGCGGATGAGTTGCGGCGTCAGCACGCTGAGCCCGCAGATGCCGAGCCCGGCCAGCACGGTGCCGACGAACATCGTGGTGGTGTCGAGGGGGCGAAGCGCGAGCGAGACGGTGAGCAGGGCGGTGAGCGCGAGCGTCGCGCCGTGCAGGCCGAGGTGCCGCTCGAGCACGGGCGCGAGCGGTGCGCCGAGGGCGAGCATGAGCACCGGGAGGCTCGAGAGCGTCGCCGCGCTGATCGGGGAGAGGCCGAACGTGTCACTGATGGGGGCGAGCGCCGCGGAGACGCTCGTGATGGGGTCGCGCAGGTTCAGCCCGATCAGCACGATGAGGGCCGCGGCCATCAGGCCCGCGCGACGATCAGGGTGCGACGTCATTCAGCGACTGCTCTTGATCGTCGAGCACGCTGAGCGTCGCGAGGGTCGCGGCGGCGCCGTCACCTGACTCGATCGCGGTGAGGATCGCCGAGTGGAAGTCGTCGTGATCGGAGGTGCCGTTGACGAAGCAGTTCGTGCGGCTCACGGAGTCGCGGAGAGAGTCCTCGAAGCTGCGGTAGAGCTCGAAGAGCAGCGCGTTCTGCGAGGCGCGGGCGATGCCGATGTGGAAGGCGACGTCGTGGTCGATGAAGGCGTCGACGTCTTCATGGGCGACCGCAGCGCGCCGGCCTTCGAGTGCCGCGCGCAGGCGCTGCAGGTCGTCGTCGGTTCGCCGTGACGCCGCTTCGCGGGCCGCGACGACATCAAGTGCTCGTCGAACGGTGAGTACCTCGCGCACATCGGCGATGTGGAGCGCGTGCTTGAGCGCGACGGCTGTCTCGTTGTCGGCGACGACGTAGGTGCCGTCGCCCTGCCGGGTCTCGAGGAGGCCCACCTGCACGAGGGCGCGAACACCCTCGCGCACCGAGGGGCGGCTCACGCCGAGCGCCTCGACGAGTTCGGCCTCGGAGGGGATGCGCGAGCCGACCGGCCAGGCGCCCGTGACGATCTCGCTTCGCAGCTGCTCGACGACCGTGTCGACCAGGGAGACCCGTGCGATCTGCTTCATACACTTCCTTATCTACGAAACGTATGGTTATCATACGTCTGGCAAGTCGCACGGACAATCACCATCTCCGAAGAAGCAGGTATCGGTGTCCAACTCTCGTTCCGCCCCACCCGCGCTCGTCGTCGCGCCCCTCGTCGATGCGCACATCCACCCCGACAAGACCTCATGGGGCGGGCCGTGGATGTCGCGACTTCCCGCGGACTCGCTTCCCGCGCTCATCGCCAACGACCTTGCCACGCAGCGGGGCTACGGGCGCAGCCTCGAGGAACGTGCCTTCGCGCTGCTGAGCGCGGCGCTTCGCAGCGGCACGCTCGCCATGCGGGCGCATGTCGACGTCTCGAGCGAGCTCGGCACCGCCAACGTCGAGGGTGTCCGCGCCGCAGCAGAGCGCCTCGCCCCCGCTCTCACCGTGCAGATCGTCGCCTTTCCGCAGTTCGGGTTGCTGACCAACCCGGGCACGATCGAGGCCATGGCAGCATCGCTCGACGCCGGCGCCGACCTCGTCGGGGGCATCGACCCGCTCGGGCTCGAGGGCGACGTCGCCGGGCACCTCGACGCCGTCTTCGGCCTGGCCGAGCGCGCGGGCCGCGACCTCGATATCCACCTGCATGACGGAGGCGAACCGGGCCTCGCGCAGATTGGCGAGATCGCCGCGCGAACCGTCGCCGCGGGCATGCAGGGGCGCGTCACCGTCAGCCACGCCTTCGCGCTTGCGGAGGCATCCGCCCCCACCTTGCTCGACACCCTCGACCGGGTCGCCGCGGCTCGCCTCTGGATCACCACGTGCGCGCTCGGGCCCGACCCGGTGCCCGACCTCGCCCTGCTCGCCGAGCACGGGGTGCAGCTCGCGGTCGGCTCCGACGGCGTGCGCGACTCGTGGTCGCCGTTCGGCACCGGCAGCATGGTCGACCGCACCCACCTGCTCGCGTACCGCACCGGCGCGATCACCGACGCCGAGCTCGAGCATTGCTATCGCCTCGCCTCGACCGAGGGCGGGCGCATGCTCGGGATACCTGACATCGCCGACTGGTCGGGGTCCTCCAGTGACACCCGCCTCGAGTTCGTTGCCGAGTCCATCGCACAACTCGTCGTCGATCGCCCCGAGCCGAGCCGCGTCATCCGCGCCGGGCGAGAGGTGCATCACCGAACGCCGTAGCTCGCTCGCCCCACGAAGGCGACCGAATGCGACTGCACATCCCGAATCCGACATCAGCACCACGACACAGCAACAAAGGAGTTCCCGTGTTCACCCCGAAGACGATGTTCGCCGCGGCATCCATCGCGACCGCCGCCCTGCTCTTGACGGCATGCACTGCCGATGACACGACCGACACGCAGTCGGGGCTCAGCCTCGACCTCGAGAACCTCGCCACCACCACGACGCCCGGCACCGAACCGGTCGACGAGGTGAAATGGAACCTGCCGTACGAACCGATGTCGCTCGACCCCATCTTCGGCTTCAACTACGCCGAGAACACGGTCACTGCCAACCTGTGCGAGAGCCTCGTGCGCATGAAACCCGACCTTTCGACCGAACCGGGGCTCGCCACGAACGTGGCCCAGCCCGACGACACCACGCTCGTCTACACGATCCGCGACGGGGTCACCTTCTGGAACGGCAACCCGCTCACCGCGGAAGACGTGGCGTACTCCCTGCAGCGCCAGGTCGGCGAGACGGCGACGAGCTACTTCGCGAGCTACTTCGTGAACGTCGACTCGGTCGAGGTGACGGGCCCGAGCGAGGTGACGGTCAAGCTGAAGCAGCCCGACGTGCTCTTCGCCCAGGCGATGGGCACGGCCGCTGGAGCGATCGTGGAGAAGGCGGCGGCCGAAGCGGCGGGCGAGGCGTTCGGCACCCCCGACGGCGGGCTGCAGTGCACCGGCCCGTTCTCCCTCGAGGCGTGGAACTCGGGGCGGAGCATCCAGCTCGCGGCGAACCCGGGCTACTGGGATGCCACGCTCGCGCCGAAGGTGCAGCGACTCAGCTTCAGCTTCATCGCCGATGAGTCGACCGCGGTGAACGCGCTCCGCACGGGCGACGTCGACGGCCAGTTCTTCTACCTTCCGCCTGCGGGTCTGTCGCAGCTCGAGAACGGCGACGAGGTCACGACCACGTACGGCGAGTCACTCGTGTTCTGGACGATGATCACGACCAACCTCACCGGCGGCCTCGCCGACGAGCGCATCCGCCAGGCGCTCTCGCTCGCGATCGACCGAAAGGGGCTCGCGAAGGTCGTCTTCCAGGGGGCTGCCGTGCCGGCCACGACCCTCGCCGGCCCCGGCTACTGGGGCTACGAGACCGATGCCTTCGCGACGGCATTCGAGGAGTTCTCGGCCGACGCCGACCTTGAGCAGGCCAAGCAGCTCGTCGCCGAGGCCGGCGCTCCTGCCGAGCCGATCGTGCTCGCCGTGCAGGGCAGCTCGGCCGTGCACGAACAGACCGCGAACCTCATCCAGGCCGCGGGTCAGGCGATCGGCCTCAAGATCGAGTCGAAGGTCATCCCGGTCGAGCAGTTCGGCAACCTCTACTTCGACGAGAACGCCCGTGAGGGACTCGACGGCTTCTTCACGACCAACTACGGCAACTTCGCCGACCCGCTCGACGTCTACACGATGTTCCACACCGCCGACAGCCACAACTACTCCGGCTGGGACGGGGCCGATGAGCAGCTCGCGGCAGCCCGCCGCACGACCGACCCGGCCGAGCGCGCTGAGCTCGTGATCGAGGCTCAGGAGCACATCACCAAGGGGCTCTCGTGGATCCCGCTCGCCTACGAGCCGGTGACGCTCGTGCAGAACACGCGCATCTCGGGTGCGACGGCCTCGTTCGCCTACCTGTACGCGCCGTGGGCGGCGACGATCGGTGGGGTGAAGTAAGCGGATGTCTCTCGGCACCTACGCGCTGCGGCGGTCGGGCGGGCTGTTGCTCGTGCTGCTCGTGACCTCGTTCCTCGTGTTCGGGTTGCTGTACCTGGCACCCGGCAGCCCGCTCGCCTTCATCCTCGGGCCGCGCGGTGGCACGCCCGAGCAGATTGCCATGGTGACCGAGCAGTACCACCTGAACGATCCGTTCTTCGTGAGATACGCGGCATGGCTCGGCGACATCCTGAGGGGTGATCTCGGCTATTCGATCGTCTACCGGCAGGATGTCTCGGCGCTCATCTCCGGGCGGGTCGGCACGACACTGGCGCTCGTCTCGATGGCCGCGATCATCATCACGGTGGTCGGCATCGGGGCCGGCACCTTCGCGGCGTTGCGCGGGGGCTGGGGCGACCAGCTCACCTCGGCCCTCGCGGCGGTCGGCCTGTCGACGCCGTCGTTCGTCATCGGCGTGGCGCTCATTAGCGTCTTCGCCGTCGGCCTTGGCTGGTTCCCGACCTTCGGGTCGGGAACCAGCGGGGTCGACACCCTCTGGCACCTGACCCTGCCCGCGGTGGCGCTCTCGGTCGCGAGCGCGGCCTACCTCGCCCGCATCACGCGGGCCGCGGTGCTCGAGGAGAGCGGCCGCGAGCACGTGCAGACGGCGACGGTTCGAGGTCTCGCACCGGGGCGCATCGTGCGCCACCACGTGCTGCGCAATTCGCTCATCCCCATCGTCACGGTGCTCGGCCTGACGATCGCGACCCTCATCGCGGGTGCCGTCGTGATCGAGAACGTGTTCGCGCTCGACGGTCTCGGCTCGCTGCTCGTGCGGGCGATCCTGCAGCGCGACTTCGCCGTCGTGCAGGCCGTGATCCTCGTGCTCGTGGTCGCCTTCGTCGTGGTCAACGCGATCGTCGACTTCCTCTACACCTTCATCGATCCGCGCATCGCGCTCGGGAGCCGGCAATGACCACCCCATCCACCACGAGCCTCGCCGTCGCCCGCGTCGCGCGCGAACGACGCGCACCAGGCCTCGCCCGGGTCACCACCGGTCGCCTCGGCATCTCGGGCTGCACCGCCGCCGGCATCCTGCTCCTCATCGCGCTCGCGGCGATCTTCGCGCCCATCGTCGCCCCCTACGACCCCGACTTCCCCGACCTGCTCGCGTCGCTCAGCGGTCCGTCGCCCGCGCACCTGCTCGGCGCCGACGCGCTCGGCCGTGACATCCTGTCGCGACTGATCTGGGGCTCTCGCATCACGCTCGCCGGGCCGGGTCTCGTCATCCTCATCGCGACCGTCGCCGGCACGCTGCTCGCACTGCTCGCCGCCTGGCGAGGCGGACGCACCGACACGGCGATCTCCTGGTTCCTCGACGTGCTCTTCTCGGTGCCCGGCATCGTGTTCGGACTCATCGCGGTCGCGATCTGGGGGCCGAGCCTCGCCACGGTGGTCGGCGGCCTGGCCATCGCCTACGTGCCGTACGTGGCCCGCGTCGTGCGCGGGGCGGCGCTGCGCGAGCGCAACATGCCGTACGTCTCGGCGGCGTGGCTGCAGGGCCATTCCGGCACCAGCATCAGCTTCACGCAGGTGCTGCCGAACGTGCAGCCGATCGTGGTCGCCCAGGCCGTGTCGTCGCTGGGCTTCGCCGTGATCGACCTCGCCGCGTTGTCGTTCCTCGGCCTCGGGGTGCAGCCGCCGACGGCCGACCTCGGCCTCATGGTCAAGAGCGGCTTCGACTCGGTGCTGCGCGGCCAGCCGATCGAGGCGATCGCGGCGGGCAGCCTCATCGTCGTGATCGTCTGCTGCGTCACGATCATCGGCGACCGGCTCACCTCGAGTGCAAGGAGCATCCGATGACCGAACCCCTGTTGCGTCTCGACGACGTGCGGGCGACCCTGCAGCTGCGCGGCACCGAGCAGGTGCTGCTGAACGGCGTCTCGTTCACGATCGAAGCGGGCGAGGCGCTCGGCCTCGTCGGCGAGTCGGGCTCGGGCAAGTCGCTCACCACGAGGGCGATCACCCGCATGCTCGATCCGGGGTTCCGGGTCTCGGGCGAGATCACGTTCGATGGCACGTCCGTGCTCGGCATGAACGCCGCGCAGCTGCGCCGCTACCGGGTCGGCGATGTCGGCATGATCTTCCAGGACCCGCGCGCGCACGTGAACCCCGTGCACACCGTCGGCGACTTCCTCACCGAGGCGCTCGTGCACACGAGGGGCGTGCGCCGCGACGAGGCCGAGCGACGTGCGGTCGTGCTGCTCGACGAGGTCGGCGTGCGCAACGCCGAGCAACGCCTGCGCCAGTACCCGCACGAGCTCTCGGGCGGCCTCCTGCAGCGCGTCATGATCGCGAGCGTGCTGCTCGCCGAGCCGCGTCTCATCCTCGCCGACGAGCCGACCACCGCGCTCGACGTGACCGCGCAGTCCGACGTCATGGCGATCCTCGACGAGCAGCGCCGCGCCCGCGGCCTCGCGCTCCTGTTCATCACCCACGACCTCGAGCTGGCGGCCGCGTGCTGCGACCGGCTCGCGGTCATGTATGCGGGCGAGATCGTCGAGCAGGGCACGCACGTCTACGACGCGCCGACCCACCCCTACACGGTCGAGCTCATGGGCGCCCGCCCGAGCATCGACGAGCGTCACGCCCGGCTGCCGGTGCTGCGCTACAACCGCGAGACCCACGAGATGTTGAAGGCACAGGCATGAGCAATCCGAGCGAGGCGATCGTCGTCGCACGCAACCTGCAGAAGGTGTTCCCGGCCCCACGCGGCTCGAAGGGCGAACCGATCGTCGCGGTCGACGACGTCTCGTTCGAGCTCCACCCGAACGAGTGCCTCGCGATCGTCGGCGAGTCGGGTTCGGGCAAGACCACGGTCGCCCGCATGCTCGTGGGCCTCGAGACGGTGACGGCGGGCGAGCTCACCGTGCGCGGCGAGTCGCGCGCCAAGGGGGTGAAGCACCTCGCCGACCGGCGCCGCTGGGCCCGCGAGGTGCAGTACGTCTTCCAAGACCCGTACTCCTCGCTCAACGGGCGCCAGCGCATCGGCGACATCGTCGAGTCGAGCGTCGCGCTGCACACGCGAGGCACGCCCGGCAAGCGCGAGGCCCGCAACACGGCGCGCGACATCCTCGACAGCGTGGGGCTCGGCTCGCAGTTCGCCGAGAAGTTCCCGCACCAGCTCTCGGGCGGGCAGCGCCAGCGCGTGGCGATCGCACGTGCGCTCGCCGCGAACCCGGCGGTGATCGTGCTCGACGAGGCCGTCGCGGCGCTCGACGTGTCGATCCAGGCGCAGATCCTGAACCTGCTCACCGACATCCGCGCCGAGCGCGAGGTGAGCTACCTGTTCATCTCGCACGACCTCGCCGTCGTGAACCAGGTCTCCGAGCGCATGATTGTGATGGAACGCGGCGTCGTGGTCGACGCCGGTGCCACCGCCGAGCTGCTGGCGAATCCGGTGCATCCGTACACTCGTTCGCTGCGCGCCGCCGTGCCGCGACCGGGCTGGAAGCCGTTGCGCCGTGAACGCCTCGCCGTGGCGTCGCCGTCGTCCGAGTCGCCGGCGGCGTAGGGCGGCATGCGCACCCTGATCACCGCCGACCACGTGCTCGCACACGACGGCTCGGGTCACGTCGAACTGCGCGACGGCGCGGTGCTCGTCGTCGACGGGCGCATCGCCGCGGTCGGATCCGCGGACGAGCTCGCGAGTGAGTGGGCGGGCGAGGTCGACGAGCACGTCGCACTCGGCGAGAGCCTGCTGATGCCCGGCCTCATCGACCTCGACGCGCTCGCCGACATCGACCACCTCATCCTCGATTCCTGGTCGGATGCCCCTGAGTCGGCGCGGCTCGAATGGTCGGCGGCGTACTTCGCCGACGGTCGCCACGACGTGCTCGACCCCGCCGAGCGCAGCACGATGCGGCGCTACGCGCTCACGCAACTCGCCCTGCACGGCATCACCTCGCTCATGCCCATCGCCTCGGAGGTGCATTCGGCCTGGGCCGAGACCCATGACGATCTGGCGGATGTCGCGCGCATCGCGAGCGAGCTCGGCCTCCGCGCCTTCCTCGGCCCCTCGTATCGTTCGGGCGTGCACGTCGCCGGCGATGACGGCGCCGTCTCGGTGGCGTGGGACGACGAGGAGGGGCGACGCGGCTTCGCCGAGGCGCTGCGGTTCCTCGACACGGTCGCCGCGCTCGACGACCCGCTCATCACGGGCGTGCTCGCCCCGTGCCGTGTCGAGACGGTGCGTGAAGAGCTGCTCGCCGCGACGGCGCGCGAGTCGGCGGCGCGAGGCGTGCTCGTGCGCGTGCATGCGCTGCAGGGCCTCGACGAGCGAGCGCTGATCATGGCCGACCGCGGCACCACCCCCATGGGATTGCTCGACCGCGTCGGGCTGTTGAACGACCGCACGATCATCGCCCACGCCGTCTACCTCGACCTGCACTCGGAGGTCGACGGCGAAGACCGCGGCGACCTTGCGGCGCTCGCCGCGGCCGGCGTGTCGATCATCCATTGCCCGCTCACCAACAACCGCTACGCGTTCCTGCTCGAGCGGCTCTCGCGCTACCTCGACGCCGGCGTGAACGTGAGCCTCGGCACCGACTCGTTCCCGCCCGACCTGATCCGCGGCATCGACGCGGGCGTGCAGCTCGCCAAGCAGCAGCACGGCGACCTCTCGCGCGGGTTGCTCGCCGAATATGTCGAGGCTGCCACGCTCGGCGGCGCCCGTGCGCTGCACCGACCAGACCTCGGTCGCATCGCCCCGGGCGCGACCGCCGACCTCGTCGCCTTCGCCCTCGACGACCTGCGCCTCGGCCCGGTCGAGGATCCGCTGCGCACCCTCGTGCTCACCGGCACTGGGCGGGACGCGCACTTCAGCATGGTCGGCGGCCGCGTCGTCATGCGCGACGGTGCCATCCCGGGGGTCGACGTCGACGCGTTGCGCCGCGAGGGCCAACGCATCTTCGAGAAGTTGCGGGCGGCGTATCGCGAGCGCGACTACCGCGCGGCCCCTGCGGCCGCCGGCGCGGGCGCGGCGGGCGAGCTCTTCCCGCCGGTGTTCCCGGTCGCGAGCACCCGAGTGCCGAGGATGACCACGTGACCGAGACCGCCGCGCCCCGACTGGCCAACCCCGACGGAACCCTGCTCACCGCTGCGGCGACCGGCGACGCCGCGACGGTCGACCTCGCCGTGCGTGCGGGCGCCGACGTCGAGGCGCGCGATGACCACCGGCGCACGGCGCTGCTGCTCGCGGCCACTGGCGACCACGTCGGCGCGGCGCGGGTGCTCGTTGCTGCAGGCGCGGACCCTGACGCGCTCGATGACCGCAGCGATACGCCGTGGCTCGTCACCGGCGTCACGGGCAGCGTTGCGATGGCCGAGGTGCTGCTGCCGGCGCATCCCGATCTCACAATCCGCAACCGCTACGGCGGTATCTCGATCATCCCGGCGGCGGAGCGCGGCCACGTCGAGTACCTGCAGCGCGTGCTGCAGACCGACATCGACGTGAATCACGTGAACGACCTCGGCTGGACGGCGCTGCTCGAGGCCGTCATCCTCGGCGACGGTGGGGCACGCCACCAAGACACGGTGCGTGTGCTGCTCGAGGCCGGCGCCGACCCGGCGATCGCCGACCACGACGGCGTGACCCCGCTCGAGCACGCCCGCTCACGCGGCTACACGGAGATCGCCCGCCTGCTCGAGTGACCGAGCGGTGCTCGCCCTACGAGGTGAACTGTTCCTGGCCGGGCACGCGAAGGAGCACGAGCATGTCGGCGGCTGGCGTCGGAGCTGAGAACTCGGTCGCACAGGATGCTGCACGACCGGCTACTTCTCCGCGCAGGCGATCGCGACTCAGCGCAGCAGCACCCCGAGCAGCGCCGACCACGCAAGCAGGAACGCCACCGGGATCGCCGCGATCACGGCGAACGCCCACCCGCGCCGCTTGCGGCGGGCGCGATCGACCGCGGCGCGCAGCCGTTCGAATGCCGAGTGATCGACGATGTCGGTCTCGGGCATCCGTCGCCAGGTGACAGGTAGTGCCGCGAGCGCCGCGAGCTGCTGCGCCTGCGCCGGCGCGAGGGTGACCGGATGCCGCTGCAGCCACCTGACGAGCTCGGACTCGCACAGCACGACGATGTCGTGCGGGCGCTCGCGCACCGTCATCCCGCCCGCCCCGACGATTGCGATGATCGGCGTCACGTCGACCAGCTCGCGGGCTGCGACTGAGAGCAGTTGCGACGTGCGTTTCGCCTCGTGCTTCGCGTTGCGCAGGTGGTCGGTGCGCTGCCCGTTGACGAGGATGCGGCGCCCGCCGATCCACACGTTCTGGCCGCGGTGATGCTTGGTGTTGATGGTGAAGACCCCGGCGGGCCCGATCACGACATGGTCGAGATCGCTCGACCCGGCACCGATCGGTACCGAGTGCAGCACGAACCATCCCGGCCCGAGCCCCCCGAGCCGCCGCGCGACATCCAGCTCACCGAGTGCGCCGGTGTACCAGGGTTCTGCTTCGCGCCCGAGCGGCGAGACGCCGAAGAACCGCTGCACCGCGGAGTTCGGCGGCACTGTCGCCTGCACGCGCAGGCATTCGGCGATGACGGATGTCGCGGGCCGGCGCAGCCCGAGGGACTCGGCGACGACGTTCTCGTTCATGGCTTCGCCTCCGGGTCGGCGGGAGTGGAGCTTTGATCCTCGCAACAACGCCGATGCGACGGGAGTCCCCAATGGGGGGTCGCCGCGCCGCACGGTCCCGCGCCCTGAGGAGCCCCAGACCGGCTGAACGTCTGGCTCGATCAGCGCGTGCCTGGAGCGAAGTCGATGCCTTCGTCGTTGAGTTGGAAGCGCACGACGAACCGTTCGACCGCGTCCGTCGGCCAGACCGACCCCTGTTGCCGCAGCGCCTCGAGGTACTGCTGATTCTGGGGGGCGTCGGTCAGGATGACGTTGCGGCTGCCCTTGGCCATCCACGGGTTGTCCGACAGGCGGATCCGGTGCTCGAGGTTGAACGGTTCGAACCCCTCAGTGCCGTCGGCCTTCACGACCTTGATCCGAAGTGTGCCAGTCGGGTTCAGTTGGGCATCGCCGGCCGTGACCAGTTGGGTCTCGATCGTCTGCAGAGCGGGGTCTGCCCGGAGCCGCTTCATCACCTTGCCTTGCAGGTTGCCGAAGTCGTCACGGGCCAGACTCCGGGCCTCGCGGAGGATTTCGACGGATCGCGCGCGCTGCTGCGGAGTGAGGGCTTGGGCGTCCCCGACCTGAGTACGAATGGCATCGAACTCGGTGCCGAGCTGGTTGAGCCGAGTCCGTCCCGGGGTGACGCGCTCCGCGGCGATGGTGGCATCGATGATGTTGGGCAAGCGCTCGTTCGCGGCCTGTTCGTATCGGGCGACGAGCTCAGGGTTCGCGACCCGCACATTCCGGGTCTGCGGCGTGGTGGTCACCGGTGGCTGGGAGATGGCGCCGGACGAGGTCAGCGCGTGGCCCACCAGACCGGCGATGCCGCCCACGATCAGGTTGGTCACGACGTTGCGCAGCAGTTGCTCCATCGTGCCCTGGCCTCGGACTACCCGCACGCCGTCGCTGATGGCGCCCTGCACGACGCCACCCGACGACCCCGCGACGACCGATGCGACGGCCTTTGAGAGCGCCTCTTCGGTGACGTTGGTGAACATTCCGTTTGCGATCAGCGATCTGGTCAGCGCGGGCGCAAGGTAGGGCGCCAACTTGGAAGCCACCGCGCCCCCAGCCGCGCCGCCCACTGCGCCGACCACCGTGTCGATGGTGACGTTCTTGAGATCCGCCGCACCGACGTCGCCTCCGTAGACCACCTTCGCGCCGACGCCCGCGGCACTCGACAGCAACGCCGTACCCCCGCCGATGATCGCGCCGCTGGAGACGACTCCGAGCCCAAGGCCACCGGCCGCGATCGGGGCTGCCAACAACGCACCGCCGGCGATCGCGAATATCGTGAAGGCCGCCGTCTCGACCACCTGGAGGGCGATGACCGTGGTTTCGCCGGCGCCGATCTGCCGCTCGCGGTACTCCTGGATGCCCCGGTAGGCGGTGTCGACCTTCTCTTGCGCTGTCCGTGTCGCAGCCTCCGTCGCGGGAAAGTCATCACCCTCGGCGAGGGCTTTGAGACTCTGTAGCGCTTGCTCGCCCGCCGTGATCATCGGTGCGACCTCGTCGAGGTTGATACCCGTTCGTACTGCCTCGAGGAACCATGCCACCACCTTCTGGTCCTTGTTGAGCGCCTCCATCGAGTCGTAGTGGCCGCGCGCCATGTTCATCCGGGAATCGATCGGCCGCAGCACTTCGCTGCGGAATGTTCTCTTCAGACCGGCCTTGAATGTGGGCCACTTGCTCTCCGGGATGGCGTACTGAGTGCCCTGATAGGTCAGCACATGCAGTTGCTCCTCGCAGGCCGCCCGCTCGGGTGCGGCCGCCGGAGTCGAATTGGGCTCGGCGGCGGGTGCGCACACTCCACCGACCTTGTCGTCACGTTGAATGACGGGTGGGGGGCGGGTGGCCAGCAGGGACGCGGTGGCGCGGTTTCCGGCCGAGCGCTGCAGCCGGAGCAGGACGGGCGCTTCCGGGCGACCCGGCCGCGGTGTCGGACTGTTCGACCGATCCGACGCGGGCAGGGTGCGCCGTTCCGACGTACCTGTCAGGTCGCCGAACCGAGGTTGCATCAGGTCAACCTCCCTCTGTCCACCTCATGATCTTCGCTGGGCGGTCGTGCCGGTCAAGGGCCGTTCGAGTGTGCCTGGGGGCAGCAAGACCTGCCCGATGGCGCAGCCAAGCGCTGGGTGCGCCGCGCGCCCTACGAGGTGAACTGCTCCTGGCCGAGCACCCGAAGCAGTGCGAGCTTGTCGGCGGCTTCGGAGCGTGGAGCGGCGGTGAGGATCAGTAGCGCCTGCGACTGGTCTTCAGTGAGCAGCGCCTGGCAGTCGACCTCGATCGCGCCGACCTCGGGGTGGAGCAAGGTCTTGTGGTCCTCGAAGCGGCTGGCGACCTCGTGCCGCTCCCACAGCTCGGCGAACTCGGCGCTCTCCTTCTGCAGGGCACGCACGAGTTGCCCGGCGCGCGATGCGGGTCCGCCGAGGCCGTAGGCCACGCGAAGGTTCGCCACGTGAGCGCGGCCCTGCCGAGGCTGGTCGGCGACCGGGTACACGTCGCGCTCAGAGGCATCCGTGAACCATCGATAGATCGCCGATCGCGCCATGCCGGTGAAGCGGGAGTGATCGCCGAAGATCGCCGCCGCCAGCCGGTTCTGCACGAGTGTCTCGGCGAGACTCGAGAGCACCATGGCGGGAGTGTCGTCGAGCCGGTCGAGCACTCGCTGCAGCGCCGGAGCGACGTGCGGGTCGAGGCGTGTGCGCGTCGGCGCGTGGTGACCGCTGATGCGGTAGAGGTGGTCGCGCTCGTCGGTCGTGAGCCGCAGCGCCCGGGCGAGCGCGGCGAGCATCTGCGCCGACGGCTGGGGGCCGCGACCCTGTTCGAGGCGGGTGTAGTAGTCGGCCGACATGCCGGTGAGTTCGGCGACCTCGCCGCGGCGCAACCCGGCGACCCGCCTGCGAGCGCCGGTGCGCAGGCCGACATCTTCGGGGCGCAGGCTCTCGCGCCGGTGGCGGAGGAAGTCGGCGAGCTGTTCGCGGTCCATTCCTCCATCATGCGCTGCCTCGGCGCCGGCAGGGAGGGATCGGGAATCCTACGACAACCGGGTCTCTCGTGCAGCAGCGCGGCGCGGCGCATCGTGGTTGGTGCCCCGTCGACCGGCGGGTCACCGAAAGGAACACCATGCAGATCTCCGGCAACACCATCTTCATCCCCGGTGCCACCTCGGGCATCGGCCTCGCCCTCGCGCTTCGCCTGCAGGACGCCCGCAACACCGTCATCATCGGCGGTCGCCGCACCGACGTGCTCGATCGGCTCGCCGCCGAGCACGGCTTCGACACCGTCACGATCGACGTCAGCGATCCGGCCCCGGTGCTGAGCGCCCGCGATGCGGTGCTCGCCGCCCACCCCGACCTGAACGTGCTCATCGCGATGGCCGGCATCATGGTCGCCGAGGATGTCACGACGGCCGGCTTCCTCGACACCGCCGAGCGCACGATCGACACCAACGTGCTCGGACCCGTGCGTCTCGTCGCCGCCTTCATCGAGCACCTGCAGACCCGACCGGATGCCACGATCATGACGGTCTCGTCGGGCCTCGCCCACACCCCGCGTCGCATGACGCCGAGCTACAACGCCTCGAAGGCGTTCATCCACCAGTTCAGCGAGAGCATCCGGCTGCAACTCGCCGGCACCTCTGTGCAGGTCATCGAGCTCGTTCCGCCGGCTGTTCGCACCGAGCTCATGCCCGGCGGGTCGCAGATCGAGTCGTTCCTCCCGCTCGAGGACTACATCGACGAGACCATGTCGCTCCTGGCCAGCCAGCCGGACGCCACCGAGATCCTCGTCGAGCGAGTCAAGCCGCTGCGCTTCTCCGAGGTCAACGGGACGTACGCGCAGGCGATCGCGATGGTGAACGCGCATTGAGGGATGTCACACCCCGCGCCGCGAGTTGGGTCGTGCAGCGTCACTAACCACGACGCTCTGGCGCTTCCTTGACTTCCCAGCTATGCAACTGGGGCTCAGTAGACCACCATTGCTCATTGAAGGTCGGCGGCATGTGCAAGATATCGGCAGGCATGCCCAAACGATAGCGGCAGCTGTGATCGGAAGCATTGAGTCTCCACACCCCACGAAGGAGGACTGAGCCGTCGACGACCGTTGCCGCTCAGCGGCCGCGTTAGCCACCGTGCGCGCCGGAGCTCTACGTGTCGTCATCGATCCCCAACTCCAACGCGATGGAGGCCTCATTGCCAGACGCGCGGATAGCGGGGTTGTCCGCAACAGTAGAACCGCCGTTGCTTTGCGAAGGGGCAGCCGCTTTAGGTGTCAACGCCTCGGTCTGGGCCAGTGCTTCTGGGTCAGTGCCGATAAGTAGTTCCCTAGTGGTGCTGGTGAACGTCGGGTCCAGGTCAGCCGCCGCAACGAGAAACGCGACCACATCAACTGCGAGCTTTGCTGCCACACGGTTGTACTGGTTGCCGAAGGCGCGTTCGGCCGGGACCTTGTCGCCCCCGATAGACATCGTCGACTGAAACTCGAGGACACGAAGGACATCGGTTAGCGCCTCGGTGCGCCGCAGGAGTCGTATCAACAGCTCGAGCAATTCCGCAAAATAGCGAGGATTGACGCTCACCTTCACCTTCTCGGGAATCTGCTTCGTGTCCCTGAGCTGTTCGAGCAAGTTTGCCAAGTCGCGCTTCTGATTGAGCTGCGCCGTTCCTCCCGCAAGATACTCGCTAAGCCCATAGCTGAGATCCGAAATGTGGACAGCGCGCAGATAGGAGAGGCAATGGGCCGCGGACAGGACATACAGCCACGCACAGTCGATAAGGATGCCAGTGTGAATGGGGCTGTTACCGTCGAGTGCTCCCTTGGCGCCATTCAGCACTTCGACCATCTCAATCAGATTTCGATGTTCGGGGTAGACCCAATAGTCGAATTGTCTGTAGTCAAGAAGGGGGTCCAGCCGGCGATCCAGCTTGGATGTACGAGCAATGACCCGCGCGATGTAGTCGGGATCAAAAAGCAGCGATAGCGGTGCTGACTCGAGCGGCAGTGTTTGCTGGTGGACTTTCTCCAGGCTCGTGACTTCGGATTCTGTCAATGCTTTCAGGTGCAGCCGAGAGGCGAGCTGCCGTGCGTCCTTGCTTATCGCGCGGTCGCGCACCATGTACGCGTCATCGGCTTCAAAAAAGTCCGCCAGGCCGCGGAGCCAGAACATCCGCGAAATGATGCTACTTCCACCCGTCTTGCAGTCGACGATGGAGCTTCGCACGCCAGCGCTTGACGTGACGGCTATGCCGAGCACGTCGAGATCCGTGAAGGCTTCAGGTGCAGCGCCGCGGAGTTGGGCGCGGGCGGTGCGGCTTGTCGGGGGAGCCGTTACGCGCAATGCGCGAAGGACGACATCGATGCGAGTTGAGAACCCCATCCGCCACAAGAGTCGTCGCGAAATCGCTTTCAAGCCCAGGTCGAGTTCGGTCATGCGCTTGCGTGACCCATCAGAGTGTCGATCGCCTTCTGCCACTTCTTGTCATTCATTCGTTGTTTGTCGCGGTAACGTGCGACGGTCTTCATCGGAGCGCCGTAGGGGTCACTATTGTCAAGAAGTTGCCCGATCTCGCTTTGATTGGGCATTCGAGAGCTGACCGACTCGCCATAGGTAAGCAGCTCCTTCGCGAGAATGAGCGCGGCGCGATTGTCCTCTGTATCAATGAGCGTTGGGACCCTCCAGGTGCCCCACGAGACGACGTCAGGCGCGAGCTGGATGACGCCGACACGATTCAGAAGACGGTACTGGCGCTCGGACGAACTATGCGGATTTAGACTGCCCACCGCAAGGAGCTTATCGATCGCCGCAACGAGGGCCGACCTGCTCAAGCTGGAAAACCCACCAAAGTGTTGGCCGGTACGGAGGCAAGCGATGACCGCTAGTGCTTTTTCCATTACAGGCTTTTCATTGCGGAGCATCTGCTGGTCAATCGTGTACGGAAGTGTCGCGAACGCCTCGAACTTGCCCGTAGGCAGCTCCACCGAGGGAGCCATCAATAGGCCTCGCGCGACGGCATCCTCAATCACTGGGCCCGCAATAGAAACAGGGAGGCCCTGCTCTCCGCGGACGGTCTCAAACGCGTTTGCGAGTTCATCGCTCCCGTGCGCTCGAATCACGTCAGCAATCAACTGTGGCTTCTCGAAGCCAAGGAATGGCGAGTAGAGGACCTTATCCCCACCGAGGTCGATTGACTTGATCAAGTTCGAGCGTTCAGACACTTCGAGTATCTCGGGAAACTCGGAGCTATCAAGCCCGAGCTCTTTCACTACCTGATTTTGCTCGACTGGTGAACGCGCAAGGCGATCAACGAGCATTACAACTTGCTGTTCCAACTCCGTGGGGCCAGCGTTCCGCCAGCTCGCCCCCAGCCGCCCATAGAGGTCCGAGTAGTACGGGACGTTCTCGGTAAAGGACACAACCTTGCGCCCACTGCGTCTGACGTCAGCGATGAGACCGGCCTCTTCCAGCGTTTCAATCACACTGTTGAACGCGAACGCGTTTACGTCCAGCTGGTCGGCTGCGATCGCCTGGAGATTCTGGGCGTCCTCAATAACATCCCGACCACGAATCAACGCTGCCACGCCAGCCGACATGCCTACACGCTGCGTCTCGGCGAGATTCCCGAGGATGGCCGAACTCTGGTCGATATTCCGCAGGCCAGCGTTGACATCCTGGCAACGAAGACCCTCGTCGAATGAATCCACCTGAACCGCCTTTCCTGTCGCGCGTCTCAGTCTCTACCACGAGCTCACGAAACGTACCCCCGGAGGGCGAGTCGGCGGCAGCCCCCGTTCTGGGCCACTGGGAGGTGCTTCGGTATATGTGCTGCGTGGCCCAGTGGTTGCACGCCTTCTGACGGCACGGGGTGTGGAATCCTCAGTGGCTTCATCGACCCACTCTCAGTCCCGTTTGCACGGGTGGCCCTGGAGCGCTGCCCTTTGCGCAACCATGCACGACATCGTGATGCACGCTTCGATGATCCAAGTCTGGCCAGCAACGCATCCGAAGGGCGGGCTGGGATGCAGCATGCGACCGCGAAGGCAGGTGCGGGCGCGCCAGGAAGCGCCTTGAGTGAGAAGGCAGGAGAGGTGAGCGATGGCCCCTGTGTGTGCCCGGATAGTCTGGCCAAGTCGACCGAGCCGATTGGAGCAACTCAAGAGTGGCAGCCATTGACGACCTGATCGCACAAGTCCCGGAGCCGCTTCGAGGACGCCTTGTTGAGCAAGTGAAGCTTCTCACTGAGCGCAAACAGTTCGGACTGGTCTTCCAAGACCATATGCCTGAGGCGATCGAAGTCCCAGGACTCCCACCGCGTCGCGACGACATAGTTCGGCTGCGCGGGGACGACGCAGAGACGAACTTCCTCGTCAAGTTTCTAAGGAACGGTGTGGCTGGCGTCGTTGAGGTGAGCGGCACAGGCGAGGTGGTTGGTGAGTTGGCGGAAGTCCATACGTCGAAGCTCACCGTCGTGAAGAATTTTGGGGAGCCGATCTACGCAGGTCTGAAGTCGGTCGGCCGGATCCAGCGGGGCGGGGATAAGCCGTTCCACGCTGTCATTCAGGGTGAGAACTACTACGCCCTCGAGACCTTGCTCTACACGCACCAAGGTAAGGCGGACGTGATCTACATCGACCCGCCGTACAACACTGGCTCCTCGGATTGGATTTACAACGACCGGTACGTCGACGGCCAGGATGCGTACCGCCACTCGAAGTGGCTCGCGTTTATGAAGCGGAGACTGGAGCACGCCAAGCGCCTGCTGAAGCCGACCGGCGTCATCATTCTCGCCATCGACGACACTGAACAGGCACGGTTGAAGCTTCTGTGCGATGACGTATTCGGAGAACAGAACTTTCTGGCGAACATTGTCTGGCAAGGCAACGTAAAGAATGACGCCCGGTTCTCGGGCGACGGCATTGATTACATGCTCGTTTTTGCCCGATCCCGCGAGGCCCTCATAGAGCATGGCGCAACATGGAGAGAGCTGAAGCCTGACGTGGACAAAGTCTTCGACGCGGCCTCGCGCGCGTGGCGGGAGTCTGGTGGAGACTCAACGAAGGCCAGCCGTGCGCTGAAGAAGTGGTGGTCCTTGCAGCCGAAGGGCAGCCCCGTTCTTGCTAGCAAGCACTATGCCCACGTTGATGATGTGCGCGAAGGTGAGCCGTACTTTGGAAGCCCACTCATGAGCCCGAACTTTCGGAAGAACCTTGTCTACGAGCTTGCTCACCCCCAGACGGGACGTCCTTTCAAGACGCCAGTGAACGGCTGGCGCTACGCACCCGAGTCAATGAAGGAGATGATCCGGGACGGTCGGATTCACTTCGGTAAGGACGAGACAACTCTTCCTCTAAAGAAGGTCTACCTTCGGGAAGTCTCGGTCCAGACCGTGGTCCCTTCGTTCCGCGAAGACCGACGTTCGGCTGGGAAGCACCTCGAGGACATCATCGGCTCAAGGGAGTTCCCGTTTCCAAAGAACACTGATGTCGTCGCACGTTGGATCAATATCGTTTCGGGGTACAACCCAGAGGCCGTCGTTGTCGACTTCTTCGTTGGTACCGGCACCACGACCGAAGCAGTCATGCGCATGAACGCTCAGGACGGCGGTCGTCGTCAATCGATCGTCGTCACCAACAACGAGCTCGCATCGCAGACGGCAAGAGCGCTCAAGAAGGCTGGCCACCTTGCCGGCGACGCGGAGTGGGAGGCGGCCGGAATCTTCCAGAAGGTCACGAGGCCACGGATTGAAGCGGTCGTGACCGGGTTCCGACGGGATGGCTCGACCTACTCAGGCGGTTTCAACGAGAACGTGGAGTTCTTTGAGCTCACTTTTGAGGACGAGAATATGGTTGCATTGGGTCGCAGGTTTGCCGCTATTGCGCCACTGTTATGGCTCAAAGCTGGGGGTACCGGTTCCGTGATCAGTGACGTTGATCCGGCCGGCTGGGCTCTCAACTCGGATTGCTCCTACGCCGTCCTTTTCGATGCCGCCTACTCTGCCGGGTTCATCGAAAACGTCCGTGACCACGTGGGCACGGTCCGTCACGCCTTTATCGTGACCAACCAGGAGTCTGCGTACCAACAAATCGCCCGTGAGCTGCCGCCCCAATCGTCATCGTTTAGTTCGACAAGGCTCTATGACGACTACCTGCGCTCGTTCCAGATCAATGGGAAGGACTGAGCGCTCGTGCGCATTACGTTAACCGAGTACCAGGCTGTTGCCGTAGACAAAGTCCTAAAACGCATACTCTCGAGCCAGGCGGCATACGAGAATGAGGAGTACTCCGCGGTTGTGCTGTCAGCCGTGACCGGTGCTGGCAAGACGGTCATCGCGACTGCTGTTATCGAGCAGCTCCTCGAGGGCGGCGATGTCATCGCCGCACCGCATCCCGACACGACCCTCCTGTGGGTGACGAGCGACCCGACCTTGAATGCCCAGACGCTGCAGAAGATGGAAAGCGCCTCCGATCGCCTCGGCAACCTTGGTCGCTTTCGCACAGTTACTGCCGGGCAATCGATCAATCAGGAAGTATTCGACCCCGGTACCGTCACGTTCCTCAACACCCAGGCAGCGCGACGAGGCTCGGTGATCGACAAGCGAACGGACTCGCAACAGTTCAGCATCTGGGACACCATCGCGAACAGCGTTGTGAAGTACGGGTCGAATTTCATTGTCTTCATAGATGAAGCTCACCGCGGCGTGGAGCAAAAGCCCGACAAGGATCAGTCGACAATCGTCAATAGGTTGGTCAACGGCCCCAAACCGGTTCCGGTCGTCGTCGGCATCTCGGCGACGGCCGACAAGTTTCACAAGTCAATCGCGACGGCGATCGCGGGTGAACCCAGAACCCCACGCAACGTGACTGTTCCCGTCTCTGACGTGCAGGCCTCGGGCATTATCAAAGACCGTATCGTCCTCCACAATCCCGTGGCATCGGCGGCTGGTACCTTCGCAGCCGATACAACCCTTATTCGGGCAGGCGTCAAGCAAAGTCTCGCGGCGGAATCGTCGTGGGCTTTGTACTGTTCTGCCGAGGGTGAAAACCTCGTGCTCCCAGCCCTTGTCGTTCAACTGCAGGACAAGCCCACTGACGACGCGCTGCGTGAAGTTGTAGATGCAGTCCTTGACGAGTGGCCCGGCCTCTCCGTCCGGAACATCGTTAACACGTTTGCAGAGCACCAACACCTCGACCTCGGAGCGGGCCGGGTGATCAAGTACATGCAGCCGCATCACATTCAGGATCAGACTTATGTGCGCGTAATTCTGGCGAAGAATGCGATTACTACTGGCTGGGACTGCCCGCGAGCGGAGGTGTTGGTGTCCCTACGTACAGCGAAAGACCACACGTACATCGCGCAGCTCATAGGTCGAACGATCCGCCAGCCCCTCGCACGCCGAATCGAAGCGGACGAAACACTGAACAAGGTCCATTGTTACTTGCCTCGCTTCGACGTGACCGGCGTCAATGCCGTCATTGAGCAGTTCAGGAATGAGGGCGACGACAGTCTCCCCGTCGATATTGTTCGCGCAACGCTCACCTACGGTAAGGCGGACGGCACCGACGCCGCATTCCAGCTGCTTGGCGCGCTTCCTTCGTACCAGATCCCCAGTCGGTTGAGAGCGCCTGGCACCCGCCGTCTTCACCGGCTGGCGGCCGAGCTCGCTCACGACAACATTGATCCGGAAGCACCCGACGAGGCCAAGCGACTTCTCAATATCGAGATGGACGCAATTGCCGCACGACTCGAGACGGATGTCATGAATCGTCGTGCGGAGATCGAGCACGTCAAGCTCCACGAGAACGAAGTTTCCACGACCGGCGACCTGATCAGCTCCGGCGCGGCTCTGATGCCGCTCAAGCGAGACCGAAATAACATTGACGACACCTTTCGAACCGCATCCCGGGCGCTAAAGGATGGTCTCGCCGAGGACTACTGGAACTATCTAGTCGACAAGGACCCGACCGATGTCGTTGCACACAAAGTCACCGTTGCCGCGCTCGGCACGCTCCAGACTGCCGTGAATGACGTTCAAACGTACGCCAACTTGGTCACATCGACTTGGCTAAAGAAGCATGGCAAGGCCGTAAGCGAACTCTCAGAGGGGCGCCGCGGCGTGTACGACACGATCCGATCGGAAGCGAAGGATCCAGAACTGAGCACGGTCGCCACACCGGATGTCGTCGATGAGAACCTTAGGGTGGCACCGGAGCAGGCCGAGAACGAGGCGGCGGCTATTGCTTTCGCGAGGAGTGACAGTGGGCACCGGTTCCCTCAGCACCTGTATGTCGACGACGACGGAATGTATTACGCCGCGGCTCTGAACAAGCTCGAACGAGACGTTCTCGCCGCGGAAATTTCGGATGGCGACCTCTGGTACCGAAATCCTCCAGCCGGGCGGCGCTCGCTCACAATCCCATATCAACTCGCGATCGGGCAGCACGCTGGGTTGCATCCTGACTTCCTCGTTTTTCGAGAGGTAGACGGGCAGATGACGGTCTCGATCATCGACCCGCACGGAACTCATTTTGACGACTCGGATCCGAAGCTGCGAGGACTCATCCAATACGCAGAGTTGCACGGAGGCGCCTATCGAAGCATTCTTGCCGTTGATCGCATCGGCGTTGAAGTTCTCGCGTTGCCATTGCATGTTGCGAAGATCCGCGAGCGGGTTCTGAAGCGGCTGGACGCCGGCGAATCATCTGGGCATGTTTTCTCGGCCGAGGGTGTACCCCTATAGCGCGCTCGCAGTGGTACACGATGACGTCGCGGGTGCGGCTGACTGCGACCAGAGCGTGTCTTCGAGACGTGCGGGTCAGCAGCGGTCAGGCGCTTCGCGAGGCGCCCCGCCCACCCGCTTGGAGCCTCTCGAAGGCAAAGGGTGGTGCCGGGTCGCGGTCGAGTTCGTCGGGACCTACTGCGACCAGCTCGGCCGCGGTCGAGCGTCGCGCTCAAGTCCTCGATTCACTAGTCGCCGCGATCGGCTGACTTCACAGATTGATCGCCTCGTCGAGAACCGCGCGATCGCGATCGGCGTGCAGTGCGCGGCGCGAGTCCACGTCGAGTTCGAACTGGGCGAGATCGAAGTGGGACGCGTCATCCGCGCGGCATCCGGTGGCGTCCGTGGGTGCGCGTCGTGACGGTGGCGGCCGCGTTCCTCTTCGGGCTGCTCATCGATCGCATCGGCGGTGAGTCGAGCATCAATCTGCTCGCGCCGCCGGTGTTCGCGCTCGTCGTGTGGAACCTGCTCGTTACCTCTGGCTGCTCGTGCGCCCGCTCCTGCTGAGGCGCGAGGCGGCCGGCCCGCCGTTGGCGCTGATGGAATTTACGCCACGGTAGAAACCGCGGAAGGGGCCCGACGTTGGCGCGCCCGACCCCCTCACTTGCACGCGTCACCGCGCCAGCGACACCCCGAGCGTCGCGAGCACGCCGAAGACGACGCCCCAGAGGGTGATCGAGATGATCTGCCACAGGATCACAAGGTTGCGGTTGGCGCCGAACGAGACCATCGCGGCTGACGTGAACTGGCTGGGCAGGATGGCCGGGCCGACGAGGCTCACGCCGGCGACACCGTACTTGTCGAAGGCGCGGCGCACCTTCTCCTGACGAGGAGATGGCGACGCAGGCGTCGTCTCGCCGGCAGCACCCGCCTTGCTGGCGACGACCTTCGACCGCACGCCGTGCGCGGTGAACACGAACACGAGCATCGAGACCACGTTGCCGATCACGGCCGCGCCGATCGCGAGCGCCGTCGGCAGTCCGATGACGACGCCGATGACCGCGCCGAAGTACGAATCGACGAACGGGACCGCGGCCGCGATCATCACCCCGACCCACTGGAGGAAGTCGGGCATGGAGGCGGTGAAGTCCTGGAGTACGTCGATCATGACAAGTCCTTTCGGTTGAGCGGTACCTCCATCCTTCGAGAGCCGCCGGGCGCGCGGCAGTGCCGCCGTCTCACCAGATCACGTTCGAATCCGCACGCCAGACCGTGACAGATGTCACGGGTCTAGGCTCGAACGCATGCCATCCGAGCACTCCCGCAGCGTGCACACCACGTGGCTGTACACGCTCTCGTCGGTCGTGTTCTTCGTCGGCTTCTTCGTGGGCTTCGTGGCCCTCATCATGCTCGAGGCCTACTCGAACGCGCCGAGCGCCCTCGGAGCTGCGCTCATCGTGCTGCAGCTGGTCGCGGGTGCGGCGCTGATCCGGTTCTGCTGGTTCCTGCAGGTGGGTCGTGGCGGCGGACTCCCCGGCGCCGCATGGACGATCGCGCTCTTCGTTCCCGCTGTAACGGCCTGGGTGCTGGGGCTCTTCTCGCCGGGCTACGAGCTCATCGCAGCGACCTCGCTGTGGGCGGCGTGCTGCCTCGTCGTGTGCCTGATGCCGAAGCCCTGGCGCTGGCCCGCGCTCGGGGCATCCGCCATCGTCTTCGTCGCCCACCCCGTGATCGCAACCGTCGCGCTCGACGCTCCCTTCCCGTATGCGACCGGCGGCTCCGCGTGGGCCATCAGCATCTACGCGCTGACCCTGCCGTTCATGCTGCTGTCGAGCCTGTGGTGGTGGGAGATCGTCGTCGAGCTCGATCGCCACCGTCGCAGCGCCGCCGAGCTCGCGGTGACGCAGGAGCGGCTGCGGTTCGCGTCAGACCTGCACGACATCCAGGGGCACCACCTGCAGGTCATATCGCTGAAGTCCGAGCTCGCCGAGCGCCTCCTCGAGCGCGATCCTGTCGCGGCTCGCGAGCACATCCACGAGGTGCGGCTCATCGCGAAGGAGGCCCTCGAAGCGACGCGCTCGCTCGTCGCCGGGTACCGCCAGGTGTCGCTCGCCGACGAGCTCGAGAACGCCCGCGAGGTGCTCACGGCCGCGGGCGCCGAGTGCGAGCTGCGGCTCGGCGAGTTGCCGACGGATGCCACGACGCGCAGTGCCCTCGCGTCGGTCGTGCGCGAGGCGACGACGAACATCCTGCGGCACAGCGCGGCGACGCGGGTGTCGATCGTGCTGTCGCGCGGGACGGGTGCCGGACGCTGCGAGCTCGTCATCGCGAACGACGGTGCATCGGCCGAGGCCGTGCGGGGGTCGGGCGCTGCGGCATCCGGGCTCGCCGGCCTGCGCGAGCGGCTCGCGGCCGTCGGCGGAACGATCGAGACGTCGACGGATGCCTCGAGCGCCCGCTTCGAGCTTCGGGTGTCGGTGCCCGTGGCCGCCGAGGTCACTGCGTGAGGGGGCCGGGCAGGGGCCGTGCCGGAGCCGGTGGCGCGGACGGCCTGTCGGGCGGGGAAGCGGGCGAGCGACGCATCCGGCTGCTCATCGCCGACGACGAGCACCTGATTCGCGGGGCGCTCGTGGCGCTGCTCGGCCTGGAGCCCGACATCGAGGTGGTGGCGACCGCCGAGAACGGCGTCATCGCCGTCGAGCAGGCGATCGCGACCCGGCCTGACGTGTGCCTGCTCGACCTCGAGATGCCCGAGGCCGACGGGCTCGAGGCCGCGACGCGCATCCTCGCGGCCGTGCCGACCCGCGTCGTCATCGTGACCCGGCACGCGCGGCCTGGGGTGCTGCGCCGCGCGCTCGCGTCGAAGGTCTCGGGGTTCGTGCCGAAGTCGACGCCTGCCGAAGACCTCGCGCACGTCATCCGTGACGTCGCCGCGGGCCGCAGGTACGTCGACCCCGAGATCGCGGCGACCGCGCTCACCGCCGAGCGCTGCCCGCTCACCGACCGGGAGCTCGACGCGCTGCGCTACAGCCGGTCGACGATGAGCGTGCAGCAGATCGCCGACCGGCTGCACCTGGCGTCGGGCACCGTGCGCAACTACCTCTCATCGGCGATGACGAAGCTCGGCGCGGCGTCGCGGCACGAAGCCGCCGAGCGGGCGTGGGAGCAGGGCTGGATCTAGGCGACGCGTTCCACGAGCTGGTGCAGCTTCGCTCGGCGCAATCGGTGGGCGTCAAAGATCGATCGCCTCGTCAAGAACCGATCGATCGCGATCGGCGTGCAGTGCGCGGCGCGAGACCACGTCGACAGGTCGTTCGAACAGCGACTCCATGTCGAGTTCGAACTGGGCGAGATCGAAGTGGGACGCGTCATCCTGTGGCTCCACCAGAAAATCGATATCGCTCGACGGCGTCTCGTCGCCACGCGCGACCGAGCCGAAGACCTGGACCGACGCGATGCGGTTGGCGCGCGCGAGGCGTTCGATGAGCGCGCGGCGACGGCGGAGCTCGTCGAGCAGGTGGCTGGCCGTTCGCTGACGCCCGGCCGGCGGGACGCGCTCGCCCGCGACTTGGCTTGCGACGAAGCGCTCATAGGGCACGAGCACCGCCTCTGGGCGTCGGTGCGACCCGATGACCACCGAAGCGGCATCCGGCCCGCGATCGCGGAAGTCGCGAAGCATGCTCGAGAGCGCAGCGCGGGCCTCTGCCACAGGAACCACGTAGGCGTTGATCGGCGCGATCTTGCTCATGGGAGCAAGGATACTTGGCATGTACACAAATATGTACATATCGGAGCCCCCGCTTGAAGGGGAAGGTGCGTCGACGATCCGGGACTGCACTGAAGTGCTCGCCCGACTTCGGCGGGACACTGGTCGTCATAGACGGAGCGCCGCCGGAGCCTAACGCTCCCGTGCATCCGCTAGTGAAGTGGGGCGAGCGGACCATGGGCATCCTCGATGAGAATCGTCCGAAGCAGCGCATGCCGGGAGCGGGGCGTGTTCGCAAGCAAGGCGGTCCGGTGCGGGTCGGGGCGGCTCTGGTCGCGATGGTGGTGTCCGTTGCCCTGCTCGCAGGTTGCGTCGCTGCCGATCAAGACGACGCGGGCGGCCGCACCAAGTCCGCGACTTCTGAGCCCACGCCCACCTCAATGAGAACAGTGAAGCAAGAGGAAACGCGAGAGGCCGTTCCGTTCACGTCGACGACGATCGCAGAGCCGAGCCTCGACATCGGCACTCTCGTGGTCGCGACGCCTGGCCAGGACGGCGAACGGGTGATCACCTACGAAGTCGTCTACGAAGAGGGCCGAGAAGTCGGGCGCACGGTTGTCAGCGATGTGGTGAGCGTGGCACCGGTGCAGGAGATTCGAGCGGAAGGCAGTCGGGTGCCACCCCCGCCCCCGCCGCCCGTGCCAGCGGGAGGATGCGACCCCAATTACAGCGGCCCGTGCGTGCCGGTGGCGTTCGACGTGGATTGCGCAGGTGGCAGCGGCGATGGTCCCGCCTATGTGAGCGGGCCTGTGCAGATCATCGGTGACGACCCCTATGACCTCGACCGCGACGGCGACGGCATCGCCTGCGACTGAATGAGAGCCCGAGGGGTCCGACTCCATCGGGTGTTGTGACTATTGGCCAGTGCTTGCGCCCGCGACTCGCTTGCGGATCAACTCCACCGTGATCTCGGCGTCCCGCATGGCTTGCAGGATGGCAGCGTGATTGCGCCAATGCTGAGCCCACAACTCGTCACCCACAACCGATCCGAAATCGATGCGGGTAGGAGTTTGCCACTGTTCGTACGCATCAAGGCGCTCCGCGCGTTCTGCCAGCCCCCTGACTCCGCGGGTAGCGGGCGACAGGCGAGCCGAGCTGAACATCCACTCGCGCCATGGCTTGTTGCCTTTGCTCTGATTGCACTTGCCGCAAGCAGGCACGAGGTTGTGTATCTCCGAGATGTAGCCGGTTGGTTGCTTCCCCATGACAAGGGGGCGAAGATGATCCCATTCGCTCGCCGTATCCCCGCAGTACGCGCACCTCACCGCATCCTGCATTCCAAGGATCCGCAACGCCTCGTCGATCTGGTCAGCGGTGGGAATCACGACTGGAATGATTCCGTTCACGAACGAGTTCGTGATGCTTGATGAGCGGCCGGTGATCCGGACCGGCTTCGGCATGGCGAATCGGAACACTGCGGGGTCGGTCACAGGGATGAGCATACGTTCACCGGCGATCGAAGAACTTCGCACTCCTCCCGGCCTGATGCCCAGCGCCCGGCATAGACTCCGCGATATGGACGAGTCGGGCGCCCTCGAGACGACCGCGGCGCGCGCCGTTGAGACGGCCGACCGCGATCGCGTGCTGTGGTCCGACGCCGACCGCGAGTGGGCGAGCCGTGCGGCGGCGTCCATCGTGGGGGAGCGGGCGAGCGCCGACGAGTTCCTGAGCCGGCGCGCGCAGCTCGTGCTCGAGCGCATCGGCACGCGCCAGCCTGCCGTGACGCGCACGGTACGCGGCATCCGGTGGCGGCCGTGGGTGGGCGTCGTGACGGTGGTGGCCGCGTTCCTGTTCGGCCTGCTCATCGACCGCATCGGGGGCGGGTCGAGCATCAACCTGCTGGCGCCGCCGGTGTTCGCGCTCGTCGCGTGGAATCTGCTCGTGTACCTCTGGCTGCTCGTGCGCCCGGTGGTACTCGGGCGCGGGGCGGCCGGCCCGGTGCGGGGGCTGGTCATCCGGGTCGCGTCGGTGCGGGCATCCGGTGACACCAGCCGATCGGATGCCCCGACCGCTGCCCGGCGCACCGTGCTCGCCGCGCTGCCCCGCGACTGGGCGCGCGTCGCCGCACCGCTTTACGGAGCGCGCGCCGCCCGCGTGCTGCACCTCGCGGCCGCGGCGACCGCGCTCGGCGTGATCGCCGGCCTCTACCTGCGCGGCATCGCGTTCGAGTACCGCGCGTCGTGGGAGAGCACGTTCCTCGGCGCCGAGCAGGTGCGCGCGCTGCTCGCCGTGACGTTCGCGCCGGGGTCGTGGGTCACCGGCATCCCCGTGCCCGATGTGGCGGCGATCGAGGCGATCCGCGCGCCCGAGAGCGAGAACGCCGCGATGTGGATGCATCTCATGGCCGCCACGGTCGCGCTCGTCGTCATCGTGCCGCGGCTTGTGCTCGCGCTCGTCGCGGGGCTCGTCGAGCGGCGCCGGGCGAAGCGCGTGGCGCTGCCGCTCGACGAGCCGTACTACCGCCGCCTCGTCGCGGCGTGGGTGGGCGAGCCGGCGCGGGTGCGCGTCATCCCGTACAGCTACACCCTCACGCCCGAGGCGCGGGCAGGGCTCGAGGCCGTGCTCGCCCGGGCGTACGGAAACGCTGCCCCGACGATCGATGCGCCCCTCGCGTGGGGTGATGACGTCGAGCAGAGCCAGGCGATGGATGCCGCGGGCACGGAGTTCGCGGCGGCTGGCGAGATCCGCCTGCCGCTGTTCAGCCTCACGGCCACGCCCGAGGAGGATGCGCACGGGGCGTTCCTCACGGCGCTCGGTGCCGGCGGCGGGGCCGGCCGTGCTGCGGCATCCGGAACCACTGTCGTGCTCGTCGACGAGTCGGCGTTCCTCGCGCGCTGGGGCGATGACGCCCGGCGACGCGACGAACGCCGCGCGGCGTGGCGCGAGCTGCTCGAGGCGCACGGCAGCGTTCCGGTGTTCGTCGATCTCGACGAGCCCGACCTGGCCGCGGCCGAGGCGGAGCTCGCCGCCGCGGCATCCGGTCACGACGGCGGCAGCGGCGCCACGCCCGACGCGAGGGGGCGGACATGAGCGACGACGCGGCATCCGCTGGGCCCGATCGCGCGCCCGACGTGCCCGGCCTCGACGCTGGCGCTGTCTCGCTCTCCCTCATCTCGCACACCAACGCGGGCAAGACGACGCTCGCGCGCACGCTGCTCGGACGCGACGTCGGCGAGGTGCGCGACGCCCCGCACGTGACCGCCGAGTCGACGCCGTTCCCGCTCGTGCAGACGACCGAGGGCGACCTGCTCACGCTGTGGGACACCCCCGGCTTCGGCGACAGCGTGCGGCTCGCGCGCCGGCTGCGGCAGGACCGTAACCCCATCGGCTGGTTCCTGTCGCAGGTGTGGGACCGCTACCAAGACCGCGCGCTCTGGCTCAGCCAGCTCGCGGTGCGCAACGTCGCCGAGCAGGCCGACGTCGTGCTCTACCTCGTGAACGCGGCCGAGGCGCCAGCCGACGCCGGCTACCTCGCCCCCGAGCTCGAGGTGCTCGAGTGGATCGGCAAGCCCGTGCTTGTGCTGCTCAACCAGACCGGGCCGCCGCGCGAGCGGGCGGCCGAAGAGGCGGATGCCGCGCGCTGGCGTGCCGCGCTCGGCCCCTCGACCAACGTGCGCGACGTGCTCGCCTTCGACGCCTTCGCGCGCTGCTGGGTGCAGGAGTTCACGCTGTTCGACGCGATCGAACCGCTGGTTCCGGATGCCTCGCGGTCGGCCTTCGCACGGCTCTCAGCCGCCTGGCGCGACCTGCGCATGGGCGAGTTCGACGCGGCGATGTCCGCGCTCGCCGGACCGATCGCGCGCGCCGCCGCCGATCGCGTGACGCTGACCCCTCCGTCGTCGTCGGAATCGCTCGCGAAGCGGGTCGGCGGGTCGCTGGGACTGCCGAGCCCGGCACGATCCCAGGCGCGAACGGATGCCGCGGAGCAGCTGAGCGCCCGCCTGCAGGCCGACCTGCGGCAGGGCATGGAGCGGCTCATCGCGATCCACCGCCTCGAGGGGCGGGCCGCCGACGAGGTGCTCGAGCGCGTCGCCGGCGACATCCACGTCGACGAGCCGCTCGACGCGACCCGCACGGCCGCGCTGGGCGGCGTGGTCTCGGGCGCGCTCACCGGCCTCGGCGCCGACCTGATGGCCGGCGGTCTCACCTTCGGTGCAGGCATGGTCGCCGGCGCCATCCTCGGTGCGCTCGGCGGCGCGGGCGTGGCGCAGGGCGTCAACGTCGTGCGCGGACGGAGCGAGTCGAGCCTGCGCTGGGAGGAGGCGTTCCTCGACGGGCTCGTGACCTCGGCGCTGCTGCGCTACCTCGCCGTCGCGCACTACGGGCGCGGGCGCGGCGCGTGGCGCGAGGGCGAGTACCCGCCGCACTGGCGGCCGATGGTCGTCGAGGCGGTCGTCGCCGAGCGGGATCGGCTCGCGGTGATCTGGGGCCGACGCGGCGAGGGCGATGAGCCGCTTCGGCTCGAGCTCGAGGAGGTGCTCGGTGATCTTCCGCTCGAGCTGCTCGATGCGCTCTACCCGGGCGCGCTCGACGATGACCGTGGCTCGGACACGACCACGATGTGAGTGAGTCATCGGTTGCTGCGGCATCCGGCGTTGCAATCGGCCGGGCCGCTCGGCATTATCGGTGCAGGTGCGCCGACTCCCCGGTGGCGCCTTTGATGTCCTTCTCCGTCGTGTGCAGCAGTCGCTCGGCGAGGTTGCGCAACGCGCGTGCCACCGCGAGCTCGTCGCCGATCTCGGGCACGCTCGGATCGTGCGGGTTGCGCTGCGCTTGGCCGACGCCGGTCACATCCCGACCCGCGGGCGTGCGCAGGCTGACGTTCGCCAGCGTGGTGTCGTCTTCTTCGTCGATGTCGACAGTGATGCTCCAGTGCTTCGTCGCATCCATGGAACTCACCACCCTCTCCGGTCTGGTTCCACGTTCAGGGTACCGACCTGCCGTGGGTGCGGCGAGGGTGAGGAAGCGCCGCATGACTGCCCATGCAGTCGGCCCCAGACCTCAGTCCGGCGGGATGTTCTGGTTGAGCCGGAAGAGGTTGCCGGGGTCGTACTTGCGCTTGAGCGCCTTGAGGCGGTCGTACTTCTCCGGCCCGTAGGCCTGGCGGATGCGTTCCTCGCCCTCCTCCATGAGGAAGTTCGTGTAGACGCTCGTGTGGAAGGGCTTCAGGGCCGACCAGAAATCGCGGACCCATTCGCGTTCGACATCGAAGCCTTCGGCCGTCTCTGTTGCCGCGTTGATGTTGAAGGTGTGCCCGCCGCCGCGGCCGTTGAACGCGGTCTCGCCATCGCCGACCCTCGCCACCGCGCCGCCGAGCTGCCAGATGGGGAAGCTCGTCAGCGGCGACTGGATGCGCCTCGTGTGTTCGACAGTGATGTCGATGACCTCGTCGGTCAGCTCGGCTACGTCGCAAGAGCGGAAGTAGTACCAGCGACCGGGCGGGAAGGAGGGGTCGAACATCGCCTGATGGTCGACGAAGGGCTTCGGCACGCAGAGGTCGAGCACCGGTGAACCGAAGTCCTTGATGGGGCGCACGACGCGCTCGCCCTCCTCGACCGGCCCCGTGTAGCAGCAGACCACACCGACGATGAGCTTGCCGTGCAGCTCGGGGGGAACGAACGGGAGCGGCGGCGCCTTGCGATGCATCACGATGGTCATCAGCTCGTCAGGCGCGTCGGCGATCCAATCGCGATAGAAGCGGAGAACCTGCGGCGACTGCTCGATGGGCCAGAAGATGGGCCCGGCGACGACGGTCGGGCCGACCTCGCAGAGGTTGAAGTCGAACGCGGTGACGATGCCGAAGTTGCCTCCGCCACCGCGCACTCCCCAGAAGAGATCGTCGTTCTCGGCCTCGCTCGCGATGACGCGCTCGCCTTCGGCGGTGATGAGCTCGACCGACGACAGCTGGTCGATGCTCAGGCCGTGCTTTCGCATGACCCACCCGATGCCGCCGCCGAGCGTGAGGCCGGCCACGCCGGTGTGCGTGACGATGCCGCTCGGCACCGCGAGCCCGAAGGGTTGCGTCGCACGATCGAGCTCGCCGAGCAGCGCCCCGGCCTGCACGCGTACCGTGCGCGCCTCGGGATCGACGGTGGTGCCCTTCATCGGCGCGAGGTCGATCACGATTCCGTCGTCGCACACCGAGAGCCCGGGAAAGCTGTGACCGCCGCCGCGAACGGCGATGGGGAGGCCAGTGCGGCGTGCGAACTGCGTCGCAGCTGCGATGTCGTCAGCTCCGGCGCACCGAGCGATCAGGGCAGGATGGCGATCGATCGAGCCGTTCCAGACCTTCCGGAGCCTCTCGAAGGAGGCGTCGGTCGGCCGCACCAGCTCACCAGTGAACCCGGATTCGAGTTCCCTGTACGCGGCTGCATCGACCGCCACGGCCATCCCGCCAAGCTACTCCTCGGGTCCCGTGCCCACCAGCGTTACGGTCGATGACCGCTGCGCGCCGACGCGTCAACCCCGCGGACGCCGGCGCCATCGTGACGTAGCGTGCCCACTACGCGAGCGGAGGCATCCATGCGCATCGTCATCGTTGGAGCGACCGGCAACATCGGCACCGCGATACTGCGCCGACTGCACGGAGGCGGCGATCGCCCGGACCGCGACACCGCCGGCCCTGCGGCGGCTGCCGACACTCACGAGCTCGTCGGCGTCGCCCGCCGCCTGCCCGATGCGACGGTCGCCCCGTACTCCGGCGTCGAATGGCACCGAGCGGATGTCGCCGCGCCCGACGCGGTCGAGCGGCTCACCGCCATCCTCGCCGGCGCCGATGCGGTCGTGCACCTGGCCTGGCTGCTGCAGCCGAACCACCGGGAGCGGGAGCTGTGGGCGACGAACGTCGTCGGGCAACGCAACCTGCTGGCCGCCGCGGCATCCGCCGGGGTGCCGCACGTGATCGTCTCGTCATCGGTGGGTGCGTACAGTCGCGGGCCGAAGGGCTCGCGCGTCGGCGAGGACTGGCCGACCGGCGGCGTGCACACCTCGCACTACAGCCGGCACAAGGCCGCGAACGAGCGGGCGATGGACGAGTTCGAGGCACGGCATCCGCAGATCTTGGTCGCTCGCGTGCGCCCGGGGCTCGTGTTCCAACACGACGCGGCGAGCTCGGTCGGGCGGCTGTTCATCGGCGGGCTCGTGCCGAAACGCTGGCTCGGGCGGGTGCGGCTGCCGATGCTGGCCGTTCCGGTGCAGGTGGTGTCGCAGGCGGTGCACGCCGATGACCTCGCCGACGCGTTCGCGCGCATCATCGAACAACGTGCCGGCGGGGCGTTCAATGTTGCGGGCGAGCCGGTGCTCGATCCCGTGGCGCTCGGCGAGGTCTTCGGGGCGCGACGGGTCGTGCCGCTGCGGCGCGCGGTGCTGCGGGCGATCGTGTCAGTGACGTGGATGCTCCGCCTGCAGGCATCCGACCCGGGCTGGATCGACATCGCGACGAACGTGCCGGTGATGTCGACCGCGCGCGCCCGCTCGGTGCTCGGGTGGGAGCCGCGCCGCAGCTCGACCTCGGCGCTGCGGGAGCTGCTCGATGGGATGGGCGAGGGCGCGCGGGTGGCGGCGTCGCCGCCGTTGTCGCGCTGAGCGTCTCCGCGCCGGTGCCGCATCACTGGATCGGGCGTACCCTGTCTGGTAGATGCGTCAAAGGGGATCGCATATGCCGTATTTCATCATCGAACGGAACTACGCCGAAGACGTTCCCGTTCCACTCGAAGCCGCTCCAGGCCTCAACCTCATCAACGACGAGGAAGACGTGCGGTGGCTCTACTCGTTTCTCTCCGTCGATCGCCGCAGGAGCTACTGCCTGTACGAGGCGCCGTCGATCGAGGCGATCCGGGCGGCGGCAGTGCGCGCGGGAATCCCCGCCGACGTCATCACCGAGGTCGACGGCCGCATGATGCCGAGCGGCACGCTCGCCGGCGTCGTCTAGTCGGTCCGGCCGCCCGTCAGGTGTTTGCAGGCTGGCGGGACGGGGGGATGTTCGGGTTGATGTGGAACAGGTTCTCGGGATCCCAGCGGTCCTTGAGCGCCACGAGCCGGTCGTACGACTCCGCGCTGAAGCCGGCGCGTACCTGCGCTTCGCCGACGTCGGGCTCGAAGTTGAGGTAGACGCCGCCCGTCGTGAACGGTGCCATCGCCGCCGAGGATTCGCGGACCCAGTTGATCTCACGCTCGGAGTCGGCCGGGTCGGTCCACGCGGCGATCGGATGCCACATGTACGGCGCATCCCGATCACTGGAGGCCGTGGCCTCCTCGTCGACCGCGCTGATCGCGCCGCCATGGTGGAACACGACGGAGTAACTCATGGGGCTCTTGACTCGCCGGCCGTGCTCGACGTGGGCGGCAATGGCGTCGTCGCTCAGCGCCACGAGATGCTCGCCACGGTGGTAGTTCAACCAGCCCTTCGGGGAGAACCCGTCGACGATCGTCTGGAAGGCGGTGTACGGCATGCGGTCGATCGCGTCGACCGCCGGCGGGCCGATCTGCTCCTTGAGCGGCCGGAGCACCGCCTCGCCCTCGTCGGCGTCGCCCGCGAACATGGCCAGAATCATGAGCGCCGGCTTCCCCTGCAGTTCAGCGGGAATGAACGGCTCGGGCGGCGCGATGAAGACGACGAGCGAGCTGCCCACCTCGGGCGGTGCGGCCTCGACCCAGTCGCGCCAGGCGCGGCCGATCTCGACGGCGTCGTCGAGCGGATGCACCACCAGCCCCGCCATGACGGTCGGGTCCAGTTCGTGCAGCTGGAACTCGTACGACGTCACCACACCGAAGTTGCCCCCACCGCCACGCAGGCCCCACAGCAGGTCGGCGTTCTCGTCGGCGCTCGCCGTGACCACGCGGCCATCGGCAGTCACGACCTGTGCCGAGATGAGGTTGTCGCACGCGAGGCCCCACTTGGTAGAGAGCCAGCCGTAGCCACCGCCGAGTGTGAAGCCTCCCACGCCGGTGGTCGTGACTCGGCCGCCCGGCGTCGCGAGGCCGAACAACTGGGTCTCGCGGTCGAACTCGCCCCAGAGCACCCCTCCGTTCGCACGCGCGACGCGCGCGTCGGGATCGACGTGAACGCCTTTCATCCCCGACAGGTCGATCAGGACGCCCCCGTCGCTGACACCGTTGCCGGCCACGCTGTGACCGCCGCAGCGCACGGCCAACGGCAGCTTCCCCTCGCGAGCGAGTGCGACGGCGTCGACGACGTCGGCCGTTCCGGTGCAGCGCGCGATCAACGCAGGGCGTTTGTCGACCATCCCGTTGTAGACGGCACGAGCGGCGTCGTAGCCGTCGTCTCCCGGGCTGAACTGCTGGCCTTGGAAGGCCGGTCCGATCTCGAGCGTCGCACTTGCCCTCGGGGCTGAGTTCTGCATGAGGATGCCTCCTGATCATTGATGCCGCGGAACGTGCCGGAGCGCGCATCTAGGGGTGACGTTTCCACCGCCCACGTGCGCTGTCAAGGCCGGGCGAGGGGTCGAGTCGAGCCGCCTCAGGTCAGGCCGCGCTCGCGCGCGAACATCGCCGCCTGGGTGCGGTTTACCGCGCCGATCTTCGTCAGGATGTTGCGCACGTGATTCGCCGCAGTGTGCTCGCTGATCACGAGCTGTGCGGCGATGTCGCGATTGCTCCTGCCCTGGGCGATGAGCGCGATGACTTCGCATTCACGCGCGGTGAGTCCGCCCGCTGCCTCGGGGGCGGATGCCGCGGTGCCCACGTCGAGCTCACGCAGCACCTTGACCATTCCGGCGGGCTCGGCAATCGCTCGGGCGCGGGCCGCGAAAGCCGACGCCTCCTCTGAGCTCGGGTCCGTGCGGCGCAGGTGCTCAGCGGTCGCGCCGAGCGTACGGGCGAAGTGGAGTGCGGCGTCACTCCGCTCGGCGAGTTCGAGGGCGCGTTCGAAGCGCACGCCCGGCGAGCCGATGCCGAGGAGCGACTCGAGCCTGCCGAGATAGAGGTCGGCGGGTCCGAACGGAGCGACGAAGAGTCCCGACATGAGGTTGAGGCCCGTGTAGTCCGACAGCCACGGGTGGAGGCGTTCGGCAGCACGGACATCCTCGAGCCAGATCGCGGCCTCGGTCATGAACGCGAGGCGCCCCGGCCAGTCGCTCGAGTTCCCAGCATCCGGCCCGACCTGCTCGAGCATCCAGTCGAGCGTCCGGCTGGCGGGCTCGCTGAGCCCCAGTTCCGTGTAGATCGCCAGCAGCCCCGGGGCCCAGTGTTCGGCCGCCGACTCAGTGCCGGAGATGAGCGGCCGCACGCGCTCGACCCGACCCGACTCACGGCGCACCATGTAGCTCTGCAGTGCCGTCGCGCTCGCGGTGGCGTCGGACCGGAACGAGCTCTCATGGCGCTGCACGTTCTGGCAGGCGGTCGCCGCATCGTCAAGGCGGCCGGCGATGAGGGCGCGGAGAAAACGCACGCAACCGACCCAGTAGTCCCAGTGGTGGCGGCTCCACCGCCGACCCAGCTCCACGCAGTCGCGCTCTGCTTGGTCCATGCCGGCACGGTCGCCGAGGAGGTAGGCGTTCCCTCCGAACTGTACCGCGGCCGCCCCGATCCACTCCGTTCCCGTCGGCCGCACCAGTGGCAGCAATTCCCTCACCCGGTCCTGTCGCTTCGCGACGCTGCTCGGTCGGAGGGTCATCGAGCTCGTCGAGCGCAGCACGGCGATCAGCACGTGCGGATCGTCGCGGGTCCGCGCGAGCTCGACTGCCCGATCGCCGATCAGCTCGGCCTCGTCGATCGCGCCGGTGAACGCCGTCGCCCGTGCGACGGACCCGAGCGCCTCGATGTACAGCGAGTCCGTCTCGTCGGGAGGGACCGAGGCCAGCGCCCTCGACAGCAGCTCGAGTGCACGATGTCCGGGCAGGCCCGGCCGCCATGACGCGTCCTCGTACCCGATCGCCGCCCGGACCCGCAGCCGCGGGTTGCCCGACTCCACAGTCACCCGCTCGTAGAGCCTCCGTGCCTGCGGAGTGTCCGCCGCCATGTGCCAGCTCGCCGCCGACCGTAGGAGCAACTCGGCGCGCTCGTCGGCGTCGGGCGTGATCTCCGACGCGCGCTCGAACAACCGGCCCGCATCCTCGTAGGCGACTCGGTCCTGTGCGAGTTGTGCGGCTCGAACGAGGTAGGTGACCGCACGGTCTCCGAACCCGAGTGCACGTGCGGCCGAGTAGTGGTGGGCCAGGCGCTGGATGAGCCGTGGCGCTGCGGGGAATTCCGCCTCGAGCACCTGCGCGATGCGCGCGTGGGTGCGTAGCACATCGGTGCCCGGCATGAGATCGATGACCGCCTGTCGTGCGATGGCGTGCGCGAACCGGTAGCGGTCGCCCGGCACACGCGGTGGCTCGATCAGGCGGGTGCGCACTGCCGCATCCATCGCCTCGAGTGTGACTTCGACGGATGTCGCGCTGATGCCGATCACCTCGCCCAGATCGACTTCTTCACCGAGCACCGCGGCGAGCCCGAGCACCGAGCGCTGGGCGAGGTCGAGCGTCGCGATGCGAGACCGCACGATGTCGCTGACAGAGTCGGGAAGTTCGATCACGCGTTGGTCGCCCTGACGCTCCGCCTCGACGACCGGACGCCACATGGCTCGGAGGAGGAACGGATTGCCGCCCGTGAGCTCGCGGAGCAGTTCGGCCGACTCGCGAGCACCGGCGCGCGAGAGGCCGGCGCGGATCGCGACGTAGTCGGTGATCTCCTCGACGGTGAAGGGATCGAGGTCGAGGCGCAGCACACCGCGCAGCCGGGAGAGCGACGCGAGCGTGTCGGCCAGTGCGTCCGACCGGTCCGGCGGCGCGTTCCGAAGGGTGCCGAGGAGCAGCACCTTGGCGTCGGCGGCGCCCTCGACCACCCGGCTGAGCAGCTGAATCGCCGCCGGCCCCGCCCAGTGCAGGTCGTCGAGAGCCAACACCAGAGGGCGCGACATTGCCGCGGCGCGCAGCACGTCGATCACCGCGGCGAACACGCGCTCCTGACCCATCGACCGGTCGGCGGCATCCTGCCCGGTTCGCTCGAGTACCCGCTCCAGCAGCTCGCCCGATTCCACGTCGGACGGGTTCACTGCCTGCGCCCGGTACGCCGGAAGCAGCACTCGGAGCGGCTCGTCGAAGGGTTCGAACGGTGTGCCGAGCTCCTGGATGCACGACCCGGCCAGCACCGCAGCGCCGCTTTCGCGGAGCCGAATGCAGACCTCGCTCACGAGCCGCGACTTTCCCGAGCCGGGCTCGCCGCTCACGAAGACCGCGCGGCCGGCACCGCCGACTGCGTCGGCCCACGCCGACTCGAGCGCTGCGACCTCTTCGTGTCGAGCGATGAACGGCGGCTGCCCGGATGTCGTCCAGCCCGCCGGGAGTGCCGGGGCGGACCATTCCCGCATCTGCTCACGATAGTGCGCTGTGGTGGCTGCGGCGATGATCCGAATTGACTACTCCCGCGTGCGGCCGAAGATGGTCGGCCCTCGTCATGTGGCGCCGTCGCTGCCTTCCTACCGTGAGGTCAGCGATGCTCCAGCCGGAGCTCGCACCGAAGGAAGGAACATCATCATGAACGCACGCGCGTTCCTCGTCCTCCCGGCCGCTGTGGCCGTGGCCGTGCTGGCCGGGTGCGGCCTGACCGACGGGGGATCCGACAACGGCAAGGGATCCGGATCCAATCACGTCCGGCTGCCTTCGAGCGAGGTGTGCCAGTCATCCGCGTGGATCCGCGATCGGCTGCCCGACGGCCTCTGCTCTGGCACCAGCGAGACGCCGGTCGACGACGACCTCTCGCCACTGCAGGGTGACCGCTGAACCGCGGGAGGGGCCGGGCGCTGGTGCGCTCGGCCCCGTCACGTCGTGGGTGCTGCTACGCCTCGGACTCCTCCTGCAGGCGCGCACCTCGATGCGGCCCTGCAGCGCCGCCAGGTGGAATCGGAGTTCATCGATATTGACTATGGCGATGAGCAGGTGCCAGTCGAGCCAACCTTCTGACTTGAGGACTCGCGCGGTGCGGGTGAACTGGGCGTTCTGCAGCAACGATGCGAGGGTTGGGCCGATCACTGCACTCATCTGCCGAGCCACCCTCCGTCGACCGGGAGCACGATGCCCGAGACGTAGTCCGATGCGCGGGATGCCAAGAAGACCGTCGCTCCAGCGAGATCCCCCGGTTCGCCCCAGCGACCTGCGGGGATTCGCTCCAGGATGCTGCGCGAGCGGTCCGGGTCGGAGCGCAATGCCGCGGTGTTGTCGGTCGCGATGTAGCCGGGCGCGATCGCGTTGACGTTCACGCCGCCGGACGCCCATTCGTTGGCGAGCGCCTTGGTCAGACCCGCGATGCCCGACTTCGCTGCCGTGTAGCCGGGCACGTTGATGCCCCCCTGGAAGCTCAGCAGGGAAGCGGTGAAGATGATCTTGCCGCGTCCGCGTTCGAGCATTCCTCGGCCGACCTGCTGTGTGAGCTGGAACTGGCTCGTGAGGTTCACCTGCAGCACGCGGTCCCATGACGAGATCGGGTGGTCCGCGGCGGGCGCGCGCTCGATGGTTCCCGCGTTGTTGACGAGGATGTCCACGCGCCGGGGGGAGAGGTCCTCCGCGAGCGAGCGAACGGCATCCGGGTCCGCGAAGTCGCACGAGACCGACTCGAACGAGCCGCCCGCCGAGGTGATCGCGCGTTCGACCTCGCTGCCCGAGGCGAGCGTCGCGCTCACCCCGACGATATGGGCGCCCGCTGAGGCGAGCGCCTCCGACATCGCGCGCCCGATGCCCCGGCTGGCGCCGGTGACGACGGCAGTCGTTCCCGTCAGATCGAACAGCGTCGTCATCGGACGGCGCCCGTGCCGGAGACATCCACCAGCACCTTCATAGCTTCCCCCGACTCGAGTGCAGCGAAAGCCTCGCCGGTCTGCGCCAGGTCGACGACGCGGCTGATCAGCGCGCTGGTGGGGATGACTCCGCCGGCGACCAATTCGACTGCCCTCTCGAAGTCTGCGCGCGTGTATACGCGCGCCCCCAGGATGCGCAGTTCCCGCCAGAACACCCGCTGCAGGTCGACGGCGCGCGGCTGCGGGTGGATGGCGACGACCACCAGCGTGCCGCGCACCTTCGGCAGCGACGTGGCGCTGGCCACCGCGGCGGCAGCGCCGGAGACCTCGAACACCACATCGGCGCCGGCATCTGCGGTCCACTCGTTGACAGCCTGAGTGAGGTCCTGCGCTGCGGGATCGAGCGTGCGAATGCCCAGGTCGGCGATCTGCGCGCGGCGGCGCTCGTCGAGTTCAACGACGACGACCTCGGCACCCTCGTGGCGGGCCACCGTGGCGATGAGCACTCCGATCGGCCCGCCGCCGAGCACCACCACCCGGTCGCCCGGGATGAGCTCAGACCGCCGGACGTCGTGCACGGCGACGGCCACCGGTTCGACGAGCGCTGCCTCATCGAGGGCGAGCGAGGTCGGCAGGCGCACCAGAGTCTCCTGAGGAACGTTCCAGCGTTCCTGCAGCGCTCCGGGGGAGTCGATCCCGATGAAGTCGAGGTTCTGGCAGATGTGCTCGTTGCCCGCGAGACAGGCCGGGCACGTGCCGTCCCAGGAGAGCGGCATGACCGTGACACGGTCCCCCTCGGTCCAGTTTTCGACGCCGTCGCCCACGGCAGTGATCACGCCGCTCATCTCGTGGCCGAACGTCAGGGGGGCTGCCACTCGCGCATCCATATGGCCGTGATAGATGTGCAGATCAGTACCGCACAGACCGGCGAAGGCCACCGAGATCTGCACCTCGCCTCGGCCGGGCGGATGTTCGGGTACGTCCGCAACAGCGACCTGCTGTGCGGAGAGGTACTGCAGTGCGCGCATGAATTCTCCATTGGTATGACGTCATATGACAATAACACTGCCGTTCGCGGCAGCGCACGAGGCACGTCATTGTACATAGGTCACATGTATGATCTAATGGCGTGCGGGTCGCTGACTGCGGCTCGTCGTCAACGTCGTCGACCAGACAAGGAACCTGAAATGGCTTCACAGCAACGCCGCTTCACTCGATTCGCCCGGACCATCGCTGTTGCGGCGTCAGCCACTGCGATCATCGCTCTTTCCGCGTGCAGCAGCGGCGGCGGCGGCGGCGGAGACGGCTCTGATCTCGGATTCACCCCCGCCGAGCAGGTCAAGGACAGCCCCATAACCGTGTGGGTGGATGCATCCCGCGAACCGGCGATTGAAGCCTTCCAGGCGAAGTATCCCGACATCGACGTGAATGTAGAGACGTACGACGGGAACGCCAGCGGCTCGGGGAGCTTCCAGACCAAGATCGCGCTCTTCGACCAGGCAGGCGAGGGGTGGCCCGATGTCGTCTTCTCCACACAGAACAACGACGCGTCGTGGGCTTCCAAGGAGACCAACGGCGTTCAGGCCTTCGCGGCCCCCGTCAACAAGGGGTGGTTCGATCAAGACTTCCTCGACGGCTTCACGCCGGGATCGCTCGACCCGCTCACGGTCGACGGAACCGTTTACGGTCTGCGCAACGATCTGGCGCAATCGGTGTTCTGGTACGACCAGGCGCTGTTCGACCAGTTCGGTTACGAGATCCCAACGACCTGGGAGGAATATGAGCAGCTGAGCGACAAGCTCGCTGCCGAGCACCCGGGCTACATCCTCGGCTCGGTGGGCGACGCGTTCCTCGGCATGCTCGTCTACTACTGGGGTGCACAGGCTCCCGTTTTCCAACTCGACGGCGACACGTTCAGTAGCGACGTCTCGGCTGAGAACTCACAGAAGATGACTGAACTGCTCGACCACATGGTCGCGAACGGCACGCTGACCAAGGACAGCGTGTTCAGCTCGGACTTCGTGCAGAAGTACCAGGGCAAGGCGCTGGGCATGCCGGGACCGGTCTGGTTCACCGGCGCCCTCTTCCAGAACCCCGACAGCCTCAACGTTCCCGCAGGTCAGATCGGCGCCGGCGCGCCTCTGCACTGGGAGGGTGAGGAGATCGCAACCGGCAACGTGGGCGGCGGCACGTGGTTCGCATCCAGCCACACGAAGAACCTCGACGCGGTCAAGACCATGATGGAGTTCGTAACGAGTTCGGACGAGTACCAGGTGGAACTGACAGGCGGCTACCCCGCCTACGCCGACGCCGCTGAGAAGTGGATCGCGAAACAGGCCAATGGCGGATACTTCGTCGGAGACTTCGAGCAGACGGTGGTGGATGCTGCGAGCCAGGTGTGGAGCGGCTGGGGCTACCCGAGCTTCAGCGCCGAGACCGCGTATTCGAAGATCGTCCTGCCCGCGCTCGCTGCCGGTGACACGATCGAGTCGGTCGCGCCCGAGTGGCAGCAGGAGATGGAGAACGAGGCGCAGGTCCAGGGTTACACCGTCGCCCAGTAACGATCGCTCATGTGGGAAAGAAGAAGCTCATCGCAATCTCTAACATGACGGCTCCCGCCGTCGGCCAGCTGGATGGCCGGCGGCGGGAGCCGCGCACCAGACGCAAGAACCCGAACCGCGCACAGGCGCGAATGGGTTACACCTTCAGCGCGGGATACGGCATCCTGCTGGTCCTGTTCGGCCTGCTCCCTACCCTGTACGCCATCTTCCTGGCATTCACCCACGAAGGCGCCTTCGTCGGCCTCGACAACTTCGTGAGGGTGTTCAACGACTACCGATTCTGGCCTGCCGTGCAGCACGTCGCGGTGTACCTGGTCATCTGGTTGACCTTCCAGACGATCTTCGTCGTCCTCCTTGCCCTGATCGTTCACGCGTTCCGCGCTCGGTGGATGTCGATGTCGACGCGGTTCGTGTACTACATCCCTGGCGCACTGGCCGGCGCGTCCAGCGTGATGCTGTGGCTGTTCCTCCTCGACCCTTCCGTCAGCCCGGTCTCCGGCATCCTGCGCGCTCTCGGCATGGACAGCTTCGTCGAAACCGTCTCGATCGAGAATCTTCCGGTCATCTTCACGATCATCGCCTTCTGGACCGGCGCCGGTGGGTGGATCGTCATCATGTACGGAGCGCTCAACAACATCAGTCAGGAAGTCATGGAGGCGGCGCGCGTCGATGGCGCCGGTGCGGTCAAGACGGCCTGGTACATCCAACTGCCACTGCTGCGCAAATGGATCTCGTACATGGGAATCATGACGCTTGCGGCGGGAACGCAGCTCTTCGTCGAGCCGCGCATCCTCTCTCAAGCCAGCAAGGGCGTTGTGCCCGGCGACTATTCACTGAACCAGCTCGCCTACCTGTACGCGTTCCGACAGAACGACTTCAACGGCTCTGCGGCGATCTCCCTCATCCTTCTCGTGGTCGCACTCGGACTGGCCGCGTTCTTCGTCTTCCGTGGAGGTCTCTTTGAGCGCGACTGACGCAGTACTGACCCGCGATCGCCGAACGGCGAGGTCGCCACGCGGCTGGCTCGGTCGCGCTCTCGCGATTGTCGTTGCGCTGGTTTTCGTGGTGTTCTTCGTGCTGCCATTGATCTGGCTTCTGCTGGCGCCTACGAAGACGCCTTTGCAGCTGCTGACCGAGAACCCGTTCATGTTCGGGGGCTTCGGCACGCTCGTCGAGAACTGGCAGAGCCTGTCGGCGTTCCAGAACGGCATCATCTGGACATGGTTGGGAAACGCCGCCTTCTACTCCGGAGCGGCGCTCGTCCTCACGCTCGTCGTCAGCATCCCGGCAGGCTACGCCCTCGCGCTGACCGACTTCCGCCTACGTCGCGCGCTCCTGGTCACGACATTGGTCGTGATGCTCATTCCCAACACCGCCCTGGTGCTGCCGATCTTCCTCGAGCTGAGCGCCGTGCGGCTGATCGGCAACCCGTTGTCGGTCATCCTGCCGTTCTCGTTCTTCCCGTTCGGGGTCTACCTCACCTATATCTACTTCTCCACCAGCGTCTCCCGAGACCTTCTGGATGCCGCCCGCATCGACGGAGCCAGTGAGTTCCGGGTCTTCTGGCGAGTCGCGATGCCCCTGGCAACCCCCGTCATCGCCCTGGTCGGCTTCTTCAACTTCGTCGGCAACTGGAACAACTACTTCCTGCCCTTCGTGATGGTGCCCGGCAGGAAGGCGCCGATTCAGGTGGGACTAGCCGAGCTGCTCTCGAACGTTCCGCTGTTCAATCCCACGTCGGCCGGTACGGTGAACATCGAGGTGCCGACGCTCGCGCTGGCGACGATCATCTCGGTGGCACCGGTGTTGATCATCTTCCTGTTCTCGCAGCGATTCCTGGTCACCGGCATGACCGCAGGCGGAACGAAAGGCTGATGCAGCGCTATGCCATGGTCTGCCGCGTGCGACCGGACAAGCGCGAGGAATATCTTGCTCTGCATCGCGATGCCTGGCAGGGCGTGGAGGCGACGATCACGCAGTGCGGCATCAGGAACTTCTCGATCTACGTGATCGAGGACGTCCTCTTCGGCTACTACGAGTACATCGGCGACGACTTCGACGCCGACCAGCGTCGGATGGCGGCTGATCCCGTGACACAGGAGTGGTGGGCGCGCACTGCGCCGTGCCAGGTGCCGTTCACGGCGGATGCGGACGTGCCGAACTGGCAGCCGCTGGAGGAGGTGTGGCACCTCGACTGATTGCCGGCGACCCGCCGGCGTCAGTCGTGGGCGCCTCGCGTAACGCCCTGGAGTGCATAGACCCGGTCGGCAGTGCCACCCATCACATCGCGCCGCTCGCCGTCGCTCAGGGATGCGACTGTCGAGGCGAGCGCATCCCAGGTGCGCTGATACCCTCCCGCGAGTTCTGCGATCGGCCAGTCGCTTCCCATCAGAAGACGGGACGGGCCGAGGATCTCGATCGCCGTGTCGACGAAGGGGTGGATATCGTCTGCCCGCCACCTATCCAGGGGACCGTCGGCGGGGTAGAGGCCCGAGAGCTTGGCGCGCACAAGAGGGGAGCGCGCCGCGGCGAGCAGCAAGCGTCGCCAGTCGTCGAACGAGTCCCGGTCCCCGCCGATGGGCGGCTTGCCCAGGTGATCGACGACGACGACGAGATCGGGATGCCGCGCCGTCAGTTCCGGCAGGTGGGCGAGCGCCTTGTGGTCGGCGGTCACGTAATCGAGCGGCATTCCCGCGTCGGCGATCGCTCGGAGCCCGTCTTCGACCGCCGGACTCAGAATCCATCGGGTGTCCTGCCGCTCGTGGAGCAGACTTCGGATGCCGACCACGGGAGCATCCTGGTCCGCCCACTTGCTCAGGCGTCTGTGCGTGCCTTCGGCATCGTCCAGAGGCGTCCACGCGATGACCCCCGCGACATCGGGCTGCGCGCGGGCCACCGAAAGCAGATGCGCCGTGTCCTCGTCGTTGTCCGCCGCCTGTACGAGAATGACGGCGTCGATTCCCCGGCTCTGCCTCGCCGGAGCGGTCTCGTCGACGTGGAAAGAGCGAAAGAGCGGGCCTGCTTCCGGGCCGAGCCACGGATAGTGGGCTGCCGCGAGATCCCAGATGTGGTGATGGGCGTCGACGATGCGGTTCATGCGTGCAGGATCCCCCGGTCACGCAGCTGCTGCCACAGCGCCGGCGGGATGTGCGCCCGGTAGCGCTCGAGTGTGGAGGAGACCTGGGCGGCGCTGCGCATGCCGACGACGGCCGACGCGATCTGCGGTCGAAGCAGGGGGAAGGCAATCGCGGCGGCGGGCAGCGTGACGCCGTGCAGATCGCACAGATCGGCGATCTGCCGTGCGCGGGCGAGCGTCTGCTCGTCGGCCTCGCGATAATCGAAGCGCCCACCGTGGGCAGGTCGGTCCGTGCTGAGCAGACCGGAGTTGTACACGGCCGCGGCGACGAGCGCGACGTGGCGCTCCTCCGCCAGTGGCAGCAGCTCGTCCGCCGCCGACTGGTCGAGAAGTGTGTATCTGCCGGCGACCATCATGACGTCGACGTCGCAGCGGCGGATGAATTCCGCCAGCATCGCCGCTTGGTTCATACCCGCTCCGACCGCGCGGATAACGCCCTGGTCGCGAAGCTCGATGAGAGCCGAGACCCCCGTCGTCGAGGCGGCCTGCCAGTGATCGTCCGGGTCGTGCAGGTACGCGATGTCGATGCGGTCAAGCCCCAGGCGGTCGAGGCTGTCCTCGACGGAGCGCAGGATGCCGTCGCGCGAGAAGTCCCACACGCGCTTCGTCAGCGCCTCGACGAGGAAGCCGCCGTCGTCCAGGCTGCTCGCTCCCGCCGGATGGGGTTCGAGCAGGCGTCCGACCTTGGTGGAGAGCACATATGCGTCGCGGTCGCGCGAGCGAAGCGCGGCGCCGAGGCGCCTTTCGGACAGGCCCAGGCCGTAGTGCGGCGCGGTGTCGAAGTACCGGATGCCGGCATCCCATGCGGTGTCGACGGCCGCGCGAGCATCGTCGTCCGAGATAACGCGATTCAGGTTGCCGAGTTGCGCGGCACCGAAGCCGATCTCTGTCAGGGAAAGGCCGCGGTCGATCTGTCGGGACTTCATGGATGCTCCTCCAGCGGCGGGGGGCCCGCTGCTTTATTCAACCGGGCGCCCCGGTCATCTGGGCAGATTGAACATGTGATGTATGCTGTTTCTAGTTTAGGGCAACGGAAAGTCAAGGGCGAAATGAAGATCACTGGTTACCGATGCATCCGCACGTTCCGTGACTGGGGGCGCCCGATCGGTGACGTGAACGGGTACATCGACAACGGGCTGACCGAAGTACCTATCGTGATTCTGGAGACGGACGCCGGCATCACCGGCATCGGTACCGGCTCGGACCAGGACATCGACCGGCTGTTCCCGGCACTCGAAGGCGAAGATCCGCGTGCGGTCGCAGCTTTGTACGACCGGATGCTGGCACGCGTCTTCAAGGCCGGGCACGCGGGCGCGACCTTCGGGGGGATCGGCGCGCTGGACATGGCGCTGTGGGACCTGAAAGCGAAGATCGCCGGCGAGCCGCTCTGGCGCGGGTTCTGGGTGGCAGAGACAGATTCGTCAGCGGGTACGCCTCGGGGCTCGACATCGCCCTGGACGACGAAGAACTCGCCGCCTTCTACAAGACCATGGCCGAGTTGGGGTTCACGAGCGCCAAACTCAAAGGTGGCCGCGATCTCGATTCCGACCGGCGCCGGCTGCAGATCATCGGAGATGAACTCCGCTCGAACACCCGTCACCCCGCTCTCATGCTCGACGCGAACGAGTCCTGGAACCTCAAGCAGGCGGTGCGATATGTGACGGCGCTCGAGAGGGACACCGATCTGACCTGGGTCGAGGAGCCGCTGCGAAGGTGGGATGCTCCGGGTCACGCAAGATTGTCCAATGCGGTGAGAGCCGCGGTCGCCACGGGCGAAAACTTGACAGGACTCGAGCAGTTCCGCCCGTTGCTGGATGCCGGCGGCGTCGACATCGTGCAGGTTGGCTGCGTCTGGGGTGTCACCCACTTCCTTCGGGTTGCGCACCTCGCTCATGCTCATGACCTTCCGATCAGTCCCGTCGGGCTGACCTCCAATCAGGCGGTCGCGCATGCCGCTACCGCAGTCCCGAACCACATGGTGACCGAGGTGCAGGATCTGGGCGCGCCGTTCGGCGTGACGATCGACCAGGAAATCGTGGACGGGGGCATCGTGCTGGGCGATGCGCCGGGTCACGGGGTGAGTGTCGACGAAGAGGCGATCCTGGCGAGCCAGCGGTCTGCGAGCTGGCTCGTGCCCGCGGGGCCTCACGTGCGTCCGCATCGGGCGGGACTGCGACTCATCGCAGAAGACGACCGTGCGGAACGCGCGCTGTGAGGCCGGATGCGGCGGCGCACGCGTGGGTGGGCTGAGCGCACGACGGCCGGAGACGCCGCGGCCGCAGAGTCCGCGATGAAGGCTCACATCATCGACTCCTGGCCGCACCGTCGGCTGCCGACCAAGCGCGACAGCTCGTCACCCGGCGGCCTCCTGAGCCGGACTCTTCGGCTACATCCCTGCCGTTATCTTCGGTGATCCCTTGTGACCCTGGGAGCCCGGGCACGCGGTCCCGTCACGCCCCAGAGCGGCTCCTCAGCCATGTTGGCCTTCAGGTCCCACAACGCCACGTAGGCCTGCTGCGCCAGCGCTGACTTCCGCCCGGCGCCCCTTGCGCATACGTCACACGTATGATTTCGTAGACGCGGGGCAAAGCAGCCCTGCTCAACATCACGGAAGCGAAGAGCCATGACATTGATGTCACATACGCGGGAAGTCTCTGTCCGAAGGAAGGGCTGGTGGCCAGCGGCTGCCGGATCTGCCGCCGCGGCAGCCCTGCTCCTGAGCGGTCTGGGCACATCGGTCGCCCAGGCGGCACCACCGGAGAAGGACAGTGTCTACTACGCGTCACCCGACGGTCGCGACGAAGGGCAGTGCCAGGAGCAGCACCCGTGCTCGCTGGAGCATGTGCAGGGCGTCGTGCGACACGAGGCCGCCAAGGGGAAGGGCGATGTCACCGTCGTACTCGCCGACGGCACCTACCGCATCGACAGCCCGCTCGAGTTCCGTGCGGAGGACAGCGGCCGGGACGGGCACACCGTGCGCTGGACGGCTGCTGAGGGCGCGCACCCCGAGATCTCGGGCTCGACCCAGCTCTCGGGCTGGGAGAAGCATGACGAGGCCGCGAACATCTACGTGGCGGACACGCCGGCCGGTTTCGAGACCCGGCAGCTCTACGTCGACGGCGTCGCCGCGCCGCGGGCCGCTACCAAGCTGGCGCTTACCGACCTGACGCTCACCGCCACGGGGATGACAATCAACAATCCGGCGCTCGCCTACCTGGCGGACCTGCCGGACCAGGACCGGATCGAGTTCGAGTCGCTCGGCGACTTCACCGACCGCTACTCCCCGGTGCAGAGCATCGTGGGCAGCACGATCACGATGGCCCAGCCCGCGTGGGACAACAACACGTGGGGCTGGGACACGGTGCAGAACTCGCTGCTCGCCGAGTCGACGTGGTTCCTGGCGAACTCACTCAGCTTCCTGGACCAGGCGGGGGAGTGGTACGTCGACCCCGACGCGGGGAAGCTGTACTACAAGCCCGCGGACGGCGTGAACCCACAGGACCTCGACATCGAGCTCCCGCGGGTGGAGACCCTCATCAGCGTCGGCGGCACCTATGACGCCCCCGTCTCCCACCTGGAGTTCAGCGGTCTCACCTTCACCGGGACCTCCTGGCTCGGCCCCTCCTCGGCCGAGGGGTACGTCAGCCAGCAGAACGGGGGCTACCTGAAGGGCGTGTACGACTACCGCCCCGCCGACGCCTTGGCCAACTGCAGCCGCGGCTGCGAGCCGTACGAGCGGACGCGCAACACCTGGTTCCAGATGCCTTCCGCCGTGCAGGTGTCCGCCGCCGACCACATCACCTTCGCGCGGAACACCTTCCGCAACCTCGGGTCCTCTGGCCTCGGCATCGGCAACGACGACAACGCGGTGCTCACCGGGATCGGGCTCGGCGCCAGCAACATCGCCGTGACCGGCAACGTGTTCACCCAGGTCGGTGGCCACGCCCTGTTCGTGGGCGGGATCCGGGCGGACGCGCACCACCCCAGCGACCCCCGGATGACGAACCAGGACATCCTCATCGACAACAACACCATCAGCCACGTCGCCATGGAGTACCAGGACACCTCCGGCATCCTGAGCACCTACGTGACCAGGGCGCAGATCGTCCACAACGAGGTGAGGGACCTCGCCTACGCAATCGACACCGGTTACGGCTGGGGGATCAACGACCCGGGCGGCTCCCAGGAGTACCTCAACCGCGGGTACTACAAGTACAACCCGATCTACCAGACGCCGACGACACTGAAGGACAACCTGATCGCGGGCAACCTCGTGCACGACATCAAGCGCGACTTCGCCGACTCCGGCAACATCTACAACCTCTCGGCCAGCCCGGGGACTGTCATCGAGGAGAACTACCTGTACAAGGTCTCCGGCGTCGGCATCTATCTGGACGAGGGCAGCCGCTACATCCTCTCCCGGCACAACGTCCTGAGCGGCGCGAACCCGTGGGTGTTCACCAACGCGTACAGCGCCGGCAACGGCACGAACGACAACACGCTGCAGGAGAACTGGTACAACTCCGGCGGTGCCCAGATGCCGAACGCCGAGGCGCGCAACAACCGGCTGATCGACAACGTCCGGGTCAGCGGGAGCAACTGGCCCAGCGCTGCGTGGGAGGTCATCTGCGCGGCGGGCGTCGCCCCCGAGTACCGCACGGAGCTCAACGCCAACCTCGGCGGTATCGACCCGCGGTGCGAGACTGTCGCCGCGGCCGAGACCCGGTAACGCAGCTACCGGCACCGCCGGCGAGGCGCCCCCGCGACATCCCTGGCGCGGGGCGCCTCGCTGCCGGCCCACGATCGGCGCCGTCGCCCGTCTCACCTACCCCTCAAGATTAGGACCTCGTTGCCTTGACAGACATTGACAACCGCGTGCTCTTCGGCGCCGCGTACTACCACGAGTACCAACCCTCCCCCCGGCTCGACGAGGACCTCGACCTCATGCAGGAAGCTGGGTTCACCGTGATCCGGGTGGGCGAGTCCACGTGGGCCACCTGGGAGCCAGAGGACGGAGTGTTCGACCTTGACTGGCTGCAGCCAGTCCTGGACGGCGCGCATTCGCGAGGGATCGCCGTCGTGCTGGGTACGCCCACCTACGCCGTACCCCCGTGGTTGACGCGCAAGTATCCCGAGATCGCCGGAGAGCGACGCACCGGAGAGCGCATCGGTTGGGGGGCCCGTCAAGAAATGGACCTGACGCACGCCGCCTACCGCTTCCACGCCGAGCGCGTGATCCGTGCCGTCGTCGGGCGCTACCACGACCATCCCGCAGTGGTCGGATTCCAGGTGGACAACGAACCCGGTCTCGAGCTGCTGCACAACGAGGGTGTGTTCCAGGCTTTCGTCGACGACCTGCGCCGCACCTATGGCGACGTGGAGACCCTGAACCGGGAGTGGGGACTCGTCTACTGGTCGCATCGGCTCACTACCTGGGCGGATCTCTGGCGACCGGACAACAACGCCCAACCACAGTACGACCTCGCCTGGCGGAAGTTCCAGGCCCGGATGGTCACCGAGTTCATCGGCTGGCAGGCCGAGATCGTCCGGGAGATCGCTGGCGCCGAGAAGTTCGTGACCACCTGCATCGCTTACGACAGGCCAGGAGTGCAGGACCCGGAGCTGACGGCAGCGCTGGATGTGACCGCGGGCAATCCCTACTACGCGATGCAGGACGGTCTCGCTCTCCCAGCCACAGAACACCTCACGCCGGGCTGGACTACGAGCGGGACCTGGGCGATATTCCACAGCGCAGACCGGATGTACTCATCGAAGCAGGCGCGGTTCCTCGTCACCGAGACGAATGCCGGGGCCATCGGCGGCCCGGCCATGAACGCGCCCGCGTTCGATGGCCAGTGGCGACAGGCCGCCTGGGCAATGATCGCCCGGGGCGCACGAATGATCGAGTACTGGCACTGGCACACATTGCACTTCGGTACCGAGACGTTCTGGATCGGAATTCTCCCTCACGACCAGCGGCCCGGGCGGGTCTACGAGCAGCTGGCCGCGCTGGGTGCAGAGATCAAGTCTGCAGAGGACCACCTGAGCGGACTCGTCCCGGACGCCACCGTGGGGCTGCTGTGGTCCAACGAGTCGATGTGGGGCCTCGAAGGTCAGCCGGCGCTCGCCCACGACGACGGCTCCGCGGACCCAGACAGCTACCAGCGGATATTGCACGCCTTCTACCGGGGAGCGTTCGACGCCGGTGCGCCGGTGCGAATCGTCCACGACGTCCAGCTGGTCGAACAGGGCGAAGGCACGCGGCTCCGCGAACCGGCCGAGGTCGCCGCCGAGCTGCCGGTCCTGCTGGCGCCGGCGCTCTACGTTGCCAGCGACGCGCTGCTCGACTGGTTGCGCGACTACGCTGAGGCGGGCGGACACCTGGTGCTCGGACCGCGCACTGGATATGCGGACACCGAAGCCCGAGCGCGCGCGGAGGTCAAGCCGGCGCGGCTCGCCGCCACCGCCGGCGTCAGTTACCAGGAGTTCAGCAATCTGGCGACACCGGTGCGCGTGACGGGCTCCGACGGCGCACTGGAGCTGCCCGACGCCGCCGCCGGCGCAGCATGGGTCGACTACTTGCAGGTCACGGACAGCTCGGTCCAGATCCTCGCCCGATATCAGCACCCCGCGTTCGGCCTGTACCCGGCGATCACCACCGCTGAGGCGGGGCTGGGGCGCGTCACCGTCGTCGGTACCGTGCCCAACGCCGAACTGTCGGCTGCGTTGGTGTCCTGGGCGGTGCCAGCTGACAGGGACGCCTGGAGCTCTCTGACGACCGGTTCGGTCACGACGACCTCAGCGACGACGGCCGCAGGTCGTCGGCTGCGAGTCCTGCACAACTGGTCATGGGAGGCTTGCTCGATGCGGTTGCCGACCGGCGTCACGGATCTCCTCTCCTCCGAGCCTCTGGAGGCCGATGCGCTGGTCGAGTTGGGGCCGTGGGACGTCCGCGTGCTTCTGGAGTAGAAGCGAGGGCGCAGGGGCATCACGCACTTCCTGCGGGTGGCGACGCTGGCGCACGGTCACGACCTGCCCGTGAGTCCGGTGGCCTACGCTGCCCGAACGTGGCGGCGAAGCTGTCCGGTCTCGCGTCGGGTCTGAACCCGAGCATGTGGCTGCCCGGCGATTTCCGGCCCGTGGTCGAGACGGCGCTCGACGCCTTCGGCCCCGGCCGGCTGCTCTACGGGTCGGACTGGCCTCTCGCCGAGCTGGGCGGCGGGGCCGGGCGCTGGAAGCTCGCCCTCGAGGACCTCCTGCGCGGCGCATCCGACGACGACCGCCGCCGCATCTTCGGCGACACGGCGGCCGAGGTCTACTCGCTCGGTTGAGCCGCCCCCGACCCACCTCGCCCGCGCGGGGCATGGTCGGGAAGCCGACGCCGTTCCCAAGAGATGTGGATGTGGTCGTGCATCGCCTTCTCGGCGCCGGCGACGTCGCCTCGCGTGATTGCGTCGACGATGTCGGCGTGCTCCTGCAACGTGCGGGAGACCGCATCCGGGGGGTTGATGCCCTGGTAGCGGCTGGACTCGACCGCGCGCTTGTAGAGGTGCTTGGCGATGTTCTCGGCGAGCCGGTTCATCGAGATCTCCATCAGCGCGAAGTGGAACATCACATCGGCCTGCCGGAAGGAATCGGTCTCCGACTCGCTCTGCCGCATGGCGGTGAGCGCGTTCTCCAGACGCCGCAGCTCCTCGGGGGAGCGCCGCGCGGCCACGGAGCCGGCCATCGCGGATTCCAGGCTGGCCCGCACCACCGTCAGCTGGTCGAGCACGCCGAGGCTCTGGTCGTTGTCGATGAGGGCCGAGAGCACTACCGGGTCGAGCATGTTCCAGTATCCGGGAGCGAGCACCTGGGTGCCTCGCCCTTGCGAGACGATCACGAGGCCCTTCTCTTCCAGGCGTTTCACCGACTCCCGCAGCACGGTGCGGCTCACCCCGAATCGCTCGCTGAGCGGACCCTCCGGCGGGAGGAGGGCGCCTTCTTCGAGTTGCCCGGTGACGATGAGTTCCACCAATTCGGCGACCACGGCGACCCCGAGGCGCTCCGCCGGGAGTCGCGGAGGAATCAGCTGCGACGCGGGCGAAGGTTGAAGCACCATACATATGACCTTACCGGGGGGTCTCCCTTTCGTACAGCTGACGCGATGGGGTCGCCGCCACGCCGCAGGCCGGCCTCTCGCGGCAGCTCGCCGCTACCGGGAGGTCGGCGTGAGCACGACCTTGCCGCGCAACTCGCCGGCCTCCGCGAGGGCGTGCACCGTGGCGAGGTCATCGAGCGGGTAGTACGCGCTCACGTCGACCGCCAGCTCACCGGCGTCGACGAGCTGCACCAGGTGCGCGAGCTGGGCGGCATCGCTGCGCACGAACACGCTCACCGTACGGACGTCGACGCCGGGCGGCACCACGCCGGGCGTCGTCGTCGAGACGAAGACGCCGCCGGGCTTCACGAGCGACACGAGCGCGGCGGTCTCCTCGGGCGACGTGCGCACGAGGTTCAGCACGACATCGACCGGCTCGGTCAGGGCGTCGACCACGGGCATCGTCGTGTAGTCGATGACCTGCGAGGCGCCCTGCGCGGCAACCGCGTCACGGCTTCGGGTGCTCGCCGTGGCGATCACGGTCGCGCCGGCCGCGGCGGCGAGCTGCACGGCGAAGCCGCCGACTCCGCCGCCCGCGCCGTTCACGAGCACCCGCTGTCCGGGGCGCACCTGGGCGTGCTCGACGATCGCCTGCCAGGCGGTGAGTCCGCTCGAGGCCAGCGCCGCGGCATCCGTCGACGCAATGGTCTTCGGCGCTCGGGTGAGCAGCTCGGCCGGCACGATCGCGAACTCGGCGGATGCCCCGGGCCCGGTCATCGGCAGGAACGCGACGACGTCCTGCCCCACGAGCTCGGCAGACACGCCCTCGCCGACGGCGACCACGGTGCCGCTGACGTCGATGCCCGGCACGTGCGGCAGGTCGACGGGGAACACCTCCGCGAGGTAACCGGCACGGATGGTGGCGTCGACCTGGTTGAAGGTCGTGCCGGCGACGCGGACGAGCGTCTCGCCGGGGCCGGCCTCGGGGCGGGGGAGCTCGACGGTCTCGAGCACGGTCGGCTGGCCGTAGTGGGTGAACTGGATGGCGCGCATGGTGGTGGTTCCCTTCGTGGGGGTCGTGGTCGTGGTCGTGGTGGTGGTGGTGTCGGTGGTGTCTGAAGTGGTCATTCCAGCTAACTCCTTCGAATTCGAACTACCTTCACTCCTCGACAACACGCACCATCCCGCATCTATTTCCAATTCGAACCAACTCGTTGGATAGGCTTCGAGACATGTCCGACCACGCGGTTCCGCCGGCCCTCCCGCCGGAGTTCGGCGTGTACTTCGCACTGCTCGAGGTGAGCGCGCTCGTCCAGCACGGCGTCGAGGGTCAGTTGCGGCGCGACGGAGGGCTCAGCTTCGTGCAGTTCCAGATCCTCGCGATCTGCGGCGAAGATCCCTCAAGCCCGCGTAGCATGACCGACCTGGCCGACCGGCTCGTGCACAGCAAGAGCGGTCTCACCTACCAGGTCGACCGGCTCGAGGCACGGGGCCTCGTCGCGCGCGTGCCGTCACCGCAGGACGAGCGCGGCGTGAACGTGACGCTCTCGCCGAAGGGCTCAACCGTGCTTCAGCGCGTGCTTCCGGGTCACCTCGAGGTGGTGCGCGACGTGCTCGTCGACGCGCTCGATGACGCCGAGCGCGACGAGCTCACGCGCCTGCTCGGCCGCGTTGTGCAGCACATGCGGTCGCGGCCACCGCGCTCTGCGAGCCGCGCCGCACGCAACGCCTAAGGGATGAAACGGAGGGGGCCACGTGGCACGCATCGAGATCGACGGCTTGGACACCTGGATCGAAACTCGCGGCAGCGGTGAGCGCACCGTCGTTCTCCTGCACGGCGGCCTCGGCTACAGCGACCAGCTTTTCGACTCGATCGGCACGCATTTCGAGCAGGAGTTCCGCGTCGTCGGCTTCGACCGGCGCGGGCACGGGTACACGCCGGATACCGATGCGCCGTTCCACTACGACGACATGGCGGCGCATGCCATCAAGGTGCTCGAGCACCTCGGTGCATCCTCGAAGGTGCACGTGGTGGGGTGGAGCGATGGCGGAATCGTGGCCATGCTCGTCGGGCTTCACCGGCCCGACCTCGTCGATCGGCTCGTGCTCATCGGCACCAACTTCCACTTCGAGGGCATTCTCGCGCCCGAGATGAGCGACGAATCGGTGAGCGCTGGCCCGATATTCGAGGGCTACGCCGCCCGATCGCCAGATGGTGCCGATCACTTCCCCGTCGTGGTCGAGAAGTTGATGACGGTCTTCGCCACCGAGCCGACGCTGACGACCGCCGAGGTCGCGCGGCTGGGGCATCCGACCCTGGTGCTCGTGGGCGACGACGACGTCGTGCGCCTCGACCACACGGTTGCGCTCTACGAGGCACTGCCGGCGGGGCGACTCTGCGTCATCCCGGGCGCCTCGCATGCGGTGGTGCTCGAGCACCCCCGGCTCGTCGCGGCGATCATCACGGAGTTCCTTCAGGGCCCTGAGCCACCTGAGACGTCGATACCGATCAGGCGGGCGCCGCGCGTTTCGTGACGGGCGCAGTTCGGGGCCGGGCTCTCGTGCCGCCCGGCCCCGGCACGTCGTGCGTCGTGCGTCGTTGCATCGCGCGTGCTGCTGCGTGCTACTGCATGCTGTGCGTGCCGCTACGCCGGGGGCGCCTCCTGCAGGGCGCGCACCTCGATGCGGCCCTGCAGCGCCGCCGATGCCTTGGTCGCCCAGTCGACGGCCGCGGCTTCGTCTGCCGCCTCGATCACCCAGAATCCGCCGACGTACGCCGGCGCCTCGACGAACGGCTCGTCGAGCACTCGGGTCTCGCCCGACGAGACGTCGACGGTCTTCGCGGTCGATGGCGGGTTCAGGCCGCCGGCGAACAGGAACGCTCCCGACTCCTTGAGCGCGGTGTTGAACTCGTCGACTGCGGCCAGCACGGCGGCGAGCTCGGCGGGGTCGAACTCCTGCATCGACGCCATCGTCGGCTCGGTGGCGGAGTCGTGGGGCACGGTGAGGAAGTACTGCGTCATCGGTCTACCTTTCGTCAGGGCGCCGTTGGTGTCGCCTTCACTCATGCGTCGAACACGTGCGGCTCGGATCGACACGGAAACGGAATTCGCTCGGATGCCGCGGCGGCACTTGTCCTCCACAGGTGGGCTCCGAGCGCGGTTTTCCACAGCCTGACCGGGCCTTTTCGCCGTCGTCGGATGTCGGTCGGTGCCGCGAGAATCTACCTATGACCCACCCCGTCGATGTGCTCGAGCAGCTCCGCTCGATGCTTGCCGACGTGCTTCGGTTCGATTCGGCATCCCGATGCTCCGACGATGAGTTGCTCCCGACGATGGGCGCACTCGAGGCGCTCGGCCGGGTGGTCGACGCGCATCGCGCGGCCTATGCCGGCGAGGTGGCCGAGCGGTCGCGCGCAGAGCTCGGCGAGCAGCGGTTGTCGACCCGCACGGGGTGCCGGTCCGCGGTCGAACTGGTCGAGCGGGTCACCCAGGCGTCGGCGTTCGAGGCGCGCCGACGCATCGCGCTCGGGTCCGCCACCCGTGCGCGCTCCGGGTTCAGCGGTGAGCCCATCGAGGCGGTGTTCCCGGTCGTTGCGGCGGCGCTTGCCTCAGGCGACCTGGGGGCGGATGTCGCGGGCACGATCATCCGCGAACTCGACCGCACCCGTACCGTCGCCGACCCGCTCGCGCTTTCGGCCGCCGAGCAGGCCCTCGTCGACGAGGCGACCGGGCGGGGCGACGGCGCGCCGGTGCGCTGCACCGCCGACGAGTTGCGGGTTCAGGCCCAGGCCTGGTCGACCTTCCTCGACCAAGAACGGCCGCGAACCCGACGACGAGCGCGCGATGCGGCGCCGAGGGCTTCGGCTGGGGCGAGCGCGAGACGGACTCGTGCCGCTCACCGGCGAGCTCATGCCCGAGGTCGCCGCGAAGCTCACGCGCCTCTTCGACGCACACCTCTCGCCACGTTCGGGCACCGGCTTCATGACCGAGGCGGAACGGGCGAGCAGTGCCGACTCCGGCGAGACACGCAGCGCCGACCAACAGCGCCACGACGTGCTCGCCGCCGCCATCGACACGGCCGCGCGCTCGGGCGAGCACCCGACCATCGGCCGCGCCGCGCCGACGGTGCTCGTCAGCGTTCGCGCGGCTGATCTCGTAGCGGGCCGCGGCGTCGCCCACGCCGACGGCGTCGACGTTCCCATCTCACTCCGGGCAGCCCGGCACATGATCTGCACCGGCGGCACCCAGACGGTGACCTTCGACGACGACGGTCGCATCATGGCGCTCGGCTCGCCCGAGCGGTGCTTCACGCCGCACCAGCGCCGGGCGATCACGCTTCGCGACGGCGGATGCCTCATCCCCGGATGCTCCGTGCCCGCCGCCTGGTGCGAGATCCACCACGTCGCTCCCGCCGCCGAGGGCGGGCCTACGGACCCCGGCAACGGGGTGATGCTGTGCTGGTTCCATCACCGCACGATCGACACGTCGGGTTGGGGCATCCGCATGCTGCGCGGGGTGCCGCAGATCCGCCCGCCCGCGTGGCTCGACCCGGGTGGTGGTTGGCGAGCAGTCACGAAGTCGCCGACGCGGCTCGCCGACCGGCACGAGCGGCGCGAGCGATCGGAGAACCCCGCGGCCTGACCGCAGTGCCACGTGACGACCGGCGATGTCGCACGGCTGGAGCATGCGACCGTGGCGCGCCCGGTTGGGCCCAGTCGACGGCAGCGGCTTCGTCCCCGGTGCGGTGCGGCATCCGGCGAGCTACCCTGATCGCATCGACCGAATCTGACGCCACCGACCGAGGAGGACGACCATGAGCGACACCACGGGCCGCGACGACCGCGACCTGCCCGACGACCGCGACTTCGCCGACGACGCGAACGAGCAGGCGCGGCTGCGCGTCGAGCACGGACGTGAGCTCGGCGTCGATCCCTTCTTCGAGGGGGCGAACATCACTGAGAGCGACGGCCCCGACCTCGAGGCCGGCGATGACCTCGACACCGGGGGCGGGCACCGAACGCCGCGCGACTGACGCTTGGTGCTCGTCGGTCAACGGGCATGGGGAAGGCCACCCGACACGAACGCGCCGCGGGGGTCTTGCACGGAGAGCAGCGACACGATGTCGCGGCCGAGCACGAACGCGGTGAGCCACACGACGAGCACGCGGATCTTGCGCTCCCACGTCGGGATGGCGAGCACGTGGTACCCGCGGTGCATCAGCCAGGCGAGCGGACCGGTGATAACCAGGCGCTTGTACTGGAAGATGCCACGGCCGAGGCCGAGCGTCGCCACGACGCCGAGCGAGTGGTGCCGGTAATCACGCGGCAGTTCGCCGTGCAGCGTCGCCGCGATGTTCGCCGCGAGGCGCTTGCCCTGGCGCACGGCGTGCTGCGCGTTCGGCACGGTGAGGGCGCCGGGCGTCGGCAGCGCCAGATCGGGGACGGCGGCGTTGTCGCCGGCGGCCCATGCGTCGAGCACGGGTGCGTCTGGCGTCCCGACCCGGAGGTCGGCGCGAACGATGAGCCGGCCACGCTCGTCGGTCGGCAGGTCGGTGTGCTTGGCGATCACGGGATGCGCGGCGTTGCCCGCGGTCCAGACGATCAGGTTGGCGTCGAACTCCTCACCGTTCGAGAGCACGACATGCCCGTCGACGGCCGAGACGACCCGCGCGTCCAGGTGCACGTGCCCGCCACGGGTTCGCAGCGACTCCACGACCCAGCGCCCCGGGGCATCCGTCACCTCCGGCAGGATGCGGCTGTTCGCCTCGACGAGGTGGAACGCGAGCTCCGAGAACCGGATCTCGGGATACCGCTTCAGCAGGGAGGTCGCGAGCGAGAGCAGCTCGCCGAAGCCCTCGACACCCGAGAATCCCCCGCCGACGTACGCGAAGGTGAGCAGACGACTGCGGTCGGGTCCGGGCTCCATCACCGAGGCTCGGTCGAACGCCGTCAGCAGCCGGTCGCGGATTGCGACGGCCTCCTCCACGTGCTTCATGCCGATCGCCACCTCCTCGGCACCCGGGATGGGGAGCACGCGGGTGACTGCGCCGGCGGTGACCACGATGATGTCGTAGTCGACCACGAAGTCGGGGCCGTCGGCCGGGCGCACCGTCACGGTCTTGTCGGCGTGCCGGATCATCGTCGCGCCGCCGGCGATGATGCGGGTGCGCTTGAGGTGCGACCGGAGCGAGATCGCCGCATGGCGAGCCTCGATGGATCCCGCGGCGACCTCCGGCAGAAACGGCTGATAGGTCATATACGGCCGGGGGTCGATGATCACCAGCTCGGCTTCACGCGGCTTGAGTCGCTTCTCGAGCTTCCAAGCCGTGTAGAAACCGGCGTATCCGCCGCCCACGATCACGATCCTGCGCATGTGCTGCTCTCCAATCGATCCTTCACTGGCTTTAACCGATCTGAACGGCCGGTTGTGCCCACGCTCAGCTGTGATGTCACGACGTCGAGAGAGATTGTCACGATGTCGAGAGAGTCGCTCCCTACGGCCTCTCTTGACGCATCGCGCCGGGTGGGTGAGGATTGAGACGATTCATCGGGAAATCGCTTTCCCGAACCTCAATACCTCGGAACATCGATGCGGCGAGCACGGACGCTGCTGCACCGAGCACGACACACGATCGAAGGAGATCCACGTGGGTCCGAACGTCCGACACGGCCGCGCCCGGCCGATCATCGCCGCGCTCACCGGCGCCGCACTGGTCGCGGGCGCCGCCCTGACCGCATCGCCGGCTGCGGCCGCCGAAGGCGAGATCGACTACAGCTTCGACTTCGGTGGGCCCGCCACCCCGGTCGCCCCCGGCTGGCTCGGAGTGAATCCCGGCGCCACCTACGACGCCGCGCGCGGCTACGGGTTCACGACCGCGCCCGCGTCCAACGGCTTCCGCGACCGCGGCGGCGATGACCTGCTCAAGCGCGACTTCACCATCAGCAACACGCAGGCGTTCGCGGTCGACGTGCCGAATGGCGCGTACGAGGTCACCACGTGGGCCGGCGACCTCATCGCGGGCAACGCCACGAGCTTCAACATCGAGGGCACGGCGTTCGCCGGCCCGCGCACGAGCACGGGGGTCGTGCACGAGCAGTACTTCCCGGCGATCCAGGTGGCCGACGGGCAACTGAACGTGCGCGTCACGGGCGGCGACGGCCGCGTCAACGGCCTGCGTGTGCAGACACCGCTGGCCGCACCGGCCGGGCTCGAGGCATCCGACATCGATGCCGTGAACGAGACCATCACGCTCGGTTGGCAGCCGGTGACGGATGCCACCGGCTACGCCGTGTTCCGCTCGGCGCCCGGCGGCGAGCTGACCGAGATCGCGCGCATCACGGATGCCGCGACCACGACGTTCACCGATGACACGGTCGCCCTCGGCGAGACCTACGAGTACGCCGTGGCCACCGTGAAGGGCGACCGCACCTCGCGGCCGAGCGAGCGCGTCGAGGCATCCGTCATCGACCCCGACGTCGCGGCGCCCGCCGCGCCGACCGGCATCGAGACCGCCGCGATCGACCGCAACGAGCTCACGCTCAGGTGGGCCGACCCGGGCGATGCGGTGCAGTGGAAGGTGTTCCGAAGCACCCGTGCCGACCTCGCGTTCGAGCAGATCGGCACGACGACCGAGCCCACGTTCACCGACACCGACGTGCTCACGACGCGGCCGTACCTCTACCAGCTCGTCGCGCTGAACGCGGGCGGCACCTCGGCGACCTCCGGAACCTACGCCACCGCGGTCGCGACGACGCTCGTGCGCCAGGCCGAGTACCTCGACCGCGCACCGGTCGCCGTGCAGACGGCCGACGGCGTGTACCTCGGCTGGCGCCTGCTCGGCCTCGACGCCCGCGACCTCGCGTTCGACGTGTACCGCGACGGCGAGAAGATCACCGACGAGCCCATCACGGGCGCGACGAACCTCGTCGACCCCGACGGCAGCTCGGCCAGCACCTACCTCGTCACCGCGCGCATCGCCGACCGCGACGTGAGCGTCACCGACGAGTTCGGCGTGTGGAGCGAGCAGTTCCTCGACGTGCCGCTCGACAAGCCCGCCGACGGCGTGACGCCGAGCGGCCAGGCGTACACCTACCACCCGGGCGACGCGAGCGTCGGCGACCTCGACGGCGACGGCGACTACGAGCTCGTCTTCCAGTGGTACCCCTCGAACGCGCAGGACAACTCGCGGTCGGGCTACACGGGCAACGTCTACCTCGACGCGGTCGAGCTCGACGGCACGCGGCTGTGGCGCATGGACCTCGGCGTCAACATCCGTGCCGGCGCCCACTACACGCAGTTCCAGGTGTACGACCTCGACGGTGACGGACGCGCCGAGGTGTCGTTCAAGACCGCCGACGGCACGATCGACGGCGTCGGCAACGCGATCGGCAACGCCACCGCCGACCACCGCAACGCGACGGGCTACATCCTCACCGGCCCCGAGTACCTCACGGTGTTCGACGGCCAGACCGGCGCGGCGCTCGACACCGTCGACTACGTGCCCGGGCGTGGCAACGTGGGCTCGTGGGGCGACACCTACGGCAATCGCGTCGACCGGTTCCTCGCCGGCACGGCCTACCTCGACGGCGAGCACCCGAGCCTGATCTTCTCGCGCGGCTACTACACGCGCACGGTGATCGCGGCGTGGGACTTCCGCGACGGGCAGCTCACTCCGCGCTGGACCTTCGACTCGGCCGACCCCGCCTACGGCTCGGCCTACGAGGGGCAGGGCAACCACCAGCTCACGACGGCCGACGTCGACCGCGACGGCCTCGACGAGATCGTGTTCGGCTCGATGACGATCGACGACGATGGCACGCCGCTCTACAACACGCGGCTCGGCCACGGTGACGCCGAGCACGTCAGCGACCACGTCGTCGACCGCCCGGGCCTCGAGGTGTACGCGGTGCACGAGACCCCGAGCGGCAACGGCGGCGTCATCGCGTCGATGCGCGACGCCGAGACCGGCGAGGTGCTGTGGTCGAATCCCGGCAGCCGCGACACGGGTCGTGGCGTCGCGGCCGACATCGACCCGGGGCATCCGGGAGCCGAAGCCTGGAACGTCGGCGGGGATGCCGCATGGAACTCCCGCGTCGGCACCATGAACGCTGCCGATGGCACCGTGATCGGCACGACGATTCCCGCCGCGAACTTCGTCACCTGGTGGGACGGCGACCTCACGCGTGAGATCACCGACCACGACTTCTCGGATGCCACGCAGACGGGCGTGCCCACGATCTCGAAGTGGGACCCGTCCACCGGGACCGCGGTGCCGTTGCTGCGTGCCGACGGCATGCTGACGAACAACGGCACCAAGGGAAACCCGATGGTGCAGGCCGACCTGTTCGGCGACTGGCGCGAAGAGCTCGTCGTGCGGCACGCGACGGGTGATGCGCTGCGCATCTACACGACGACGGATGTCACCGAGCACCGCATCCCGACGCTCATGCACGACCCGCAGTACCGGCAGGCCGTCGCGTGGCAGAACACCGCCTACAACCAGCCGCCGCACCCGTCGTACTTCCTCGGCGCGGGCATGGCTGAGGCGCCGGTGCCGTCCATCGCGTACGCGAATGCACCCGAAGCGGATGCCACGGCGCCCGTCATCGCGGGCCTGCCCTCGGGCACCGTGGTCGCCGACGCTCCGCTGCAGCTCGCGATCACCGCCGACGACCCCGAGAGCGGCATCCGTTCCCTGTCGGTCACGCTCGGCGGCGAGGAGGTCGCGGCCGATGCATCCGTCGACCTGACCGAGCTCGGGCTGGCTGGTGAGGTGGCGGTCGTCGTGACGGCGACCAACCACGCCGGACTCGCCTCGGAGGCGACGAGCACGCTGCTCGTCGTGCCGGCCGATTCTGCTGCCTCGAAGCCGGGTCGCGGCACGCTCTCGAACACGAGCGGCTGGGAGTACGGACTGCACGACGGCAACTACGACGTGGTGATGAACCTGTGGCACGGCACGCCGGGCAGCATCTTCCGCCTCTACGAGAACGGCATGCTCGTGTCGACGCGCGTGCTCGGCGACACCGCCGGCATGTCGCAGACCACGGGCGTGACGTTCGCGGGCAAGCCGAACGGCACGTACGTCTACACCGGCGAGCTCATCAACTCGCAGGGCTCGACAGCGACGACCTCGACGACAGTCAAGGTGACGGATGCCGCGCCGGGCAAGCCGGTCGTCAGCACCGACCAGCGCAAGGGCGCCGGCTCGTTCACCGCCACGGCGAACCTGTGGTGGGGAACGAACGCGACCTCGTACCGGTTCGAGCTCGACGGAGTGGTCGTCGGCTCGGGCTCGCTGGCCGCGGCAACGCCGGGCGCGCAGGTCGCTTCGGTGCAGCTGACGGGTGTGGCGCCCGGTGAGCACACGCTCGTCGCGGTCTTCGGGAACGCCAAGGGCGAGACGGCGTCGAAGCCCGTGAAGGTGACGGTGAAGTAGCGGCGCCAGTCGCTGCACGAGGGGCCGGGCGTGTGCGCCCGGCCCCTCGGCGTCTCACAGCGTCGACTACTCTTCGACGCCCGGGTCGCCGCCGTCGAGGCCGCCGTCGGTGGAGTCGCTGAGCGGGGCAGCCTCGGTGGTCGAATTGGGCAGCTCTTCGCCGTCGCGGGTGGGGTCGTCGGTGCGGCCCTCGCGCCGGGTCGTCTCGTCGGCCTGGTCGGGCTCGTCGATGGGCGGGTTGGCGCCCTCGGGCGTGGTGGAGTCGGTCATCGGATGCTCCTTCTTCGAATCGGCCTTCGTCGAGTCGGAATGTGGCCTCGGCGGGCCACGTGCTGCCAGCTTTCCGTCCGCCCTCGTCGCCGGGAAAGGGGTTGACAGCGGCGGCGCGCCGCCGAGGCATCCGCCCGGCTGACCTCGTATTCCACCCGGCTGCCCTCGCAGACGCAGGTGCGACCTTTCCTTTGGCGCATGCCAGTTCCCCCTCAACGATGAGGCGGAACTGGCATACCGGAATCAGGACATCACGTTGGCGAGGACAGCGGCCGAATGCCGCCCGAGAACCCGTGCGGTCTGCGCCGACCGCCGCTCTGGTCCTCCGGGGAGCGGGCGGGTAGCCTCCGGTCATGGGACCAACGTTCGTGGCGGCGCTGCAACAGGCCAGCGCCGATCTGGTGGAGGCCGGTGTCGGCACCGTGGCGCTCGCGGCATCCGCTGGGGGCGTCGGCCTCGGCGCCGCCCTGCTGCCCGTCATCGCGCTCGCCGGTGCATTGACCGCCGCGATCGCCGTCGGGTGGCTGATCGTGGTCTGGCTGCAGAAACCCGGCGTCGAGGGCACCTTCGGGGTGACCGAGCCGAGAGCAGCGGGTCTTCTGGCCGTCGGATTCGTGTCGGGGTCCGCGGCCGCGCGGTGGCTGCCGGCGACCGTGATGCAGCTCGCGTGCGATGGCGTCATCGCGATCCACGATCGGCGCGACCTCGAGGACTCTTCGACGGTGCGCCCCAGGGACGTGCGTCTCGTGTTCGTCGCGGCGAACCCGCTCGTGATCGATGCGGGCTCGGAGGGGAGTGCCACGGAACTCGCCATCGTCGGTGCGGTGCTCTCGCCGGGGCTCGTGGGGGAGACGGCGCGACCGGTGCACGGCTCGACGGTCGACGTCGACCGCGTCGTCATGTCGAACCCGCGACTCGCCGCGGTGACGAGCGTCGCGTTCACCGATGCGGCGGGTGCCTACCGGGAGCGGCGCCCGGCCGGCCGCCTCAGGGCCGCCTCCATCGGCGGCGGACTCGCCCTCGCCCTGGGGTTCATCTCGCTCGGCTTCGGGGACCGCACCTCCGACAGCATCGCCTGGAGCGCGATCGTCATCGGCGCGGTGTCCTTGGGCCTCCGTGTGCTCCTGCCGCGCTGGATCCCCCTGAACGGCGCCGGCATCCGGCTCCGCGAGCGGGCGAACGAATTCCGGGAAGACGTGGCAAGCGCGAGGGTTGCGAGCCTCGCCGCCGGCGAGCAGCTGCTCCCGTGGGCCGTGTTGTTCGACGAGGCATCCACCATTCGGCGCGTGGCCGAGGTCGCCGCGCGCTCGGGCGCGGCGCCGGCGTGGTACCGCTCGCCGGCGGGATTCTCGGCCGATCGACTCGTGTCGTGCATCGCGGTGCTCTCGAGCGAGCTGTCGCAACCGATCCGGGTGGGCGGCCGGGCGGTGTGGCTGAAGGATGACTCGCGGTTCGGCGTGCCGCTCATCGCCGACAACCAGGGCTGGGGCGGCGGCTACCTCGGCTACGGCGGCGGCTATGGCGGTGCCTACGGTGACGGTGGTGTCGGCGGCTTCGAGGGCGACGGCAGCTTCGGTGGGGGCGGTTTCGACGGTGGTGGCGGAGGCGACGGCGGTGGAGGCTGACGCTGACCGCTGCCCGCCTACTCCGCCGGGATCGCCCGCGAGATCAGCTCTGACAGCGTGGTCGCCGGGTACTGCAGGTCGGGCGCCTGCGTCACGTTCGTGAGCACGACGATGACGGTGCCATCAGCAGCCCGCACGGTCGCCTGCGTCTGGTAGCCGCTGATCTGGCCGTTGTGGCCGACGAGCCCGTTGAAGTCCGAGATGCCGAGCCCGTAGGGCAGGGCGCCGCTCGTCACGAACTCCATGCGCTCAGCCTGCATGGCCGGGTCGAGCAGTTCACCCGACACGAGCCTCTGCGGTCGCATGCCGCACAAGGGCGGGGTCGCTGCAGTAGCCTCGCCTCATGCCTGAACGCTTCGCGAGTGTCGACGAGTTCCTTGCCGCCCAGGAGCCGCAGCGGCGCGCCGACGTCGAGACCCTGCGTGTGCTCGTGCACGAGGCCGAGCCGTCGCTCACCGAGATCGTCAAGTGGAACTCGCCCGACTACACGCTCGACGGCGTCGACCGGCTCACGGTCAACGCGGCGGGCAAGGGGCCGGTGCGGCTCATCCTGCACTTCGGCACCGAGCGCGCCGAAGACAGGGGCGCCGCGCCGACGTTCGCGGGCGACCCCGACGGGCTGCTCACCTGGCACTCCGACATCCGGGCCAGTCTCGCCCTGCCGGAGCGGGCGAAGCTCGCCGGGCAGCGCGACGCGATCATCGCCGTCATCCGGGCCTGGCTGGCCGAACGGTGACGGCGATGATCGCCGGCGAACGCGCTATCGCGTGATCACCGCGAAACCGCCCGGCGGGAGCAGCACCTCGCCGCGCCCGTCGAGGGCGCGCTCGCTCACGAGCTCGCCCCGGTCGTCGTAGACCCGCACGGTCGAAGCGGCGCCGTCGAATCCGACCCCAGCCGTATGCCGTGACTTCGAGGTCGAGTGCACGAGCTCCGTCGCGCCACCCGAGCCGTCGAACACGAGCCTGGAGATCGCCGGACGCACCAGCAGGGCGTCGAGCGTGACCGTGCCGGTCTTCACCGACGCCGTCAACGAACTCGCCGACCCGTCGACCGGCAACTGCAGCGTGCGCGGCAGCAGCACGCCCGGCACGGGGCTGATGCCCTGGGGTTCGCCGCGTCCGTCGAGCGAGCCGACAGGCCCACCGTCGCTCTTCCAGATCGAACGCGCTCGGGCGTCCTCCGGCAACCACGCGACCGGCTCGATCGAACGCGCCACGTCGTCGGTGCCGATGTCGAACGTCGCCGCCTCGCCGCGGTCGAGCACGAGCACGTCACCGCGGTACAGCGACTCCCCGGTCCACGCCGACGCGGGCGTCTCGACCGAGCCGGTCGTCGACGTCGCCGACTCGGCCTCGACGACGCGAAGGCCGTCGAGCTCAGCGACATCCGTCACCGTCGTCGCACGCGACGCCACAGCGGGATGCGCGTCGAGCGCGATCATCGACAGCAGCCCATGGATCGTGCTCTCGGCGCCGCTGTTGCGGTTGATCGAGCCGTCGGGCTGGATGCCGTCGAACGTGACGCCCGTCGCGGGGTCGTACATCGGCTCGCCGGCGCGGTTGGCGCCGAAGAACCACGCCGCCTGCAGCGCCGCGAGCTCAGCGAACCCGGTGCTGCCCGAAGCATCCGCCACCGACAGCAGCGACTGCACGCGCGAGTCGGCGCCGTAGGCGATCTGCACCCGATCCGACGGCGTGGGGAACCAGCCGTTGTCGGGGCCGCCCGCGGTGAGCAGCGTCGTCGTGAACCCGCTCGAGTCGGTGATCGCCGGCTCGAGCAGTGCCGCATCACCCAGGGCGACGGATGCCTCGGCGAGCGCCGCCGGCATCTGCGAGCCCCAGGCATGCCACATCGAGCGCGACTGCGCCCACGGCAGGATGGCGCCGTACGGCCACGAGTCGGTGTCGCCGGCCCCCATCGCGGCGATCCCTTCGGCGAGCCGAGCGAGCGTCGTGCGGGCGGCATCGTCACCGGGCGCCGCCTCGACATAGGCCGACAGGCCGAGCACGGCCTCAGCCGTCGCGTCGGCGCCGTCGACGATGAGCCATGCGGGTACCCGCATGCCATCGGAGACCTCGAACTCGCCGTAGCGGTCGAGCGCCTGGCGATCGACGGCCTCGCGCGCCAGACCGAGCCGCTCGCCGAGGAACGCCGCGAACTCGGCATCGGTCTCGGCGAAGGCTGCGTAGCCCTCGCCGAACGCCCAGATCGTGCGGGCGAGCCAGTAGCTCGCGTCGGAGTCCGACGGGTCGGGCAGCTCGACCGGCTCAGCGCTCGGATTGAGCTCGCCATCGGGCTGCATCCACAGCACCACGTTGCCGGCGTGCTCGCCCTCGGCGGTCTGCAAGTAGGCGAGCGAGCGCAGCAGCTCGTAGGCGCTCGCGCGGCTCGCGTCGTCGCCGGTCTGCTGCCAGTGCCGCAGGTAGACCACGGCGGCGCGTGAGACGTCGTCGGCGTTGTAGGCGCCCTGCCCCCAGTCACCGGTGGCGGGGTCGAACGGACCGCCGCCGACGCGCTCGAAGGTGCCGCCGGGGCGAGCATCGGCATAGGTCCACGGGAGCACGAGCTCCGGCTCCTCGGCGAGACGGTAGGTGGTGTGCCCCTGCTGGTCCGGCGGCGTCGCGGTGTCGAGCAGGAAGTCGAGGTGCGCGGTGTTGGTGAGCTGGTTCGGCTCGGCCGCCGACGCGGGAGTCGCCACCGTCGGCGACGTGAGCGCACCCGTGAGCGCGAGCGCGGCGGCGGTGCCGAGCGCGACCGTCGCCCACGAGCGGGGGCGACGGGCATCCGTGATGTTCATTCTGTGCCTTTCGTTCAGTCAGGCGGAGAGGTCGACTCAGTCGGTCACGCGATCGAGCCGCGCGACCCCGATCTGCGAGTCGGCCATGCCGTAGAACACGTAGTGCTCGCCGTCGATCTCCTCGATGGCGGTCGGGAAGACGACGTTCGGCACGATGCCGCTGCGCTCCTCCTCGGTCTCGGGTGCGAGCAGCGGCTCGGCGGTGCGCGCGAGCACGATCGTGGGGTCGTCGGCGTCGAGCAGCATCGCCCCCGCCGCGTAGTTGACGTTCTGCTGCTGCGAGAACGCGCTGTCGATCGTTCCGGTGACGCCGTGGTGGATGAGCAGCCAGCCCTCCGGCACCCGCAGCGGCGGCGGGCCCCCGCCGATCTTCAGCGCCTCGTACGCGAACTCCGGCCCCGCGAGCATGCGCGACTGCTGCCAGAGGGTGATCGCACGGATGTCGCTGAGCGCCGCTTCGAGCGGAACGAACGCGATCCAGATCGACTGGCGGTCGTCGGTGATGCCCGCGGGCACTCGCACGCCCTGGCCCGGCTTCGTCTCGCCGAGATTCCACATCGGACGGTGCAGCACCGCGAGGCTCGGGGTGCCGTCGGGCGCGGTGACCGGCTCGGGGAAGAACGTCGTGTCCTTGTTGTGGAACAGGTTGAGGTCCATGTCGAGCGCGTCGTCGTAGGCGAAGAGCGCCGGTCCGAGGCGGCGCCACTCGCGCAGGTCGGTCGACACGGCGATGGCCGTGCGCGGCCCGAGCGGACCGAAGGCGACATACGTCATGACCCAGCAGTCGAGGGCGTCGATGCGGGTGACCCGAGGGTCCTCGACGCCGGCGTTGGCGGCGCCGCGTTCCCAGCCGCGATCGGGCTCGAGCACGACGCCCTCGCGCACGACGCCGACCGGCACGCCGTCCTCGATCTCGACGCGCGCGAGCCCGACGCGCGACACGTTGCCGTCGGCGACGAGCCTGGGCAGCAGGTACAGCGTGCCGTCGGGCGCGCGGCCCGACGCCGGATTGAGCACGCCCTCGGCTTCGTTCGGTTCGCCGGGGTCGGGCCGCATGACGACCCCGATGCGGGTGAGGGTGTAGGGAACGGTGGTGATGGACATGTCAGCCTTTCACTCCGGAGCCGAGATCGTTCGAGACGAAATAGCGCTGGAAGATGATGAACAGGGCAACCGCCGGGCCGGCGAGGACGACCGCGCCGGCCATCATCGCCCCGAACGGGTTGGAGGTCGACGCCGCGACGTTCGAGATGAAGTTCGCGAGCGACACGGCGAGGGGTTGGAGTGCCGCCTCCTTCGTGATGAGGAACGGCCAGAGGAACTCGTTCCACGGTCCGATGAAGGTGAGCAGCACCGCGGTCAGCAGCGCCGGCCGCACGAGCGGCAGCGCCACCGACCAGAGGATCCGGAACTCCCCGGCACCGTCGATGCGGGCCGCGTCGAACAGCTCCTTCGGCAGCTGCAGGAAGTACTGGCGGAAGATGAGCACCGCCGTGGAGTTGATCAGGAACGGCAGGATCATGCCCAGGTAGCTGTCGGAGAGTCCGTAGTCACGGGCGATCATGACGTAGAGCGGGATCATCAGCAGCTGGAACGGGACGACCTGCACGAGCAGCACGAGCACGAGGGTCGCGCCGCGACCGCGCCACTTCAGCACGGACAGGGCATAGCCCGCGATCGTGCCGAAGATCACCGTGCCGAGCAGCACCCCGCCGGTGAAGATCCCCGAGTTGGCGAGCCCCTGGAAGAGGTTCACCCGCTCGTTGATGTTGACGTAGTTCTCGCCCGTGATGTTCGCCGGGTCGGGGAACGCGCCCGCCAACGTCGTGTCGGGAGCCGTCTGCAGCGAGCCGACGATCATGTAGTAGAAGGGGAAGAGGAATGCCACTGCGCCGAGCGCGAGCAGCACGTAGCGCGTGATGGTGCCGAGGCGCGTCATGACTCCCGACCTCCCAGGAAGCGGTACTGCACCCACGAGATGATCAGCACGAAGATGATCAGGATGACGCCGAGCGCTGACGCGACATCCGGATTCCCCTGCTCGATGCCCTTCTGGTACATGAGCAGCACGGGCGAGGTCGACGCGCCGTTCGGTCCCCCACCTCCCGTAAGGAGGTACGGCTCGGTGAAGAGGTTCGCGCCCGTGATCGTGGCGAGCAGGAACACGAGCACCGTGGCCGGGCGCACGCCGGGAACCGTCACCGAGAAGAACTTGCGCACCGCCCCCGCACCGTCGACCGACGCCGACTCGTAGAGCTCCTTGCCCACGTTCTGCAGGGCCGCGAGGTAGAGCAGGATGTAGAACCCGAGCCCCTTCCACGTGACGAACAGCGCGATCGTGGGCATCGCGAGGGCCGAGTTGACGAGCCACGACGGCTCGGGCTCGAGCGGGCCGAGCAGCTGGTTCACGAGCCCGTTCTGGCTGAACAGGAAGAGCCAGACCGCGACGACCGCGACCGAGGCGGTCACGTACGGCACGTAGTAGCTCACCCGGAAGAACGTGCGCGCGTGCACGACCCGGTCGAGCGCGGTCGCGAGCAGGAGCGAGAGCCCGACGGTCAGCGGCACGTTGATGAGCAGGAAGATGCCGACGTTGCCGAACGAACGCCAGACGGCGGGGTCCTGCACGATGGCGACGTAGTTGTCGAAGCCGACGAACGGCCGCTCGACCACGGCGCCCGGAGCGGCGAAGAAGTAGTCCTGGAACGACATCCACACGGAGAAGACGATGGGGTACGCGAAGATCAGCCCGATGAACAGCAGGTACGGCGTGCTGAGCAGCAGGCCGAGCGGATGCTCCCCGAGCCACCGCTTGCGGCGGCGGCTCGGGGGCGTCTCCTCAGGTTCCGTCGTCGTGCTCGGCGGTGCCGCGACGGTGGTCATGATCGGATCCCCGATCAGCCCTGGGCGAGTTCGTCGATCTCGGTGGCGGCGTCGGTGAGGAAGTCCGCAACCGGCTCCTCGCCGAAGATCACCGAGTTCGAGTAGCCGTCACGGAACGTCTGCCAGATCTCGATCGAGTTCGGCACGTTCGGCACCTCGACGGTGCGAGCGGCCTGGTCGCCGAACTGCTGGTAGGCCGGGTTCGCCTCGAAGTACTCGGCGTACGCGTCGGTCAGGTTCTGCCGCAGCGGCATCTGCCCGGTCTCCTCGAGCCAGACTCCGTCCTGCTCCTCGCTCGTCGAGAACTTCAGCACGTCCCAGGCCGTGGCCTGGTTCTCGCACGCGGTGAACATGCCGATGTTCTTGGCATCGCTGAACGTGTAGGTCTCCTCAGGCGCCGTGCCGTCTTGGGTGGGCACCGGGACGGCGCCCCAGTCGACGTCGTCGCCGTACACCGAGATGGCCCACGGGCCGACGATGGACATGGCGGAGACCCCATCGGCGAAGGCGTCGCCCTGGTACTGCTCCTTGCCGGCGAGACCCTCGGAGTAGAGCGTCGCCCAGAACTCGGCGACGGCCGTGCCGTTCTCATCGTCGAACGTCGCAGCGCCGTCTTCGACGAGCAGCGTGCCGTCGGACTGCGCCGCGTAGAGCGGGTAGAAGTCGAACCAGCTCTGGAAGAACTCGCTCGTGGGCGCGGGGTTGATGGCGAACTGCGAGGCACCCGAGGAGACGAGCGTGCGCGCCGTCTCGAGGAACTCGTCGTACGTCGCGAGCGGCGGGTTCTCGGGGTCGAGGCCCGCCTGGGCGAACATCGCCTTGTTGTAGAAGATCATCACGGGGTTCGACTTCCACGGCATCTGGTAGAAGTCGCCGTCAGCGGAGCGGTACTGGTCGGCGACGTCGCCGCTGCGCTCGGTGATGTAGCCGTCGCCGTCGTCGAACTCGGAGAGGTTCACGAGTCCGCCCTGCTTCTGGAACTGCGGCACCGCAGCCGGCGAGGTGTTGTAGACGAGGCATGGCGCGTTGCCCGCCGTGATCGCCGCGCCGATCACCTCTTCGCTCGAGGCTCCTGCGGGAATCTCCTGCGCCTTGATCTGCTCGTCGGGGTGCTCGGCGTTCCACGCCTCGACCATCTGCTCGCCCCAGGCGATCTCGGCCGCGTTGTTGGAGTACCAGATGGTGATATCGCCACGGCCCTCTTCACCGCCGTCGTCACCGCCTCCACCGGTGCACGCGGTGAGGGCGAGGAGCCCCGTCGCTGCGACTGCGGTCATCATCATTCGTCTGCGCATGGCCAGTTCCTTTCAAGGGGTGCGGCGTCGGTGCCGCGCGGATACGCGTTCAGGTGCGGGCTGGTGCGTGGGGTGCGTGGGGTGCGTCTGGTGCGGCCGCCGTCGACTCGCGGACGACGAGCCGTGGCTCGGAGAGATCGACGTCCTCGACCGGTTGCCTCGCGATCGCCGCCAGCAGGAGGCGGGCTGATCGCGCGCCCCAGTCGGCGGCATCCGTCGCCACGCTCGTGATCGAGGGGAAGGTGTGCTCCGCGAGCTCCGTGTTGTCGAAGCCTGTGATGGAGAGGTCGAGCGGTACGCGCAGGCCGGCACGCTGCGCGACGCTGAGCCCCGCGAGCGCCATGTGATCGTTCGAGTAGACGATGGCGGTCGGCCGGTCGGTTCCCTTCGCGAGCAGTTCGCGCGTGGCGCGGGCGCCGTCGACCGCGCTGAAGTCGGTCTCGACGACGATGGGGTCGGCACCGCCGGCGGTGGCGGCGGCGATGAAGGCATCGGCGCGGCGGCTGGCGTGCAGCATGTTCGAGGGGCCGGCGACGTGCGCGATGCGGCGGTGCCCGAGCTCGACGAGGTGCTCGACGGCGGTCCGGATGCCTCGACCGTCGTCGACCGAGACCGCGGGGAACGGCGAGTCCACGTCGGGGTGCCCGAGTGTCACGGCGGCGAGCCCCAGTTCGTGCACGAGCGCGATGCGGTCGTCGCCCGAGCGAAGGTCGGTGAGGAAGACGCCGTCGACGCGCTTGTCGGCGGCGAGCCCGCGGTAGGTCGCCGCCTCCTCGCGTCCCGGCGTGGCGCGGGTGAGCACCAGCACCTGGCCTGCCGCCGAGAACTCGCTCTCGACGCCCGCGATGAAGGCATGGAAGAAGGGGTCGGCCGCGATCACGTCGACACTGCGGCCGATGACGAGGCCGAGCGCGTAGGAGCGGTCGACGCTGAGCGACCGGGCGCGAAGGCTCGGCGTCCAGCCGAGCTCCTCGGCGGAGGCGAGGATGCGATCGCGGGTCTCGGCACTGACGCCGGGGCGGTCGTTCAAGGCGAACGAGACGAGACCCTTGCTGACTCCGGCATGACGCGCGACATCGGTGATCGTCGGGCGTGCCGCGGCCTGCGAAGCGTCGTCGCTCATCAGGGCCTCCTGCGCCGGTGGTCTCTAAACCGGTTCAACTAAACCGGTTTAGAGACACCATAGCGGTGTGTCGGTGCCGCCACAAGGGTCGAGTGCGGACGGCCCGCTGCCGCGCTGAGCCGCTGCCGCGCTCAGCCCGCGGCGCGCACCCGTCCGTGCTCGTCGACCTGATGATCGCGGTGAGCTTCTTGCGGTTCAGGGCCCGGTAGACGACGTAGATCAGCCAGAGGCCGCCCGTGAGGAGCACGAGGATCAGGTTCCAGAACCACCCGATGCGCTTGTTCTTCGACAGCACGGCCTGGCCGCCCACGTTCGTCTCCACGGTCCAGCCTCGCTTGACGTACTTCGCCACCTCGGCGTTGAGCAGCTGCGCGCGAGTCGCCTCCGACACCGGGGCGCCAGCGGAGTTCAGATCGGTCATGCCCGAACGATAGCCCCTCTGGCGGGGCATCCGCTGTGCCTCCGGAAGGGTCTTGTCCTGACATCCGTGAGCCCGTAACGTCACGAGCAGCCACGCACTCGACCGATCGGAGCCGTTATGCCTGCGACCGCGCTTCCCGCCAGCGGTGACCAGCCCGCGCGCGAACCCCGAGCGGTGAAGACCTGCGACGCGAGCGGCATGGCCGAGATCCACCGGATGTTCCGGGCTGGATTCGGCGAGGGTCCGGCACTCGTCGACGGGGTGGCCGAAGGTGATACCGCGCACGCCGATGTCGTGGGCGACCACCTCGCGTTGCTCTCGGCCGGCCTGCACGCGCACCACGAGGGCGAAGACACGATGCTCTGGGAGACCCTCGAGAGCCGCGCGCCCTCATGCACCGGGCACGTCGAGCGCATGAAGGCGCAGCACGCCCAGATGCTCGTGCACCTCGGTGCGCTCGACGCGGCGCTGCCGGCGTGGCGCGCGAGCGGTCGGTCGACGGATGCCGCGGGCGTCACCGCTGCCCTCGGCGGCATCAATGCCGCGCTCGCGATGCACCTGCCCGACGAGGAGCACGTGATCGTGCCCGTCATGGAGGTGACGCTCACGCCGAAGGAGGTCGACGCGCTCGGCGAGCACGGGCGCAAGGCGACCCCGAAGGGCAAGACGTTCCAGCAGCTCGGCGCGATCCTCGCCGCCCAACCCGACGGCGGCGAGGCATGGCAGCGCAAGCACCTGCCCGCACCCGTGCGGCTCATCTGGCGCCTGGTCGGAAGGCCCAAGTACGAGGCGAATCGGTCCGAGCTCGTCGGCGACGTGCGGCCGTGACCCGCCGGTGACGGACCGTTCGTGACCGTCGGCGATGAGGTCCGAATCCCGCTGTCGGATTCGGCCGTCCGCTCGCCGAACGGCGCGAAGATGGAGTCATGACCCGCCGACATGCGATGCTGCCGACGGCGCTCGGCGATCTCCTCGTCGGCGCCGACGGCGAGGCGCTGAGCGGCATCTACTTTCCGGGCCACTGGCACCCGCCGGCCGCCGAGACCATCGGCGTCGAGGTCGACGCGCGCGGCGACGAGCTCTTCACGCGCCTCGGCGAGCAGCTCGCCGAGTACCTCGATGGCCGGCGCACCGCGTTCGACCTGTCGATGGCGCCCACCGGCGACGAGTTCCAGCACGCGGTGTGGGCGATGCTCCGCGACATCCCGTGCGGCTCGACGACGAGCTACGGCGAGCTCGCCGTGCGCCTCGGCGATCGCAACCTGGCCCGGCGGGTCGGCAACGCGGTCGGACGCAACCCGCTGAGCATCCTCGTGCCGTGCCACCGCGTCGTCGGCGCCGACGGATCGCTCACGGGATACGCCGGCGGCCTCGAGCGCAAGCGGTTCCTGCTCGAGCTCGAGGGTGCGCCGGTGGTGGCGCAGGCGCGCCTGTTCTAGCGCGCGGGCACGTATCGCGCGAGGGTGATCCCCGTGGCGGTCGTCATGCTGCCGACGAGCCGCAACCGCTGGTGCACGCCCTCGAACATGCGCCGGCCCGTGCCGAGCACGAGCGGGTGGATGATCAGCACGTACTCGTCGATGAGGCCCGCGGAGGCGAGCGCCCGCACGAGCTCGCCGCTGCCGAGGATGGCGAGGTCACCGCCATCCGTCGCCTTCAGCTCGGCGATCGTCTCGACCGCCTCGCCGGCGACGACCGTCGAGTTCTGCCAGTCGAGCTCGAGCGACGGGTCACGCGTCACCACGAACTTCTCGGTGTTGTCGAGGTGCTCGGTGAACGGGTTGCCATCGGTCTGGTGCGGCCAGAACGCGGCCATGTGTTCGTAGGTGCGGTGACCGAAGAGCATGGCGCCCGTGCCGGCCATGCCCTTGGCCATCTCGGCACCGAGCTCGGGATCGCTGTTCGCCCCGAGCGCCCAGCCGCCGTGCGTGAAGCCGCCACGGGTGTCCTCCTCGGCGGACATCGGCGCCTGCATCACGCCGTCGAGCGTGAGGTTGTTCGTCACGGAGATGTTGCGCATGGTTCGTGCCCTTCGTCGGTGGCCCTGGAGTCGCATTCACAGAGAGGTCGAAGCTGCGTGCCGATTCTCGACGGCGGGCATCCCTGCGCACAGGCCGATCGACATGCCGCCACGATACAAGTGTCGGCGGGTGGTGGGAACGTGTGGCCATGTCATCGCACCGACACCGCATTCCGATGAGCCTCGACTACATCGAGATTCCCGTCACCGACATGGCCGCAGCCACCGCGTTCTACGGCGTGGCATTCGGCTGGCAGTTCACCCCCTACGGCGATGCCTACGCGGGCATCCGCACCGCCGCTGAAGCGGGCGACGACGAGGCCGGCGGGCTCGCCCTCACCGACGCGGTCACGCGCGGCGGGCCGCTCGTGCTGCTCTACAGCGACGACCTCGATGCCACCGTCACCGCGGTGACCGACGCCGGTGGGCAGGTCGTCAACGGGCCCTACGAGTTCCCTGGCGGGCGGCGCTTCCACTTCCTCGACCCGAGCGGCAACGAGCTCGGCGTCTGGGCCGAGCGGTAGCACCGGCGCGCATGTCGACACCGCCTCCCACGCCGCCGGTCGCGGTCGCGGCGCTCGAACGGCTCGTCGACCGGGTGCGGCGGCTGGGTGCCGAGGCGTCGGGTGCGGCGGCGCCGGGTGCGGCGGCGTCCGCCGTGGCCGGGCCCCGCATCCTCATCGGTATCACCGGGAGCCCCGGCGCAGGCAAGACCACGCTCGCGCGGGCGCTCGTCGCCGGGCTGAACAACGGCGTCCGTCCTGCAGAGCCCACGGCAGTGCACCTGCCGATGGACGGGTTCCATCTCGCGAACGCGACCCTCGACCGGCTCGGCCTGCGCCAGCGCAAGGGCGCGATCGAGACGTTCGACGGCCGTGGCTTCGTCGCGCTGCTCGAGCGGGTGCTCCGCGAGACCGAGCACCCCGTCTATGCGCCCGAGTTCGAGCGACAGCTCGACGAGCCGGTCGCGGGTGCCATCGCGATCGAGCCGTCGACGCGCATCGTGGTCGTCGAGGGCAACTACCTGCTGAGCGACCTCGAGCCGTGGCGGCGCGTGCACGACCTGCTCGCCGAGGCGTGGTTCTGCGACACCGACGAGAGCGAGCGGATGCTCCGCCTGGTGCGCCGTCACACCGCGTCGGGCCGCTCGCCCGATGCTGCCCGCGCCTGGGCGACCGACGTCGACGGCGCGAACGCCCTGCGCATCGAACCCACGCGCGAGCGCGCCGACCTCGTCGTCTCGGGCGACACCTGGCAGCTCATCGCCGACGGCGCGTAGCCGCAGGACCGGCTCACACCCAGCCGCGACGCACGGCTTCAGCCCCGAGCTGGATGCGGGTCGTGACGCCCGCCGTCTCGATGAGCTCCGACACGCGGCGCTGCACCGTGCGGAGGCTGATGCCGAGTTGCGCGCCGGCCGCGGCATCCGTCAGCCCCAGCAGCAACAGCTTCAGCAGGTCGCGGTCGACCGCGTCGTGGTCACCCGGCAGCTCGTCGTCGGCGCCGAACTCGGTGGCCCGCGCCCAGAACTCCTCGAAGCTCGCGATGACGAGGTCGAGCAGGCCGCTCGGATGCAGGAGCAGCGCGCCCGAGGCGCGCTCTTCGCCGTGCGACCGCATGGGCAGCAGCGCGAGCTCGTCGTCGGTGATGAGCAGCCGCGTCGGCAGGGTCGGGAGCACTCGCACGCCGACGCCGAGCGGAGTCGACGCGCGGACGTCGGCGACGAACCCGGGACGCTCGAGCAGCGGCGTCTCGACGACGATCCGGAACCGCACCCCCCGAGCGATCGCCCGAGCCTCTTCGGGGTTCTCCTCGGGCTCGAGCACGGCGATGTCGCTCAGCATGAACACGTCGATCTTGCGAACGGCCGCCGCCTGCAGTTGCAGGAAGCGCTGGCGCACGGCATCGGCGCCGAACACCATGTCGACCACGTCGGCCGCTTCGCGCTGCGCCGCTCCCTCGCGGTAGAGCTCGCTCAGCTGCACGAGCGCCTCGTGTGCGAGGGTCAGCCTGCGCTCGCGCTCGAGCAGCATCGGGCGCAGTGCGAGCGAGGGCGGTGAGGCCACGACCCGGTCGGGGGCGGATGCCTGGTGCGCGAGCAACCCGAGATGCTCGAGCTGATCGGCGATCTGTCGTACGCGCAGCTTCGTCAACCCGACTGCGGTCGCGATCTCGTCGACGCTCGCCGACGGCGTCGAGAGCACCACCCGATAGACGGCCGTGTGTTCGTCGTCGAGTCCGATCGCCTCGAGCATGCGCACCTCCCGACGACCACACGCGATCATGGCGGATCGCGGTCATGGCATGTCTCCGCCACAACGATAACGAACTCCGCGTGAGAGGTTTCATATCAATCCACACCCACGAGATGGTCAGAGGTCTGCCGTGATGCACAACCGTTCCACTTCCCGACGACGCCGACGGCGCGCCATCGTCGCGGCGATCGGCGGGCTCGCCCTCGGCGCGACGGGCGTCGGAATCACCACGCTCCCCGCCGCTGCTGCCGGACCGGGTGAGGCCGGTGGCCCGGGCGGCACCGGCGGTAGCCCCGCCGTCACCGCCTCAGCCGACGGCTCGCACACCGTGACGCTCATCACGGGCGATCGCGTGCACGTCACCGAGCTCGCCGGTGGCACTCACGCCGTCGACATCGAGCCCGCCGACCCCGAATCGGCCGTGCAGACGGCCGAGGTCGCCGGCGACCTCTTCGTGCTGCCCCAGTCGGCTATGCCCTACCTCGCTGCAGGACTGCTCGACCAAGATCTCTTCAACGTCACACAGCTCATCGAGTTCGGCTACGACGACGCCAGCGTCGCCGCGACGCCGCTCATCGTCGAATTCGCCGACGGACCGGCCACCCGCTCGGCGCCGGTTCCCGGCGTCGAGATCGGCACCCCGCTCGAGAGCATCGGCGGCGCCGCCGCGACCGCCGACCACGCGAGTGCCGCGTCGACGTGGAGTGCCCTCACCGAGGCATCCGGACCTCGTCCCTTCAGCTCCGAGGTCTCGCTCGGCGGCGGCATCGAGGCGATCCACCTCGACGGCAAGGTGCAGGCCACGCTCGACTCGAGCGTGCCCTACATCGGTGCTCCCGAGGCGTGGGCCCAGGGCTACACCGGCGAGGGCGTCACCGTCGCCGTGCTCGACACCGGCTACGACGACACCCACCCCGACCTCGCCGGTCGCGTGCTGCCCGACTCGACGAGCTTCGTGCCCGGCGAAGAGGTCGACTCCGACCCCAACGGCCACGGCACGCACGTCGCCTCGACGATCGCGGGAACCGGTGCCGCGAGCGGCGGAGCGCACCGCGGCGTCGCCGACGGCGCCGACCTCCTCGTCGGCAAGGTGCTCGGGGGCCCCGAGGGCTCCGGCCAGGACTCGTGGATCATCGAGGCCATGCAGTGGGCCGGCGAGCGAGCCGACATCGTCTCGATGAGCCTCGGCTCGTCACAGGCAGACGACGGCAACGATCCCATGTCGGAGGCGCTAAACAGCATCGCCGAAGAGACCGGCGCGCTCTTCGTGGTCGCGGCCGGCAACTCCGGCGCGCCCGAGACCATCGGTTCGCCCGGCTCGGCTGAGCGGGCACTCACCGTCGGCTCGGTCGAAGACCCCACCGGGAGCCTCTCCTACTTCTCGAGCCAGGGTCCGCTCGCACTGTCGGGCGACATGAAGCCCGAGATCGCCGGTCCCGGCAGCGACGTCACGGCGGCGCGCTCGTCCGACAGCGGCGGCGAAGGCGCGTACCGAAGCCTGAGCGGCACCTCGATGGCCACGCCGCACGTGGCCGGCGCGGCGGCGATCCTGCTGCAGCGTCACCCCGAGTACACGGGCGAGCAGCTGCGGGCCGCCCTCACGAGCACTGCGACCGATGTCGGACTGTCGTCGTACCAGGCCGGCGCCGGTGTCGTCGACGTGCAGGCCGCGATCGACGCCTCGATCGTCGCCAGCGGCTCCGGCGACTTCGGCATGCTCGCCTGGGGTGAGGCCGTCGAGGCGGTCGTGCGCCCGATCGAGTACACGAACCACGGAAGCGAAGAGGTCGTGCTCGACCTCAGCGCGGCACTCGACGGGGCATCCGACGACGTGCTCGCAATCGACGCCGAGCAGCTGACGATCCCCGCGGGCGAGTCCCGCACGGTCACGATGACGGCCGACCCCGCCGCGGTGCCGGGCGGCACGCAGTACTCCGGAGCCCTCGTGGCGTCGGTCGCGGGCCAGCCCGTCGCCCGCACGGCGCTCGGCATCGTCGCCGAGCATGAGCGCTACGACCTCACGGTCACCGCGACCGGCTTCGACGGCGAGCCCATCGACGCGTTCGGTGTCATCTGGGATCCGGCGACGAGCATCGTCACCCCGTTCAACGTCTCGGGTGAGATCACCATGCGGCTGCCGGCCGGCCACTACTCGGTGATGTCCTTCCTCGAGCTCGACCGCGACGCCGACACTCGCGTCACGGCGCTGGTCGGCGACCCCGACCTCGTGCTCGACGAGTCGTCGACGGTCGCGTTCGATGCTCGCGCCACCGAGGAGGTCACCGTCGACGTCGGCGACGACGACCTGGAGCAGGTCTTCGGGCGCATGGACTACTCGGTCGACGGGTTCACCGGCAGCTACATGGCCACCGTCACGAACGACGAGTTCTACGCCCAGCCGCTCGAGGCGCCCGAGGCCGAGACCTTCTCGTTCAGCGCACGCTGGCGTCTGCAGCAGCCGACGCTCGCGCTCACCGCCGGCAAGGAGCAACTCGACCTCATCACGCAGGCCGGCTCCGCGTTGTTCGACGGCAAGCTCAAGGCCAGCGCGGTCGACGCCGGCACGGGTAGCGTCGCCGAGTTCGCGGCGGTCGACGTGCGCGGCAAGGTCGCGGTCGTCACCCGGTCGAACGAACTGTCGGCACACGAGCGTGCCGCCAACGCGCTCGCCGCGGGAGCCAAGCTCCTTCTCGTCGTGAACGACCAGCCGGGCGAGCTCAGCGAGTGGGTCGGCGGTGACGACTACATGACTGAGGTCGGCGTCCCCGTCGCCTCGGTGAGCGGCGTGCAGGGTGCGCGACTTCTCGAGTCGCTCGCCGCGAAGAAGGTCACCGTGACCGGACTCGGCATTCCGACCGCCACCGAGGTGTACGACATCGCGCGGAACGACGACGGCGCGATCCCCGAAGAGCTCGACTTCCGTCCCACCGACCTCGCACGCATCGACACGAGGTACTACGGCGAAACCGACACGCTCGTCGGTGAGTTCCGATGGGACTACGCACCCGGGGTCGACTACGTCGCGGGCATCCTCCTCCGCACGAGCCAGGGCATCGAGCGCACCGAGTGGGTCAACACCGGCGAGGTCGAGTGGAACCAGGTCGCGACTGAGATCGACGCGAGGTGGGAGATCCGCGACATGCAGCGCGCCTACGAACCCGGCGAAGAGCTCGAGACGAGTTATTTCGGCCCGATCGTTCGTCCGTTCGTCGGACCCGGCTACTGGGCGCCGAACCGCACCGGCCACTACGCACAGGTCAATGTGCCGTCGTGGGCCGACGGTGGCAGCGCTCGCCACACGGGCGCGATGGACATCTTCTCGGGCATGCCCGATCGTGCGCAGCTCACCGAGGTGTGGGTCGACGGAGAACAGAAGGCCGCGTCGCCGTGGCAGTCGGCCGTCGTCTGGGAGCTGCCTGACGGCGAGAGCGACTGGCGGGTTCGCAACACCGCCACCCATGACGGCACCTACCTCTCTTCGTCGACCTCGACGGTGACCGAGTGGACGTTCCGATCGACGGGCACCTCCGACGACTACACCGAGCAGATCCTGCCGATGATCCAGGCGTACTACGACGCTGAGTTCGACCCCTCGGGTCTCGCCGGTGTCGGGCGACGCGCCGGTGAACCCGTCGGGCTCCGGCTCGAGCTCGGTCACCTGGGCGGCGCGGCCGGCTCCGCCGAACTGACTGGCGCCACGCTCGAGATTCGGGTCGCAGGCGGTGACTGGAAGGTCGTCGAACTCGCCGATGCGACGTACACCGACGACGGTGCCGCCGGGGAGCCCGACGGCGACGACTTCGTCGAAGATCGTGCCTTCGTCGAGGCGTACACCGCGAAGCTCCGCGTGCCAGACAGTGGTGCATGGATCGACCTGCGGGTCACCGGGCAAGACGCCGCAGGCAACACGTTCTCTCAGGAGATCGAGCGCGCCTTCGAGGTTTCGGCCGCAAAGAAGGGTGGCTCGCACGGGGGCCGCGGCGGTCACGTAGCCGGGTAGTCCCCGACTCCAGGCGTACTCGCCACTGACGGCACTGCCCGCCGGACCCCAGGGGATCCGGCGGGCTCTGTCGTTCCCGGAGCGGCACCGGGTCGGGTCCGATTCCGGGCACGGGACACCTCAGCAGAGGCAGGGATCGGTGCCTCTTCAGGCACAACACTGGCTCGTGCGGCGTAGGCTTCCGTACGATCGGCGGTATCGCATCCCGAAGCGAGTCACCGCGGCCAGAGGAGCGGAGATGGCCGAACGCACCTGTGAGACGTGCGGCGCCAGGAACGACGTCACCGCGCGATTCTGTGCGAAATGCGACGCCTACCTCGGCTGGGACCACGGGCACACGAGCCTCGGCGGCGACGCCCTGACGGGCACGATCCCGAAGGTCGTGGCGTCGGTTCCCGTGCAGGGCGAGAGCGTCCCGACGGATGCCGCGAGCCCGGGCGCCACCGGCGACGCCGCCGAGCCCGACGTCGCGTCCCCGGGCGGTGCGGGCGCGGACGCCGGGCCGGCATCCGAACCACCGGATCTCCCCGAACCACTCGACTCATCCAAACCCCACGAGCCCCCGAACGTGACGGTGCTGACGCCCGAGGCGACGATCACGTCGGATGCCCCGGCGCAGGTCGAGCTCTCGATCGAGAACCCGACCGACATCGTCGACGGTTACGCCATCGAGGGCATCGGCCTGCCGGAGTGGCTCCAGCTCGCCCACCCCGACACGCACCTCATGCCGGGCGAGACCGCCACGGTGGCGCTCGCGCTGGGCATGCAGCCGGGCCTCATGGTGCTCGCACAGCGCCACGCCGTCGAGTTCGCCGTGCGCTCGAAGCACGATCCGCAGCGCCAGGCGATCGTTCGCGTCGTCGTGACCGTCCCGCCCCGTGGCCCAAGGGTGTCCCTCGAGGCGCGTCCCACCCTCATCCGCCTCGAAGACGTCAACGCCGGCGTGTTCTGGTTGCGGCTCGACAACCGTGCCGCGAACTACCCGCAGACCGTCGGCCTGTCGGGGAGTGATCCCGAGGGGACCGTGCAGCTGGCGTTCACCCCACAGGTCGTGGAGGTGCCGCCCGGCCAGGTCGTCGAGGCGAAGGTCGCGTTCAACGCGCCCGCGCCCGCGCCCGGACAGCAGCTGAACCGTCAGCTGACGATCACCGCGGTGAACGACGAGGGACCGATCACCGCGACCGTGAGCCTCGTGCAGCACACCACGGCGCTGCCCGTCGACGAGCCGATCAGCGTGCTGGTCCAGCCGAGCACGTTCAGCCTCGTCGACGCCCGCGACGCCGACTTCGAGGTGCTCGTCGACAACCGCGGCGGGCACTCGGGCGTCACGGTCACCCTCACCGGCCGTGACCCCGAGAGCCGGCTCGCGTTCGCGTTCACGCCGGTGACGTTCACGGCGTTCCCGGGCAAGGTCACTCGAGCGCTCGGCCGCGTCCGCGGCGTGCCGCCGCCCCGAGGGTCGAGCGACACCTTCCCGTTCACGGTGGTGGCCTCCGATGGGACGACGGATGTCGAGGCATCCGCCCTGCTCGAGATGACATCGACCCCGGCGTCGATCACCGTCGCCGAGCTTCGCGCTGAGCCCCGCAACCTCAATGTCGGCACGCGCCGCGACGGAACCTACGCCGTGCAGGTCGACAACCGTCGCGGGACCGAGCAGCTGCACGTGTGGCTCTCGGCCAGCTCCGACGACGGCCAGGTGCGCGCGCAGTTCTCGCCCCAGGAACTCATCGTGGCCCCCGGCGGCGTGGGCCGCTCGCAACTGAGCGTGAACAGCCCGCATCCGCCCGCGAACCAGGTGAGCGTGCACCGCCTCGAGATCACGGCGACGGATGGCGCGCACACGGTGACCACGAACGCCGAGCTCATGCAATCGGCGCCGAATCGGCGCAGGCCGACGAGCAGGTGGCTCGTCATCCTCGGCACGCTCTTCGCGATCATCGGCGCGCTCTCGCCATGGTTCGACGGGTTCTCTCCGCTGCTGCCGCTCGGCGACTGGATCATGATCCTCGTGAGCTCGCCCGCATCGTTCGCAGAGATCGAGTGGGTCGAGCCGCCGCTGCGGCTGCTGCTCGTGCTGACGGCGCTCGCGATGGCCTTCGGACTGAACGGCAAGGCCGGCGGGCTCACCCGGAGGTCGGCGTTGCTGCTCGTGCTGCTCACCGCCGGGTTCCTCGTCTACCTTTCGCTCCGCTTCGGGATGCCCCCACTCAGCTTCGGACTGCCGCTGATCTGGCTCGGCGCGGTGCTCGGCTACATCGGCGGCGTACTGCTGCGGCCGCCGCGGTAGCGCGGCGCCCGCGGCGCGCCGCGGCCGCGCAGCGCCCGTTCGGCGCACGTTCGTCGCGCGGGCGCCACGACGTCGATGCGCCGCCGCGAGCACGGTGCGCCCAGTCGGCATCGGGCGCTGGCACGGCGCGAGCGCGACCGCTAGCGACGATCCCGGCGGCGGGAGCGCGGCTCGTCGAGGCCGAGGTGCACGCGCGTGCGCTTGCGCTCCCACACGATGAACCCGGCGCCGAGCACCCATAGGGGAACCTGCGTGAGGAACGCCATGCGGAACGCATCGAGGGTGTAGGTCTCGGGAGTGCCGGCGCCCTGCGCGTCCATCGCGATGCCGATGAACAGGATCGCGAGGAGCGCGGCGAGGAACCCGCCCACGTTCACGATGCCGGTCGCGGTGCTGAGGCGATGCTTCGGGTTGTAGGTGCGCGCGTGGTCGAAGCCGATCATCGAGGCCGGTCCGCCCGTGCTGAGCGCGAAGGCGAGCACGAAGAGGAGCCAGAGCGGCGAGGGTCCGGGCCAGAGGATGACCGCGAGCCACGCCGCAGCCTGGATGCCGATGATCGGCAGCACGAGCAGGCGCGACCGCCGCATCGGATGCCGGCTCGAGAGGGCGCCGATGGCCGGCCCGACGACCATGCCGAAGACGACGTACACGCTGAAGATGAGCGACGCCATCGCGGGGGAGAGTCCCTCGCCCACGGTGAGGAACGGGAAGCCCCAGAGCAGGATGAACGCGGTGCCCGAGAACGGCGTCGTGAAGTGCGACCAGAACGCGAGGCGCGTGGCGGGGTGCGCCCACGACTCGCGGAAGCCCTCCCGCAGGTCGGCCGATGAGGTCACGGCGTGCATCGCGCCCGTCTCGGTGTCGACCGAGACATCCGCAGTGCGATCGGGTGGGCGGTTGCGGATGACCGCGAACGTGAGCACGGTGAAGAGCACGCCGAGCCCGGCGAGGCTCCCGAACGCGACGCTCCAGCTCGTCGCGTGCAGCAGCGCGGCCATCGGCAGGATCGCGAGCAGCTGGCCGGTCTGGCCGATGATTCCAGTCGTCTGCACGAGCAGCGGCGCCTGTCGCTCGGGGAACCACACGGCCACCACGCGCAGCACGCTCGGGAAGATCGCCGCATCGCCTGCGCCCACGAGCATCCGCGCGAGGATGGCCGTGCCCACGTCGGGCGCGAACGCCATCACGAGCTGGCCGATCGCCATCAGGAACATGCCGATCGTGATCATCGGCCGGGCGCCGAACCGGTCGAGCAACAACCCCACCGGGATCTGCATCGCGCCGTAGACGAAGAGCTGGATGACCGCGAAGAGCGACAGCGTCGAGGCATCCGCGTCGAACCGGACTGCGGCGTCGACCCCGACCGCCGAGAGCGACGTGCGGTTCGTGACCGAGAGCACGTAGGCGGCGACGCCGACGCTCCACACCAGCCACAGGCGCCAGGGGCGCGCGGGCGGAAGTGCAGTCGTCACGGGGCCTTCACGGGGGATCGGTCGGCGGCGGCATCCGGCGACCGCCTCGGAGATTCCAGCCTACCGAGGCCCGAAACGCGAACGAGCGGATGCCCCGGCTGGGACATCCGCTCGTTCGATGCGCGTCGCGCGACTCGGCTAGAGCTCGGCGGTCTCGGCCGCGTTCTCGGCCATGACCTCGAGCGGGGTCGGGCCCGACGGGGGCACGACCTCGCCCTGCTCGGCCGCAAGCTCGGCGTCGAGGTCGGTCGCCGCCTGCTCGAACTGCGAGTTGTAGAGGCGGTAGTACGCGCCCTTCGCGGCGATGAGCTCGTCGTGGGTGCCCTTCTCGACGATGTCACCGTGCTCCATCACGAGGATGAGGTCGGCATCGCGGATCGTCGAGAGACGGTGCGCGATCACGAACGAGGTGCGACCCTCGCGGAGCGCCGCCATCGCGTGCTGCAGCAGCAGCTCGGTGCGGGTGTCGACCGACGAGGTGGCCTCGTCGAGGATCAGCACCGAGGGCTGCGCCACGAAGGCGCGCGCGATCGTGATGAGCTGCTTCTCACCTGCGGAGACGTTCGACGCCTCTTCGTCGAGCACCGTGTCGTAGCCGTCGGGCAGCGAGTGCACGAAGCGGTCGACGTAGGTGGCGCGAGCCGCCTCGAGGATCTCGTCGTCGGTCGCCGACTGGCGGCCGTAGCGGATGTTCTCGCGGATGGAGCCCGCGAACAGCCACGGATCTTGGAGCACCATTCCCGTGCGGGCGCGCACATCGTGACGGGTGAGGTCTGCGATGTCCTGCCCGTCGAGGAGGATGCGCCCGCCGTCGAGCTCGTAGAACCGCATGATGAGGTTCACGAGCGTCGTCTTGCCGGCACCGGTCGGGCCGACGATCGCGACCGTCTGCCCAGGTTCGACCCGGAACGACAGGTCGCGGATCAACGGACGCTCGGGCGTGTACGAGAACGACACGTGCTCGAACTCGATCGTGCCGTCGCCGTCGACCGGCGCCGGTGCGTCGGCGGTGTCGGGCTCCTGCTCGTCGGCATCGAGCAGTTCGAACACGCGCTCGGCCGAGGCGGTGCCCGACTGCACCACGGCGGCCATGCCGCCGAGCTGCGAGAGGGGCTGCGTGAACTGCTGCGAGTACTGGATGAACGCCTGCACGTCACCGAGTCGCAGCTGGCCGCTCGCGACCATCAGCCCGCCGAGCACCGCGATGCCGACGTAGGTGAGGTTTCCGATGAACATCATGCCGGGCATGATCATGCCCGACAGGAACTGCGCCTTGAACGCGGCCTCGTAGAGCTCTTCGTTCTCGGCACGGAACTTGTCGCTCGCGTCGCGCTCACGGCCGAACACCTTCACGAGGGCGTGACCCGAGAACGACTCCTCGACTCGGGCGTTCAGTCGGCCGACCTTGCGCCACTGGATGCCGAACGCCGCCTGCGACTTCGGGCCGATGATGCCGAAGATCACGCCCATGAGCGGGAGTGAGATGAGGGTGATGAGCGTGAGCTGCCACGAGATCGAGAACATCATGATCATGACGCCGACGACGGTGAGCACGCTCGTGAGTGCGCTCGACAGCGACTGCTGCATCGTCTGCGTGATGTTGTCGATGTCGTTCGTCACTCGCGAGATCAGCTCACCGCGCTGCACCTTGTCGAAGTAGCTGAGCGGCAGGCGGTGCACCTTCGCCTCGACGTCTTCGCGCATGCGCCACATCGCCCGCACCATGATGACGTTGATCACGTAGCCCTGGATCCACGACAGCACGGATGCGCCGATGTAGAGGAACAGCACGATGATGACGACCTGGCTGAGTGCGACGAAGTCGATGCCGGCGCCCGGCGTGAGCGTTGCCGCCTCGATGATGTTCGCGAGGTCCTCTTGACCTGCGGCGCGGAGTCCCTCGACGGCCTGCTCCTGCGTCACTCCGGCAGGGAGCTGCAGTGAGATCCAGCCCTCGAAGATGATGTTCGTCGCCTCGGCGAGCACCTTCGGCGCGATGACGGCGAGCACGACGCCGATCGAACCGAGCAGCGACGCGAACGCGAACGCCCACTTGTGCGGTGCCAGCAGCCCGATCATGCGGCGGAAGCTCGCGCCGAAGTCCTGCGCCTTTCCGGGCGCGACGCTGTCCCAGGAGCCCGAGTTGATGCGCGCCTCCTCGGCGAGCTCGTGCTCGATGCGCTCTTCTTCGGTCATCGGCTTCGGTTCGGCCTGGCGGCCACGACCGCGGCCGTTGGTCTTGTTGGTTTCGGTGCTCATGCCGTGGCCTCCACTCCGAGCTGGGATTCGACGATCTGGCGGTAGGTCTCGGATGTCTCGAGCAATTGCTCGTGCGTGCCGATGCCCACCATGCCGCCGTCGTCGAGCACGACGATGCGGTCGGCGTCGGTGATGGTCGAGACGCGCTGCGCGACGACGATCTTCGTGACGTGCGGCAACTCGCGCCAGAGCGCCTGCCGCAGCCTCGCGTCGGTGGTGAGGTCGAGCGCCGAGAACGAGTCGTCGAACACGAGGATGTCGGGGTTGTGCACGATCGCCCGGGCGATCGCGAGCCGCTGGCGCTGGCCGCCCGAGACGTTCGTGCCGCCCTGCGCGATGCGGGCGTCGAGACCGCCCTCCATGTCGGCGACGAAGTCACGGCCCTGCGCGATCTCGAGTGCATGCCAGAGCTCGGCGTCGGTGGCCTCTTCACGGCCGAACCGCAGGTTGGATGCCACGGTGCCGGCGAACAGGAACGGACGCTGCGGCACGAGGCCGATCGTCTTCCACAGCCGGTCGAGGTCGGCTTCGCGAACATCGACGCCGTTGACGCGCACCGATCCGCCGGTCGCGTCGAACAGGCGGGGGATGAGCGAGATGAGCGTCGTCTTTCCTGCGCCGGTGGAGCCCACGATGGCGACGGTCTCGCCGGGCTCTGCCCGGAAGGTGATGCCTTCGAGCACGGCGTGCTCGGCACCGGGGTAGGCGAATGCGGCGTCGTCGAACTCGACGGAGCCCACCGAGCCGAACTCGGTCACCGGGTTCGCCGCGCGAGTGAGGGTCGACTCGCTCGCCAGCACCTCGCTGATGCGCTCGGCCGACACCGCGGCACGCGGGATCATGATCGTCGTGAAGGCGGCCATGAGCACACCGCTGAGGATGATGGCGACGTACTGCATGAACGCGAAGAGCGTGCCGATCTGCACGTCGCCGTCGTTGACCTCGAACGCGCCGAACCAGATGACGCCGATGACCGTCACGTTGATGACGAGCATGAAGAACGGGAAGAGCGTCACGAACAGCGTGCCCACTCGGCGTCCGACGTCCATGATGTCGTCGTTCGCACCGCGGAACCGCTCCTCTTCGATGCGCTCGCGTACGAACGCGCGAACCACGCGGATGCCCGTGAGCTGCTCGCGCATGATGCGGTTCACGGTGTCGAGCTTCACCTGGAGGCTGCGGAACAGCGGCACCATGCGGCTGATCACGATGATCGCGACGAGGAGGATGACGAGCACCGACGCACCGATGAGCCAGCTGAGGCCGACATCCTGGGACACCGCCATCCAGATGCCGCCGATCGCGAGGAGCGGCGCGCTGACGAGCATCGTCGCGCCCATCATCGCGAGCATCTGCACCTGCTGCACGTCGTTGGTGTTGCGGGTGATGAGCGAGCCCGGCCCGAACTTCGAGACCTCGCGCTCGGAGAACGCGCTGACCTTGTCGAAGACGTCGTTGCGGATGTCGCGGCCGAGCTTCATCGCGGCCTTGGCGGCGAAGTAGGTCGCGATGATCGCCGCGGCGATCTGCCCGAGCGAGATGGCGAGCATGAACAGCCCGGTCGACCAGATGTACTCGGTGTCGCCGGTGGAGACGCCGTCGTCGATGATGGCGGCGTTGAGCTTCGGCAGGTAGAGGCTCGCGGCGGCCGAGATGATTTGGAAGACCAGCACGCCGAGCAACAGCCAGCGATAGGGCTTCAGATAACGAAGGAGGAGTTTTCCGAGCATGAGGTCTCCGGTTCGGAGGGGTGGAAAGGGAGCTCGACGGATGCCCCTGCGACGCGTGCATGCGTGCGAAAGAGCGGCGACCCGACGGTGGGCCTACAGTGTCGCACCCCCATGCGACAACGCAGCATTCGACACTTGCATGAGCGATGGGGTGCGTCAAGCGAGCCCGTGGGCGGATGCCCCTGATGGGCGCGGATTTCGCTCAGAGCGTGACGCCACGAGCCTCAGGCGCCGGAGCCTCCGGCGATGATGTCGCGGATGGTCGCGACCGGGAGCTTCGGCACGCGGTGCTCGTCGGTCAGTCCGTTCGCCTCTTGGCGGGTGTCGGTGAGTTGGGTGTAGCAGAATCCGGAGAGCACCGGAGACATGCGCAGCGCCGAGACGAGCGCGCGCAGCCGACCCTCGAAGTCGTCGGCCGACGTTGCCACGGAGTAGCCCCAGGTGTCGTCGGGGGCGCCCGGGGCGAATGAGATGCCGCCGAATTCGGTGACCATGACCGGCTTGCCGTTCGTTCCGCCGGGCAGCGCCACGAGACGTCGGCCGGCGGGGCCGATGCCGTCGCGGAGCGCGTCGACGGCGGCGGCATCCGCATAGCTCGCGCCGAGCGCCTCGCCGGTGGTGGCGTAGTCGTGGATGGTGAGGAGGTCGGATGCCGCGTGCTCCCAACCGTCGTTCGACACGACGGGCCGCGACGGGTCGAGCGCCTTCGTGAGGTGGAACAGCGCTTGGACGTAGTGGAGCTGCGCGGGGTCGCGCGAGATGTGCTGCACGCCCCAGCTCTCGTTGACGGGCACCCAGGTGACGAGTGACGGATGCGCCGCATCTCGCGCCAGGACGTCCATCCACTCGCGCACCGTGCGCTCGATCGCGCGCGGCGAGAACTCGAACGCGCTGCCGATCTCACCCCAGACGAGGAGTCCCAGCTTGTCGGTCCAGAACAGCAGGCGGGGGTCTTCGACCTTCTCGTGCAGGCGCACGGCGTTGAATCCGAGGTCCTTGATGAGCTGCACCTCGGCGCGCAGGGCGTCGGCGCTCGGAGCGGCGAGGTGCGACTCCGGCCAGTAGCCCTGCTCGAGCACCGAACGCACGTAGCAGGGACGGTCGTTCAGCAGGAAGCGCCCGCCCGCCTCCTCGATGCTGCGGAGCCCGAGGTAGGAGAACACCTCGTCGACGACGACGCCGGCCTCGTCGGTGATGCGGAGCCGCGCGTCGAGGAGGGTCGGCCGGTCGGGCGACCAGAGCAGCTGCTCGTACCCCTGCCCGTTGCCCTGCGTCGGCAGCGACAGCGAGAACCGATGCTCGGGCTCGGTCAGCTTCACCCGGAGCGACGCGAGCTCGACGCCGTCGTGCTCGATCTCGGCGTCGAGCCACAGCGGCCGCCGGGGGCGGCCCTGCAGGCGGAGCTGCAGCGACACCTGGGCGTTCGTGACGTCGGGCACCCAGTTCAGCCGGGTGACGCGATCGTCACCCACGGCCTCGAGCCAGACCGGCTGCCAGATGCCCGTGGTTCGGTGGTACCAGATGACGTGCGGCTGCTCGAGCCAGTCCTGCTTGCCGCGCGGCTGCGAGACATCCGCCGGGTCGTCTTCGGCACGCACCACGATGGTGAGCGGGCCGTCGCCGAGCGCCTCGGCAGGGAGCTCGAACGAGAACGGCGTCTGCCCGCCTTCGTGAGAGCCGAGGAGACGGCCGTTCGCCCACACCGTCGCGCGGAAGTCGACGGCACCGAAGTGCAGCATCACGGTCGGAGCGTCTTCCGAGCGCCCGGCCTCGTCGAGCTCGCCCGGCGTGATGAGACGCCGATACCAGACCACCGGGTGGAACGAGGTGTCGCCGATGCCCGACGCGGGCGACTCGGGCGGGAACGGCACGGTGATGCGGCGGCCGAGTGGAGTCGTGCCCTCGTGCCAGCCGTCGCTCAGCCCGGTCACCTCGTCGTCGTACGCGAACTCCCACTCTCCGCACAGGTCGGCCCAGCGGTGGCGCACGAGCTGTGGTCGCGGGTAGCTGCCGTCTTGCTCACTGGCCCGCATGGTCGAGGTTTCACGCATGGAGGAAATCATGTCGCATCTCTACAGCGCTGTAAAGCGCGTGCCCCGAGCCTCGTCTGCCCTCGGTGGTGTGGAGGGGCTTCAGGCGCGCGGGGCGCTCGCCCGCACCGCGACGGCATGCGGCACGATCACATGTCGGCCGGGACCGTGGTGACCCTGCATCCGCTCGTGCAGCAGGTCGAACGCGTTCGCCGCGAGCTGCCGCTTGTCGGGGGCTATCGACGTGAGCGTGGGCGTCGTGTAGCCGGTGATCGCGGAGTCGTCCCAACCGATCACGGCGATGTCGTCGGGCACCCGGAGCCCCCGGGCCCTGATCGCCGTGAGCGCGCCGGCGGCGAACCGGTCGTCGCGGCAGAGGATCGCGTCGAGTTCGACGCCGCCCTCGAGCGCGAGGGTGATCGCCGTCTCGGCGTCGTGACTCTCGAATCCCCGCGTGGTGAGCACGAGCGCGGGGTCGGGCCGGATGCCGCTGCCCACGAGCGCTTCCTGGTAGCCGAGGAGTCGGCGGCGGTTCGTCATCGTGATGTCGCCGTCGACGAGACCGAGGAAGGCGACCCGGCGACGACCGAGTGCGAGGAGGTGCGCGGCGCCGTCGCGCGCCGCCGCGACGTTGTCGATCATCACGTGGTCGGTCGTGACGGGGGCGTCGACCTCGCCGAGCAGCACGAGCGGGAGGTCGTCGTGCAGGCGGGCGATGTCGAGCGTGGCCATGCGGGTGGGCTGGAAGATGACGCCATCGACGAGGCCGGCCTCACGGTCCTGCAGCACGGCCTTCTCGGCCTCGGGGTCGCTCAGCGTCTGCTCGATGATGACGCGATAGCCCCGCTGCATGGCGATGTCGGCGAGGTGGCTCGCCATCTCGCCGAAGTACGGATGGTCGATCTCGGGCATCGCGAGCGCGATCATGCCCGTCTTGCCGGTCGCCAGTCGCCGCGCGGTCAGGTTCGGCCGGTAGCCGAGCTCGTCGATCGCGGCCTGCACCCTCGCGCGCATGTCGGGTTGCACGTGCGCGTAGCCGTTGACGACGTTGGAAACCGTCTTCATCGACACCTGTGCCCGCTCGGCGACATCGATGAGCCTCACTCGTGCCATCGCCCCTCCTCGCGTCGCCTCGATTCTAGGGGCGGCCCGCTCGGCGACGGCGAGTCCGTATCGGTTTGCCACCTCCACTCGACAGCGGCTTTACAGCGCTGTACATTGTGCGAAGAGCCGTCGGAGCAATTCGGCGGCGACGTCAGCGCCGACCGGGCGCGACGCCGTTTTCAACGAGGAGGACGACCAGTGGGCAAGAGGCTTCGGTTCACACGGTTCATGCAGGGGGCGGCCATCGCTGCCGTCGGCGCGCTCGCCCTGGCCGGCTGCAGCGGCCAACCGGGCGGGGAGACGGCCGGTGGCGACTTCACCGGTGAGTACGACGGGCCAGAGGTGACGTTGCAGTACTGGAACGGTTTCACCGGCGGCGACGGTCCGTTCATGGAACAGATGGTCGACGAGTTCATGGCCGAGCACGAGAACATCAAGATCGAGTCGACGACGCAGGAGTGGAGCGACTTCTACCAGAAGCTCCCCGCCGCGGTCACCGCCGGCGAGGGCCCCGATGTCGGTGTCATGCACCTCGACCAGCTGGCGACGATGGCGGCTCGCAACGTCATCGTGCCCGTCGACGACCTGGCCGACGAGCTCGAGCTCAGCGCCGACGACTTCACCGAAGAGGTGTGGGACGCGGGGGTCTACCACGACGCCCGCTACGGCATCCCGCTCGACGTCCACTCGCTCGCGATGTACTACAACACCGATCACTTCGCGGCGGCCGGCATCACCGAGCCGCCGACCGACGCCGCGTCGTTCGCCGACGCCCTCGCGAAGCTCAAGGCGGCGGGATTCGAGAACCCGTTCTGGATGCCGGCGCTCTGGCCTGCACACCTCATGGACCTCTCGCTCATCTGGCAGAACGGCGGCGAGCCGTACTCCGAAGACGGCGCCGAGGCGACGTTCGACTCGCCCGAGGGCGTCGAGGCACTCACCTGGATGCGCTCGATGGTCGACGAGGGCTACAGCCCCGCCGACGTCGCGGCCGACTCTCAGTACGTCGCCTTCAAGAACGGCGAGACGTCGATCACCTGGGACGGCATCTGGCAGATCAACGACCTCACGGAGTCGGGCATCCCGTTCGCGGCGGCCCCGGTGCCGACGATCGGCTCCGACTCGGCGGTCTGGGCGAACTCGCACAACTTCTTCCTCGCTCGCCAGGCTGCGGCCGACGCGAACAAGGCGAACGCGGCGAAGGTCTTCATCGCGTGGATGAGCGAGAACTCGGGCGAGTGGGCGAAGGCGGGCATGATCCCCGCCCGCGAGTCGGTTCGCGACAGCGGCGTGCTCGACGGCACCGTGCAGCAGCCGATCGCCGAGCAGATCGGCTCGATGCGGTTCCTCCCGGCAGTCCCCGGCCTCGGTGCGGTGCAGGCCGAGACCCTCGAGGTCGCGGTCGCCGACGGCGTCCTCGGCAAGGCGCCAACCGAAGAGGCGCTCACCCGGGAAGCCGACCGCGCGACCCAGCTCATGGAAGAGAACCTCGAGAAGTTCGGCGAGTAAATCGTGAGCTCCCAGACGCCGGTGGGCTCTGAGACGCGCGTGGGCGCCTCCGTCGTGGAGGCGCCCACCGCGGCATCCGTCGCCCGGTCCTCGCACCGGCCCGGCCAGTCGCCGACCCGGCCGAAGCGGTTCACGCCGTGGCTGTTCCTCCTGCCGTACCTCCTGCTGTTCACGGTGTTCGTGATCGTGCCCTCGGTGTTCGGCATCTGGATCAGCCTCCACGAGTGGGACTACACGCTGCCGAACAAGCCCTTCGTCGGCGCGGAGAACTACACCGACCTCTTCGACCCCGGGTCGGTGAACGCTGGGTCCTTCTGGACCTCGATGCGGGCGACCGGCATCTTCACCCTGTTCAGCGTGCCGCTGCTGCTCGTGCTTCCGCTGCTCGTGGCCCTGCTCATGAACCGCAGGTTCCCGGGGCGCAACTTCTTCCGCGCCGTGTACTTCGCGCCGTACGTGCTCGGCGTCGCGGTCGTCGGCCTCATGTGGCGCTACCTGCTCGACAACAACATCGGCCTGGTCAACTTCTACCTCGGCGTCTTCGGCCTGCCCGACGAAACCGCGTGGACCACCTCGCTGCCAGCGGCATGGGTGGCGCTCGTCGGCGTCACGGTGTGGTGGACCCTCGGGTTCAACTCCGTGATCTACCTCGCCGCCCTGCAGGACATCCCGGCAGAGCTCTACGAGGCGGCTGCGGTCGACGGCGCGAATTCGTGGCAGCAGTTCCGACACGTCACGCTGCCCGGACTCCGCCCGATCCTGACGTTCGTGACGATCAACACGCTCATCGCGTCGGCCAACATGTTCGGACAGTCGTACATCATCACGCAGGGGGCGCCGGGTCGCGAGACCCGGACGGCGATCTACCAGATCGCCGAGACGGGCCTCCGCAACTTCCAGATGGGCGACGCGGCGGCGATGAGCTACGTGCTCACCCTCTTCCTCATGATGATCAGCGTGATCGTGTTCTGGCTCTTCCGGGAGAAGAAAGAGAAGCCCCTCACTTCGGGAGGAACGAAATGACCGCGCTCACCGGGCTCGCGACCGAAGCCGACACCGCCGTGGCCACCGGCCGGCCGAGCGACGCGCGCGCCGGCGGCCGCCGCCGCACCTGGGTGCAGGTGATCCGGTACATCCTGCTCGGCGTGCTCGCGCTCCTCTACATCAGCCCCGTGCTGTTCATGATCGTGACGTCGTTCAAGACGCGAGCCGATGCCGCGGGCATCCCGCCGACCTGGATTCCCGACCCCTTCACGACGCAGGCGTACGAGACGATCCTCACCGCGAGCGGCACGCCGGTGCTGATCTGGTTCTCGAACAGCCTCATCGCCGCGGTGCTGCACTCGCTGCTCGTGGTCGTGACCGCGTCGCTCGCGGCCTACCCGCTCGCGCGCATGACGTTCCGCGGTCGCGGAGTGGTGTTCAGCGTCGTGATCGCGACCCTCCTGATCCCACCGGTGATCCTCATCATCCCGAACTACCTCATCGTCGGAAACCTCGGCTGGCTGAACTCGCTCATCGCGATCATCATCCCGACCGCGGCATCCGCGTTCGGCGTGTTCTTCATGCGGCAGTTCTTCCTCAGCCTGCCGACCGAGCTCGAGGAGGCGGCGCTGCTCGATGGCGCGAACCGCTGGCAGATCTTCCTGCGCGTCATCCTGCCGCTGTCGAAGCCGGCGTTGGCGACGCTCGCGCTGCTGGCGTTCCTCACCAACTGGAACGATTTCCTGTGGCCGGTGTACGTGCTGTTCAGCGCCGACGTGCAGACCCTGCCATCGGGTCTCGGCACGCTGCAGTCGGCGAACGCGGTGCGGTACGACCTGCTGATGGCGGGCGCCGTGATCGCGAGCGTGCCGGTGCTGCTGCTGTTCGTGTTCCTGCAGCGGTTCATCATCGAGGGCGTGTCGCGGTCCGGGTTGAAGGGGTGAGCGGGGCGGTGCAGCCGATGCCGCAGGGCGTACGTCGCGCCGTCGGCGTCGTCGTCGCGGGGGTGCTCGCGCTCGCGGCGGCGGGTTGTGCCGCGGGCCCGAGCGGTCCGGATGCCTCGGGTTCGGCTGCGCCCTCCGCCTCAGGCGGGTCGGAGGCCGGGCCGGCTCCCGTCATCGATCGCGACTTCCCCGATCCCGACGTGCTCGAGACCGGTGGCCGGTACTACCTGTACGCGACGAACGACTCGCGCCGCAACGTCCAGGTCGCCGTGACCGACGATCTCAGCGAGTGGGAGGTGCTCGACGACGACGCCCTGCCGGTGCTGCCTGATTGGGTGATCCCGGGCAAGACGTGGGCGCCCGAGGTGACCGAGGTGTCGCCGGGCCGGTTCGTCATGTACACGACGACCACGAACTTCGACCCCGCGCTGCAGTGCATCGCCGTGGCCACGTCCGACTCACCGACCGGGCCGTTCGAGATCGTGGGGGAGGCGATGCTGATCTGCCCCGAAGACGAGGGCGGGGCGATCGACGCATCGACCTTCCGCGACGAGAGCGGCGGCCTGCACCTGCTCTGGAAGAACGACGGCAACTGCTGTGGGCTCGACACGTGGCTGCAGATGGCCCCGCTGACCTCCGACGGGGTGGCGCTCGCCGGGCCGTCGCAGCCGCTGGTCATGCAGACCCTCGAGTGGGAGGGCGACCTCGTCGAGGCGCCGACCCTCGTGCAGCGCGACGGCGTCTACCACCTCTTCTACTCCGCGAGCTTCTACGGTGACGAGTCCTACGCCGTCGGCCACGCGACCGCGCCGGCACTCGCCGGACCATGGACGAAGGACGAGGAACCGTTCTTCTCCACGGCGTCGACCGACGGGGCGCTGCTCGGTCCGGGTGGGCAGGACATCGTGACGGATGCCGCGGGCGACGACGTGTTCGTCTTCCACGCGTGGGATCCGCTGTTCCTCGCCCGCAAGGTCTTCACGTTGCCGCTCGTGTGGGAGGGCGGGGTGCCACGGGTCGTCGTGGAGCGGTGACCGCTGCACCGCCGGCTCGGCGCACGTTCATCGCGTGGGCGCACCGACGTCGTGCCGCCACCGCGACGAACGTGCGCCGAACCGGCGCCGCCCGCCCCGAGCAGCGAGAATGGGCCGCGGAGGTCGACGATGATCAGCACGCACGAGGTCGAGAACCAGGCACCGCCACGCGAGGGCATCGACGAGTTCGGCGCCAACCTGCCGCTCGCCGAGGCGGTCGCCCGATGGGGGCGCGCCGGCCGAGCGGTGGTCGGCGAGCGAGCGGATGCCTCAGGCGGCGGCCACGGGGCATCCGGTCAGCTTCCGCTGCACGAGGTCGGCACGCTCGTGGGGTCGGCGGCGTTCCAGCGCGACGCCGAGCGCGCGAACACGCACCAGCCCGTGCTGCACTCGCACGACCGGTGGGGCAACCGCGTCGACGAGGTCGAGTACGACGACGCGTACCACCGCATCATCGCGGCGGCCGTCGCTGCGGGGGCGCACACGTCGGCGGCGGCCGACCCCCGACCGGGTGCGAACGTCGACCGCGCTGCGGCGTTCTTCCTCTTCGCGCAGGTCGAACCCGGCCATGCGTGCCCGGTGTCGATGACGCATGCGGCGGTGCCGACGCTCGCGCTCGCGGCATCCGGTCTCCGAGACGAATGGATGCCGCGGCTGCTGAGCCGCGACTACGACCCCGAGCTCGGCGGTGCCGACGGCAAGCGCTCGGCGCTCGTCGGCATGGCGATGACCGAGAAGCAGGGCGGCTCCGACGTGCGCGCGAACACGACTCGCGCCGTTCCGACCGGTGTCGATGACGCGCGCGGTCGCGAGTTCGCGCTCACCGGCCACAAGTGGTTCTGCAGCGCGCCGATGAGCGACGCGTTCCTCGTGCTCGCGCAGGCGCCGGGCGGGCTCAGCTGCTTCTTCGTGCCGCGGGTGCTTCCCGACGGCTCGCGCAACGTGTTCCGCATCCAGCGCCTGAAGGACAAGCTCGGCAACCGCTCCAACGCCTCGAGCGAGATCGAGCTCGACGGCACGACGGCGTGGCTCGTCGGTGAAGAGGGTCGCGGCGTCGCCACGATCGTCCAGATGGTGACCCGCACCCGGCTCGACTGCGTCATCGGCTCGGCTGCGGGCATGCGGCAGTCGGTGGCCGAGGCGGCGTGGCACGTGCGGCACCGCAGCGCCTTCGGCTCGCTCCTCGTCGACCAGCCGGCGATGACGGCGGTCGTCGCCGACCTCGCGCTCGAGTCGGAGGCGGCGACGCTCACGGCGATGCGGCTCGCGCGGGCCTACGACGACGATGCGAACGGCTCAGAGCAGGCGTTCCGCCGCCTCGCCACGGCCGTGTCGAAGTACTGGGTGTGCAAGCGCGGCCCCGGTCACGCGTACGAGGCGCTCGAGTGCCTCGGCGGCAACGGCTACACCGAGGCGTTCCCGCTCGCGCGCCGGTATCGCGAGCAGCCGCTGCTCGCGATCTGGGAGGGATCGGGCAACGTGATCGCGCTCGACGTGCTGCGCGTGCTCGCCCGCGAGCCCGAGGCGTTCGAGACGTTCTTCGACCGCGTCGGTGCGGCGTCCGGCGAGAGTGCCGCCTTCGACACCGCGCTCGCCGAGTCGACGGCGCTCGTGCGTGAGCTCGCGGCGGCGGATGCCCCGACCGCCGCCGCCCGCGCCCGGGAGCTCACCGAACGCCTCGCACTCGTGCTGCAGGGCGCGCTCATGCTCGAGCATGCGCCGGGCCCGGTCGCCGATGCCTTCGTGCGCACCCGCCTCGGCGCTGAGGGCGGCCGGCAGTACGGCGTGCTTCCCCGCGGCGTCGACACGGCGGTGATCCTCGCGCGCGCCTGAGGCAGGTCGTGACGCCGTCGTCGACGCGTGCGGGCGGCTAGGAGACCCAGAGGAACGGCGGATGTCCCGACGGCACGTCGCCGCGAGCCGCGAGCCGCGCGAGGTGCACGGCCCCGTCGAGGGGCCCGCCCGCGGCCGGCACGAGGGAGGCATCGGGCGCGAGTCGCCCGAACTCGGCGGCGAAGGACTCGGTGAAGGCGCCGCCCGCGGCGAACACGCCGCCCGTACCCGATGCGCGGCGGGGGAGCGCCGGTTCGAGGGCGGCGGCGAGGGTCGCCGCGACGAGGCGGCCGGCCGTCGACATGATGCCGGTCGACACCGGGTCGCCGATCGAGGCGAGGCCCGCGACATCCGCCGCGAAGCCCGCGAGGATCGCTCCGCGGTCGTCGCGCGTGTAGAGCTGCGACGGCCACGTGGGCGCCGGCCCGAAGCGCGATTCGGCGGCGGAGAGGAGGGCCGCGGCATCCGTCGTCACGCGGTCGTGGGTCTGGATGGCGGCCTTCAGTCCCTCGATGCCGATCCAGGCGCCCGAGCCGCGATCGTCGTAGAGGTGGCCCCAACCGCCGACCCGGCGCCACACCTCGTGCAGGTCGGTGCCGATCGCGATGGCGCCCGTGCCGACCGCGACGACGGCGCCGGCGTCGCCGCCGAGTGCTCCGAGGTGCGCCGTCACCGCGTCGATCGCGAGCGCGACCGGCGCACCGTCGGCGGTGATGACGACGGGCATGAGTGCCGTGGCGGGCGTCGCGACCAGCGAGGCGAGGCCGGTGGCGCCGATGCCGACGCCCGCGAGCGGGGCATCCGGCCATTCGTGCCGTGCGCGAGCGACGAGGTCGGCGGCAACATCGAGGGCGTCACTGCCGTCGGGCGACACCCGCACCGCCGGGCCCTCGAGCAGGCGGCGGTCACTCGAGACGGGCCGGGCAAGCGGTTCGAGGGCGGCTCGGCTGCCGGTGCCGCCGATGTCGATGCCGAGCACGAATGCCGGTCCGGAAGTTTCTTGCACAATCGCCGCCATTCACGAATAATACTTCCAGAGTCACTACTGTCCAGTTTCGCAGTCCCCGGGCACTCGCGCCCACATTCCAGTTTCAACGAGGAGACCACGCTATGAAGAAACGCTTCCTCCCGATCGCCGCGCTGGGCCTCACGGCCGCGCTCGGCATGTCGGCCTGCTCCGCCCCCGCAGACGGCGGAGGCGGCGAAGACGTCAACGCCGAGGGCCAGACGCTCGACGTCTGGATCATGGAAGGCACCAATCCCGACTCCGAGGCCTTCTTCGACGAGGTCGGCGCCGCCTTCACCGAAGAGACCGGTGCCGAGCTCAACGTCGAGTACGTGCAGTGGGCCGACGCCCACGACCGCTTCGTCACCTCCATCGCCGGTGGCACGACGCCCGACGTCGCCGAGACCGGCACGACGTGGACCGCCGAGTTCGCCGACGCCGGCGCGCTCGCCCCGATCGGCGAGTACGTCGAGTCCGAAGACCTCGGCGGCGACCTCGTCGAAGGACTCGTCACCTCGGGCACCTACGACGACGAGCTGTACGGCATGCCCTGGTACGCCGGTGTGCGCTCGCTCGTCTACCGTGCCGACATCTTCGAGGAGCTCGGCCTCGAGGCCCCGACCAGCTGGGACGAGATCGTCGCCGCGGGCGAGGCCGTGAAGGCCGCGCACCCCGAGATGATCGCGTTCGCCGTGCCCGGCGACGCCGAGTTCGGCGTGTACCCGTGGGTCTGGGGTGCCGGCGGCGAGGTCGCCGTCGAAGATGGCGACGCATGGGAGTCGCAGCTCGCGAGCCCCGAGTCGCAGGAGGGCATCCAGTTCTACACCGACCTCGCGCTGAAGCACGGCTTCTCGTCGGCCGGTGCCACGACCTGGAAGGAGACCGACGTGCTCGACAACTTCTCGCAGGGCAACGTGGCCATGGCCCTCATGGGCTCGTGGACCCCCGCGGCCATCGTCGAGAAGAACGCCGAGCTCGAGGGCAAGTTCGCCGCCACCCCGATCCCCGGCAAGGACGGCGGCATCTCGCCGTCGGTGCTCGGCGGCTCGCACCTCTCGATGTTCGAGACGGCAGAGAACAAGGACCTCGCCTGGGAGTTCATCAAGCTCATGACGACCGGTGAGTTCGCCGAGCAGTGGGGCGAGCAGTCGGGCTACTTCCCGGGCCAGGCATCGCTCCTCGCCGAGACCATGGAGTCGGACGACCCGCTCGTGGCGCCCTTCGCCACGCAGCTCGTCGACGGCGGCGGCACCGTGCCCGTCACGCCGAAGTTCGGCGCCGTGCAGGCGAAGAAGACCACGAACACCGCCATCCAGGCGATCCTCTCCGGGCAGAAGACGGTCGAGCAGGCGACGACCGACGCAGCCGCGGAGATGGACGAGATCATGAACGGCAACTGATTCAGTGAGCAACACCCTTCAGGCTCCGCCGGTCGTGCAGGGGGCATCCGCTCCCCGCACGGCCGGCGGGCCCGGCCGGAAGCGGAGCATCCTGGCCCGCACCCGCCCCTGGCTGCTGCTCGGGCCGGCGCTCGCGGTACTCGCGATCCTGCTGCTCTGGCCGCTCGTGCGCGTGTTCCTCTTCTCCCTGCAGGACTACGGACTGCGCGAGATCGTCACCGGCGACTTCAACTTCATCGGCCTCGCCAACTACGGCGAGATCTTCACCGACCCGACCCTCTGGACCATCGTGCTGCCGAACACCGTCGGCTTCGCGGTGCTCGCCGTTGCCGGCACGGTCGCCCTGGGCACCGGGGTCGCCGTGCTCATGGCCTCGCTCGGCCCCGTGTGGCGCACGGTCGTGGGCAGCGCCATCATGATCGCCTGGGCGATGCCCGCGGTCACGGGCACCTACGTCTGGGTGTGGATCTTCGACGCCGACCGCGGCATCTTCAACGAGACCCTCCAGGCACTCGGCCTGCAGGACGAACCCGTCAACTGGTTCACGAACCGCTACAGCTTCTACGCGATCGTGCTGCTGAACGTCATCCACCACGGCTTCCCGTTCGTGGCCATCACGATCCTCGCGGGCCTGCTCGGCGTGCCGAAGGAGATGCTCGAGGCGGCTGAGATGGACGGCGCGAACGCGTGGGGCCGGTTCTGGCGCATCATCGTGCCGAACCTCAAGCAGGTCTTCGCGGTCGTGATCATCCTCTCCACCATCTGGGACTTCAAGGTCTTCGCGCAGGTCTACCTCATGCCAGGAGGCGCGGGATCGAACCGCGAGGCGCTGAACCTCGGGGTGTGGTCGTACGTGGAGTCGTTCGGCCAGAACCGTTACGGCTTCGGCTCGGCGATCGCCGTGCTGCTCACCCTCGTGCTGCTCGGCATCACCGTCGTCTACGTGCGCACCATGCTGAAGGAGGAGGAGCTGTGAGCGTCCCCACCACCGGCACCGACCGCGCCACCGATCGTGCCGACGCCGCCGACCGTCCCATCCGCAGCACGCGCCGCTCGGCCCGCAAGACCCGCGCCGCGGCGGGCAAGGCCGTGCTCGTGCTCCTGCTGCTCGGCTTCACGCTCTTCCCCGCGTTCTGGATGCTCTCGAGCGCGTTCGACGCGCAAGCCGGCAGCGGCGGCCAGCAGCTCCTGCCGCGCGAGTTCACCTTCGACAACTTCGCCTACGTGCTGACCGAGGGCGGCTTCGACGTCTTCCTCCGCAACTCGGCGATCGTCGCCGTCGTGACGGTGCTCGCGAGCGCGGTCCTCGCGCTGCTCGCCTCGGTGGCGGTCGCACGGTTCCGCTTCAAGTTCCGCACGGCGATGCTGCTCATGATCCTGATCGTGCAGATGGTGCCGCTCGAGGCGCTCGTCATCCCGCTCTTCGTGCAGGTGCGCGACCTGCAGCTCCTCAACACGCTGCTCGGCCTCATGGTCGTCTACGTCGCGCTCTCGCTCCCGTTCGGCATCTGGATGCTCCGCGGGTTCGTCGCGGCCGTGCCCGTCGAGCTCGAGGAGGCCGCATACATCGACGGCGCCACGTGGGGGCGCATGTTCCGGTCGGTGCTGCTCCCGCTCGTGATGCCGGGGCTCGTCGCGACGAGCGTGTTCTCGTTCATCACCGCGTGGAACGAGTTCATCTTCGCGATGACCCTGCTGGGGGGCGCGACCGCGAACTACACGGTCGCGATCGGCCTCAAGCAGTTCTTCGGCGAGCACTCGAACGAGTGGGGCTACATCATGGCCGCCTCGACCATCATCACGATCCCGGTGATGATCTTCTTCGTCATCGTCCAGCGTCGCTTGTCGAGCGGCCTCGTGGCCGGCGCGGTGAAGGGGTGACCGGCGCCGACGATCCCACCGTCATGAGGTTGGTGGGCGGGGTGCTCTGGCCGGGGTTCCTCGGCCGGGGCGTCCCCGACTGGCTTCGCCGCGAGCTCTCCGGCGGCGGTCTCGCGGGCGTCGTGCTGTTCTCGCACAACCTGGGCGATGAAGGCGAGCGGATGTCTCTCGCCGCCGAGCTCCGTGGTGTCGGCCGACCGCTCCTCGTGGGCATCGACGAGGAGGGCGGCAACGTCACGAGGCTCGAGGTCGAGGCCGGCTCGACGCTGCCGGGGGCGGCGCAGCTCGGCGCGGTCGACGACCTCGCCGCCACCGAGGCGGTCGGGCAGGAACTCGCCGCGCGCTCGCTCGCGGTCGGCGCGAACCTCGTGCTCGCACCCGTGGCCGACGTCAACACCGACCCGCGCAATCCGGTCATCGGCGTGCGCTCGTTCGGCGAGACGCCCGAGCTCGTGTCGCGGCACACCGTGGCCGCGCTCCGCGGCATCCAGGGCGCCGGGGCGGCTGCGTGCGTGAAGCACTTCCCGGGCCACGGCGACACCCACCTCGACTCGCACCACGCGCTGCCGTCGCTCACGATCGGGCTCGACGAGCTCGAGCGAGTGCACCTCCCGCCGTTCCAGGCGGCGATCGACGCGGGCGTCGCCGCGGTCATGTCGGCGCACGTCATCGTGCCGGCGTGGGGCGAGCAACCTGCGACGCTGAACCCCGTCGCGCTCGGACGCGTGCGGGCCATGGGCTTCGCCGGCGTCATCATCACCGACGCGCTCGACATGGCGGCCGTGCGCGAGTCGGTCGGCGCGGGCCCGGGCGCCGTGCAGGCGCTCCTCGCGGGGGCCGACCTGCTCTGCGTCGGCAATCCGCGCAACCTCGGCGCCGCGGCCGCACCCGATCAGGACGAGCGCGACTTCCGCGAGGTGCAGCAGGCGATCGTCGCCGCGGTCGACGACGGCACGCTCCCGGTGGCCGTGCTCGAACGCGCCGCCGGGCGGGTGCGCGCGCTCGCGGCATCCCTCGCCGAAGGCACGGCAGGTGAGCGGATGCCCCTCGACGCGGCCGCCATCGCACGTGCGGCGGTCACGGCCGACGGCTCGTTCCCGGCGCTGCCCCGCCCGCGCACCGTCGTCGACCTGCGCGGACGGTCGACCCTCGCCGTCGACGGCAGCACCGACTTCGTCGCAGAGGCCCTCGCCGCCGGAGGACGGGTCGTTGGCGTCGACAGCTCGGAGGCGGCGGTCGCCGCCCTGCCGCCCGATGTGCCGCTCGTCGTGCTCGTCGACCGCATCGGCGCCGGCGCGGGCGGGCAGCGTGACGCGCTCGAGCGCGTGGCGGCCGTGCGCGCCGACGCCGTCGTCGTGAACGTGGGCATGCCGAGCGACAACGGGTCGAGCGCGCGCCTGCCGCTGCCCGCGCTGCACGCGCGCGCCGCGAGCCGACTCGCCGCCGACGCCGCGGCCGCGCTGCTCGATGCGGGGGTGCCGGCATGATCGTGCTCTCGCTGCAGTCGGGCACCTCGGCCGACGGCATCGACGTCGCCGTCGTCGACCTCGTGCGCTCCACCGGTTCGCGCGAGCACTCGCGGCCCGACGTGCGGATGACGCCCCGATTCGCCACGACGGTCGCGTGGGCGCCGGAACTCCGCGCGCAGATCCTCGCCGTCGCCGCGGGCGAACCGCAGGCGGCCGGCGAGTGGACCAGGCTCACCACGGGCATCGGCCAGGCGTTCGCGGATGCCGCCGCGCGGGGCATCCGCGAATCGGGCACGACCCCCGACCTGATCGTCTCGCACGGCCAGACCGTGTTCCACTGGGTCGAGGGGGCGCACGCGCGCGGCACGCTGCAACTCGGCGAGCCCGCGTGGATCGCCGAGCGCACCGGCGTGCCCGTGCTCTCCGACCTGCGCGCCGCCGACATCGCGGCGGGCGGCGAGGGCGCCCCGCTCATGGCGTTCTTCGACCGAGCCTGGCTGGGCGCGGCGGCGCGCGCTTCGCGCCGCGCGGTCGCGACCGTGAACCTCGGCGGCATCGCGAACGTGCAGCTCGTGGGCGCAGACGGCGAGGTCTCCGCGTTCGACAGCGGGCCGGGCAACTGCCTCATCGACGCCGTCGTCGACCGTCACTCGGGCGGCGAGCACGGCTACGACGAAGACGGGCGGCTGGCCGCGGCGGGCCGGGTGCACAAGGCGCTGCTCGACGAGCTGCTGCGGCATCCGTACCTCGCCGCGCCGGCCCCGAAATCGACGGGCCGTGAGACGTTCGGCCTCGACGTCGTCGATCGTGCGGTCGTGGCATCCGGCGCCTTCGATCTCTCGATCGACGACCTCGTCGCGACCCTCACCGAGTTCACGGCGCGCACCGTCGTCGAGGCGCTGGCCGATGCGGCACCGGATGCCCCTGCCGCCCTCGTCTGCTCGGGCGGCGGCGCGCTGAACCCGGTGCTGCTCGAACGGCTCGAGGCCCTCGCGAGCGCCCGCGGCATCGCCGTCGAGTCGAGCGCGGCGCGCGGCATCGATCCGGCCTTCAAGGAGTCGCTCATGTTCGCGCTCCTCGGCTTCTGCAGCTGGCACGGAGTGCCGGTCGCGCTGCAGACTGCCCGCGCCGACTCGGCCCCGCCGCGCGTGCTCGGCCGGCTCACGCCCGGCCGCGTGCCGCTGCAGGTTCCCGCGCCGCTCGCCGGCGTGGCATCCGTCACCGTCGAGCCGAGCGCCGAACGCATTGATCATTCTGGGCGCACCGACCGCACCGACCGCACCGACCGCACCGAACGCACCGACCGCGCTGAGCACCGCGCCGAACGCACCATCGCACGCACCACCGGGGGAGAACCACGATGACCGGGCCAGCACTCCATCAGTCCGCCGAGCACCGACAGTCGGCCGAGCACCGCGCGCTGCGCGAGCTCCTCGGCGAGCTGTCGACCGAACGCGTCAACGAGCAGCACGCCGGCTTCGACCTGATGGCCACCGAGGACCAGCTCGCCGCCATGCAGGACGAGAGCGCCGCGGCCGTCGCAGCCGTGACCGAAGCGGCGCCGCAGATCGCCGCAGCGATCGACGCGATCGTCGCCCGGCTGCGCGGCGGCGGACGGCTCGTGTACCTGGGCGCCGGCACCGCCGGACGCATGGGCGTGCTCGACGCGAGCGAGATCCCGCCCACCTTCGGCACCGACCCCGCCCAGGTCGTCGGCGTCATCGCCGGCGGTGAGGCGGCGCTGCACTCCGCCGTCGAGGACGCGGAGGACGATCCCGCACTGGGAGCCGCCGACCTCGCCGCCATCGGGCTCACCGCGGCCGATGCGCTCGTCGGCATCTCGGCGTCCGGACGCACGCCGTACGTCGTCGGCGCGATCGAGTACGCGCGCAGCGTCGGCGCCCTCACGGTCGGCTTCGCCTGCAACGAGAACTCCGCGATCGGCACCGCCGCCGACCTCGCCATCGAGACGGTGGTGGGACCCGAGATCGTCGCCGGATCCACCCGGCTCAAGGGCGGCACGGCGCAGAAGCTCGTGCTCAACTCGATCTCGACGATCGCGATGGTGCGCCTCGGCAAGGTGCACGGCAACCTCATGGTCGACGTGCGAGCCACCAATGCCAAGCTGCGGGCGCGTGCGGAACGCATCGTCATGCAGGCGACCGGGTCGGATGCCGCCGCGGCATCCGCTGCCCTCGAATCGGTCGACGGGCAGGTGAAGGCGGCGATCCTCGTGACCCTCACTGGGGTGGCGCCCGAGGTCGCGCTCGCGCGCCTCGCCGCCGAGGATGGAGTGCTGCGCAATGCTCTTTCCAGCGTGCGCGATTCCGAGGCGCACGCCGACGGCCGGCAGCACGAGACGAGGACCCTGTAGATGACCACGAACGTGCTCTCCGAGGTGCAACAGGCGCTGCCGCGCCTCAGCTCGTCGGAGGCGCGCGTCGCGGAGGCGATCATCGCCGATCCGACGCTCGTGGTCGACCTCACGATCACCGACCTCGCGCGGGTCTGCGGCACCTCGCTCTCGACGGTCGCGCGCTTCTGCCAGACCCTCGGGTACAGCGGCTACCGCGAGTTCCGCATGGAGGTCGCCACCGCCATCAGCCGTGAGGCCGCAGGCCGCGACCGGTTCGGACTCGCCGACTCGCACATCAACACGGATGACGCCGCCGCCGACGTCGTGGCGAAGATCGCATTCCACGAGGTGCTCGCGATCGAGCAGACCGTCGACGGACTCGACACCGCCGTGCTCGACGGCGCCGTCGGCGCGATCGTCGGCGCCGCGCACATCGACCTCTACGGCTTCGGCGCGAGTGGCCTCACCGCACAGGACCTGCAGCAGAAGCTCAGCCGCATCGGCATCTCGGCGTTCTGCTCGGTCGACATCCACCTCGCCCTGGTCTCGGCGGCGCTTCGGAAGCCGACGGATGTCGCGATCGCCATCTCCCACTCGGGCCTCACCGCCGAGACGAACCACGCCCTCGAGGTCGCCCGCGACGCGGGCGCCACCACGATCGTGATCACGAACTCGCCGGAGTCGCCGATCGCCGAGCTCGCCGAGTTCGTGCTGCCCACTCGCGCGCGGGAGTCGACGTACCGCATGGGCGCGATGTCGAGCCGTATCGCGCAGCTCGCGCTCGTCGACTTCCTCTTCGTGCGGGTCGCGCAGCGGCGCCACGACGACGTTGCGGCGCCCCTCCGCCGCACCTACGAGGTGACGGCGAGCCACCGCATCCCCTCGAGGCGGCGGCCTCCAGCCGACGACCGCGGGCCTGCAGCCGACTGAGGTCGCGTTCGGGTGCTGCTCTTCTTGCTCCTGCGCGCTAGTGCAGGAGATTCGGCTTCACACCCTCCCTGGGAGTGGTCCATCGCCTCTTCTCCTGCGTGAGCGGTGCTTCGGCCGATCCCGGCGTGCTCTGCGCCGTCGCCGCGTGTGCTCCGGCCGATGTCGGATGCCCGGCGTACCGTGGGCGGCATGACGAAGCAGGTGCAGCAGATCCTTGAGCACGACGTGCTCGACGAGCCGTGCCCGCGGTGCACGTCCAGAGCCGTGCGCGTGGTCGCGGGTTTCGAGTTCGCGTCGTTCAGTGCGGCGGATGCCCCGAGCGAGCCGCTCTTCGATTGCCGCGAGTGCGGCTTCGAATGGGGCGAGCTGGTGCGCGACCTCATGCGCTAGGGGGCGCCGCCTGCGCGCCCGGGAGCTGTGGATAACCGGCCGAGCGCCGGGCTCGCTCGCCTAGGGTATTCGGCATGCCCACTGCTCTTCCGACCGGCCCGCGCGCACGTCGTGCCGCTGCCGCGCTCGCCGCTGCCGGCGTGCTCGCGCTCGTGCTCGTCGGCTGCGGGGGCACCCCGGCACCGACCCCGTCGCCCGAGCCCTCGGCGAGTGCGGCCGAGCCGATCTTCGCGTCCGACGAGGAGGCGCTCGCCGCGGCTAAGGCTGCGTACGAGCGGTATCTTGCAACCGTCGACCAACTCACGCAGGACGGCGGGCAGGATCCTGACCGGATCCGAGATGCCGTTGCCGATGGCTACGTCGAAGAGCTTCTCGATTCGCTCAAAAGCCTGCGTGAAAGCGGAAATCGCACCTCCGGAACCACGGCGTACGACAGCATGGAGGTCTTGGAGCGACACGAAGATGATGGCGTCGCCAGAGTAACTGTGTATGTCTGTCTCGACGTAACAGGCGTACGAGTCCTCGATGCGAACGGTGCGGACGCCACTCCCGAGGGTCGCGATGAGCGGCGTGCCCTTCAAGCATTCTTCGAGTCCGCAGCCGTTGGGTCGGAAGAATTGCTACCTTCTGGTTCCGAGTCATGGTCCGGCGACGACTTCTGCTGAGCGCCGCGGCAGGAGTGGCGCTCTTCCTAGCCCTCCTATGCGCATCACCCGCCGCCGCAAATGAAGTTGACTGGGTGGCCGCGCAGAACGATGACAACCACACTGAGCTTGAGGTCGAGCGGCCCGGACGGGTGGAGCCGGTTACTGATGTCGAGCCTCCGCCCGGTGCTGAAGCGGATCCCCCAGGGGACAACACCACCAATGTCATCGACGTTGCTTTGGGGCTGCGACCCGACGACTGTCGCCCCGAGGATCGGTCGACGTGTGCCGGCGATCCCGCGGTCGAGCCCGCGCCCGAGGCAGCCCCGGCGGTGGTGGTGACGATGCGGGACATCGCGTCGTTCCGGCCGGCGAAGCCGGGGAATGGGATGGAGCCTGGCGGCTGGGCGATCGAGGACCTCGCGGCGAACTTCGTCGCTGCGGCATCCGTCGAAGTCGTCGCCGGCACGCTGCTGGGCCAGCCCGCCGAGGTGCGGTTCACCCCGGTCGCGTATCGGTGGTCGCACAGTGACGGCGCGGTCGTCGAGGGCAGCGATCCGGGTGCGACGTGGGAGGCCCTCGGGGTGCGCGAGTTCAGCCCCACCGGCACGAGCCACGCGTACGCGGAGTCGGGGGAGTACACCGTCGCACTCGACGTCGTGCTGCGCGCCGAGTACCGCTTCGCCGGATCCGGGTGGCGCTCGATCGCCGGAACACTCGAGGTGGCGGGCGATCCGCAGCGGGTGCTCGTCGGCGAGTTCGACACGGTCCTCACGCAGGGCGATTGCAACACCCATCCGTCCGGCCCCGGCTGCTGACCCTTGCCGGCCCGGGTGCAGGCCGACCAACATGAGGTCATGACCTTCGCGAACGTCGGCCGGCTGGGCGTCAAGCCCGGCGCCCGCGACCAGCTGATCGAGATCCTCACCCGACCGAGCACCGAGATGAGCATGCACGGGTGCCTCCTCTATGAGGTCGGCGTGAACGAGGAGCAGCCCGACGCCGTGTTCGTGAGCGAGCTCTGGGAGTCGGCCGAAGCGCATGCCGCGTCGCTGCAGCTCGACAGCGTCCGCGCCGCGATCGCAGAGGCGCGACCGCTGTTCAGCGGCGAGTTCGACGGCTACCGCTTCGACGTCATCGGCTCGCCGCTGCGCGTGTAGGCGACGCCCGACGCCCGACGCCCGAAGCCCGAAGCCCGAAGCCCGAAGCCCGACCGCGCAGGCGCCGCCACACGGGCAGCCGCTAGGCGCCCTTGGTGAACGTCTCCTCGTACAGCTCCCGCAACGCGGCCATCCCGCCGCGCGCGAACGCCTCGCGCTGCCGCGCCCCGCCAGTCCCCTCGCGCAGCAGGCGGTCGGCGCCCTCCCGCACCGCAGCGAGGTCGCCGGTCGCCTCGAGCGCCGGCTCGAGCAGGTCGATGCAGGTGCGCAGCACGTCTGCGGCCGGCCGCAGCTCGCCGAGCACCGGGTCGACGACGTCTTCACTCATGCCCGAGTGCGCCGAGTGCAGCAGGGCGGCGTTCAGCAGCTCCGGCCCGGGTGCGGCGTCGCGGGTCGGCTGCAGCCGGTCGCTGATGCCGAGGTCGTCATCCATGAGTCCGACCACGAGCGCCCGCCAGAATGCGGCGAAGAAGACGGTCGACCATGCTTCGAGCTGGGCGTCGGCGATGCGGACCTCGATCGTCGGCACGTGCGACGAGAGGCGCGCCATCCACATGATGATCGCGCGGTCCTTCATGCCGCCGATGCCGATGAGGCGTTGGAGGCGGCGGTCGTAGTCGGCGGCGTCCTCGAAGACGGGCGGGCAGCCGGTGGTCGTCCACCGGCGCTGCTCGACATTGCGCCAACTCTCATATCCCGTGTCGTAGCCGCGCCAGATGGGGGAGTTGCCCGACATCGCCGAGAGCAGCGGCAACCAGCTCCGCGACGCGTTGAGCGCCCGGATGCCGGTGTCGCGGTCGGGAATCCCGACGTGCACGTGCAGCCCGCAGATCTGGTGGTCGGCGATGACGCCGGCCATGTCGCGCACGATGCGCTGGTATCGGTCCTCGTCGGTGATGGTCGGGAACGGCAGCGCGTCGGGAGGCACGCCGACGCTCGCGGCCACGACGCCGAGGCGTGTCGCGTCGGCGGCGACCTCGCGACGGAAGCCGACGAGGGCATCGTGCGCGCCCTCGAGGTCGCTGAACACCGCCGAGGCGTGCTCGACCTGCGCTGCGAGGAACTCCTGGTGGGTGACGGCGCCCCAATCGGGAGTCGCAGCCAGCCGGCGGAACACCCGGCCCGCGACATCCACGGGTCGCAAGGCCTCACGGTCGAGGAAGATGAACTCTTCCTCGATGCCGAACGTCGTCATCGAACGCCCCCCGTCGCCAGATCGCCGCCCGATCGCTGCCGCTGCTCGAACTCTGCTCAACCGCGCCCGTCGTGTCAAGCCCTAGCGACGCGCGCACGGGCTGCCGGTCGAGAATTCACCATCAGCCTCGACATACTGATGGGAGCGCGGTTCGGCCTCCCCACATCGAAGGAGCGATTCCGATGAAGTACCTGATCCAGATCTACAGCAACCCCGCCTCGCGAGCCGTGTGGGAGGGCTTCACGCCCGAACAGCAGGCCGAGGGCTACGGCTTCTACCAGGGCATCAGCAGCGAGCTCGCCGCGAGCGGTGAACTCATCGCGACCGAGGCGCTCGCCGACATCTCGCTCGCCAAGCGCGTCACGCACAGCGACAGTGGCACGGTCGCGAGCGATGGCCCCTTCGCCGAGACGAAGGAGTTGCTCGCGGGCTTCTACCTCGTCGACTGCGAGTCCGAGGCGCGAGCCGTCGAGATCGCCGGGCGCTTCCCCGAGGCGGCGTACGGCCTCGTCGAGGTGCGCCCGGTGCTCGAGATGGCAGCGGGCACCGACGTGTGACTCGGATGCCTGACGCCGACGCCGTCCGGGCACTGCGAGACGCCGCACCGTCGGCGCTCGCGGTGCTCGTGCGTCGCTACGGCGACTTCGCGGCGTGCGAGGACGCCATGCAGGAGGCGCTCATCGCGGCATCCGCCCAGTGGCCGATCGAGGGCGTGCCCGACAGTCCGCGTGCCTGGCTCGTGCGGGTCGCGTCGCGCCGCTACATCGACGAGGTGCGGTCGGATGTCGCGCGCCGTCGCCGCGAGTCCCTCGCCGTGGAGCTCGAGCCGACGTCGCCGCCCGCGCCGGTGCCGTCGGTCGATGACACGCTCACGCTGTTCCTGCTCTGCTGTCACCCGGCGCTCGGCCGGCCGGCACAGCTCGCGCTCACGCTGCGCGCCGTCGGCGGGCTCACGACGGCGGAGATCGGCCGCGCGCTGCTCCTGCCCGAGGCGACGATCGCGCAGCGCATCTCGCGAGCGAAGGCGCGCATGAGGGCGAGCGGCGAGGGCTTCCGGATGCCGGAGCCGGCCGAGCTCGAAAGCCGACTCGTCGCCCTCCGCCACGTGCTCTACCTGATGTTCACCGAGGGCCATACGGCGAGCTCGGGCGATGCGCTCGCGCGGGTGGACCTCTCGGCCGAGGCGATCCGGCTCACGCGGCAGCTGCGCGCGTCGTCGCCCGACGCCTCGGGCGAGACCACCGGGCTCCTCGCGCTCATGCTCCTCACCGATGCCCGCCGTGCCGCCCGCACCGATGCGGCCGGCGCCCTCGTGCCGCTCGACGAGCAGGACCGCTCCCGCTGGGACCGCCGCATGATCGACGAGGGCATCGTCCTCGTCACCGAGGTGCTCGACCGTGCCGCGATCGGCCCGTACCAGTTGCAGGCGGCGATCGCGGCCGTGCACGATGAGGCGCCGTCGACCCACGAGACCGACTGGGTCGAGATCCTCGGGCTCTACGACCTGCTCGAGCGGATGTCGCCCGGGCCCATGGTGACCCTCGGCCGCATCGTCGCGCTCGCGATGGTCGAGGGGCCCGAGGCCGGGCTCGTGGCGCTCGAGGGGGCCGAGGCATCCGGGTCCAGCGGGGGGTCCAGCGCCGGCACCACGCTCGCCGAGCACCACCGCACGTGGGCGGTGCGTGCCCACCTCCTCGAGCGGGCGGGGTCGACGGATGCCGCCTCGCTCGCGTTCGTCGAGGCCGCTCGCCGCACCCTGAACGGCCCCGAGCAGCGCTTCCTCGCCGCGAAGGCCGAGGCGCTGCGCGCCGCTCGCTGAGTGCCCGCCCGCTGAGCGCGGCAGCGGGAGCCACAGCCTCAGAGGTCGAGCACCTCGAGCGCGACGTCGACGTCGTCGCCCTCGCCGATGCCCTCGGCGGTGCGCACGGCCTTCTTCACGGGAAGCACGTAGCTGCCGCGCTTCGAGTCGGGGAACACCGACGTCGACCACGTCGAGCCACCGATGGTCACGCGCACACGGACCGAGCCGAAACCACGCGGCATGCGCGGCACCTCGCGGATGTCGTCGCCGTACTGCTCGGGCACGGTGACGAAGAACCAGCCACCCTGGGCGCTCCATTCCCACAGGGGTGCGGTGAACCGGAATCGCATGGTCGGATGCTACGCCCCGCCGCCGACACGAGTGGCGCGGCATCCGCGGCACGTACCCTTGAACGCATGAGCCGGACCCTCGCCCCGGCGCACTCCGCGCCGCCCCGACCGCCGACCCGACCACGAAGCCCACGCTCGACCCGTCAGCGCCCGGCCCTCGGCCTGTCGCTCGGCGTCGCGCTCGTGCTGCTCTTCGCGGGCATCCGGATGTTCGCGCCCGAATCCGTCGGCGACGTGCTCTCGAACTCCGTGCAGGACTTCTTCACCCTCTCGATCAGCGTCGTCATCGAGAGCCTGCCGTTCGTCTTCCTCGGCATCCTGCTCTCGATCGTGGTGCAGGTGTGGCTGCCCGAGGGGTTCCTGCTCCGCCACCTGCCGAGGAACGTGGTGGCGCGCCGGGTCACCATCTCGCTGCTCGGCGTGCTGCTCCCGGTGTGCGAGTGCGGCAACGTGCCGCTCGCTCGCGGGCTGATCCTGCGCGGACTCACCGTGGGCGAGTCCCTGACGTTCCTGCTCGCGGCGCCGATCCTGAACCCCGTCACGATCATCACGACGTACCAGGCCTTCGGCTGGTCCGACGGCATCCTCGTCGCGCGCATCCTCGGCGGCTTCGTCATCGCGAACCTCATCGGCTGGATCTACAGCCGCCACTCCAGCCCGATGAGCCTGCTCACCCCGAAGTTCCAGGCGAGCTGCGCCCATGCCCACGACGAGGTGCGCACCACACGGACGCGGCGCAGCGTCGACATGTTCACGGCTGAGACCGCGGCGATGCTGCCGGCGCTCTTCGTCGGCTCTGCCATCGCCGGCCTCATCCAGGTCGGCGTCTCGCGCGACCTGCTGGTCACGCTCGGGCAGAACCCGGTGCTCTCGGTCTTCGCGCTCATGGCGCTCGCGTTCGTCATCTCGATCTGCTCGAACGTCGACGCGTTCTTCATCCTCGCGTTCGGGTCCACGTTCATGCCGGGGGCGATCGTCGCGTTCCTCGTGTTCGGGCCGATGATCGACGTGAAGATGCTCGCGCTCATGCGCACGACGTTCACCGCGCGAACACTCGTGCAGCTGACCGTCATCGTGGGCCTGGCGAGCGCCGCCCTCGGATTGGCGGTGAACACCATTGCTTGAGCGCCTCATCGCCAGGTGGCAGGGCATCCTGCTCGCCCTCATCGGCATCGTCGCCACCGTCTGGCTCGCGGCCACCGACCGGCTCGGCCTGTACATCCACCCGCGGTACTTCTGGTTCACGGTGATCATGGCCGCGATCGCGGCGGTGTTCGTCGTCGTGGCGTTCGCGATGACGCCGCTCCGGGAGCCGGCCGATGAGGCGACGGATGCCGCGGCGCCCGCCGAACGCGGGCAGCCCGACGACCACGACCACGAGCATGCCCACGACCACGCCCACGACGAGGCACCCCGCTCGCCGGTGCGCGGATCCCTCCGCGTCGCGCTCGCCGCGACGATCCTCGTGGGTGCGGCCGCCTCCCTCCTCGTGCTCCCGCCCGCAACACTGACCTCCGCCACCGCCTCGCAGCGCAGCATCAACAGCTCGGGGGCGACGCTCGAGCAGTCGGGTCCGGCGCTCGTCGGCGGCGACACCTCGCAGTTCACCGTGAAGGACTGGGCGCTGCTGCTGCGCCAGAACCCCGACGCCGAGTACTTCGCCGACCAGGCGATCCAGGTCACCGGGTTCGTGACCGAGTCGCCGGATGACCCTGACAACGTCTTCTACGTGGCGCGGTTCGTCGTGACGTGCTGCGCGGTCGACGCACAGCCGGTCGGCGTGCCGGTCTACCTTCCGGGCTGGGCCGAACGGTTCGAGCCCGACGAGTGGGTCGCGGCATCCGGAGCCATCGTGCCGAACCCCGCGGGCTCGAGCGCGTTGCCGCTGCTGATGGAGCCCACTGACCTGACCGTCATCGAACAGCCGGACCAGCCGTATGTCTTCTGAGTTGCGCCCAGCAGAACGTGATCGCGGCGCGTTCCGCCGTCGTTTGCTTGGCACCGTCGTCGTGCTCGCGATCGTCACCGGCGGCTTCGCGTTCGCGAGCGTCGTGCAGGGGCCGCGCCTCGAGGCCGGGCAGATCGACGCCGCGCGTGCGACGCGACTCGCGGGCCAGACGCTGACGCTCACGGTGAACCAGCCGGTGGCCGAGTTCGATGCCGCCGACGTTGAGGTCGAGCCCGAGGCATCCGTCACCGCCGAGGCGAACGACCGCAGCATCACCGTCACCTTCGAGGCGCCGCTCGACTCCGCGGCGGAGTACACGGTTCGCGTGCCGGGCGTCGTCGGCACCTACCAGGGCACCGAGTCGACCCTCGAGTACCGATTCGAGACGCCCGACGAGGAGGTCTACAGCCTGCACCGCCGCAGTGATCGCGGGGAGGCCGACGTCGTGCAGCGCACGTCCATCGCGAACCCCGAGAGCGAGGTGGTCTTGAGTGCACCGCGCATCCAGGAGTTCGCGCGCTTCGACGACATCCTCGCGGTGGTCACGATCGACGACGACGACCACAACGAGCTGCTCCTCTCGCAGGGCGGTCAGGCGCAGCCGCTCGAGCTCGCGCTGCCGATGGATGCCTCGATCCGCGAGCTCGCGGCCTCGACGACCAATCCGCTCATCGGCTTCGTGCTCGACACCCCCGCCGTCGACGGCGTCAAGCAGTACGAGTCCGCGCTGATGACGATTGACGTGTCGGGTGCCGCAGCGGCCGAGCCCGAGCCGGTGCTCGGGCTCGACGGGTCGCCGCTGCGGGTGGCGACCTGGGCGTTCGTGCCGGGCACGGCCTCGGTCGTGGTGCAGGACTTCGAGCAGTCGGTCTTCCTCGTCGACGTGCTCGGGCGACAGCCGGTGGCGCCGCTCGGCGTGCACACCGAGATCCGCGGCTTCCTTCCGGGCACGGCCGACCTCGTGGTCGCCGACCCCGACCGGGGTGCGCTCATCGACCTCACCGACGGCACGACGACCACGCTCGAGCTGGCGTCCGCCGACCTGGGCGGCAACGTCTACCCCGGCCGCATCACGATGCTCGACGAGTCGCACTACCTCATCTCGCTCGTCGCGTCGAAGGTCGAGGATGGCCGGAACGTGCGCACCTCGGTGCTCGCCGAGGTCGGCCCCGAGGGCGAGCTCACCCAGGTGTTCGCGCCGGCGGCCGAGACGAGCCTCATCCGCGAGTACTGTGTCTCGCCGAACGGCGAGTACGTCGCCGTGTCGGCGTCGGCCGAGGGCGGTCACCCCGACGGCTACTCGAACAAGCCCGGCTACACCGAGACGCTGACGTCCGTCGTCGAGATCGCCACGGCCCGAATCGCGCTGAACCTCGCCGGCGGGTTCTCCGACTGGTGCACCGGCTGAGACCGCGTCAACGGAGCGAGAACGCGATGACGTTCGAGATGATGCCCGAGAGCAGGCCGAACGCGATGAGCGAGCCCGATACGATCCACGCGACCTTGCGGTGCTCCTCGTACCCCTCGAGCGCGCGGCCGTCGCGGTCGCGCTGCGCGCCGGTGAGCACGAGCACCAGGTCGACGAGCACCCACACGCCGAGCCCGCCGAGGGTCAGGAGCTTCGCGATCGCGGTGCCGATCTTGCCGAGATAGAAGCGGTCGGCGCCCCAGAACCCGAGGAACAGTGCGAAGAGCCACGCCGCGAGGAACGTGCGGCCGGCAGCCTGGTACGGCGCGTACGAGAACGCGGGGGCGGATGCCGCGTGGTCTCCGTACGGCGGCGGAGGAGGCACGGGCGTGCCGAACCCGCCGACCGCGCCATGCGGGGGCGGGGTCGGGGGCGTGGCCGTGGCACCGTGGTCGGGGACCGTCGTGTGCTCGTCGATGCCGCGCTCGGGCGGGGCCGGCATCGTGGCGGTCGGCGGTTCGGACGCCGCGGGCGTGGCACGCGCGGGTCGGGCTGTGGTGGCCTCGTCGATCGCGTCGAACGCGGGTGCGCCCGGGAAGGCCGACGGCGGGACCGGGAAGGCGGCCGGCGCGGCCGGTGCGATGGGAGCGGGCGGCGACGCGGATGCCGCCGGGGCGACGGTGGGCGGGACGGGTGACGCCGGGGCATCCGATGGCCGCGGGGTGGTGTGCGGGCTCCAGTCGCTGCCGTCCCAGTACCGGAGGCGCGAGGCATCCGCTTCATCGTCGTACCAGCCGGCCGGGCGGGGGGACTCAGGTGACATGGGCGCTCCTCACTTGCTGAGATCGTACGGCGCGAACCGACGGCTGCACGGCGATGGCGACGAGGCGACCGTCGCGGCGATGCCCGCGATGAGCCTGGCGCGCAGGTCGACCACGCCGCTTCGCAGGTTCGTGATCATGCCGCTCACCGGCGGCGAGCCGCATCCACGAGGCGCGCGCGGTGGCGTCGGGTGGAGCGGAAGTCACTCGCCAACTGTAGCGGCGCGTCGCAGGGCGAACGTCCGACGAATCTCGCGATCCGTGGGGCGTGTCGATCCGGATTGCCCCGGGGCTGGTGGCAAGGTGGCAAGTGTCTTGGGCCGCGCGCGAAGGGGTACGGATGACGCAGGCGAGAGAAACTGGGGACCGACACCGACCCGCGCCGGTGCCATTCGATGGCATCCTGCCCGTGGGGCGGGTGATCCACCTGGTGCGCTGGTCGCAGAATGCCGACGGGTGGGTGTCCGAGAAGGTGGCCGGAGCGCTCGTCTCCCGCGAGCACGACACATGGACGTTGTCGATCGGCGGCCAGGAGCGCGTGTTCCCGCGACCGGAGTGGCAGTACTACGACTGATGCGACGGTGAACACGCCCGCCGACTGACCACGATCGAGTCGAACTGCGAAGGAGAGCAACGGATGCTGTCGGCGATCGGGCAACTCCTTCCGCTCGCGCTCGCGGTGGCCATCAGCTCGGTGCCGATCATGGCGACCATCCTCATCCTGCTCTCGCCTCGGCGGAGGCAGTCGGCCGTGCCGTTCCTCATCGGATGGGTGCTCGGCATCCTCGTCGTGGTCTCGCTCTCCGCGCTCTTCGCCCAGGTGGTTCCGACGGCGCGGTCGCCGCGACGGGCGGAGACCACGATCGGCACCATCGAGATCCTGATCGGCGTGGCGCTCGTGGTGATCGCCGTCATCGCGTGGCGGCGGGCGCGGCGCAACCCGACCGATGCGATGCCGAAGTGGCTGAACGCGGTCGGCACGTTCGGTCCGTGGGCGGCGTTCGGCGTGGCCTTCGCGCTCAACGTGCGACCCAAGGGGTTGCTCCTCGCGGTGGCGGCCGGGCTCGTCATCCGCGCCGAGGACCTCTCCCTGACCGAGTCGGCGGTGGCGATCCTCATCTACACCGTGATCGGCTGCTCGACGGTCGCGATTCCGATCATCGTCACGCTCGCGAACCCCGAGCGCATGGAGCCGCGTCTCCTCTCCGCGAAGGAGTGGATCGGTCGCAATAGCGGCGTGGTGACGGCGCTCATCCTCATCCTCATCGGCGCCGTCATCATCGGAACGGGCGTCGGGCGGCTCTGACGCCTGAGCGCTGGGTCGCCGAGCGCTACGCGGCGCGCTGAGCGGATGCCGCGGCGAGCACGGGCTCGACGTCGGCGGGGTCCACGAGCTCGGCGGGGTCGACCAACTCGGCGAACGGCACGATCACCGGGACCACCGCGACCCGGCCGGCGCGGTGCACGAATCGTGCCGCGAGCACGACGACGACGCCGAGCACCGCTCCCGCCGTGTTCATCACGAGATCGCGCGGGTCGGAGATCCGATCGAGCACGGGCACCTGCACGAGCTCGATGAGCACGGAGAAGCCGAGCCCGGCGAGGAATGCGAGTGGCCACCGTCGCCGTGGGATCAGGAGCGCCGCGAGCACCCCGACCGGGATGAACATCGCGACGTTGAAGACGATCTCGGACAGGCGACCGGTCGTCCACGTGACGGGCGCGGTCCATGCTGCGGGGTTCAGGATGCCGCCGTCGAGCTGGTTGCCGCTCGTGCTGCCGGGAGCCGGCCCGATCGTCACCCACAGCACGGCCGCTGCGTAGGCAGCGGCGATGAGCAGGAGGGCGCGGCGATCCATCCCGCGATTCTCCTCCTCCGAACCTTTGAGCGGGCTGCATTTCGTCGCATGTCCCGGTTCGGTCACATTTCCGAACTCGATGCGATCGGGTCTTCCCGTGCCAGCTTTCGTTCGCGTACAGTGTGAACCTGAGCGTTACCCGTCAGGGTCTCCTCAAGATTCCTCCATCAAGCGGGCGGCCGCCCGTGCCTCCATCTGATTGCCCGGAGGCGGACCGATCCGCGTGGCATGACCTGATACGAGACGGCGGATGCCTGAGCGCATACCCGCCCCTCGCCCCTCGTCCCGGCGGCACCCCCGCCACCGGGGCCGCGATCGACCGTCGATCGCAACGGGCTCGCATCAGCGGTGCCCACACGACAGAAGGACAGCAGTATGGCAACCGGAACCGTCAAGTGGTTCAACGCCGAAAAGGGCTTCGGCTTCATCGCTCCCGACGACGGCAGTGCCGACGTCTTCGCGCACTTCAGCGCCATCTCGGGCAACGGCTACCGTTCGCTCGAAGAGGGCCAGAAGGTCGAGTTCGAGGTCGCGCAGGGCCCCAAGGGTCTGCAGGCTGAGAACATCCGCGGCCTCTAAGCGGCGCACGCACCACGCGAACGCCCCCGCAGCACTGCTGCGGGGGCGTTCGTCTTCGTTCGGCGCGGGCGGCGGTCAGCTCGGGCGAACGGATGCCGCGGCATCCGTCACCTCGTCGCGCCAGGAGTGCCGGGGCTCGAACCCGAGCAGCCGACGGGCCTTGTCGATCGACAGCATGGTGTCGTGCTCGCCGAGCTCGCCGTGCACCGGCACCCCCGGGAACACCTCGGCCACGAGCTCCGCGTTCAAACGTGACATCACGGTGTCGGCCGCGGCGATGATGAAGCGCTCGAACCCCGGCGGGGCCTTCGCGAGCGCGAGGCTGACGGCGTGCGCGCCGTCGCGTCCGTCGATGTAGCCCCAGAGGTTCCACTTGCGGAGGGTCGCGTCGGCGTCGAAGGAGGGGAAGTCCGCGTAGTCGGCGGGGTCCATGACGTTCGAGAACCGCAGGGCGGTGATCGAGAGCTCGGGGTTCCAGCGCACGAGCTCGATCGCGAGTTGCTCCTCGAGGTGCTTCACGAGGGAGTACGTGCTCTCGGGGCGGGCGGCGTACTCCTCGTCGACCGGGATGTACGGCGGCGGCACGTCGAACGGCAAGCCGAGCACCGTCTCGCTCGAGGCGTAGACGATGCGCGTGATGCCGAGTCGCCGCGCCGCCTGGAACACGTTGAACGTCGACAGCATGTTGTTGTGGAACGTCGCGACGTCGCTCGCGAGGCCAGGCGCCGGGATGGCTGCGAGGTGCACGATCGCGTCGGCCCCGGTGTGCCGGTCGTCGACGCCGGCGATCGCGTCGATGACCTGCCCGTAGTCGGTGAGGTCGACGTGCGTGGAGGTGCCGCGCTCGCCGAAGCGATCGAGGTTCAGCACCTCGTTGCCCTCTTCGCGGAGCGTGCGGACGACAGTGCGGCCGAGCTTGCCCGACCCTCCGGTGACGACGATGCGCATGCGTCCAGTCTGGCACCGCGGGGAGAGGACGGCGGCGGCTGCGCAACCCCCTGCCGCCGGGGCATCCGTCGCCCTACGCTCGGCGCATGGCCGAGGATCCGCAGCGTCCGGGCGCCGACGAGTGGGTGCCGCCGGATGCCGGTGTCGACGAGTTGCGCCGCGCCGCCGAGGAGTGTCGCGGGTGCGAGCTCTGGCGCGAGGCCACGCAGGTGGTGTTCTCGCGGGGCCGCGAGGGCGCCACGATGATGTTCGTCGGCGAGCAGCCCGGCGACCGGGAGGACCTCGAGGGGGAGCCGTTCGTGGGACCGGCCGGTCGCCTGCTCGCCGAAGCCGTCGACGCGGCCGGCAATCCCGCGCGAGGGCGTCTACCTGACGAACGCGGTCAAGCACTTCCGCTTCGAACGCCGCGGCAAGCGCCGCATCCACGAGAAGCCGGCGGTCGGCCACATCGTCGCGTGCCGCCCCTGGCTCGAGGCGGAGTTCGACGCGGTGCAGCCCGAGATCGTGGTGGCCCTCGGCGCCACGGCAGCGCGCGCGGTGCTCGGGCGCACGGTGCGCATCGGCGAGGTGCGCGGGCGGGTGCTGCCGCCGGATGCCTCGGCGGGAGCATCCGCGCTGCCGGCACCGGTGCTCGTGACGACGCATCCGTCGGCCCTGCTCCGCATCGACGACGCGGCGGATCGGGCCGCGGCGTTCGACCACCTCGTCGACGATCTGCGCACGGCGGCCCGCGCAGCCGGCGATGGCTGACATAACACGCGCAGAGTTGCCGGTGCAACGGGTTCGCCCCGCCACCCGCTGAGCCTACGCTCGCGATATGTCATCAGAGTCCGCCCGAGATTTCTCAGCGCCTTCCCATGCGAACCCGGTAGAGTCAGAGCATCTGCAAGCGAGTGGTTACTCGCGAGACACGGCTGGGAAGTCGATTACCAGCTGGGACGTACACATCTCTCACACCGAAACCCTCGGTGCGATCCGGGCGACGAAGCCCCGCACCGGCTCCGCTGATATCACGCGGAGTTACAGCGCTCTTTCACTGGTGGTCCGCGAGTCCGGCCTTCTGAACCGCACGCGCTGGTTCTACCTGATGCTCATGGGTGTCCTCCTCATCGCCCTCGGCGGTGCCATCACCGGGTTCATCCTCCTCGGCGATTCCTGGTTCCAGCTCCTCATCGCGGGCGCGCTCGGCCTGATCTTCACGCAGTTCGCGTTCCTCGCCCACGAGGCATCCCACCGTCAGGTGTTCGAATCCGGCCCGGCCAACGACCGTGCCGGTCGCGCGATCGCCGCCGGCGTCGTCGGCATCAGCTACGCCTGGTGGATGACGAAGCACACGAGGCACCACGCCAACCCGAACAAGGTCGGCAAAGATCCCGACATCGAGTTCGACACCATCTCGTTCACCGAGGAGTCGGCAGCGAAGCCGCGCGGGTTCCTCATGGCCCTCATCACGCGCAAGCAGGGCTACCTGTTCTTCCCGCTGCTCACGCTCGAGGGCCTGAACCTGCACATCATCTCGATCCGCACCCTCTTCGAGCGCCAGCCCGTCAAGGGTCGCGGCCTCGAGCTCAGCCTCATCGCACTTCGATTCGCGGTCTACTTCGGCGCGATCTTCGCGATGCTCCCCCTCGGCATGGCCTTCGCCTTCATCGGCGTGCAGCTCGCGGTCTTCGGCGTCTACATGGGGGCGTCGTTCGCGCCGAACCACAAGGGCATGCCGATCATCCCGGCCGACGTGAAGCTCGACTTCTTCTCGAAGCAGGTGCTCACCTCGCGTAACGTCTCCGGCGGAATCTGGGCGAGCGCCCTCCTCGGCGGCCTCAACTACCAGGTCGAGCACCACCTCTTCCCGAACATGCCGCGACCGCACCTCGCGAAGGCGCGCGAGATCGTTCGCGAGCACTGCCGCACGCTCGACGTGCCCTACACCGAGACGACCCTCATGCAGTCCTACGGCATCGTCGTCGCGTACCTGAACCGCGTGGGCCTCGCAGCCCGCGATCCATTCGACTGCCCCATGGTCAACCAGTTCCGACGGGCCTGATCACGATGCAGAATCGAATCGTGCGAGTCATCGCACCACACACTTCCGGCGGCGGACGTCGCCGCCGGAACCCCGCACGGCCCTAGGGTCGTGCACGTCGCAGTCGTTTCGGCGGCTCGGCTTTTTACAGAAGGAAAAGATTATGGCTACCGGAACCGTCAAGTGGTTCAACGCCGACAAGGGCTTCGGCTTCATCGCCCCGGATGACGGCTCTGCCGACGTCTTCGCGCACTTCAGCGCGATCGCGTCCGACGGATACCGTTCGCTCGAGGAGAACCAGAAGGTCGAGTTCGAGACCGCCCGTGGACCCAAGGGTCTGCAGGCCGAGAACATCCGCGTCATCGCGTAGTTCTCGCCCCGACTGATCGGCGCTTCGCGCCGGTCGACGAGCGGATGTCACGGTTGCCGCCTCTTCGTGAGGTGTGCGCCGCGGCATCCGCTCGTTCGCGTTTCCGGGCCCGGCTCGTCAGAGCTTGTCCACAGCTTCCCTCCATAGGCTCACGAGAGACCCTGAAGGAGGAGCCCTATGCAGTGCCCCAGTGACGGAACCGTGCTCGTGATGAGCGAGCGCAGCGGCATCGAGATCGACTACTGCCCGACGTGTCGGGGGGTGTGGCTCGACCGAGGTGAGCTCGACAAGATCATCGAGCGCGGCTCACGCGAGTATGCCGGCCCCGAGCAGTCGGCCCCCGCCGCTCCTGCAGCACCCGCTGCCCCGGCCCCGCCGCAGCAGCCCGCCTACGGGCAGCCCGCGTACCAGCAGCCCTACGACAATCGCGGTTACGACAATCGCGGGTACGGTGACCAGGGCTATCGCAAGAAGAAGAAGGAGAGCTGGCTCTCCGAGCTCTTCGACTGAGCCTCCAGCGATCCCGCTACGCGGTCTGCGGCCGCTCGTCGCCCACCGCCGAGGCGGAGGCGACCGTGGCCGCCGCCCGGGCGCGCTCGGTCGGGAGCGGCACCGCCGCGCGCGTGCCCTCGCCGCGGCGCTGGCGCTCCTGCTGCAGCAGCCGTTCGAACAGTGCCACGTAGTGCTGTGCCATCTGCGCCGCGGTGAAGCGCTCCTCGACACTGGCACGGCATGCGCCACGATCGAGCGAGCTCGCCCGGCGCAGTCCATCGACGAGGTCCTCGACGTCCGCGCCGATGAACCCGGTGCCGCCGTCCTGCACGATCTCGGGTACCGATCCGCGCGGCGTGGCGACGACCGGCGTCGCCGTGGCGAGCGCCTCGATCATCACCAGGCCGAACGGCTCGTCCCATTGGATCGGGTTGAGCAACGCGCACGAGGAGCCCATGAGCTCGTACTTCTCGTCGGTCGAGAGCTCGCCCACGTACTCCGCGTTCGAGCCGAGCGCCGGGCGCACGACCTCCTCGAAGTACTCGCATTCGAGCGACTCACGCATCTTCGCGGCGATTCGCAGGTGAATGCCGGCGAGCTCCGCCACCTCGATGGCCTCCATGAGGCCCTTGTCCGGATGCATCCGGCCCAGGAAGCACGCGTCCGGCCCGCCGGGCCCGACGGGAACGTCCTCGGTCCGGATGCCGTGGTGGATGACCTCGGCGACGCGCACGTGCCGCGAAGTCGACGCCTGATGCCGCGAGATCGCGACGAACGTCATGTCTGGCGAGGTGGCGCCGTAGAGCTCGAGCACGACCTCCTCGAAGGGACTGTGCACGATGGTGACGACGGGGCGCCTCGCAGCGCTCTGGGCGAGCACGGGTCCTCCGAGGGTGTTGTCGACGATCACATCGACGTCGGTGAGGCCGGCGTATGCGCGGATGAGGTGACGCAACTCGTGCGTCGTCATGCCGATCTTGTCCTGGTCCGACGGTGGGAAGCCCGGCAGTCGTTCAACCGGGCAGGTGCTGTCTCCGGATGCCGCCAGCACGACCTCGTGGCCCGCGGCGGCGAGTTCGAGCGCCAGCACGTCGATGAAGCACTCGATCCCGCCGTACGCGGGCGGCGGGATGGGGATCCAGGGGGGAGCGATGATGCCGATTCTCATGGTGCTTCCCTTCGGGTGTGCACCATCGCGGCGCCGAGCGGCTTCTGGTGCAGGGTGAGGTGGGCGGGGAGTCCGGCGACCGAGGTGCCGCGCTTGGCGACGTCCACCGAGATGCGTGAGCCGGCCAGCGGCACGTTCCTGAGGTGGATGTCCCCGAACTCCGGCGGGAGCACCGGCGCCATCCAGACCTCACCGGTGGGCACCGACGGATCGAAGCGCAGCACGGTGCGCAGGAGCGAGAGCGGGGTCGCGGCCGCCCACGCCTGCGGCGAGCATGACGCAGGGTAGACGACCGGCTCGGGGTATTCCCCCTGGTCGAACCCGCAGAACAGCTCGGGCAGCCGGCCGCCGTACCGGTTCGCCGCCTCGAACAGCCCGACGGCGATGCGCTGCGCCTCCTCGACGAAGCCGTAGCGCATGAGTCCTGCGGCGACGATCGCATTGTCGTGCGGCCAGACCGAGCCGTTGTGGTAGCTCGCGGGGTTGTAGGCGCCCATGTCGGTGGCGAGCGTGCGCACGCCCCAGCCCGTGAACATGCGCTCCGACAGGAGTGCCTCGGCGACGAAGGGCGCCTTGTCGTCGTCGACGATGCCGCTCCAGAGGCAGTGGCCCATGTTCGAGGCGCACGCGTCGACCTGGCGCTTCTCCCGGTCGAGGGCGATCGCGAAGCACTTGCGGTCGGGGATCCAGAATCGCTCGTTGAACCTCGTCTTCAGGTCTTCCGCCTTCTCGGTCCACCGTTGAGCTCCCGCGGCGTCGCCCCGGATCCCGGCGAGCAGTGCTCGGGCGAGATAGGCCGCGTACACGTAGCCCTGCACCTCGCACAACGCGATGGGCGGCTCGGCGAGCGCGCCGTCGGCGAAGTTGATGCCATCCCACGAGTCCTTCCAGCCCTGGTTGATGAGCCCGAAGTCGTTGAGGCGCGCGTATTCCACGAAGCCGTCGCCGTCGCGGTCGCCGTCGCGCTCGATCCACTCGAGTGCCCGATCCGCCGCGGCCAGCAGTTCGTCCGCGTCATCCGGAAGCCCGCCCCACCGTGCGAGCTCGCCCAGGACCACTACGAAGAGCGGCGTGGCATCGACCGTGCCGTAGTAGACCGACTCGCCGCCCAGGGCGAGGTTCGTCGTCGCACCGAGCCGCACCTCGTGCAGGATGCGGCCGGGCTGCTCCTCCGACGCCGGGTCGAGCTTCGTGCCCTGCAGGTCGGCGAGCGTCCTGAGCGTGCCGAGCGCGAGCGTGGGGTCGAGGGGGAGTGCCATGCACGCGGTGAGCAGCGAGTCCCGTCCGAACAGCGCCATGAACCAGGGCACGCCGGCGGCGACGACCGCGCGATCGGCGTGCTTCGGGTCGAAGATCCGGAGGGAGCCGAGGTCGCGTTGGCTCTGGCGGATGACCCGTTCGAGCGAGTCGTCCTCCATCGACGCGACCGGCACCCGCGACTGCCACGCGAGGAGCCGGCGGACCGGCTCCGACTCGTGGGTGGGGCCTTCGGCCGGGGGCCCCAGCGCCACTTCCTCGCCGTTCACGGTCGGGCAGACGACGAGCTCCTGGCTCCATGTTCCGCGGGGCGGGAGCACGACGCGGAAGGCGACACGGTCGCCCGCGACGGCCCCCTCGGGTGCCGTCACGACCAGTCCGAGAGGGTCGACCGTGCCCACCGACTCGACCCGGAACCGGCCCGAGCTGTCGCGCCTCGTCGGGCGCGGGACGCCGCGTGCCCGGCCCTCCTTGACCTCGAAGATGTCGGCGAAGTCGGCCTCGAGCAGCACCTCGACCCGGTAGGTCATCGGCTCCCGGGAGTAGCTGCGGATGGTGATGCGCTCGCGCAGTCCGCCGTCGACGTGCCGATCGCGTTCGACCGTCAGCGGCGTGTCCGCCCGGCCGGGCAGGTGCCCGGCGCGGCCGACGAACACCCCGTGATACGGCTCGGGCGTGAGCGATGACAGTGCTTCGACCGGGGCCCCGTCGATGAGCAGCGTCCACCGGGACACGATGCGCGTGTCACGGAAGAACAGGCCGTACGGCAGCTCGGGCACGATGTCGCCGTTCGCGCTCGAGGCGCAGAACGAGGCACCCTCGAGAATCGTGACCGCCCCGGCGCCCACGGGTGGCGCGAGCGTATCGGCGTTCCAACCGGCCATGAACCCTTGACCTCCGCACTCGGCGAGTGGCGCGCGATGCGCAGCGCGCGCCATCTCGGGTTTGCGCTCACGTTAGGCACGGCTGCCCTCCGGCGGGCAGGGGATTGACCGCCCCGAATCCTTGGTGATATCCGGGCACCCGCCTCCCGCCACCCGGCTCCCGCCACCCGGCTTCCGGCGCCCGGCGGCGCCGGAAGGCCGCTCAGCTGAGCGCTTCGATGACGCGGCGGGCGACCGAGGCGCTCGACTGGGGGTTCTGGCCGGTGATGAGGTTGCCGTCGACGACGACATGGTCGCTCCAAGGGGAGGCCGGGTCGATGACGGCGCCCGCGTCGCGAAGCGCCGACTCGACCCACCAGGGCGTGTTCTCGCCGGTGCCCCCGGTGCGCTCCTCCTCGTCGGTGAAGACGGCGAGGCGGCGACCGGCGAACGCGTTCGAGCCGTCGGCGAGCTTCGCCGAGAGCAGCGCGGCCGGCCCGTGGCAGAACGGGGCGATGACGGTGCCGGCCTCGTTCGCCGCGACGAGTACGCGGCCCACGTTCGCGTCGAACGCGAGGTCGGCCATCGGCCCGTGGCCACCGGGCAGCACGATGGCGGCGTAGTCGGCTGGCTCGACGTCGGCGATCGGAACCGCTGCCTCGAGTTGGCCGGTGATGGAGTCGAGGTACTCGGCGAGCTCGCGTGCCTGCGCCTCGCCGCCCGTCTGCGAGGGCTCGAGGCTGCCCGCATCGACGATCGGGGTGACTCCGCCGGGCGTCGCGATGGTCACGGTGTGACCGGCCGCGACGAGGTCGCGATGGGCGGTCACGAGCTCTTCGGCCCAGAAGCCGGTCGGGTGCTGCGACCCGTCCTTCATCGTCAGGGCGGTTGCGCCGGTGACGATCATGAGGATGTTGCTCATTGCCTGTTCCTTTCGAGGGGTGGTGGGGTGGGGAGATCAGGCGACGGATGCCGCGGCGCGGGCGTCATCGAGGTGCTCGGGCGCCGGGGCATCCGCTCGGTCGGCGACACGCGTACGGCGTGCGGCAGCCCGCGCGACGACCATGACGAGCAGGGCGGCCGCCGTGATGATCGCGCCGACCCAGATCGGCGAGGTGTAGCCGAGTCCGGCCGCGATCGTGGCGCCGCCCGCCCAGGCGCCGAGCGCGTTGCCGAGGTTGAACGCGGCGATGTTCGCGCCCGAGGCGAGCGTCGGTGCGTGGTCGGCGTACCGCATGACTCGGCTCTGCAGTGCGGGCACCGTGCCGAAGCCGAAGCCGCCCATGAGGGTGAGCAGCACGATCGTGGCGGCCGGGCTCGGGGCGAGCCACGCGAAGAGCGTGAGCACGACGAGGAGCGCGGCGATGAAGCCGAGCAGCGTGCCATCGATCGAGCGGTCGGCGAGGCGCCCGCCGATCCAATTGCCGACGACGAGGCCCGCCCCGAACAGCACGAGGAGCCACGGCACGGCGCTCGAGGCGAATCCGCTCACCTCGGTGAGCGTGTAGGCGATGTAGGTGAAGGCGCCGAACATGCCGCCGAAGCCGAGCACCGTCACCGTGAGCGAGAGCCACACTTGTCCCGAGCGGAATGCGGTGAGCTCGCGGCGAAGGCTCGGGGCGGTGCCATCGGTGCGAGGGTTGGGCACGAGCAGGGCGATGCCGACGAGGGCGAGCACGCCGATCGCCGAGATGGCCCAGAACGTCGACCGCCAGCCGAACTCCTGGCCGAGGAATGTCCCGAACGGCACGCCGAGCACGTTCGCCACGGTGAGGCCGGTGAACATGATCGCGATGGCGCCGGCGGCTTTCTCGGGGGAGACGAGGCCGGCGGCGACGACCGAGCCGATGCCGAAGAAGGCGCCATGACAGAGGGCCGCGATGATGCGGCCGGTCATCATGAGCTCGTAGGTGGGGGCCAGGGCCGAGATGGCGTTGCCCGCGATGAAGAGCACGAGCAGTCCCATGAGCACCGGCTTGCGGGGGAGCCGGGTCGTCGCCGCCGTGAGACCGAGGGCGCCGACGACGACCGCGAGGGCATAGCCCGAGATGAACCATCCGGCCGCGGCCTCGGTGACGCCGAAGTCGGCGGCCACCTCGGGCAGCAGGCCCATGATGACGAACTCCGTGAGGCCGATGCCGAAGCCGCCGATGGCGAGGGCGATGAGTCCGAGGGGCATGCGCAGTCTCCTGTTACACTGTCGGGGATAGTTGCAGACGCGCGCTATTGCGCAAGCGAGGTTAATACTTGCACGCGCAAATAGAAAGCGCAAGCAACTAACTCTGGGAGACCTGACCGAGGAGCAGCCATGGGCATCGCCGACGACGCCGTCGAGGTTCGCGCACAGGGGTGGCGCACGCTCGCCGCCCTGCACGGACTCATCGAAGCCGAGCTCGAGCGCTCGCTCGCGGCATCCGCCGATCTCTCGGTCGTCGAGTACACCGTGCTCGACGCGCTCAACCGGCAAGACGGCTGGCACATGCGCATGCAGCAGCTCGCGCGCGCCGCCGCGCTCAGCCCGAGCGCGACGACGCGACTCGTGAACCGCCTCGAAGACCGGGCACTGCTCACGCGCGTGCTCTGCGCCGACGACCGGCGCGGCATCTACACCGAGCTCACCGCCGCCGGGCGCGCGCTCTACCAACGGGCCAGGCCCATCCACGACGAGACACTCGAGCGCGTGCTCGCCGAGGCGGCCGGTCAACCCGAGCTGGCGCCGGTCGTCGCGGCGCTGCACGGGGTCGCGCTGCCCGTTGCCACGGGCTGAGCGCTTCGATGACGCGGCGGGTGACCGAGGCCTTCGCCGGACCTAGGCGCCCGCGGCGCTGATGTTCACCAGCCAGGTGATGCCGTAGCGGTCGGTGCACATGCCGAACGCGTCGCCCCACGGCGCCACCTCGAGCGGCACGATCTCCGACCCGCTGTCGACGAGCTTCTGCCAGTAGCCGCGCAGCGTGGCGTCGTCGTCGGCGGTGCCTGAGAGCGAGACCGAGATCGGCCCGCCGTTGCCCGGGTCGGGCATCGAGCTCGGCGTGTCGGCGCCCATCAGCACGAGGCCGCCGTCGGCCTCGAGTTGGCTGTGCATGATCTTGTCGGCGTCGGCGGGGTCTTCGGATGCCCCGAACTCGGCGAAGGTGCTCGACGTCAGCTCGCCTCCGAACACCGAGTGGTAGAACTCCATCGCCTCCTTCGCGTTGTCGCGGAAGTTGAGGTACGGGTTCAGCGTGACCATGATGTGCCCTTTCGATTCGCCGTCTGACAGGGCGATCCTCGTCGCTTGCGGAGTCGGCGGCAAGGGAGTTTCGCCGAACACTTGACAGCGGCATCCGAAGCTTCGTACTCTGTAATCAATCAAATGATTGATCAATGAAACGGTTGAAAGAGGGAGAGATGATCGTGGATCCGAGCGCAGACGACCGCCTCGACCGCGCCTTCATGGCGCTGGCCGACCCGGTGCGCCGCCGCATCATCGCCCGACTGAGCCGCGGGCCTGCCACGGTCAACGAGCTCGCCGAACCGTTCCAGATCACCAAGCAGGCGGTCTCGAAGCACATCCAGGTACTCGAGCAGGCGGGCCTCGTCACGAGATCGCGTGACGCGCAACGCCGGCCCGTGCACCTCGACGCCGCGCAACTCGAGGCCCTCACCGCGTGGATCGACCGCTACCGGCTGATTCACGAGCAGCAATTCCGTTCGCTCGATGCGCTGCTCGCCACCGACCGCGGCACGAATGCCGCAGCATCCGATGCCGGCCCGACCGCCGGCACCACCAACACCACCACACAGGAAGAAGCAGGACAATGACGAACCCTGTCACCATCACCGCCCCCGAGGGACTTCCCTTCATCGACATCGAGCGCGAGTTCGACGCCCCGGTCGCCGCCGTGTTCAACGCGCACCGCGACCCGGAGCTCGTCAAGCAGTGGCTCGGCCCGCAGGGCTACGAGATGGACATCGAGCGCTGGGACTTCGTGCCCCAGGGCGGGTACCGCTACGTGCACACCGGCACCGACGGCGAGGCCTACGCGTTCAACGGCACGTTCCACTCGGTGCGCGAGAACGAGTTCGCGATCCAGACCTTCGAGTTCGAGGGCTTCCCCGATGTCGTGGCCATCGAGTCGATCGCATTCGAAGACCTCGGCGGCGGGCGCACGCGGCTCCGCATCCACTCCACCTACCCCACCGTCGAGGCTCGCGACGGCATGGTGCAGTCGAACATGGAGCTCGGCGTGCGCGAGGGCTACGAGCGTCTCGACGGCGTCCTCGCCGCCTGACCTCTCCCGCAACACGCTCGCATCGAGAACCGAATCGAAACGAAACGGAGCAGCACCATGGACTGGACACTCGAGGTCGTCCTCCTCCCGGTCACCGACATCGACCGCGCCATCGCGTTCTACCGCGACCAGGTCGGGTTCGTGCTCGACCACGACACCCGCAACGAGCAGATGCACATCGCACAGCTGACGCCGCGCGGCTCGGGCTGCTCGATCGTGGTCGGCAACCTGCCGTCGCAGACCGAGATGGCGCCCGGCTCGATGCGCGGGCTCCAGCTCGTCGTCGCCGACGCGGCCGCCGCCCGCGACGAGCTCGTGTCCCGCGGCATCGAGGCGAGCGAGATCACCGTCTTCGACGAACGCGACGGCGGCACCTTCTTCGGCTTCGCCGACCCCGACGGCAACACCTGGGCCGTGCAGCAGATCAAGGCCAGGGCTGCGCAGCCGCTCATCCCCGTCGAGGCTCGGCAGCGCTTCGGGGCCGAACAGGAGGCGTGAACCGGCGGATGCCGCGGCCGGCCCCCGATCGAGGGCGCCGGCCGCGGCATCCGTCTGTCTCCAGTCGGCAGTTGCGCCCGCATTGACGGGCCGCCATCATGAGCCGGGGGGAGAATGCATGGGGAGACAGGCGAAGGCGTTCTGGATCGAGGCCGGGCAGCGAACAGCGGTGACGCTGCACCTCGAGTCCGATGCGCTCGAGGTGCGCGGCGGTCGCAGGGCGAAGGTGTCACGGTCGCAGTGTCGCCGCATCGATGCGGTCGATGGCGTGATGGTGTTCGAGGCCGGCGGCGACTCGTTCCGGTTCGAGCTCGGTGCAGCGGCATCCGCGTGGGCGAAAGCGCTCGCGACGCCCGCGCCGACGCTCGCCGAGAAGCTCGGCGTGGCACACGGCGAGACCGTCGCGGTGCGCGGTGAGCTGCCCGTGTCGGAGCTCATGGAGGCGCTGGCCGAGTCCGCCCGGGTCGTGCCCTGGGAGGCATCGGTCGTGGTGGCCGTCGTCCGCACCGAGGCGGAGCTCGACTCGCTGCCCGACTGGCTGCGCGAATGCGGGGTCGTCGCGCCGGTCTGGATCGTGCATGGCAAGGGCAGGGCGAGCACGGCTCCCGGCGACAACGCCGTTCGTGCCGTGATGCGCGCGGCCGGCTTCCGCGATACGAAGGTGAGCGCGATCGGCGGCACGTGGTCGGCGACGCGATATTCGCCGCTGAAGGGCGCCTGAGCAGCCCCGCTGCTGTTGCCGGCCGGACGGTTGGGCGAGCGGATGCGGCATCCGCTCGTCCGTGCGACGATCGAACGATGACCGACGCCCCCGAGATCCTGAGGTACGCCGCCTTCGCCGACGACGCGAGCGGCGGCAATCCCGCGGGCGTCGTGCTCGACGCCGCCGGGCTCGATGACGAGACCATGCAGCGCATCGCCGCCGAGGCCGACGACGCCGAGACCGCGTTCATCACCGGCATGGCCGACGATGGAGCGCGACGGGTGCGGTACTTCTCGCCGATCGCCGAAGTGCCGTTCTCCGGCCATGCGACCGTGGCGACGGCTATCGCCATCGCCGAGCGCGAGGGTCCGGGCACCCTCCGGTTCGAGACCCCGGTCGGTGAGATCGTCATCGAGACGACCGCGGCGCCAGACCGGCCGAACGAGCTCCGGGCCGCATTCACGAGCGTCGAGCCCGCGGTCGAGCCGATCCCCGAGTTCGTGCTCGAGGGCCTGCTCGTGCTGCTCGGCCTCGACCGAACCGAGCTCGACGAGCGGTTCCCGCCGCGGCTCGCGTTCGCCGGCAACTGGCATCCGGTGCTCGTGGTGGCCGCACTCGAGGCGTTCGACGGCTTCAGCGCCGACCCCGGCGCGGTTCGTGCGTTCATGGACACGCAGGACTGGAAGGCGACGATCACCGTGCTGCATCCGCTCGGCGACGGCGACGGCGACGGAGGCAGCGGGAGCGACACCGCACAGCCCGCGCGCTTCGAGGCGCGCAACCTCCTCCCGGTGGGCCGCATCACCGAGGACCCCGCAACCGGTGCCGCCGCAGCCGCCGTGGGCGGCTACCTCCGAGCACTCGGCCTCGTGAACCCGCCCGCCCGCGTCGTGATCGAGCAGGGCCGCCACGTCGGGCGGCCGGGTGAGCTCACGACCGATATCCCCGAGCATGGCGGCATCGTCGTGAGCGGTCGCGCGGTGCCGATCACCTGAGCCGCGGGCGCCCGCCGCAGCGCCTGGGCGCCCGGAGGCGCGGCTAGGCTCGGTTCGGCGGTCTGCGCGGCCGCCGACGACATCCGAACCCCAGGAGCACCATGCAGACCCGCACACTCGGCCGTACCGGCCGCACCGTCTCCGTGATCGGCCTCGGCACCTGGCAGCTCGGCGCCGACTGGGGCGAGGTCGACGAATCCGACGCGCTCGCGGTGCTCGACGCCGCGCATGAAGCCGGCGTCACGTTCTTCGACACCGCCGACGTCTACGGCGACGGCCGCAGCGAGACGCTCATCGGCACCTGGCTGCGGGCGAACGCCGGTTCAGGTGTCACGGTCGCCACGAAGATGGGGCGACGGATGCCGCAGGAGCACGAGAACTACTCGCTCGAGCACTTCCGGGCCTGGACCGACCGATCCCGCGCCAACCTCGGCGTCGACACGCTCGACCTCGTGCAACTGCACTGCCCGCCAACCTCGGTGTACTCCGACGACCACGTCTACGACGCACTCGACACCCTCGTCGACGAGGGCGCGATCGCGGCCTACGGCGTCAGCGTCGAGCGGGTCGAGGAGGCCCTCGCGGCGATTGCACGGCCGCACGTGGCATCCGTGCAGATCATCCTCAACGCGTTCCGGTTGAAGCCCCTCGACGAGGTGCTGCCCGCCGCGGCCGCCGCGGGAGTCGGCATCATCGCCAGGGTGCCGCTCGCAAGCGGGCTGCTCTCGGGGCGGTATACGAACGACACCGTGTTCGCGGCGAACGACCACCGCAACTTCAACCGGCACGGCGAGTCCTTCGACGTCGGCGAGACGTTCTCGGGCGTCGACTACGAGACGGGCGTGCGTGCGGCAGCGGAGTTCACCGAGCTCGCGCGCGACGCGGCGCCCGGCGCCACGGCCGCGCAGGTCGCCCTCGCCTGGGTCGCGGCGCAGCCGGGCGTCAGCTCGGTGATCCCCGGCGCGCGCAGCGCCGAACAGGCGCGCGCGAACGCCGCGGCCGGTGCCCTCGAGCTGCCCGACGGCTTCGGCGCGGCCGTGCGCGAGCTCTACGATCGCGACATCCGGGCGTCCGTGCACGAGCGCTGGTAGCCCTGCTCGGGCCGCTCGCGACCCGCGATCGGGCACCGCGCCTGAAAATTGACGCGCGAAGGGGGGCCGTGGGTCGATACGCTGCACGTGTGTGATGTTGCCGGGGGGACGACATCGGGTGCACGGTCGGGATTCGGGTTCGCGACGGGGTACTCGGTACACACAGGGGTTGGCACGTTTCCTCCTCCGGGCCGCTGCACAGCGGCCCGGTAGATCCGCCACGTTCGTATCGACGGAAGGAAGCCGATGACCACTCGACGGGACACGACGCTGGACAACGGAGGATCGGCGATCCTCCGACCTCATGGCCCGGCAGCACGCCGCCAGGCGACGCGGATGCTCGGACTCGCCGCGGTCGCACTGATCGTGGTCGCGCTCGGCGTGAACCAGGCTCAGAGCGCACAGGCGGCAGCGCACCTCACCCAGGCGAAGGAACTCGCGGTCGCGGAGGTCGGCAACCGCGTCGGCGTCGGCGCCGCAGGTCTCGACATCGCCGCCCTCCGGAGTGGTGCAGCGTCGAGTCTCGCCGCATCGGCGGTGGCTGAGGCGCAGTCGGTGATCGATGAGGCCGGCGCGGCGCTCGGTGCCGACGGTGTCTCGAACCTGACGGCGCTCCGCGGCGACGTGCTCACGATGATCCGTTTCGGCGACGATGCCGCAGCACTCGTCGCGGGCGCCGACGCGCTCCGGGCCGAACAGCTGGCGACGTCGACGGCGCTCGCGGCGCATCGCGCAGCCGAGGCCGCTCGGCTCGCTGCCGAAGCGGAGGCTGCACGCATCGCCGCCGCGGAAGCTGCGGCCGCCGCAGCTGAGGCGAGTGACGTCGCGGCCGACGAAGCCGAATGGAGCTCCGACGCCGACGCCGGCACCGCCGCCGCAGCCCCCGCCGACTCGGGCGCAGCGGCCGGGACCGTGAATCCCTACACCGCCGAGTTCTACCCGGGGCTCCCGCCGGCTCCTCGCGACGAGGACTGCGGCCCCTGCCTCGGCAAGCCCATGTATCCCGTGCTCTACAACGGGAAGTACACCTGGGGCTGCAGCGCGTAGTCGGTCGAACGCACGACGGGCGCCCGGCCATGCCGGGCGCCCGTCGCCGTCTACCGGGTGAACCGCCAGCCGGTGATGGACTCGGGGTCCTCGCCGTGCTCGTACGCGTACTCGCGAGCGGCCGCGCGCGCCGCATGCCACTCGTCGGCGATCTCGGCGACGCCCGTGCGCCCGGCGAGGCCGGGGACGCGGTGCAGCACGTCGAGCGCGAGGCGATACCGGTCGAGGTCGTTCAGGTGCAGCATGTCGAACGGGGTCGTGGTCGTGCCGCGCTCGATAAAGCCGCGGACGTGCAGGTTCGCGTGGTTCGTACGGCGGTACGCGAGCTGGTGCACGAGGGAGGCGTACCCGTGGAAGGCGAAGATCACGGGCGACTCCCGCGTGAAGATCGCATCGAACGCCGTGCCGGGCAGGCCGTGCGGGTGATGCGACGGATCCTGCAGGCGCATGAGGTCGACGACGTTGACGAGCCGCACCCGCAGTTCGGGCAGGCGGCCGCGCAGCAGCTGCGCGGCCGCGACCGCTTCGACCGTGGGCACGTCGCCCGCACACGCGATGACCACGTCGGGCACGGATGCCGCGGCATCCGTCGCCTCGAAGCCGGGCTCGTTGCCCGCCCACTCCCACACGCCGAGCCCCGCCTCGACATGCGCCTCGGCCTCCTCGTGCGAGAGCCACTGCTGCTGGGGCTGCTTGCCGGCGACGACGACGTTGACGCGGTTCTGGGTGTCGAAGGCATGGCGCATCGTGACGAGGAGCGTGTTCGCGTCGGGCGGCAGGTAGACCCGCACGACCTCGGCCTGCTTGTTGACGACGACGTTCAGGAAGCCCGGGTCCTGGTGCGAGAAGCCGTTGTGGTCCTGCCGCCAGACGTGCGACGAGAGCAGGTAGGTGAGGCTCGCGACGTCGCCGCGCCACGGCACCTGGTTCGCGGACTCGAGCCACTTGGCGTGCTGGTTGAACATCGAGTCCACGATGTGGATGAACGCCTCGTAGCTCGTGATGAGGCCGTGCCGGCCGGTGAGCAGGTATCCCTCGAGCATTCCCTGCATGAGGTGCTCGCTGAGCGGCCTCGATGACGCGGCCGTGACGGGCGAGGTGCTCGTCGAGCGGATGCAGCGCCTCGGCCCACGCCCGGTCGGTGACCTCGAACACCGCGCCGAGCCGGTTCGACTCGACCTCGTCGGGTCCGAAGAGGCGGAAGTCGTCGGGATTCTCGCGAATCACCTCGGCGAGCCAGGTGCCGAGCACCCGGGTGGCCTCGCCGCTCGTGCCGCGCGCCGTGGGCGCGACCTCGAGCGAGAACGACTCGGTCGGCGGCAGCGCGAGGGCGCGCACGATGCCGCCGTTCGCATGCGGGCTGGCGCTCATGCGCAGCTCGCCGCGAGGGCGCAGCGCATCGAGCTCGGCGACGGTGCGCCCGTCGTCGTCGAAGAGCTCCTCGGGCCGGTACGAACGCAGCCACGTCTCGAGCAGCGCGAGGTGCTCGGCGTTCTCGCGCACGCCGGCGAGCGGCACCTGGTGCGCGTGGAACGTCCCCTCGACCTGCACGCCGTCGACGACGCGCGGGCCCGTCCACCCCTTCGGGGTGCGCAGCACGATGGCGGGCCACCGCGGTGCCGCGGCTGCGAAGGCGCCGGCTGCGGCATCCGACCGGATGTCGGCGAGGCGATCGAACGCCACGTCGATCGCGTCGGCCATGCGCGCGTGCACCGCCGTCGGCTCCTCGCTGTCGAAGCCGCCGGTGACGAGCAGCGGCTCGTAGCCATTGCCGCGGAAGAACTCGACGAGTTCAGCCTCGGGGATGCGGGCGAGGAGGGTGGGGTTCGCGATCTTGTAGCCGTTGAGGTGCAGGATCGGCAGCACGGCCCCGTCGTGGACCGGGTTCAGGAACGAATGCCCGCGCCAGCTCCCCGCGAGTGGACCGGTCTCGGCCTCGCCGTCGCCGATGACGCACGCGACGACGAGCCCGGGGTTGTCGAGCGCCGCGCCGAAGGCGTGCATGAGCGAGTAGCCGAGCTCGCCGCCCTCGTTGATCGATCCCGGCGTCTCGGGGGCCGCATGCGACGGGATGCCGCCCGGGAACGAGAACTGCCGCACGAGGCGCTCGAGGCCCGCCGCGTCGGCGGTGACCGCGGGGAACAGCTCGGAGTACGTGCCGTCGAGCCACGTGTTCGCGACCATCGCGGGGCCGCCATGCCCGGGGCCGCACACGTAGACGATCGGCGTGCCGCGCTCGACGATGGCCCGGTTGAGGTGCGCGTAGACGAGGTTCAGCCCGGGGGACGTGCCCCAGTGGCCGAGTAGCCGCGGCTTGACGTCGTCGATCTCGAGAGGTCGCGTCAGCAGCGCGTTGCGCAGGAGGTAGATCTGCGCGACGCTCAGGAAGTTCGCCGCGCGCCACCACGCGTCGACCGTTTCGAGGGGCACGGATGCCGCCGCCGCGTCCTGCTCCGAATTCGCGCCCTGCTCCGAACCCTGCTCGACTGCTCCGGCCATCGTCTCCCCAACCGTTCGACTCGGCGTGCACTCTCGAGCCTAGGTCGGGCGGACGCCGCGGGCCAGCGGGCCGGCAGGAAGGTCATCCTGATGCCCGCCGAGGTCGTCGCGCGCGACACGGTGTTCCTCACGACGATCGGATCAGTACCCGTCATGCTCGCAGTGGCGCTGCTGCTCGCGTGGGTCCGCGCGGCAGGATGGTCCCGAGCGAAGGAGACCGCATGCCGTTCCGCACCGACGACGGACGCCCCCTCGACGAGCTCCTGCTCGCCCAGCGGCCCGCCGACGGCTACCGCTTCCACGTGCGCGCCCCGTTCGCGTACGAGGACCCCGTGACGGGCCGGCGCTACCGCATCAGCGCGCGCCCGCCCGGCGCGCCCGACCCGGCACCCGACGAGCGCGAGCCGCGCATCCACGGCATCACCGATCTCGCGTCGGTGCCGATGTGGCTGTGGAGCTTCATCGCGAGCTACGGGCGACAGTCGGCACCTGCCGTGCTCCACGATGAACGATCGGTCGATGCCGCGAGACTCGGCGATCCGCGGGCGGCGCGCGCACAGCGGCTCGAGGACGACCGCGTCTTCCGAACGGCGCTCCGCGAGCAGCGGGTCCCGGTGCTCCGGTCGTGGCTCATGTGGGCGTGGGTCTCCGCCGACCGGGAGCGCGAGTTCGGCGGCCCGGCCGGGGCACTGCTGGTCGTGCAGGCGGTACTCGGTGCGATCCTCGTGCTCGCGGCATCCGTCGCGGCGTTCTGGCAGCCCTGGTGGCTGCTCTCGCTGCCCGTCGTGACGCTGGCCGCACTGCCGTGGCGGTCGCTCGCGCCGCTCGTGCTCATGCTGACGGGATCGCTCGCGGTACTTGCGCCGTTGCTGCTCGTGCACCTCGCGGCGCTCGTGCCGTTCCGGCTCGTGGAGGCGGTCGTCGAGGTGTTCGCCGGGGGCGACCCTCGCGACGTCGTGCGACCGACCCTCGCGCCGCGGTCGACCGCGCGCACGTCCGACGACGACTGAACGTCAGCGCGACGTCAACTCGGACGCCGGTGGCGCCTGCGGCGGTCGCCACCCGTGGAATCGCTTCGCCCACCATGTCGCCCAGGGGCCCTCGGGGGCCAGCTGCGAGCGGCGGGTGGTGAGTTCGTCGCGGTACTCGGCGCTCGTCATGGCCACGCCGAGGCGCATCGGTGCCGGTGCGGGCACCACCGTCGGCGCGTCGTCGAGCGTCGACCGTGCCGGCACGACGACCGGTGCGGGGGAGAAGCGCGGCTCCGCGACGACGAAGGCCGCGACGATCACGAGGCCGACGGCTGCGATCACGAGCCACGTCGTCGACGGGGTCGGATCGTTCCAGGCGAGGATCGCGAACCAGACGACGACGGCCGCAGCGATCACGTAGAGCGCGCGCGGAATGGCGGTGAGCACGAGCCACGTGCGTACGTCGAGCGGGCAGCGGTCCCACACGATCGATCGCTCGGTCTGCTTCTGCATGAGCTGGTTCAGCCAGAACAGGAGCGCGAGGAGCAGCGCCGAGGCGACGACCCACCCGAGGGTCGAGAGCGCCCCGCTGCTCTCGTCGAGGAGGAACGAGACCGAATCGACGGCGACGGATGCCTCGGCGCCGGTGAAGAACGCGATGACCGCGCCGATCACGCTCGCGACCGCGGTCACGAGCCATGCGAAGAACGCCGATGCGGCGGGCAGCCCGGGGAGGATCGCGGCGATCACGACCGCGGCGATCATGCTGAGTCCGAGCGACTTCTTGTCGATGACGACGAGGCGGTTGCGGATGTACTCGACCGGGGCGGGCGGCGTCGGGAAGTCGGGTCCGAGCAGGTGCCGCGCCGTGGGCTCGACGACCTGCACGGTGTTCGCGAAGTACATGCCGTGGTCGAGGAACGGCTGGCTCGTGTTGTGCACGGCGTGCTCTTCGGGGCCGAGGGCGACCGTCTCGGACGACGGGAAGTAGGCGGCGCGCCAGCGCTTGCGGGCGGCGCTCGCGGTGTCGGCGATGGGCCCCGCCGAGAACGGGTCCCAGATCGCCCAGTGGTTGTCCCAGGCGACCCGGTCGGCGGGCCGCCGCGTTGCGGTTCTTCTCGATCCACGTCTCGACGGGGGTATACGAGTCCTTCCGGCCGCGCCAGCTCTCGCGGCCGAGGAGCACGACGGCCGCGCCGACGGTCGTGAGGCGGCGCACGTGGAACTCGCTGGGCTCGAGCTCCTCGAAGAGGGTGAACGTCGAGACCGCCGCGCCCTGCGAGTGGGCGAAGAGGTGCACGTCGCCGTCGCCGACGAGCTCTTTGGCCCGTGCGAGCGCATCGCGCACGACGAGGCGCATCGCCGAGGCGCGCACCGGACGTTCCTTCCACGACGCGACGTCGCCGATCGACTCCACGAGCCCGTCGAGCACGCCCTGCGCGATGTCCTTGAACCACGGGATCAGGAGCAACGGACTGAGCAGCGGGAGGATCGGCGTGAGGATGATCCCCACGAGCACGAGGAACACCCACGTCACGATGAACGCGGCGGTGCTGATCGCGACCCGCACGAGGTCGACGATGAAGATGACCCAGCGGGGGAGGAGCCGGAGCTCGCGCGGCAGGCCGAGGTGATGCACGAGCGTGAGCCAGGGCAGCAGCACCATGGTGTTGCGGAACAGGTCGAGCGTGCGGGTGATGGCTCGCCAGAGGAACGGCACCGCCCAGCGGAAGACCTGTGCCCTCGTCATCGGCACGAACGACTCCGACCAGCGTGCCTCGAGGATCGCGATCTTGCGCTCGACGGTCTCGACCGGGGCATCCGGGGCACCCGCATCGCGACGCTTCGGGAACCGCACCGTGGCCGTCACCATCGGCACGGCGCCGGAGAGGTCGGAGTCGTGGATCGTCACGCCGTGGTGCTCATCGGCACCGATCACCCGGTCGCGGGCGAGCCAGTCGATGCGCTCGAGGATGGGCTCGGCCCACTCGAGGAGGATCTGGCTCCGGTACGCGTTGCCCATGCCGTGCACCACCACGAGTGCGACGTCGAAGGTGCCGGACTCGGGTTCGGTCGCCGATTCGGTGCCCGCCTTCTGGGCGATCAGCATGGGGTCCTCCTGCGTCGGTGGCGCGCCAGAATGCGTCGGCCTGTGCGAACGTTAGTCCGCGGTGGGCGAGCGCATCAAGCGCTCGCCCCAGAACGAGGGGCACGGCGGCGAAGAGCGCCGTACGCGCGCATGAGCCGCGGCACGACCAGGTAGACCGCGACGGGCACGACCACGAGCGTGAGCACGAACGCGCGGAGCACCGGATGCCACGACTCGGAGAACGGCGCGATGACGAGCATGCCGATGGCCACGAGCGGGAAGATCGCGAGCCAGGTGATGACGGCGCGCACGTGCACGGAGGGCGGGCCGGCCGGAGCGACCTGAGCGGTGGGCGCCGCGGGAGCGGCCTGGGCAAGGCCATCGCGGACGTCGGCAGGGGTGGCGTTGGGGTTCATGTGTCTCCTTCGTAATTCCAACTGATTGGTTGCTATTGAACCACGCCGCGGACAATTCCACAACTATCCAGTTGGAAAATTGCTAGACTGGCAACATGGCCTGGGACACCGAGCGCACCAAGCGCCTCCTTCTCGACGCGGCAACCGCCGAATTCAGCGAGCACGGCCTCGCCGGCGCCCGTGTCGACCGCATCGCCACGACCGCCGGCGTCAACAAGGAGCGCATCTACCAGTACTTCGGCAAGAAAGACGACCTCTTCGCCGCCGTGCTCGCCGCCCGGCTCCGCGCATCGATGGACGACGTGCCGATGCGCGGCACGGGCCCAGAGGCCGTCGGCGACTACGCCGGCCGCCTCTTCGACCATCACCTCGCCGACGGTGTGATCCCCAGGCTCGTCTTCTGGGAGGGCCTCGAGCGTGCCGATGCCACCGTCGCCGACGCCGCACGGGCGAGCTACCACGACGAGAAGGTCGCGCGCTTCCAAGAGCTCCTCCCCGGCATCGGGCGTGCTGCCGCGGGCGAGCTGCTCCTCACGATCGTCACCCTCGTGAACGCCTGGCCGGTGCTCAGCCAGCTCGACCGGTTCCTCGCGGGCACCTCGAACGCCAGGGCTGATGCCCGGCGGCGAGCGGTCGTCGACGTGGCCACAGCCATCGCGGCGGCCGCGCTCGCGAGCGCCGAGGCCGGGGCATCCGAGAATCAGGTCGTCGCCCACGAGAATCAGGGATAGCCCTGATTCGTCGACCCTCGCGCCGCTCATAGCGTTGAACACGATCGACGGAGTGCGGACCGCAGGGGGAACTGTCACCGCACCCGGCGATCGGGTAGCCGGTCAGCACCTCCCCGAACGGAGTGCCGGCCGGCTTCCCCCGTTCTCCCGGGCTTCCGGGCCCGACGAGTGGAGCAACAAATGGAAGACCGGATGACGCGATCGACGCGGTTCTCGCAGTCGCACGCGGCAGCGGCGGGCGGTGTGCCCCCGAAGCGCCTCGAACGCACCGTGAGCTGGTCGGACTTCCGCGCGGCCGTGCGCTACGACCCGGCGAACCGGTTGCTCGTCGCCGTGCCGGCGATCAGCGCCAAGCGCGCCGAGCACCCGTGGCTCGGTGAGGCCGTGACGCTGCACGCTCGGGTCGGTGAGGCCCACGTCTACCGCCGCGAGTACGAGCGTGGCTCGGTGTACTGGTCCGAGCGCACCGGTGCCCACGAGGCGCACGGCGCGATCGCCGAGCGCTGGCAGTCGGTCGGCGGCGAGGCGTCGTTCCTCGGGCTGCCGACCACCGACGAGCAGCGCATCGCCGGCGCGGTCGACGAGGCCGGCGCCGCGACCGCAGGGTTCGCCCACTTCGAGGGCGGGTCGATCTTCTGGTCGGCGAGGCACGGCGCCGCGATCGTGCACGGCATGGTGCGCGACATCTGGGCGCTGCTCGGCTGGGAGCGGTCGGCACTCGGCATGCCGGTCGGCGACGTGCGATACGACGCCGAGACGGGCGTGCTGAGCGGATGCTTCGAGCACGGCACCATCGCCTGGTCGCCAGCCGGCGGGCACGAGATCGCGATCACCGCGCCGGCGGCATCCGTCGACCTCGACACGTCGCCCGGGCACGGAGTGCTCGGGCGCCTGCACACGGACTTCGCCCCGCGCGGCTGAACCGGGCCCTCGGCGGCGCCGAGCGCTGCGCCCGCCGTCGCGTGGCCAGCCGTGACAGACTCTGACGGATGACCCAGCCGCTCCTCGACCGCGCCCCGCGCCCGTACGACGCCGACGCGATGTACGACGCGTTCGTCGACTGGGCCGACGACCGCGCGCTCACGCTCTACCCCGCGCAAGACGAAGCGGTCATCGAGATCGTCTCGGGCGCGAACGTGATCCTCTCGACGCCGACGGGCACGGGCAAGTCGCTCGTCGCGGTCGCCGCGCACGCGGCATCCATCGCCCGCGGCGGCCGCTCCTACTACACGGCGCCCATCAAGGCGCTCGTGAGCGAGAAGTTCTTCCAGCTCGTCGACATCTTCGGAGCCGTGAACGTCGGCATGGTCACCGGTGACAGCTCGGTGAATCCCGATGCTCCGATCATCTGCTGCACCGCTGAGATCCTCGCGAACCTCGCCCTCAGGCACGGACCTGACGCCGAGGTCGACCAGGTGGTGATGGACGAGTTCCACTATTACGGCGATCCCGATCGCGGGTGGGCGTGGCAGGTGCCGCTGCTCACGCTGCATCGCGCGCAGTTCATCCTGATGTCGGCGACGCTCGGCGACGTGACCGCGATCGCCGACGACCTCGCGCGGCGAACCGGCCGCGACACCGCCCGCGTCACGGGGGTCGACCGGCCCGTGCCGCTGCACTTCTCCTACGCGAAGACCCCCGTGCAGGAGACCGTCGAGGAGCTGCTCGAGACCCGCCAGGCGCCCGTCTACATCGTGCACTTCTCCCAGGCGGCCGCCATGGAGCGGGCGCAGGCCCTCTCGTCGATCCGCGTCATCACGCGCGAGCAGCGCGACGAGATCGCCGAGGCGATCGGCGGATTCCGCTTCAACACGGCCTTCGGCAAGACGCTCTCACGGCTCGTGCGCTCGGGAATCGGCGTGCACCACGCCGGCATGCTGCCGCGCTACCGTCGCCTCGTCGAGACGCTCGCCCAGCGCGGGCTCCTCCGCGTCATCTGCGGCACCGACACGCTCGGCGTCGGCATCAACGTGCCCATCCGCACCGTGCTGCTCACCGCGCTCGCCAAGTTCGACGGGCAGCGCATGCGGCAGATCTCGGCGCGCGAGTTCCACCAGGTCGCCGGTCGCGCCGGCCGGGCCGGCTACGACACGGCCGGCACCGTCGTGGTGCTCGCACCCGACCACGAGATCGAGAACGAGGTCTCGATCCGCAAGGCGGGCGACGACCCCAAGAAGCTCAAGAAGGTCGTGCGCAAGAAGGCGCCCGCGGGCTTCGTGATGTGGGGCGAAGGCTCCTTCGAGCGCCTCGTCGCCGCCGAGCCCGAGCCGCTCACGCCGCAGCTGAAGCTCACCGCCGCGATGCTGATCAACGTCATCGGTCGCGGCGGAGACGTGATCGGCGACATCCGATCGCTCGTCTTCGACAACCACGAACCAAGGCCGCGCCAGTTCGAGCTCGCCCGGCGTGCACTCGAGATCTTCCGCACCCTCCGCGACGCCGGCGTCGTCGAGCTGCTGCCCGCCGCCGACGGCACGGGCGTGCCGATCGTGCGCCTCACCGTCGACCTGCAGCCGAACTTCGCACTGAACCAGCCGCTCTCGCCGTTCGCCCTCGCGGCCATCGAGCTGCTCGACCCAGAGGCCACCGCCGAGTCGGGCGTCGGCACCGGCCACTACGCGCTCGATGTCGTGAGCGTCATCGAGGCGACCCTCGACGACCCGCGCCCGATCCTCTCGCAGCAGCAGTTCAAGGCCCGTGGCGAGGCGATCGGCCGCATGAAGCAAGAGGGAATCGAATACGACGAGCGCATGGAACTGGTCGAGCAGGTGACGTGGCCGAAGCCGCTCGACGAGCTGCTCGGGCAGTCGTTCGAGGTGTTCGCGTCGAGCCAGCCGTGGGTGCGCGATTTCGAGCTCTCGCCGAAGTCGGTCGTGCGCGACATGTTCGAGCGCTCCATGTCGTTCGGGGAATATGTCGGGTTCTACCAGCTCGCCCGGAGCGAGGGACTCGTACTGCGCTACCTCTCCGACGCGTTCCGCGCCATTCGCCAGACGGTGCCCACCGAGGCGAAGAACGAGGAGCTGCTCGACATCATCGAGTGGCTCGGCGAGCTCGTGCGCCAGGTCGACTCGAGCCTCGTGGACGAGTGGAACGAGCTCGTCGACCCCACGAGCCACCTGCCCGAAGACGAGACCGCGGTCGTGCCCCCGGCACCGCCGAGCGTCGTCACGAACCGGCGGGCGTTCATGGTGCTCGTGCGCAACGAGCTCTTCCGCCGCGTGCAGCTCGCGGCACTTCAGCGCGACGACGAGCTGGCCGAGCTCGACCCCGACGTCGACTGGCCCGGCGCGCTCGACCGCTACTACGACGAGCACGACACGATCGGCACGGGCGGCGCCGCGCGATCACCGCGGCTCATCACGATCGACGAGACGGATGCCGCGGCGGGCACCTGGCGCGTCGAGCAGACCCTCGACGACCCGGCGGGCGACCACGACTGGCGCATCCGCGCCGAGGTCGACCTCGACGCCTCGGCCGAGGAGGGCGCCGCGGTCGTGCGCGTCACCGAGGTCGTACAGCTGTAGCTCGGGCTCGAAGACGGCTCAGGCGACGGCGAGCATTCCCGCCGCGGCGAGCGCGAGCACGAGGCCCACGTACTGCACGGGCGCGATGCGCTCCTTCAGCACGAGCGCCGCCAGCAGGATCGTGCCCGCCGGATACATCGCGCCGAGCACCGCGGCCACCGAGAGGTCGCCTGCGCGGATGCCGAGGAGCAGCAGCGTGTTCGCCACGACGTCGACGACGCCGCACGCGATCGCGAGGCGCACGCCGGCGGCGGTGTCGGAGATTCGGCGCGGGTCCGGGTCCGGGGCCGGGGGCATCGCGAGCGTGTCGGGAGCGGGAGCGGGATGCGGCATCCGCTCGCCGTGGGCCATCGCGACGGTCGGCTCGCCCGTGCGCTGCCGGGATCTCGCCCGGGCACGCGCGACGGCCGCCAGCGCGAGCACGCCGAGCACGGTGAACATGATCGTGGCGGTCACGCCGCGGTTCAGGATGAGCGGCACGACGCCGCTCTCGTCGGAGGTCTGGTCGATCGTGATGAAGAAGCCGCCGATCGCGACGCCCGAACCGACCGCCATGAGGACGCCGCGCGGGCTCGGCCGCACGGCGCCCTTCTCGGGCACGAAGCCGACGAGTACCACCGCGACGAGCGCGACGCCCAGCGCCCAGTATCCCAGCACGGCGAGGCGTTCGCCCGCGACGAGGAGTCCCCAGAGCATCGGCACCACCGCCGACACCACGGCGGTGAGCGGCGAGAGGATGCTCATCGGCCCGATCGCCAGGCACGCGTAGAGCAGCGAGATCGCGACGGCGCCGATGAGGCCCGAGAGCACGCCCCACCACATGTCGTGAGGGCTCCAGGCGCCGCCGAGCACCGGGTAGGCGGCGAGGAGCACGATCAGGCCCGAGAGGGCGGCGACGGCGGTCGCGAGGATCGAGCTCACGCGTTTCGCGGCGAGCCCGCCGAGGAAGTCGGCAGCTCCGAAGACCAGTGCACCGGTGAGCGAGAAGACGGCGGTGAGCATGGTCGTCCCAGCGTACTGGGGTGGTGATCGTGCTCATCGGCGCAGGTAGATCGCCCGTTGGTGCTCATCTGCGCAGGAACCGTGAAGAACGCGCGAAATCAGCGTGTCAAACGGCAAATCGCTCTTGGCAGTGCTGGAGGTCGCTCTTAGGCTACGGTGCAGCACCCCTTGCGAGCCCGACCCGAACGTTCGTCCAGTGCGTGGCCTCCAAGGTGAATTCAGAGGAGAGTCATGCGACGTCGCACCATCCATCGCCTGTCAGCCGTGGCGGTCGCCGCGGCCGGCACCATCGTGGTCGGACTCATGACCGCTCCACCGGCCTTCGCGGCCGAGCCCACCCACTCGATCGCCGACGTGCAGGGCTCCGGCGCCGCCACGCCGATCCCGTCGGCGCAGGTCGTCACCGTCGAGGGCATCGTCACCGGCGATCACCGCACCGGCGGCTATCGGGGCATCTATCTGCAGACCGCAGGGTCAGGCGGTGCGACGGATGCCACGCCCGGCCGTTCCGACGGCATCTTCATCTTCCTCGCCAACAGCAACCCGGCCGTCGCCATCGGCGACAAGGTGCGCGTCACCGGCCGTGCGAGCGAGTTCAACGGCGTGACGCAGATCAACGGGTCCGCGGCGGGGGCCGTCGAGCTCGTGCAAGCCGGCGTCGGCGTGCCCGCCGTGACTCCACTGCCCGCGACCGTGCTCGGCAGCGCCCGTGAGGCGTTCGAGGGCATGCTCGTGCGGCCCACCGGTACCTACCGCCTCGTCTCCAGCCACAACCTGCAGAACTTCGGCGAGCTGTGGACCAGCGCCGGCTCCGCGATGCCCGTCGAGGCATTCGAGACGCAGGCTCCCGGCACGACGGCCGCGAACTCCATCACGACCGCCAACAACAACGCCCGGCTGATCCTCGACGACGGCTACAGCATCCGCGTCGACAACGCCGGCCACCCCGGCGATCAGCCGTACTTCACGAAAGACGTCGTGGTCCGCAACGGCGACGCGGTGAACTTCCCGGCCGGCGGATCCCTGCTCAGCTTCGACTTCGGCAATTGGCGCCTGCAGCCGCCGGTTCCCGTCACCGACGCGAGCCCGGCCGCACTGAAGCCCACGTTCACGATCGGCAACCCGCGTCCCGCCACGACGGCTCCCGCCGTCGGCGGCGACATCACCGTCGCAGCCTTCAACGTGCTCAACTACTTCACGACGTTCTCCGACGACAACCCGCAGGCCCGCGGCGCCGAGAACGCTGAAGAGTTCGCCATCCAGAAGTCGAAGATCGTCGCCGCCATCAACGGCCTCGACGCCGACATCGTCGCGCTGCAGGAGATCGAGAACTCGGTGAAGCTCGGCGAGGCGCCCGACGAGGCGCTCGCCGACCTGGTGGCGGGCCTGAACTCCGCCGCCGGTTCCAAGGTGTGGGACTACGTGCGCACGCCCGCCGCGCTGCACGACGCCGCCATCACCGACTTCATCACGAACGCGATCATCTTCAAGCCGGCGGTCGTGAAGCGCTCCGGCGAGGCGCAGACCATCATCGACGAGACCGTGTGGGACAACGCTCGCGAGCCGATCGCCCAGACGTTCAAGTTCGGCAAGCAGTTCGTGACCGTGGTCGCGAACCACTTCAAGTCGAAGACGCCGCCCGACCCGAACCAGCAGCCCGGCCAAGACGCGTTCAACCAGGATCGGGTCGCCCAGGCGCAGTCGCTCCTGACCTTCGCGAACGGCCTCTCCGAGGGACGCAAGAACTCGGTCTACCTCGTCGGCGACTTCAACTCCTACGCCAAGGAGGACCCCATCAAGGTGTTCACCGATGCCGGCTGGAGCGACCTCCTCTTCACGAAGGCCCGCGGACAGTACACGTACACGTTCGACGGCGAGCTCGGCTCGCTCGACCACGTGATCGCGTCGCCGGCCGCGACCGACAAGGTGACGAAGGCCGCCGTGTGGCCGATCAACTCGCCCGAGTGGTCGGGTCGCGAGTACTGGGGTCCTGCCGCCGAGGCCGGAACGCCCTTCCGCTCGAGCGACCACGACCCGATCGTCGTGGGCGTCGGCACCGAAGGGGTGCCTGGCACCGTCGACATCGACCTCGTGACCGTGAACGACTTCCACGGTCGCATCGAGCAGTCGGCCCCGTCGGGCGGCATCGCGGCGCTCTCGAGCGCGGTGAAGCAGATCCGCGCCGAGAACCCGAACACGGTGTTCGCGGCGGCGGGCGACATGATCGGCGCGTCGACGTTCACGTCCTTCATCCAGAACGACGTGCCGACGATCGAAGCGCTGAACGCGGCCGGACTCGACGTCAGCGCCGTGGGCAACCACGAGTTCGACCAGGGCTTCGCCGACCTCACCGATCGGGTGATGCCGCTCGCGCTCTGGGAGTACCTCGGTGCGAACGTCTATGAGAAGGGCACGACCACGCCGGCCCTGCCCGAGTACTTCACGCAGACGTTCGACGGCGTGACCATCGGCTTCATCGGTGCGGTCACCGACGAGCTTCCGTCGCTGGTCAGCCCGGCCGGTATCGCCGACCTGACGATCGGCGACCCCACCGAGGCGGCGAACCGCGTGGCGAACCAGCTGAGCGACGGCAAGAAGGCGAACGGTGAGGCCGACATCGTCGTGCTGCTCGTGCACGAGGGTGCGGCGACGACCGACATCGCGTCGGCCACCGATCCGGCTTCGCGCTTCGGCAAGATCGTGCTCGGCGCCAACGACAACGTCGACGCGATCGTCTCGGGTCACACCCACCTCGCCTACAACCACGTGATCGACGGTCGCCCGGTGATCTCGAGCGGCCAGTACGGCGAGCGGTTCTCCCGCATGGACATCCAGTACGACAAGTCCAGCAAGACCTTCACGATGAAGAACGAGATCTTCAACCTGATGGACGGCACGACGCCGCTCTACCCGAACGACCCGGCGGTTCAGCCGATCGTCGACGAGGCGGTCGCCGTCGCCAACGTGCTCGGCAGCCAGGTGCTCGGCACCGCAACGGCGGACTTCGGTCGGGCCGTTGCGTCGAACCCCGTCGGCGCCCCGTCGTTCCCTGAGAACCGCGGCGGAGAGTCGACCCTGGGCAACCTCGTGGCCGACGTGCAACTCTGGTCGCTGAACCAGGATCGGCCGGCGGCCAACCAGGTGGCCATCGCGTTCATGAATCCCGGAGGCCTGCGAGCCGACCTGGCGTCGGGTGAGGTCACCTATCGTGAGGCGGCCGACGTGCAGCCGTTCGCCAACACGCTGGTGACGCTGAACCTCACCGGCGCGCAGGTCAAGCAGGTGCTTGAAGAGCAGTGGCAGCCTGCGGGTGCCTCGCGTCCGTTCCTCAAGCTCGGCGTGAACAAGGAGCTCGAGTACACCTACAACCCGGCCGGCGCCGCGGGCAACCGCATCACGGAGATCCTGCTCAACGGGGTCCCGATCGATCCGGCCGCAACCTACCTTGTGGGTGCGAACTCGTTCCTCGCGTCGGGTGGAGACAACTTCTTCACCCTCGGAGCGGGCACGAACAAGGCCGACAGCGGCAAGATCGACCTCGAGTCGATGGTCGACTACTTCGCCGCGCAGCCGTCGAACACGATCTCGCCCGACACCGCGCAGCGCGCTGTCGGCGTGCAGGTCGTCGGCGACGGCACCTACGCGCCGGGCGAGCTCGTGACGGTCAACCTGTCGTCGCTCGACTTCAGCCGCACCGAGCCGGCCGCCGGCACGGTCGTGGTGTCGCTCGGTGGAGTCCAGCTCGACACCTCCCCGGTCGATCGGGCCTACACGCCGACGGTCGACGAGATCGGCAAGGCGACCGTGGAGTTCACGGTCCCGGCCGGCGCAACGGGGCCGACGAGGTTCGACATCACGGTTCCCTCGACCGGAACGACGAGTTCGTTCGTGCTGAACATCGGCTGAGGCCGAGGCACGCGACGAGGCCGGGCAGGGGACAGCCCGGCCTCGTCGCCGTGCCGGCGCCTCGCCGGATGGATCGTGGCAACCCGTCCTCCACATCCCCGCCATTGGATGACCGCGCCCGATCATCCCGTCGGCCGGGCAAGCGGTCGGATGCGCTCGTTACACTCGACGGGTGAGCTGGAGCGCCGAACCCGAATGGACCGAGGAGGTCCCTTGGGACCCCGACGAGTTCGCACCGCCGCCTGACGACGAGTTCGCACCGCCGGCGCCCGCCGAATGGACGGCGCCGGCACCGGTCGGGGCGGGCGCAGCGCCGTCGCAAGCTCCGGTCCGAGGCATCCCCGCCGCGCCGCGTTTCGCCACGGCAGCCGAGGCGCTCCACACGGTCTTCGGCTACGACAGCTTCCGTGGTGAGCAGGCCGAGATCATCGACCAGGTCGTCGGCGGTGGCGACGCCGTGGTGCTCATGCCCACCGGCGGCGGCAAGAGCCTCTGCTACCAGATCCCCTCACTCCTTCGCGAGGGCACGGGCGTCGTCGTGTCGCCGCTCATCGCGCTCATGCACGACCAGGTCGATGCGCTCGTGCGCAACGGCGTGCGCGCCGCGTACCTCAACTCGAGCCAGCAGCCGACCGAGCGTGCCGCGGTCGAGCGCGCCTACCTCGCGGGCGAGCTCGACCTGCTCTACATCGCCCCCGAGCGCCTCAACTCCGAGCCGGTCAAGCGATTCCTCGAGGGTGGTCGCGTGGCGCTCTTCGCCATCGACGAGGCGCACTGCGTCGCCCAGTGGGGCCATGACTTCCGCCCCGACTACCTCGCGCTCTCCGACCTCGCCGACCGCTGGCCCGACGTGCCGCGCATCGCGCTCACAGCGACCGCCACCGATGCCACCCACCGTGAGATCACGTCGCGACTCTCGCTCGAAGGCGCGAAGCACTTCGTGTCGAGCTTCGACCGGCCGAACATCCAGTACCGCATCGCACCCAAGATCGAGGTGCGCAAACAGCTCCTCGACTTCGTGCGCAGCGAGGGCGTCGACGCTGCGGGTACGCCGGTCTCGGGCATCGTCTACGCGCTGTCCCGCGCGAGCACCGAGAAGCTCGCCGCATTCCTCGCTGCCAACGGCGTGAACGCGCTGCCGTACCACGCCGGGCTCGATGCGGGACTCCGTCGACGCACGCAAGAGCGGTTCCTCCGCGAAGACGGCGTCGTCATCGTCGCGACGATCGCGTTCGGCATGGGCATCGACAAGCCCGATGTGCGGTTCGTCGCCCACGTCGACCTTCCGAAGTCGGTCGAGGGCTACTACCAGGAGACCGGCCGCGCGGGCCGTGACGGCGCGCCGGCGACAGCGTGGCTCGCGTACGGCCTGCAAGATGTCGTGCAACAGCGTCGCATGATCGACGAGAGCCCCGGCGACCTCGCGCACCGCCGTCGCCTCGCGCAGCATCTCGACGCGATGCTCGCGCTCTGCGAGACGGTGCAGTGCCGGCGGCAGAACCTCCTCGGCTACTTCGGGCAGCCGAGCGAACCGTGCGGCAACTGCGACACGTGCCTCGAGCCACCGGCCTCCTGGGACGGCACCGTTCCCGCGCAGAAGCTCATGTCGACGATCGTGCGCCTGCAGCGCGAGCGCCGGCAGAAGTTCGGTGCCGGGCACCTGATCGACATCCTCCGCGGCAAAGAGACGCCCCGCGTCCGCCAGTACGACCATGATGCACTCGCCACGTGGTCGATCGGCGGCGACCTCAGCGAGCAGCAATGGCGGGGCGTCGTGCGCCAGCTGCTCGCGCAGGGACTGCTCGCCACGCACGGCGAGTACGGCACCCTCACCGTCACCGACGAGGCATCCGCCGTGCTCTCGGGCGCCCGCAGCGTCATGCTGCGCACCGAACCCGAGCGCGTTGGCCGATCGCGCGGAGCGAAGGCGGCGTCCGTCGCGGCCGACCTCGAGCCGGTCCAGGCCGAGCTCTTCGAGCAGCTGCGCGCCTGGCGCGCCGGCGAGGCGCGCGAACAGGGCGTGCCGGCCTACATCGTGTTCGGCGATGCGACGCTGCGCGCCGTCGCAGTCGCGCGTCCGGCGAGCCTCGCCGACCTCGACGGCATTACCGGCATCGGCGCGAAGAAGCTCGAAGCCTATGGTGAGGCGCTGCTCGCGGTCGTCGCCGCGGCCTGATCCGCGAGCGGGTCGAACCCGGTTCGGATGCTTCGTGCGCGAGATACGCGCGCAATCCGCCCTCCGGCCGCTAGCATCAGCCTTGAAGTCGCCGCACGGCGCGGCGAAGATGCGGGGGGCATCTCATGTCTGAAGTTTCAGTTCGGCCGGCCGGAGTCACGGTCGTGGCCGTGGTGGCGTGGATCTCGGGAGCACTCGAGATCCTCGGCGGCATCATCCTGCTCTTCCAAGCCGGCGACGAATCCGTCGCCGCGGCGTTCGGTGGCTCCGGTGGGTTGTGGGCCGCCGCGATCGGATCGATCATCATCGGCATCGTCATCGTCGTGGTCGCGTTCGGCCTGCTCCGCGGCAACACGGCGGCCCGCATGATCGTGACGGTCGTCGAGGTGCTGTCGATCATCGGCTCGCTCTTCCTCGCGTTCGCCTATCTCGGTTCGGCAGTCGGCGAATGGGCGGGCATCGTGGTGTCCCTCATCGTGCTGCTCCTCCTCTGGACGCGCCGCGCCAGCGCGTTCTTCAACAGCTGATGACCTCGCAACCGGAGCAGCGCATGCGTGCGACCCGCCCAGGCGGCGTGACGCTCGTCGCCGTGCTCACCTGGATCTCCGGTCTGCTCGACGTGCTCGGCGGCACGATCCTGCTCTTCCAGACGAGCGTCGCTGCGACCGTCGAGCAGTTCGGCGGCGCGAGCCAGCTGATCGCCTCGGCGATCTTCACGATCGCCGTCGGCGTCGTGGTCCTCGCGATCGCGGGTGGACTGCTGCGGGGAAGTCCGACCGCACGCGTGGTGGTCACCGTCTTCCAGGTGCTCTCGATCGTCAGCGGCGTGTTCCTCGCGATCGCCTATCCGGCGGGCGCGATCGGGGAGTACATCGGCATCGCGTTCGCCCTCGTCATCATCGCGCTGCTCTGGAGCGGGCGGGCGAACGCGTTCTTCCGGCGCTGAGCCGGCGCGACGCATGGGGGGCGCGCGCGGATGACGCCGCCGAGCCCGCCCCCGCCGCCCGCGCCCATCGAGGAGGAACCTCCCGAGACGGCAGTCCGCGCGCCATCGACCGCCTCGCCCGTGTTGTGGACAGTCCAACGTTGTGCGAGCCGGGTTTGTAGGGTAGCGACACACGCTCGTGACCCGCCGCGCGCCGGTTTGTAGGCCCTGAACGCCTCATTTCCGGGCGACGGTGGGGCGTCTTACGTTGGAATGACGCGCACACCGCACACGAAGGACGAGACACCGACGATGGTTGACACGGCATCACGCACGACTGCGAAGCAGAGCCACGCGCGCGAGCGTTCGGCAGAGACGACGACTCCGAAGCAGACCCGCACCGCGGCATCCGCCCCCGCCCCCGTCGCGAACCGCGATCGCGACCTCACCGGAGCGAACGGCTCGAGGGTCGATATCGCTGCGCTCGGGCGCCAGCTGCTCGGCACCTGGGCCGACATCCGCATCGCCGCGCGCAAGCGCGCCGCGAACCCCGAGCTGCAGCGCATCGATGGCCAGTCGATGGAGGAGCACCGCGAGCGCGTGCTCGGCCAGCTCAAGCTCCTGGTCGGCGACGGCGCCGTGCACCGGGCCTTCCCGTCGTCGCTCGGCGGTCATGACGACCACGGCGGCAACATCGCCGGGTTCGAGGAGCTCGTCCTCGCCGATCCGAGCCTGCAGATCAAGGCGGGCGTGCAGTGGGGCCTCTTCGGTGCGGCGGTGCTGCACCTCGGCACCGAGTACCACCACACGACCTTCCTCCCCGACATCATGTCGCTCAAGGTGCCGGGCGCGTTCGCGATGACCGAGACAGGTCACGGCTCGGATGTCGCGGCCATCGGCACGACCGCGACCTACGACGAGGCCAAGCAGCAGTTCGTCATCAACACCCCGTTCCGCGGAGCGTGGAAGGACTACCTCGGCAACGCCGCGGTGCACGGCACGGCCGCCGTGGTCTTCGCGCAGCTCATCACCAAGGGCGTGAACCACGGCGTCCACGCGTTCTACGTGCCGCTCCGCAACACCAAGGGCGGGTTCCTGAAGGGCATCGGCGGCGAAGACGACGGGCTGAAGGGCGGCCTGAACGGCATCGACAACGGGCGTCTCCACTTCACGAATGTGCGCGTGCCGCGCGCGAACCTGCTGAACCGCTACGGCTCGGTCGCCGAAGACGGCACGTACTCGAGCCCCATCGCAAGCCCCGGCCGCCGCTTCTTCACGATGCTCGGCACACTCGTGCAGGGCCGCGTCTCTCTCGATGGCGCTGCGACGAATGCGGCCGCGATGGCCCTCGCCATCGCGATCACCTACGGCAACCAGCGCCGTCAGTTCAACGCAGGCAGCGACACCGACGAAGAGGTGCTGCTCGACTACCAGCGTCACCAGCGCCGGCTGCTGCCCAAGCTCGCCACGACCTACGCGCAGATCTTCGCCCACGACGAGTTCCTCGTGAAGTTCGACGCCGTGTTCTCGGGCGAGAGCGACACCGACGACGACCGCCAGGACCTCGAGACCATGGCAGCCGCGCTGAAGCCGCTCTCGACGTGGCACGCCCTCGAGACGCTGCAGGAGGCACGCGAGGCGAGCGGCGGCGCGGGCTTCCTCGCCGAGAACCGAATGGTCGGCCTCCGCCAAGACCTCGACATCTACGTCACCTTCGAGGGCGACAACAACGTGCTGCTGCAGCTCGTTGCCAAGCGCCTGCTCACCGACTACTCCAAGCAGTTCGCGAAGGCCGGCGCCGGCGTCATGGCCCGCTACGTCGTGCAGCAGACGGCCGACCGTGCGTACCACGGCACGGGCCTGCGTCGGGTCGCCCAGACGATCGCCGACTTCGGCTCGACCGCGCGGTCGGTGACCTCGCTTCGCGATGAGAACACGCAGCGCGAGCTGCTCACCGACCGGGTCGAGGAGATGATCGCCGAGATCGCCGGCCGCCTCCGCGAGGCTCGCAAGTTGCCGAAGGCCGAAGCCGCCGCGGTGTTCAACCGCAACCAGAACGAGCTCATCGAAGCGGCTCGTGCGCACGCCGAGCTGCTGCAGTGGGAGGCGTTCACGCGCGGTCTGGCGAACACGTCCGACCCGGGCACGAAGCAGGTGCTCACCTGGATGCGTGACCTCTTCGGTCTGGGCCTGCTTGAGAAGCACCTCGCCTGGTACCTCATCCACGGACGACTCTCGCCCCAGCGCGCACAGGCGGTGTCGGCGTACATCGACCGCCTGGTCGAGCGGCTCCGCCCGCACGCGCAGGATCTCGTCGACGCGTTCGGCTACGCTCCCGAGCACCTTCGCGCGAAGATCGCGTCGGGTGCCGAGCAGCAGCGCCAAGACGAGGCACGTGCGTACTACGCGGCCCAGCGCGCGGCCGGCACGCTGCCCGTGCCCGAGAAGTCGAAAAAGTAGGCGCTCGCATCCGAGCGCACGAAGGCCGGGCAGCTGCTGGGGTGCCCGGCCTTCGTCGTCGCAGCGTCCGTCCTCGTGGCCCGGGCCGCGGTCAGCGCCGCAGGCGCCGATAGGCGGCGGTCGCGAGCGGCAGGAACACCGCGGTGAGCACGAGCGGCCAGACGGATGCCGCGAGCACCGCGTTCTCGGCGAGCCATCCACTCGTCGTGCCCGTGGGATTGCCGAACAGCTCGCGCGCCGCCGTCGCGGTGGCGGAGACGGGGTTCCACTCGGCGATGGCCCCGAGCCATCCGGGCATCGTCTCGGCCGAGACGAAGACCGTCGAGAGGAACCCGACCGGCCACACGAGCACCTGTACGGCGGTGGTCGCCCCGGGGCCGCTGAATCGCAGGCCGAGGAAGATGCCGAGCCAGAGCATCGCGAAGCGGAGCCAGAGCAGCAGCACGATGGCGAGCGCGATCTCGGCGGGGCCCGTGGTGGGGCGCCAGCCGATGAGCAGGCCGCCGAGCATCAGCACGGCGAGGCTCAGCGCCGACGACGCGAGGTCGGCGATCGCCCGGCCGAGGGCCACGGACGCGCTCGCGATGGGGAGTGAACGGAATCGGTCGGTGATGCCCCGCTTCGCGTCCTCTGCCATCGCGGTCATCGTCGTCTCGAGTCCGAACAGCATCGTGAGCGCGAACATGCCCGGGAGCAGGTAGGCGATGTAGTCGCCCCCGCCGGGCACGTCGATCGCGCCGCCGAACAGGAAGCCGAACAGCAGGATCAGCATGATGTTGAACGCGAGTCCGAAGATGATGCCCCAGGGCTCGCGCACCCAGTGCAGCGCGTCGCGCCCCGCAATGAGCCATCCCTCGCGGAGGGCGTTCGGCCGGCGATCGCGGAGGCTCGTCGTCGAGGTGATCGTGGGCGTGGTCATCGTGCCTCCTGTGGTGCGGTGGGTGCCGTGGGTTCGGTCTGGCCGGTTGGTGCGCCGATGGGCTCGGTCGTTGCGACGGAGGTTGCAGCCTCCGCTGTCGCCCGCCCGGTGAGGTGCAGGAACACCTCGTCGAGCGACGGGCGCCGCAGGGCCAAGTCGTCGACGTTGATGCCGGCGGCATCGAGCTCGCGCACGATCGGCGCGAGCGCCTTCGCGCCGTCGGGCACCTCGACGGTGATCGTGCGGGTGTCGTGATCGGCGGATGCCTCGGCGCGCGCCGCCCGCCCGATGACCCGTGCGGCCTCGGAGAGCTGCGCTGCATCGGCGATGACCGCGTCGACCCGGTCGCCGCCGAGCCGGCGCTTCAGCATGGCGGGGGTACCCTCGGCGATGACACGGCCGTGCTCCATGACCGAGATGCGGTCGGCGAGCTGGTCGGCCTCGTCGAGGTATTGGGTGGTGAGCAGCACGGTCGTGCCGGCGGCGGCGATCTCGCGCACGGCCTGCCAGACGGTGGCGCGCCCGCGCGGGTCGAGGCCGGTGGTCGGCTCGTCGAGGAACAGGATGGCCGGCGTGAGCACGAGGCTCGCGGCGATGTCGAGGCGCCGCCGCATGCCACCCGAGAATCCGGAGACAGCGCGGTCGGCGGCATCCGTGAGCTCGAATGCCTCGATGAGCTCACCTGCCCGGCGCCGCGCGCTCGACTTCGACAGTCCGCTGAGGCGAGCGAAGAGCACGAGGTTCTGCGTGGCGGTCAGGGCCTCGTCGACGGCGTGGAACTGGCCGACGAGGCCGATGCGCTCGCGAACGGCGGCCGGGTGGCGGCGCACATCGATGCCGTCGATCATCGCGCTGCCGTCGTCGATCGCCGTGAGGGTGGTGAGGCAGCGGACGGCGGTGGTCTTGCCGGCGCCGTTCGGGCCGAGGAGACCGTGCACGGCGCCGGGGTGCGATCTCGAGATCGAATCCGGCGAGCGCGTCGGCGCGGCCGTAGCGCTTGCGAAGGCCGGCCGCGCGGAGCGCCGCGGTGCCGGGTGTGCGGGATGGTCGGGACGGTCGGGATGGGGTGGTGGCGGGAGTCATCGCTCTCCTTCAACGTACTCTGTACGGAATTATTCCTGCTTACCGTACACCATACGGAGAATGTAGGCTAGCGCGCATGGCGGGAGAATCCACCGGGCGCGGCGAGCCCGATCGCACGCTCAGGCTCCTGTGGCGCGCGCGGCTCGGCGAGCTGACCGGTTCCCGCGGACCGAAGCAGCGCTCGAGCGTCGACGAAGTGGTGAACGCCGCGATCCAGCTCGCCGATGAAGAGGGCGTCGACGCCCTCTCGATGCGGCGCATCGCCGACCGGCTCGGCCTGAAGCCGATGTCGGTCTACACCTACGTGCCGGGCAAGGCCGAGCTCATCGACCTCATGGTCGACCAGGTGGCGGGCGAGGTGGAGCTGCCCCCGCTCGAGGGGTCGCTGCGCGAGCGGCTGTCGGGCATCGCCCGCCTGCAGTGGCAGGAGTACCTGCGGCATCCGTGGCTGCTCTCGATCGACACGAGCAGGCCGCCCCTCGGGCCGAACGTCTCCGATCACTGGGAGTGGTGTCTGCGCGCGATCGACGGCCTCGGGCTCGCCGACCTCGACATGGATCGCATCATCACGCTCCTGCTCGGCTTCGTGTCGGGTCCGGCGCGCGCCTACGTCGACGCCGAGCGGTTGCGAGCCTCCACCGAGGAGTCCGACGTCGAGTGGTGGGATCGAAACGCCCCGCTCCTCGAGCAGATCATGGACGGCCAGCGGTACCCCGTCTCGGGCCGCGTGGGCCAGGCCGCCGGCGAGGCGTATCAGGCGCCGGGCAATCCCGCCGATGCCTTCGAGTTCGGGCTCGAACGCGTCATCGACGGCATCACGGCGTACGTCGCCACCGCGGCTGCCGATCGCGCCGACTGACCGACGAAGCCGGCTACTCCGCCGGCGGCTTCATGAGGGCGCCCGCAGCGAGGCCCACCGCGACGCCCGCCGCCAGCCACAACCAGAACCCGGTCCACAGGCTGATGCCGACGCCCACGAGCACGCCCATGACGAGACCGACGATCAGTTGCTTGCGTCGTGCGGGGGACATCGGTTCAGCCATGCGACCAGCCTAGATCGATGCCTTGCGCGCGGCGCGCCACGGGCTCACAGCAGGCCGAGTGCGCGAACCGCTTCGCGCTCCTCCTCGAGCTCGGCGACGGACGCCGCAATGCGTTCCGCGGCGAACGCATCGACCTCGAGCCCCTGCCTGATGTGCCAGGCGCCACCGGTCGACTCGACCGGGAATGAGCAGACGAGCCCCTCCGGCACGCCATACGAGCCGTCGGAGACGACCGCGGCGCTGGTCCAGCCCTCGGGTGTTCCGGCGACCCAGTCGCGCACGTGGTCGATCGTCGCGCTCGCCGCCGAGGCGACCGAGGACGACCCGCGGACCTCGATGATCTCGGCGCCACGCTTGGCGACCCGAGGGATGAAGTCGTCGACGAGCCATTCGCGCGCGCCGTCGACGCCGCCGAAGCGCGCCGCGAGCAGCGCGGGCACGGGGTCACCGGCCGCCGTGGCGTGCGCGACGTCGGGGAACTGCGTCGCCGAGTGGTTGCCCCAGATCGTGACGCCGCGGAGGTCGCCCACGGGGGTGTCGACCGCCATGGCCAGCTGCCCGAGCGCTCGGTTGTGGTCGAGGCGGGTGAGCGCGGTGAATCGATCGGACGGGACATCCGGAGCGTGCGCAGCCGCGATGAGCGCGTTCGTGTTCGCCGGGTTGCCGACCACGACGACGCGGACGTCGTCGGCGGCGCCCGCGTTGATGGCCTCGCCCTGCGGGCCGAAGATGCCGCCGTTCGCGGCGAGCAGATCGCCGCGCTCCATGCCCGCCGTGCGGGGCCGCGCGCCGACGAGCAGCGCGACGTTCGCCCCGGCGAAGGCGGCCTTCGGATCGTCGTAGACCTCGACGTGCGAGAGCAGCGGGAATGCGGAGTCCTGCAGCTCGAGCGCCGCACCCTCGGCGGCGCGAACGCCCTGTGGGATCTCGAGCAGGTTCAGACGCATCGGCGCGTCGGGCCCGAGCATGGCGCCCGAGGCGATGCGGAACAGGAGGGCGTATCCGATCTGGCCGCCGGCGCCCGTGAGCGTGACGGTGATCGGCTTCTTCGCGGCCATATCTCGAGCCTAATCGCCGTCGGGAACACGTGGGGCGGATGCCTCGGCGCACGTGACTGGGGCAACCGTGCGCGTGGCGCGGGCGCCCGGCATCCGCGGACTCGCTACCGTGGGTCCATGAGAGACCTGTATCCCGAGATCGAGCCGCTCGAGACCGGCATGCTCGACGTCGGCGACGGGCAGCACATCTACTGGGAGATCTCGGGCAATCTCGAGGGCAAGCCTGCGGTGTTCCTGCACGGCGGCCCGGGCGGTGCCACGTCGTCGGTGCACCGGCGTCTCTTCGATCCCGAGCACTACCGCATCGTGCTGTTCGACCAGCGAGGCTGCGGACTCTCGATCCCGCACGCGAGCGAGCCCGGTGCTGACCTCTCGGCGAACACCTCGTGGCATCTCGTCGCCGACATGGAGCGGCTGCGCGAGCATCTCAGCATCGACCGCTGGCTCGTGTTCGGCGGCTCGTGGGGGAGTGCGCTCGGCCTCGCCTACGCCGAGACGCACCCCGAGCGCGTGACCGAGCTCGTGCTGCGCGGAATCTTCACCCTGCGCCGACAGGAGCTCGACTGGTTCTACGAGGGCGGTGCCGCGGCGATCTACCCCGACCTCTGGGAGGACTTCATCGCGCCGATCCCACTGCTCGACCGGGCCCACCTCATCGAGGCATACGGGCGGCTGCTCGCGGACCCGAACCCCGAGGTGCACCAGAGCGCAGCCATCGCGTGGTCGCGCTGGGAGTCGTCGACGATCACGCTGCTGCCGCAGGCGGACACCATCGCGCGCTTCACGGAGCCCGAGTACGCGACGGCGTTCGCGCGCATCGAGAACCACTACTTCCGCCACGGCGGCTGGTGGGACGACGGGCAGCTCATCCGCGACGCCAGCCGCCTCCGCGGTATTCCCGCCGTCATCGTGCAGGGGCGCTACGACATGTGCACACCGGTGATGACCGCGTGGGACCTGCACCGAGCGTGGCCCGAGGCCGACCTGCGGATCATCGGCGATGCCGGGCACGCGTTCGACGAGCCGGGGATCCTCGATGCGCTCATCGATGCGACCGATCGGTTCGCGCGCGCGCCTGATCCGCGGGAAGAGCCGGAACCGCGGAATGAGCCCGAAGCGCGCCAAGAGCCGGAGAACACCGAAGACCCGGATGCCCCCGGTGAACGGGGCGGTGACGAGCATTACCACAGCGACGACGACGACGTCGATGCCCAGACGCCGTCTCACGAGGCGGAGTAGCGTCGTCGCATGACGTTCAACCCGAACGCGAACATCAGTGGTGGCAAGGCATCCAAGCGCGGTCGCAACACCGGCATCGCCGTCGGCGGCGGTGTGGGCGTGCTCGCGCTCTTCCTGCTGTCGCAGTTCCTCGGCGTCGACCTGACCGGCCTCGTCGGCGGCGGGCAGCAGCCGGCCGCGAGCGACTCGTCGCTCGAGCAGTGTCGCACCGGTGCAGACGCGAACGAGAATGTCGAGTGCCGCATGAAGGGCGCCTCAGCCTCGCTCGAACGATACTGGGCGGCCGAGTCGACCGAACTCGGGTTCGACTACGTCGGCCCGAACGACCTCATCCTCTTCGACCAGGCCACGACCACCGGCTGCGGCAACGCCTCATCGGCCACGGGTCCGTTCTACTGCCCGCCCGACCAGACGATCTACATCGACGTGAGCTTCTACGATGAGCTGCGCGGACGGTTCGGCTCGTCGGGAGGCCCGCTCGCCGAGATGTACGTGATCGCGCACGAGTGGGGACATCACGTGCAGAGCGTGCTCGGCATCCTCGAGTCGACGCAGGACGGCCAGACGGGACCGGCGTCGAACGCCGTGCGGGTCGAACTGCAGGCCGACTGCTTCGCCGGCGCCTGGACGGCGAATGCGTCGCAGGTGCCCGACGAGAGCGGGGTGCCGTTCCTCCAACCGATCACCGAGGCGCAGTACCGCGATGCGCTGAGTGCAGCGGCATCGGTCGGCGACGACCGCATCCAGGAGGCCACCCAGGGCCAGGTCGACCCGCACTCGTTCACGCACGGAACGAGCGAGCAGCGCACCGCCTGGTTCAAGGTCGGGTACGAGCAGGGCGCCGACGCGTGCGACACCCTGAACATCCCGGCCGAGAACCTCTGAGCAGTTCGTCGGCGAACGCGCGTCATGATCGAGCCTCACGTGCGTCTCTTCAATGAAGGCGCTCGAACCCGGCGCCCGGAGGTGCGACGGGAGACCCGAGATGCGACGACGCGAGACGTTTATTGCCCATCGTGAGTTCTTTCACGCGGTGACGATCGACGAGACGGTCGTGCTTGCCTGCACGTGCAGGCGTGGGGCCGATCACTGGTACGGCGAGCCGATGCGCGCATCTGACCACCTCTCGAACGACCCTGCGTCGCCCGAGGTCGCCACCGGCGGCGCCATCGACGGCATCGCCGCCGGCACGACCGCCATCGTCAGTTCGCTCAGCCGATCGCGGCGACGATCGCCTGGCCCAGCTGCACAGGCTTCGTGAACTGCGGCCAGTGACCCGTGGGCAGGTCGACGTACTCGACGTTCTTGACCTTCGCGAGCTCTCGCGTGAACGGGCTGCCGGCTGAGATCCACTCGGTGAGCAGCGCACTCGGGAACTCGCACGCGATGACCGTGACCGGCACGTCGTAGCGTCGCTCGTCGGTGAGCGTCATCTGGTCGTATGCCACGCCGGCGGGCTCGGGGATCGCCCGGGCGCGGAACGCCGAGCGCAGTGCTTCGTCGAGATCGACGAGATCTTCGTCGGTGAACAGCTCCCATGCGGGCAGCGGGATCTCTTCACCCTCGGTGGGAAGCTCGTCGTTGATGGAGTCGCCCTCGGCGAGCGGCCCGGCGTCGACATAGACGACGCGTGCAATGCGATCGGGTCGAGCGTCGGCCACCCCGTGGGCGATGGCGCCGCCACCCGAGTGGCCGACGAGCACGGGCCGGCCGGGCAGCGAGTCGACCACGGCGACCACCGCGGCGATGTGGTCGCGCAGGCCGATGCCGGATCGGTCGGCGTCGACCGACTCGAGCCCGGGAAGGGTCAGTGCGTGGACGGTGTGCCCGGCCGCCTCGAGCTCGGGTGTCACCTGCTGCCACGAGGTCGCGTCGAGCCAGAAACCGGGGATGAGGATGACGTCCATGCTCCGACGGTATCGATGGCCGCCGACACCGGGAGCGGCGCGGCGGTGGTCGGCCGGGCAGATCCCCTCAGGCGGCCACGGGCCGTGGGGTGCGGCGCGTCCCCGCGGTCGCGAGCACGACGATGCCGGCCGCGAGCACCGCGAGTCCCGCGATCGACCCGGCCGAGAGTGTCTCGCCGAGCAGCGCCACGCCGAGGATCCCGGCGGTGAGCGGCTCCGCCAGGGTCAGGGTCGAGACCGTGGCCGGTGCGAGGCCCGCGAGCCCCGCACCGAAGAGCACATACGCGAGCGTCGTGGTGACGAGGCCGAGCCAGAGCGCCATCGCGAGGCCCTCGGGAGTGGTGAGCCACGAGGCATCCGTCATCGCGAGCACGGGCACGCTCACCACGGCGGCCGTGCCGAAGAGCGCGCCCATGCTGCTGGTCGAAGTCCACCCGCGGTCGAGCAGGGCCTTCGCCGCGAGCGTGTAGACGGCGTACGACGCGCCCGCGCCGAGCGAGGCGAGCAGTCCGAGCGGGTCGGGAGACGAGCCACCCACGCCGCCCGCTGCGTCCACGGCGCCCGCACCGCTCGCCGCCGCGAGGATCGCAACCCCGACGGTTGCGACCGCGGTGGCGACGGCCCACCGGTGACCCGGATATCGCCGCTGCAGCGCCCAGTCGAGGCCGCCGGTGATCACGGGCGCCGACCCGAGGGCGACAACCGTGCCCGCCGCCACGCCATTCGCGGCGGTGCCGGCGAAGAAGGTCGGCTGGTACGCGAGCACGCCGGCAGCGCCGAGGGCGACGAGGAGCCAGGCCGGCAGCGGATGCCGCGTGGCGACGCCGGACGCCGGTGCGACGGATGTCCCGGTCGCATCGCGCCGGCGCCCGGCGAAGTGGAGGAGCACGGCGACGAGCGCAAGCGCACCGCCGCCGATGACGATGCGTGCCGAGCCGACCGAGGCGGCACTCGCCTCGGGGCCGAGCGCCTGCGCCGTGCCGGTGGTGCCGAAGCACACGGCGGCGAGGAGCACGGCGACCACGAAACGCATGCCATATTGTTACACAATCCATCGACTGCCGGGTCCGGTGACCTGAGGGCTGCCTCGCTCGCGCCGACGACCCGCCCGAGGCCGGTAGGCTCGCGGATGTCCCGGGCGCGGTGCGGCAACGATGCCGCCCGCCACGCGACATCCGTGACCCGAAACGGAAGGACTCCTGTGCGCGCCGTGCTCTTCAACGCCTTCGGTGAGACACCCGAACTCGTGGAGGTGCCGGAGCCCGAGTGTCCGCCGCGCGGCGCCGTCATCCGGGTGCGGGCGACCGGGGTGTGCCGCAGCGACTGGCACGCCTGGATGGGTCACGACGACACCGTCTCGCTGCCGCACGTGCCTGGCCACGAGTTCGCCGGCGAGATCGCGGCGATCGGCTCCGAGGTGGGCGCCGACTCGGGCTGGGGCGTCGGCGATCGCGTCACCGCTCCGTTCATCTGCGCGTGCGGTCGCTGCGACGAGTGCCGCTCTGGCAACGAGCAGGTCTGCGACGAGCAGTCGCAGCCGGGCTTCACGCACTGGGGCTCGTTCGCCGAGTACGTGGCCATCGACGAGGCGGAGCTGAACCTCATCCGCCTGCCCGACTCGCTCGGGTTCGTCGAGGCTGCGTCGCTCGGCTGCCGCTTCGCGACGGCCTACCGCGCCATCATGTCGCGAAGCCGCCTGGCGACCGGTGAGCAGATCGCGGTGCACGGATGCGGCGGCGTCGGCCTCTCGGCGATCATGATCGCCGTCGCCGCCGGGGTGAAGGTCTACGGGGTCGACGTCTCCGACGGGGCGCTCGCAGCGGCCGAGAAGCTCGGCGCCGTCCCCGTGCGCGGCGGCGAGGGCGCGGCGGAGCGCATCCTCGAGGCATCCGGTGGCGGTGTGGATGTCTCGATCGACGCGTTCGGCAGCACCGAGACGTCGTTCTCCTCGGTGCGCAGCCTGAAGAAGCGCGGGCGGCACGTGCAGGTCGGCCTCATGGTCGGCGACTCGGCGCTCGCCGCGATGCCGATGGACGCGGTGATCGCGGGGGAGCTCGAGATTCTCGGCAGCCATGGCATGGCCGCGCACGAGTATCCCTTCATGCTGAGTGCGGTCGCCTCCGGCGACTTCCGGCCCATCGAGCTCGTCGGCCGTCGCATCACGCTCGACCAGGTGCCGAAGGCGCTCGCGTCGATGGGCAAGGCCGGTGGTGCGGGCTCCGGCATGACGGTCGTCGAGCTCTAGACGGCGTCTCAGCGCACTCGTCGCGATGCCGGCGCCCGGTGTGAGCCCCGAAGCGGGGGAGCGGGCTCTCTTGCGGTGGGGTATGGGCCCGGCGGTATGCTGAACCCGAGACATCCTCAGGATGCCGTACGGGTGGGGGGCCGCCGATGGCGAAGATGCTGGCTGCGCGCGTGAACGATTCCGGAGGCGCAGGGGGTCGATCGCGATCGCGGTTGATCGCGTTCGTCGCGGCGGTCGCCGCAGTGCTTGCAACGCTCGTCGTCGGCCCGCTCGCGCCCGCTGCCGCGGTCGAGGTGCCCAGTGGCACGTTCCAGACGATCTCGTCCGGACTGGCGATCAACGGCGACTTGACGTCGACCGGGAACGGCCTCTTGACGTGCCCGACGTCGACGGCGTGCACCGCCTTGCATCAGGGCGGCGGTACGAACAACACCGTCAGCATGAACTACGTCGACGTGGATGCCGACCCGTCGACCTTCAACAGCTCCTCGGCGACGCTGACGATCCCCGCCGGTGCGACGCTCGCGCATGCGTGGTTGATGTGGGAGGCGATGTCGGGCACCTGTCTGGGCGCCGGGTCGGGTTGGATCCAGGCGACCGAGGAGGCCGTCCGCGCCAACACCCCGTTGCTTTCAGTGAACGGCGGGGCCTACCAGAACGTCGGACTGGCGGACTTCACGTCGAGGGTGGCTCCGGTGCTCAATGCGGCCACGGATGTCACGACTGAGCTTTCCGGGTTGAGTGGCGGGAGCCATCTCATCACCATGGCGAACCTGGTCGGCACGCAGGGCCTCGGCTGCGTGGCCGGCTGGTCGCTCCATGTCGCCTACGACTACGGGGCGTTCATCCCGGGCAACCCCGACTCGGCACTCCGCTTGGCGTACACCGGGTTCGGCAGTGCGGTCGTGGTCGACACCAACCGCACGGTCACCTTCTCGGGGTTCCAGACGAACGCGCAGGGTGCGACATTCCTGATCACGGCGACCGACGGCGAGGCCCCGGCCGGAGACTCCACGACGGCGATCTGGCCGGGCGGCTCCCAGGTGCTCCCGAACCCGAGCGGTGTCCTCAACAACGCCTTCAATTCGTTCATGCCGGGTGCGGACTCGTTCGTGCCCGCGATTCCCGACGCGACGTTCCGCAACGGCAGCATGGACACATACAAGACCACGGCCTCCAACCTGCCCAGCGGTTCGACGTCGGTGGACTTCCGGTTCAACAGTCCCCAGGCGACCGACGGCTTCTACGCGCACTCGGTGTCGATGTCGATTCCGGCGGCCCAGGTGCGGGTCGAGAAGCTGCCGGCCACCGGCACGACTGACACCCAGATCGCTGCACCCGGAGTGGCGCCGCAGTTCCGGATCGTGGTGCACAACGACTCCTCGGTCGAACTGACGGGTGCCACGGTGACCGACGCGAACGCCGTCGCCTGCTCGCTCAACGGCGTGCCACTCGTTCAGACCGGCGATGACTTCGCGCTCGGCACGGTGGCAGCCGGGGCGGACGTCACCGTGCTCTGCACGGGGCCCGTCGTGGTCGACGGCGATGCGGGCTACGTCAACACCGCGACGATCAACGCGGTCGACCCCCAGGGTGGCCCGGTGTCCGACACCGACACCAGCATCGTCCTCATCCCGCAACTGATCGTGACGAAGTCGGTGAATCCCCCTGCCGTGCAGGAGGGCGAGACCGTCACGTGGACGGTCGTCGCGCTGAACGACGGCACCACGTCGATGCGGAACGTGGTCGCGACCGATGACAACTGCACGCTCTCGGCGCCGACCGGAAATGGTGCACCCAACCTGTTGGCTCCGGGGGATTCCTGGACGTACACCTGCACAGCGGTGGTGCGCGCTGACACGACGAACACCGCCACCGTGACCGCCGACACCTTCGTCAAGGTGGGCGACGACGAGGTCGTGGGCGCGCCGGTGTCGGCGTCGGACGATGCGGTCGTGACGGTGACGCCGGCGCCGCCGGCGAGTGCGACGCTGACGAAGACTGCCAACCCGCCGGTCGTGGTCGAGGGTGGGACGGTGACCTGGACGATCGTGGTGCTCAACGATGGCCAGCAGGACCTGCGCGACGTGGTCGTCACCGACGCTGACTGCACGGGCACACTGAGCGCGCCGGCGGGGCCGGGTGCGCCGACGGTGTTGGCGGTCGGCGACTCGTGGACGTACACCTGTGCGGAGGCGGTCCAGGTCGCCAAGACGAACACCGCTTCCGTGACGGCGACGCCGTTCCGGGTGGTGAACGGGGTCGACGTCGAGGACGACCAGGTCTCCGATGAGGGTGAAGCATCGGTCGCAGTGACCGCGCCGGTGCCGAGCGTGTCGGTGACGAAGTCGGTGGATCGTCCCGCGGTGTCTTCCGGTGAGACGGTGACATGGACGATGGTCGTCCTCAACGACGGTGCCCAGGATCTTCGGGATGTCACCCTGTCCGACGTGGGCTGCACCGGAACGGTCAGCACGCCGGTCGGGCCCGGGGTCGACGTCGGCGTCCTCGCCCAGGGCGACGCGTGGACCTACACCTGTTCGGAGGTGGTGACGGCCGACAAGACGAATGCCGCGACCGTGGTCGCAACGCCCTTCCGCACCGTGGATGGCGAAGAGGTCGAAAGCCCCCCGGTCAGCGACACCGACGACGAGTTCGTCGACGTCGCGCCGGTGCCAGTGCCGCACGTGACGCTGACGAAGACCGCCGACGAGCCGACCCTGCTCGACGGCGACACCGTCAACTGGACCATCGTGGCGCTCAACGACGGCGAGACCTCGGTGCGGAACGTGGTCGTCACCGACACCGACTGCGCCGGCACGCTCAGCGCCCCAGCCGGTCCCGGCGCTGCGACCGGCACGCTCGCCGCGGGCGATTCGTGGACCTACACCTGCGCCGAGCCCGTCACCGCCGACAAGACCAACACCGCGAGCGTCACCGTCACCCCGTTCCGCAGTATCGACGGGGTCGACACCGACATGCCCGAGGTCGGCGCCGAGGGCGAGGCGACCGTCACCGTGACCACCCCGGTGTCGAGCGTCACCCTCACGAAGACGGCCGACCAGCCCGTCGTTGTCGAGGGTGACACCGTGACGTGGACCATCATCGTCGCCAACGACGGCGAGCTGGACCTCCGCGAGGTCGTCGTGACCGACACGAACTGCAGCGGCACGCTGAACGGCCCGGCCGGGCCCGGCGCCGACACTGGCGTCCTCAGTCACGGCGACTCCTGGACCTACACGTGTGCCGAACCCGTCGACACGAACACGACCAACACCGCAACCGTCGACGCCATCCCGTTCCGTACCTCGAACACCGGCACCGACGTTCCCGCACCCCCGATCGACGCTGAGGGTGAGGCGACGGTGGAGGTCACCGCACCGGTCGCGCACCTCAGCGTGACGAAGACCGTGGACGACCCCGTCGCAGTCGCCGGCGAGGAGATCACCTGGACGATCACCGTCATGAACGACGGCGACCAGGATGTGCGCGACGTCGTCGTCACCGACACGAACTGCACCGGCACGGTCGGCGCGCCGACCGGCCCGGGAACGGACACCGGCGTGCTCGCCCAGGGCGACACGTGGATCTACACCTGCAGTGAACCGGCCACCGCCGACAAGACGAACACCGCCGACGTGAGTGCGACCCCGTTCCGCTTCGTCGACGGCGTCGAGATCGTCGGCGACCCGCTCATCGCCGAGGGCACGGCCGTCGTCGAGGTCGACCCGGCACCCGTGCCCGTGCCCGCCGTCCCGGCCGGCGGCGGCAGCGGCTCCCTCTCGGCTTCCGGCACCGAACCGGCCCCTTGGATCATCCTCGGGGCGCTCCTCATCGTCATCGGTGCCCTCGCCACCAGACGACACGCGGCGAGGCGGCCGTGATCAGCCGCTCTCGGGCCGCAGTAGTCCGTTCCAGAAGTTCATTGCATCCGAAGAGGTACGTGACGGTATGCTGCGATGAAGCATCCTCAGTAGTCGTGACGGTCGGGGGGCCATGATGACGAAGACGCCGCGTCCGGAATTCCGTGACTCGGGTACCGCCAGGGGGAGAAGAAGCTCGCGGGCGAGCACCTTCCTCGCGGTCGCCGCCGCGGTGCTCGCGGCGCTCGTCGTCGGTCCGGCGTCACCGGTCGCGGCGGAAGAGGTGCCGAGCGGCACCTTCCAGTCGATCACGTCCGGGTTGATCATCAATGGCGACCTCACGTCGACCGGAAACGGTCTGCTGTCGTGCGTCACGACGACACCGGCTTGCACCGCACTGCATCAGGGCACGGGTACGAACAACACCGTCGTCATGGGGAACGTCGACACGGATTCCGACCCATCGACGTTCAACAGCACGACGGGCACGTTGACGATACCGGCGGGCGCGACCGTCGCGCACGCCTGGTTGATGTGGGACGCGATGGCCGGGGCGTGCCTCACCACTGACATCGTCGTCCAGGCGACCGAGGCTGAGGTGCGGGCGAACACGCCGGTGCTGTCGGTCAATGGCGCGGCCTACCAGAACGTGGGCTTGGCCGACTACACCTCGATGGTGCCCATCGGCGGGCCTCTCGGCTCGGTGATCAACGCGGCGACGGATGTCACGGCCGAGCTCTCGGCGTTGGGCGGCGGTGCGCATCAGATCACCGTGGGCAACATCCTCGGCTCGCAGGGCGGTGGCTGTTCGGTCGGCTGGTCGCTGCACGTGGCCTACGACTACGGGGCGTTCGTCCCGGGCAACCCCGACTCGGCATTGCGAGCGGTTTCCACCAGCTTCGGCAGTGCAGTGGTCGTCGGCACGACTCGCACCGTCACCTTCGACGGGTTCGAGACGAACGCGCAGGGGGCGACGTTCCTGATCACGGCGTCCGATGGCGAGGCGCCCGCCGGCGACACGACGACGGCCGTCTGGCCCGGCGGCTCCGACGTGCTGCCGAACCCGACCGGTGCACTCAACAACGCCTTCAACTCGTTCATGCCCGGTGCCAACTCGTTCGTGCCGGCGATTCCCGACGCGACCTTCCACAACGGCAATTTCGACACGTACAAGACCACGTCGGCCAACCTGCCCGTCGGATCGACCTCGGTGGACTTCCGGTTCAACAGTCCGCCGGCCACTGACGGCTTCTTCGCCCATTCGGTGTCGATGTCGATCCCGGTCGCACAGGTGCGGGTGACGAAGCTGCCCGCTACCGGCACTGCCGACGGGCAGGTCACCGCCGTGGGCGAGGCACCGGAGTTCCGCATCGTGATCAACAACGATTCTTCGGTGGAGCTCTTGAACGCCGTCGTGACCGACGCGAACGCGGTGGCGTGCACGTTGGACGGGGCGCCGCTGGTGCAGACCGGCGACGACTTCGCCGTGGGCACCGTGGCCGCAGGGGCGGAGTTGACGGTGCTCTGCGAGGGGCCCGTCGTGGCCGAAGGCGACGCGAACTACACCAATACGGCCTCGGTCACAGCGACCGACCCTCAGGGAACTCCGGTCACCGACTCGGACACGAGCGAAGTGTTCATCCCCCATGCGACGTTGACGAAGTCCGTGGATCAGCCGGTCGTCGACCCGGGCACGTCGGTCGTCTGGACGGTCGTGGTCCTCAACGACGGCGGCACACCGTTGCGGAACCTGGTGGTGACCGATCCCAACTGCACGCTCGGTGCTCCGACGGGCCCGGGTGCGCCTGATGTCCTGGCCCAAGGGGACTCCTGGACCTACACCTGCTCGGAGCCGGTCAACAGTGACACGACCAACACCGCCACCGTCGTGGCCGACTCGTTCGCCACGGTCGGGAACGAGGAAGTGACGGGCTCCCAGGTGACCTCGTCGGACGACGCGGTGGTCACTGTCAACGGGCCGACGGCGCACGTCACCCTGACGAAGACCGTGGACATCCCGGTGGCAGAGGTCGGTGAGACCATCACCTGGACCATCCTGGTGCTCAACGACGGCGACCAGGACCTTCGCGACGTCGTCGTCACCGATACCGACTGCACGGGCACGTTGAGTGATCCGACAGGCCCGGGAGTGGACATCGGGGTGCTCGCGCAGGATGACACCTGGACGTACACCTGCACCGAACCGGCGACCGTCGACAAGACGAATGAAGCGAGCGTGACCGCCGTCCCGTTCCGCATCGTCGACGGTGAGGAGATCGTCGGCCCGTCGGTCAGCTCCGAGGACACGGCCGATGTGGTCGTCGAGCCGACACCGACGCAACCGCCGGCCTCGCAACCGCCGGCCGGCGCGCTCTCGAAGACGGGTGTCGACCTCACGCCCTGGATCGCGACGGGGCTGCTCCTGATCTCGGCCGGCGCGATGTTCTCACTCGTCAGACGGCGCACGATTCGAGGTTGACGGTCGAGGAACTCGGGCCCCGGCGTCCGCTCACCACGCTTCCTCTTGCGGGATCGCGGCGTGTTCCCTAATCTGAGCGCGACGCCTTGGTGACACGAGTCACTATCGGGGGTGACGACACGGTCGGTTGCACCCGGGAGCGCCCACGCCCTCAATGAGGAGGACCGAATGAGCATCCATCCCCTGCCCGCACGAAGCCGGCGCCGAGTGGCGCCGGCTCTCGCCGTCGCGGCCGCACTCATCACCGTCACGAGCGCGGCGGGCGCCGCGCAGGCCGCCCCGATGCATGAGGTCGACCCGTTCGCGCCCGACTTCGGGCCGAACGTCACGATCGTCGATTCCGCAACGCCACTCGAGGAGGTGCAGGCGATCCTCGACGAGCTCGCCGACGCGCAGGTCGACGCCGAGATGTCGACCGCACGGCACAGCGTGCTCTTCCTCCCCGGCGCGTACGGCACGGCGGCCGATCCGCTGCAGGCCCGGGTCGGCTACTACACCGAGGTCGCCGGCCTCGGCGCTTCGCCGCAGGACGTCGACATCACCGGCAAGATCGAGGTCTACAACCGCTGCCTCGAGGGTGGCGGCACGGCGAATTGCCTCGCCCTCGTGAACTTCTGGCGCACGATCTCGAACCTCTCGCTCGAGGTGAACGGCGCAGGCCAGGACGGATGCCGCGGCTCGGCGAACTTCTGGGCGGTGTCGCAAGCGGTGTCGATGCGTCGCCTCGACGTGTCGGGCGGCAACCTTTCGCTCATGGACTACTGCACCGCGGGCCCGCAGTACGCGAGCGGAGGATTCATCGCCGACTCCCGTCTGCCGTTCGTGGTCAACGGGTCCCAGCAGCAATGGCTGACGCGCAACAGCGTGGTGGCCGGCTGGTCGAACGCGGTGTGGAACCAGGTGTTCTCGGGTGTCGAAGGGGCGCCGGATGACGCGGCGTTCCCGAACCCGCCGTACACGACCCTCGACGAGACGCCGGTCAGCCGCGAGAAGCCGTACCTCTTCGTCGACGCCGACGGACGCTATGCCGTTCGGGTGCCCGAGGCGCAGACCGGCACCCGCGGCATCACGTGGGCCGACGGCGAGACCCCCGGACGCACGATCCCGATCACGGACTTCGTGATCGCCCGCCCCGGCGACTCGATCGGGTTCATCAACTCGAAGCTCGCGAAGGGCAAGCACCTGCTGCTCACGCCCGGCGTCTACGGCGTCGACAGCAGCATCCACGTGAAGCGCGCCGACACGGTCGTGCTCGGCATGGGTCACGCCACGCTGACCGCGGTCGACGGCGCGGTGCCGATCAGGGTCGCGGATGCCCCGGGCATCGTCGTCGCCGGCGTCACGATCGACGCCGGCACGATCGAGTCGCCGATCCTGCTCCAGGTCGGCAAGCCCGGCAACGGCCACGCGAAGAAGGTCGATCCGGCGAACCCGATCACCCTCTCCGACGTGTACTTCCGCGTCGGGGGTCCGCACGTCGGCAAGGCCGACACGGCACTCGAGGTGAACAGCGACCACGTGCTCATCGACCACACCTGGGTGTGGCGAGGCGACCACGGCGTCGAGGGCTTCACCGAGGGGATCAACGGCGACACCGACCGCTGGAACACGAACACCGGTCGAACCGGTGTCGTGGTGAACGGCGACGACGTCACCGCCACGGGGCTGTTCGTGGAGCACTTCCAGCAGTTCAACACCGTCTGGAACGGAGAGCGCGGCACCACCGTGCTGTACCAGAACGAGCTGCCCTACGATCCGCCGACCCAGGCCGACTGGACCCGCCCCGACGGCACGCTCGGCTATGCCGGTTACAAGGTCGCCGACGGCGTCGCCGAGCACACGCTCTACGGCGGCGGCGTGTACGTCTTCAACCAGAACAACCCGTCGATCGTGACGGAGAACGGGTTCGAGGCGCCCGAGGGTGACGGCATCCGCCTGCACCACATCATGACGGTGAACCTGAGCGCCGGCACGATCCTGCACGTCGTGAACGGCATCGGGGCCGCCGCCGACACCACGGTGATCGGGGCGCCGATCTACCTCACGGACTACCCGCTGCCGTGACGGCCTGACCAGCGACCCGCGCGCCGGGCGCGGCTCGGTCCGTGATCAGGCCGAGTCGCGCTCGACGAGCGCCGGTGCCTCGTGCGGACGGGGCGGCGGGTCGTCGCCGTCGAGGGCGGCGAGCACGCACGCCGCGAGGTACGACGCCTCGCGCTCGATGTGCTGCGTCACGGTCGTGAGCGGCGGCGAGGCGAGCGCGGCGAGCGGCACGTCGTCGACCCCGATGACGGCGAGGTCGCCGGGCACGTCGAGCCCGGCCGCGCGAGCGCCGGCGAGCACGGCGAACGCGACCTCGTCGTTGTAGGCCGCGACGCCCGTGACGCCGGCCTGCCGCCAGGTGGCGACCGCCGCGGAGCCGGAGCGGGCCTCGACGCCGACGGGGATGACGACGGGTGCCGGGAGTCCGCGCTCGGCGCACACCGCGCGCACCCCCGCCAGGCGCTGGTCGGCGAAGTCCACGACGCGCGGGTCGTCGGTCGTGGCGTATCCGATGCGCGCGCGGCTTCGGGCGACGAGCCGCTCCACCTGCAGTCGCCCGATGTGCGGCTGAGGGTTCTCGGCATCGGGGCCGGCGTCGCCCGTGTCGACCACCTGGATGCCGGCCTGCCGCATCGCCAGCACCTCATCGGGCTCGAACTCCGTCAGGCCGACCACCGTGCGAGGCGTGACGGCGCGCCACAGCTCGGACAGCGGGCGGTCACCGCGCACGTGATGCACGAGCACGGACAGCCCGCGCTCGGCGAGCTCGTCGGCCAGATGATCGAGCATGGTCTCGATGACGGGGCCGACGGGCCAGTCGGGCAGCACGCACAGCACGAGGTCGCTGCGCCCGCTCCGCAGCGTGCGAGCCGCTGCCGAGGGCGCGTAGCCGAGCCGCGCGGCGGTCTCGAGCACACGTCGCCTCGTGGCATCCGAGATCGACGTGCCCTCGGTGCCGTTCAGCACGTAGCTGACGGTCGTGCGCGACACCCCGCTCGCGCGCGCGACATCCGCACTCGTCACTCCGGCCACGCATCCTCCTGAAACAATCCTCGAGTGCACCCTATTCGCTGGTGCAGGCAGCGGGGCGACCCCTAGCATTGCTCCGACCCCACAGGAGGCATGGATGATCGAGTCCCACGCGGCGCCGGCCGGCTGGTATCCCGAACCGAGCGGAGCCGAAGGGCAGCGATGGTGGGATGGCAGCCGGTGGACGGAGTACGCGACGCCGCTCGCCGCGCCGACGCCCGCAGCCGGGCAGTACGCACCCTACGAGGGTGGGGCCGAGCGCCGCGTACCCGCGGGCACGCCCGTCGACACGGTGTGGATCTGGCTCATCGTGGCCGCGCCGCTCCTGGCCGTCATCCCGCTGTTCCTCTGGGACTTCGAGGGCTACATGCTCACGTCGATGACCGACCCCGACCCCACGGCGCAGCTGCGCATGTACCTCGACCCGATGTACCTCACGAGCGTGGTGCTCGGCTGGCTCCTGTACGGCGTCTCGGTCTGGTTCGCGTACCTCGATCGCGTGGCGCTCGAGCGACTCGGCTACGCGAGGCGATTCCACTGGGCCTGGGCGTTCCTCTCGTCGCTCGTCTACGTGATCGGCCGATCCGTCGTGGTCAAGAAGCAGGCCGGGCGCGGCGCGGCACCGATGTGGGTCGCGATCGCGCTCAACGTCGCCATGATGATCGCCCTGTTCATATGGGTCGGGGTCGCGACCGCGAACGTCCTGGGTGCGGTCGTGACCCAGTATCCCGGCGTGTAGCGAGACCCCAGACGTCGCGCTTTTCCGGGCTGGACGCGACAATGAGGGGATGGACCCCGTCGAGGCGCTCGAGGAGATCGCGTTCCTGCTCGAGCGCGATCGCGCCTCGTCGTTCAAGTCGAAGGCGTTCCGTCGCGCAGCCGACGTCGTCGGCGAGTACTCGGCCGATGAGCTCGCCGCTCGCGTGGCCGATGGCCGACTGAAGCGCACGAAGGGCATCGGTGACACCACCTACACGGTCATCGCCGAGGCGGTCGGCGGGGACGTGCCGGGCTACCTCGCCGAATTGCGGGTGCGCAGCGGACCGGCCGCGAGTGCGCCGAGCGACGGCCTCCGCTCGCAGCTGAAGGGCGACCTGCACAGCCACACCGAGTGGTCGGATGGCACGACCCGCATCGAGGTGATGGCCAGGGCCGCGAAGCAGGCCGGCCTCGAGTATCTCGTCGTCAGCGACCACTCCCCGAGCCTCAGGGTCGCGAACGGGCTCAGCTCCGAGCGATTGCTCGAGCAGTTGCAGGTCATCGAAGGCCTCAACGGCCGGCCAGGCGGCATCCGTCTGCTCACCGGCATCGAGGTCGACATCCTCATCGACGGTGCGCTCGACCAGACGCCCGACATGTTCGACCGCCTCGACATCGTCGTCGCGAGCGTGCACTCGAAGCTGCGCATGGAGTCGCGCGAGATGACGGCACGGATGCTCCGTGCGATCGAGCATCCGTCGATGAACGTGCTCGGCCACTGCACGGGCCGCCTCGTCGAGGGCTCGCGCGGCACCCGCCCGCAGTCGACGTTCGACGCGCGTGCCGTCTTCGCGGCGTGCGCCGAGCACGACGTCGCCGTCGAGATCAACTCGCGACCCGAGCGACAGGACCCGCCCGACGAGCTCATCCAGCTCGCGCTCGACGCCGGGTGCCTCTTCAGCATCGACAGCGACGCGCACTCGCCGGGGCACTTCTCCTTCCTCGACCTCGGGGCGGAGCGAGCCGAGGCCAATGGGGTGCCTGCCGAACGCGTCATCACGACGTGGCCGGCCGATCGCCTGCTCGAGTGGGCCGCGGCGCATTGACCCTCGTCTCCGGCCATGCCGCGAGAGTAGCCTTGACGGTGACGGCTGCATGCCTGGGCCGAGGCATGCCGAGGCATGGTGAAGGAGGCGTCGTGGCGCAGTTCATCTATGACGATACGCGCGGGGCGCAGTTCGATGATCGGGTGCTCGCCCACCTGCAGGTCGTCATGCTCAACAAGCTCCGACGCCGCGAGAGCTTCGCGTTCTCATGGGAGGAACCGCGCGGACTCGTCTCCATCTGGGTGCATCCGAGCGTGGCGCTCCAGTTCATCTACTCCGGCAATCGGCCCCCGTCGCTGAACCGCGCCTGGCTCGAACTCCTCGCCGACTCGGCGAACTCCACGGGAGGCCTGCATACGCTCCCTGAGCCACCGCCTGACGCGACCCTCGAAACGTAGCGCGCCCTCGCCGGCAGATTCCCCGGATTTGCGAATTAGACCGACCTCACGGCGCGCAGCACGGCATCGACCGTGTCGTCGTCGGCCGGGAGGGCGGCGTCTTCGAGGCGCTGGCGCGCCATGGTACGGAGCTCATCGACGTGTCCGAGGTCGGCATCGCCGCGCATCTGCTCGGCGATGCCACTGATCTTCTCGTCGATGCTCGCGTCGGCGGATCCGTCTTCAATGGGGCCATCCTGCACATTCATGAGCCCAAGCGTGCCATGCGGCGTGCCGCGTTCGCGGCCCCTTGACACGCGTCCCCGAACGGCGTCCCCGGGTTCGGCGACAAGTGGGACGCGTACGAGGCCCCCGTGCGTCAGGCGTCGACCGTCTCGCGTTCGGCGTCTGGGGTGCCGGCGCGTTGCCGGCGCCCCAGTGTCGCCATCGCGAGGATCGCACCGAGTGCGGCGACGAGCGCCGCACCCTTGAGCGCTGCCGCGTACCCACCGGTGAGATCCGTAGCGCTGGTGCCGGTGGCCGTGACGGCGGAGCTCAGCACGGTCAGGGCCGCCAGGCCGACGGCCGAACCGATCTGGTAGCTCGTGTTCACGAGCCCCGATGCGACGCCGGTCTCCTCGGGTCGGGCGGCACCGATGGCCGTGCCGAGCGACGGAACGAATGCGAGCGCCATGCCGAATGCCGCGACGAGCGAAGCCGGCAGCACGTCGACGGCGTACATTCCGTCGGGACGCGCGAACGAGAGCCACACGAGCCCCGCCGCGAGGAATGTGAAGCCGGCCACGATGAGCGGCTTGGCGCCGAACCGTGCCAGCAGCCGCGGAGCGACCAGGGTCATGCCGAGCACGATGAGCACGGTCATCGGGAGCAATGCCGCCCCGGCTGCGAATGCGCCGGCGCCGAGGACCTGCTGCAGGTAGAGGTTCAGGAAGAACCACATCGGCACCCATGCAGCCCCGAGCAGGAGCTGAGCGAGGTTCGCAGCTCCGAGCTGCGGGGTGCGGAAGATGCCGAGCCGCAGCAGTGGCTGTCGCGAGCGCGCCTGGACGATGAAGAACACGGCGAGCAGAACGGCGCCGACACCGACGGCGATGAGGGTCTCGGCTGTGGCCCAACCGACCTCGGGAGCGCGGACCACACCGTAGACGAGCGCGGCGAGGCCGACGGTTCCGGTGATGGCGCCGATGACGTCGACCGACCCGCGCTGGCGTGCGACGACGGGAAGGGCGACCGGCGTGAGCAGGATGACGAGCGCGGCGATGGGGACCGTGATGTAGAACACCCACGGCCAGCTTGCGTACTCCGTGAGCACTCCGCCGAGGAACACTCCGGCGGTGCCGCCGATCGGTGCGGCCGCACCGTACACGGCGAACGCACGGGGAAGCTCTTTCGTGCCGCCGAACAGCGCCACCAGCAGGCTGAGCGCTGCTGGGGCGATGAGCGCCGCGCCGGCGCCCTGGACGGCACGGCCGAGGATCTCGATCCCGACAGTGCCGGCGGCTCCGGCCAGCACGGACCCGGCAGCCAGGATGAGCCAGCCGCTGATGAACACCCGGCGTGCGCCGAGGAGGTCGGAGAGCCGGCCACCCAGGAGGAGGAGGCCGCCGAAGGCCACGACATAGGCGTTGAACACCCATGACAACGACTCGGGCGTGAAGCCGAGTTCCGCCTGCATGCGGGGGAGGGCGACGCCGATGATCGACGTGTCCATGATGACGATGAACTGGGCCGTGGCGATGAGCGTGAGCCCGAGCCACCGGCGTCGGGCCGGCGCTCTGGTTGTTGTTGACATGATCGGTTCTCTCTTTCCGGGACGGATACCCCTAGGGGGTATAACTCATCCCGTCAAGAGGTATTCCGCGAACCGCGCGTCAGTCGACGATCGTCTCGGTGGCGTCGTCGAGCTCGCGCCGCAGGTACTTCGGAGCCTGTACGCGCCACGCCTCCGTCACCAGCTCGGCGAGATGGTCCTCGTCGATGCCGGCCATGCGGAACGCCACCTTCGGCTCACCCCACCTGGTCGTCGTGCCCAAGAACACGTCGGGCGCCATTGCGCGAAGGGCCAGCGCGTCCACCGGGTCGGCGACCTTCACCCCGACGACCAGTTCGGCCGCGATGATCTCGCGGATTTCTTCGGGGATGCTCGGCCATGGATGGCACTCCCACGCGAACAACTTGCCGCGAACGAACCAGGCGGCACCGCCCGTGGTCGCGCGTTCTTCGCTGCCGGGCAGCCCGACGGTGGCGCGCCGCAGGTCGTCGAGAGTGGCCACGGTATGAGCCTATGGTCGTGGCTACAGTTCGAGCGAGTAGTAGAACGCGCGCTCGCCGGTGTCGGGGTTCACGCCGTTGAACCCATGGCGCTCATAGAAGCGCTGCGCGTCGACATCCCCCGCGTCGACGTTGATCTCGATCGCCGAGACGCCCTGCTCCTTGGCGTCTGCGATCAAGAGGTGGATCATCGCCGTGCCAAGGCCATGACCCCGTCGATCCGGCGCGACATAGAGTTCGTCGAGGAGGGCCACCGGCCCGTCGTACCAGACGTTGCTTCGCAGCGTCACGAGCGCGAATCCCGCCGCAGGATCGCCGGCCAGGTACGCGATGGTGCTGGGTCCGGCGAGCAGTGACTGCAGACGTCCCACCAGAACGGCCGGCCCGGGGCTGGGGGTGTCGAATTCGGTGTTGAAATCGTGGAGCATGCGCGCCAGCGTTTCGGCATCGTCTGTCCCGGCACGTCGAGCATCAAGGTCTGCGGAATGGTCCGACATGACCGCAAGACTAACCGCGGCGAGCTCGACTGCCGAAGGCGTGACCGGCGCGGAACGAGAAAACCCCCGGTGAGCCGGGGGTTTCGATGTGGCTCCGACCGGCATCGATCCGGTGACCTTTCGATTTTCAGTGAGCCTGGGCGGTTTTTGCTCCATTCTTGTGAACATGATATCGCGCTGATCAGGGATTCTTCTGAATGGTCTCAGTTGGTTTCAGTTCGTTTTCGCGCATTTAATGGCACAGATTTTGTCCGACGGGAGTCGGAGTCATCACCCCAACGGGGGGTTCTAGGAGGCGAACTACTCGAGCGTGGCATCGATAGGCTCGTCCAGGCTGGCGCGAGGCTCGGCTACTTAATGGTCGGGGAGTTGCATGGTTGACGAGGGCATCACGTACGAAACGACGTCTGTGCGAGCTATCCGCGGGATGGAAGCACGGACCGTCGCGAAGTGGGAGAACCAAGGTTGGGAAGTTGTCTCTCAGACGACGGGAAAGCTGCAGACCGAGATTGTGATTCGCCGGCCCAAGCCGAAGTCGCGCGTGCTCCTCTACGCGATTGGCGCTGGAGCGCTCGCGATCGTGCTCGCCACGGTTATCACCATCGGAGTCATCAGCGATCGGAATGCTCCCGCCGCTGAAGCGGACGCGACTCCATCGGCCGGTGCCGGCGAAGTGTCTTCCTCAGAGACTGAACCGTCTGAGTCCGTCGAGCCCTCCGAGCCGGCAGAACCCGAGGACATCGTGATCACGACGGCGAACAACCCGGACTTCGCGGCGCTGCTGGCTCTTGGGGACTACTGCGACGACTCGATACCCGTCTTTGCGGAGAAGTACCGCGGACAAACGATCGTCTTCGACGGGAATGTCGGTGCGGTCAACAACCATGACGGTGCTACCACCCGATACGACATCCTGATCGGAGCGGGCGACTACAGCGAAACCTCGCAACCGGGGCCGGCCTTTCAGTTCCGCGATGTAAACCTCGTCAATGACCTGCACTATGTCGGCGACGTGCCAGACACCCTCGGCGTTGGTGACAACCTCAACGTAACCGCTGAGGTAGGGGAGTACGAGCCCGGCTCGTGCTTGTTCCTCATCGAGCCGGTCGAGACGACGTACCGCTGATCCGCGTCCGCGTCGCGCATCCGTGGACGTGACTGCCTGACCAATGCATTGAACACGTGAGAGAGCTGTTCAGTTAGCTCGTCACCGGTGTCACCACCGTTGTACCCCTAGACGGGACGGATCAACGGCTCGTGCGCGCTTGAGTTCTGTTCCGGTGCTCACGCTAGCTCTGCGGTTCAGACCTCGATTGCGCGCAGGTACTTCCGCATGTCAAAGCTCTTCAACGGCCAATCGTGTCTTGCCCGGGACGGGTGACGCGGATGCCCGCTCCTGAGTAGGTCGCCGATCGACACCCATTCACATGCCGACGCGTCGGTCACCGAGACGATCCCCTTGAGCATCTCCGACAAGTAGGGCCGCGTTTCGATCAGCTCACCCCACGCGGCGAGCAGCGTCAGCTGGCGGCCGTTGATGAACTCGGCGATGTGCCGCTCATTCTCGGCTTTGAGCTCAGAGGCACTGGTCAAGTGCATTCCACGAGGGTTGGTTGATCTTTGCGGATAGAGGTTCAACATCCCCCAGCTATCGAAGCCATTGCGGGAGGCGAAACCCATCACCGCGCTGACAGTGCGGTCGGGCTTCCCTGGAATCGCAGTACTGGGATTCACGCCCACACACACGAGTGGATTCTCACCAACGACGCCCAAAACGAAGCGCGCTGAGTTGTCAGCGCTGTTCTCGTAGATGTCAGTCACTCTGCTCCCTATCGCATCATCGCTGATCGTTGGGCCAGACGACTGTCTCGCCTATCAGGGTCAGGAAATGCTCGAACTCCGAGACGGTTAGCTTGCCATCCCTGGCCGCTTCGTTGATGAGATCTCGCCGCGACCAAACTGCGGTCGATCCGTCTTTGCGGGCGCTCACGAAGACCGTCATGTCCATGATGGCGAGCTGTTCCGCTACATCGTTGCGAGTGCCGGCCCTGGCTTCCGCGCACAGCCGATCGATGTCGCCTTCTGCGTTCTCAACGGCGTCCCACGATGCCATTCGCTCGGCTGAGCCAAGAGGTCTCGCCCGAGGGGACATGGCCGTGAGGGCGAGCATCATGGGGCCTGCTTCGCCGCCTCCCATTCGGTTCAACGAGAAGCGACTATCGGCCAGCGCTTCGATGCTCTGTTCCAGCCCGAACGGATCTCGGCTACGCACAGCAAAGATCCTCGTATTGTCGAGAGCTCGCAGCTCATCCAGAGGGAACACCGAGCTGTAAACGGTTCCGAAGAGCAAGCGATCAAACGGTTTTCGGGCTCCCCAATGCTGCTTAACGCGAGCGCGGATGTCGGTAGCTTTCCCGACGTAGAACTGCTTGAGTTCGTCGAACACCAGGACGTAGACGCCTTCGGCGCCTGCCCAATCGGAGAGCTGCTCGACAGTCCGCAGATTGCCGTGATCGCGCACCTGCTCAAGCGATGCCTCAAAATCGTCGCGATCGAGCGCGTCGAAGTAGGCCATGGATAGGTCATAGTTGCGCAGAGCTTGGTCGCGGTTCGTTAGCAGGAAGGCGTCGGAGAGCTCTCGGTACTCTTCGTCGCGGAACATCCAGCGCATGCGCTCCCACATCGACTCGGGAAAGTACTCACGGCGGGGCCGTTGCTTGGGATTGCGCCGCGGTAGCCCAAAAGTAGCGCGAGACAACTTCTGCTCCGTTCGGCGACTTAGAGGTACACCGAAATGCACATCGGGCAACTGTGCCACCGTGGGCTTCATCGATGGGAGCGTCGGTTGGCGAGGGTCACACGGCCAAACTACCGGGGCTTACGGGGACTCGTTAGGCGCTCTGCAAATCCAGCATCGGTTCAAGCCATCTGCGGGCAGATTTTAAGCCCCGAGCACTGGCCACCCAGTCGCACCCCTCGAACTGGGGCGGCGTAGCCGCCTGTCGCGCCCGGCCGCGTTTGTACGCTCGGTTGGTATGAACCGCGTGAAGCACGGCTCGTCCCCTCAATTGTCCTGCTCGGAGCGCTGATCACCTCTGGCTGTGCGGCCAGCCAATCGGGTTCCGCCATCACGTCCCCGTCGCCCGCGCCCGCAGTGACCGAGACGCCGACGCCTGAGCCGACGCGCACTCCACCGCCTGACGCCGATGCAGATGGTTTGATCGACCTGCTCGACGACTTCCCGCAGGATCCGTCCCGGTCGAAGCAGCTGCGCTACGCGTCCGGGGCGCCAGTCGTCGAGGGCTACCCCCTCGTCGTCGATACGGCCCAACTGGATGAACGCCTCGTGAACTGGATCAAGACACCGCAGGCGGTCGCGCTCGCTCCGGGCGTCTATGTCGGCTACAACCCGGCGGTCACCGACCTTGCGACGTATCTGGAGTCCAACGTCGGCGATGGCGACTGCGCCGTTCGGGATCTCTATGAGTTCGGCGGTGGCGCCTGCTGGGATGGCGTTCTAGCATCGCCCGCCGAACCACAGCCGTGACCGCTCCCGGTACGCATCCGATACGAGGATCAGGCACGGCCAAATTGAATGCGCGAGAAGGATGACTGCAGGCGCGGAAGTTCGAGGCCCTAGGCTCACGGCGGTGAGTGACGATCTGATCTCACCGCCGGAATCGAGACCATCTGTACCGTGGACGACGACGCGACTCGGCCGACGGCCATCTGCCATGCTGCACCTCGAGCGGGTCGACCTCAGCCGTCGGAGCCACCTGATGTCCCCGCAGCGGCATCCGACATGGGATCTTCTGGGTCGTCCAGGTGCACCGTGCCGTACACGTCCACGCCGAGCGTTCCGATCGAAGCCGCGAGGTCGGCAGGCAACACGAATCCGCCCTGAACTGAATCCGAGTACGCCGACCACCAAATGCGAGGTTCGCAGTCGGGCGGAAGATACGGTAGCCGCCCGAGCGCCGGCTGGATCAGGGCGACAAGCGCTCGAAGGGCATGAGAGCCCGTCTGGTCGTCGATCGTGTTGCTGAGCTCGCCGGTGTCCACGCTCCAAGTGTGGTGATCAGCGACGCGGCCAGACTTTCGGAGTGTGCCCGCCTTGGTGACGCGGGTGGGCTCAAGCCCGAGGAGATCCGTGACGACGCTCGGATCAGTCTCCGACGACGAGACGGTCAGTGTGGCTCGGCCGGACTGAATCATGAGCCGAGTGTAGAACTCTCGTCGCGTACAACCGATCGTGCTCGTTGCGAGGTCAAGTCCAAGCGCGGGATTCCGGCGCGAGGTCAAGCGGCCGAGCATGCGCGAGTCCATCTCGCCTGTCTCGCGTGCGCTCACCCTCGACCAGATTCGAACGCTGCTCGACCTCGTGCCCGACGGCGTCTACTCGCGCGCCCGCGAGGGCGTCGCGCTCCGTGCCGGCGCAGCACTGAACGACGCGCTCAAGAGCGCAGCCGGCGAACCACCGAATCGAACCAGGAGGCGGGCCCCCGTCGACCTTAATGGCACATTAATGGCACAGCCTCGCCGCGACACCGGCGGGATCACCCGCTGACACGAGAAAACCCCCGGTTTCCCGGGGGCTTTCGATGTGGCTCCGACCGGCATCGATCCGGTGACCTTTCGATTTTCAGTCGAACGCTCTACCAACTGAGCTACAGAGCCTCGGGGCATCCGCCGATCGAAACCAGAGGAATTGCCTCGAATAAGGAGAAAGCCCCTTCTCTCGTAAGGGAAAGGGCTTGTCGCCTGAGCGACCCTGACGGGACTTGAACCCGCGACCTCCGCCGTGACAGGGCGGCACGCTAACCAACTGCGCTACAGGGCCTCGTGGTGTTTCGCAACACCGGTATTCAATTGTATGTGCTTGTCGTGCAGTGACCCCAACGGGATTCGAACCCGTGCTGCCGCCGTGAAAGGGCGGTGTCCTAGGCCACTAAACGATGGGGCCGGGTGGTCTTGCCTGGGGCACGACCGCCGACAGCCAAGCATACGGGTCGAATCGCGAGATCGCAAAACGACGAGGCCGGATGCCTCGCGCCTCCAGGTGCGCGATCCGCCACACGCGCCGGAAATGCCCGGATCCCGCGCGAACCGCACCTATCGTGAAGGCTGCCAGTGCCTGAACGAGAGCGAGGAGCGCGGGGTCCCGAGGCCCGCGTGGACGGGGAGCCATGCACCGCACCGCAGACCGACCGCAGACCACCGGAGCCCGGACGCGCCCTGCTCGCGGAGCGAGGCGCGGTCTGGCCGGGTTCCGGGGTCGCCGTCTCGTCGCGACCCTTGCGATCGTCGCGGCCGCCCTCGCGGGGCCCGTCGCCGCTGCGCCGCAGCCCGCGTTCGCCGCCGACTATCCGTCGTGGGACGAGGTGCAGGCGGCCAAGGCGAACACCGCTGCCGGCGCGGCCGCCGTCACGCAGATCGTGGCGTTGATCGCGCAGCTCGCGGCGAACGTCGAGGCGACGCGTGCCGAAGCCGAGCGGCGAACCGACGAGCTCTTCGTGGCGCAGCAGAAGTATGACGAGGCAGTGCTCCGCGCCGCGCAGATCCAGGCGCAGGCCGACGCATCGGCAGCCGAGGCACAGGCCGCCGAGCAGAACGCAGGCCAGGTCGCGGCGCAGCTCTATCGCTCGGGCGGGGGTGACATCGGCGTGAACCTCTTCCTCGACGCGGGCAACTCCGCGGCGACCGAGGCGCTGCTCTCCAAGCTCGGCAACATGGAGAAGATGGTCGAGCGCACCTCCAGCATCTACGACCGCGCGCAGGAGAAGCAGAACACCGCGAGCGCGCTGGGCGCCCAGGCGGTCGTCGCCCAGGGCGAGCGCGAGAAGCTCCGCATCGCCGCCGAGGCGGCGCTCGTGGCCGCGCAGGAGGCGCAGGCCGCCGCCGAGGCGGCGCTCGCCGAGTCGCAGGCGAAGAAGCTCGAGCTCGAGGCGCAGCTGGCCTTCCTCCGTGACGCCGAGGCGAAGACCACCGCCGCCTACGAGGAGGGCGAGCGCATCCGCAAGGCGGAGGAGGAGCGCCTCCGGCAGGAGGAGGAACGCCGCAGGCAGGAGGCGATTCGCAACGGCGCGGTGGGCACCCCGGCGGCGTCGGGCTGGGCGAAGCCCGCGGGCGGGCGCATCACGGGCACGTACGGCCCGCGCGCGCCGATCTGCAGCGGCGGCTGCTCGGGCAGCTTCCACTATGCGGTCGATCTGGGCACCGGATGTTCCGCGCCCATCTACGCCGCGAACAGCGGCGTCGTGACCTTCTCGGGTTCCTCGGGAACGTACGGCAACTTCATCAAGATCGACCACGGCGGCGGCATCTCGACCGGCTACGCCCATATCCGTGACGGCGGCAGGTTCGTCGGCACCGGTGAGTGGGTCGGCGCGGGCCAGAACATCGCCTCGAGCGGGTCGACCGGCGCCTCCACCGGTTGCCACCTGCATTTCGAGGTCTATGCGGGCGGCAACCGCATCGACCCCGTGCCCTTCATGGCCGACCGAGGCATCTACTTTGGCTGAGCACCGCACCCGGCCGGTGTCGCGGGTGAAGCCCGCGACGGTCTTCTCGACCGTCGCGGTCGGTGCCGTGACCGCGACGGTGGGGCTCGCGGGCGGGCCCGCGGCAGCCGAGCCCGACTATCCCTCGTGGAGCGAGATCGAGCAGGCGAAGCAGAACGAGGCCACGAAGCAGGCTGAGATCGGCAGGGTCACCGAGTTGCTCGCGGGGCTCCAGCAGGCAGCGGATGCCGCGGTGCAGGCGTCGATGATGGCCGACGAGGGGTGGCGGGTCGCCGTCGACCAGCGCGACCAGGCCGCGGAGCGCGAGCGCACCCTCGGGCGGCAGGCCGATGAGGCCGACGCGGTCGCCGAGATCTCGAAGATGCGCGCGGGACTGCTCGCGGCGCACCTCGCGAAGACCGCCGGCAACGACCTCACGACCGAGCTCGTCTTCTCGGGTGAAGACGCCCGGGGCCTGCTCGAACAGCTCGGCATGGCGTCGAAGCTCGGCGAGCAGTCGAATGCCGTGTACACGCAGGCCGTCGCCGACGGCAACACCGCGGATGCCCTGCGGGAGCAGGCAGCGGATGCCGCCGCCGAACGTGCGCGGCTGGCATCGCTTGCGGAGACCAGGGCCGACGAGGCACGTGATGCCGCGGATGCCGCCAACGCGGCCGTGGCGGTGCAGGAGGCGCGCTCGGCCGACCTCTACGCGCAGCTCGCGAGCCTGAAGGACACGACGGCCGAGCTCGAGCGACTCCGCGTCGAGGGGCAGGCTCGCGAGGAGGCGGCCGCCGCCGCTGCTGCTGCTGCGGCCGCCGCTGCTGCTGCCGCCGCTGCCGCTGCGGCGCAGCCCGCTGCCCCGGCGCCGGCGCCCGGTGGGGGATCGACCGGTGGCGGGTCTTCCGCGCCGACCCCCACGCCGCCGCCGCCGAACACGGGTGCCGTCGAGACGGCCATCTGGTTCGCGAGCCAGCAGCTGGGTGAGCCGTACCGCCTGGGCGGCGCCGGCCCGAATGTCTGGGACTGCTCGGGGCTCACCAAGGTGGCGTACGCGAACGCCGGCATCTCGATCGGCACGCACTCCGCCACCAACCAGTACCGCACGCTCGCCGGACGCGGGCTCGCCGTTCCGGTCTCGCAGGCGCAGCGTGGCGACCTCCTGTTCTGGGGCGGTGGCGGCGACTACTACCACGTCGCCATCTACCTCGGCGGCGGCCGCATCCTCGAGGCGCCGCGCGAGGGCGTGCCGGTGCGCGAGTACTTCATCTGGGGCAGCCCCTCGGCGGCGGCCCGCCCCGCCGGCTGACCGGCAGACCTGAGCAGACGCGAGAAGGGGCGGGCCGCGAGGCCCGCCCCTTCTGCGGTTCCGGAAGTCGCGAGCCCGCGGCATCCGCTCAGTTCATGCCCTGGTCAGTGACCGGGGAACTTCTCGATCGCCTTGGCGATGAGCGACTCGGCCTCGGCGGCGTCGGCCCAGCCTTCGGTCTTGACCCACTTGCCGGGCTCGAGGTCCTTGTAGTGCTCGAAGAAGTGCTCGATCTCCTTGCGCGTGAACTCGGGGATGTCGTTCACGTCTTGGATGTGGTTCCAGCGCGGGTCGCCGGCGGGCACCGCGATGACCTTGGCGTCGCCGCCGCCGTCGTCGGTCATGTGGAACACGCCGACCGGGCGCACCTTCACGCCCACGCCCGGGAAGAGCGGGTAGTCGAGCAGCACGAGCACGTCGAGCGGGTCGCCGTCGTCACCGAGCGTGTTCTCGAAGAAGCCGTAGTCGGTGGGATACACGAAGGTCGTGTAGAGCACGCGGTCGAGGAACACCCGGCCGGTCTCGTGATCGACCTCGTACTTGTTGCGGCTCCCCTTCGGGATCTCGATGATGGCGGCGTATTCGCCCATGCTGGTTCTCCTTGTTGGTGGAAGCACTGTGTCGGAAGCTTCGGCCGCGGCAGTCCCGTTCGGAATCGGGTGCGATCGGCGGAATAAGGTTACTTGATGCCTTCTGACCAGCCGACGGATGCCCCGAGCGGGCGTCGCCCACGGCTGACCCCGCCGATCGCCGACGTGCGTCGCGCGGTGCGCGCGGCGCTGCCCGATGCGCCGGGCTCCGTGGCCGCCGCACCGTTCGTGCTCGTCGCGTTGTCGGGGGGCGCCGACTCGCTCGCGCTCGCGGCGGCCACGGCGTTCGAGGCACCACGAGCGGGGCTGCGCGCCGGCGCGGTGATCGTCGACCACGGGCTGCAGGCCGCGTCGGCCGAGGTGGCGGCGGCTGCGGCGGCGACCGCGCGCGAACTCGGGCTCGAGCCCGTGGTGGTGCGCCGCGTCGAGGTCTCGGGCGAAGGCGGTCCCGAGGCATCCGCTCGCTCGGCCCGCTATTCCGCGCTCGATGCGGTGGCCGACGAGACCGGCGCCACGATGATCCTGCTCGGCCACACGCTCGACGACCAGGCCGAGACCGTGCTGCTCGGGCTCGCCCGCGGATCGGGAGCCGCCAGCCTCGCCGGCATGCCCGCCCGGTCGGGTCGCTACGCGCGCCCCCTGCTCGGCATCCGGCGCGCGACCACGCGCCAGGCGTGCCTCGATGCGGCGCTCACGCCATGGGACGACCCGCACAACGCCGACCACGGGTATGCGCGCGTGCGGGTGCGCGAGCGGGTGCTCCCCGTGCTCGAGGCCGAGCTCGGCCCCGGCATCGCCGAGGCGCTCGTGCGCACCGCCGAGCAGCTGCGAGAAGACGAGGCGGCCTTCGACCAGCAGATCGACGAGCTCATCGAGGAGATCTGCGAACCGGCCGAGGCGGGCATCGCCGTCTCCGTCGCCGCGCTCGCGGCGAACCCGGCTGCCCTGCGGCAACGGCTCATCCGCCATGTCGTCGCCGCCGAGTTCGGCGTCTCGCTCACGCGCACGCAGACGCTCGAGGTCGCCCGGCTCGTGACCCGCTGGCACGGCCAGGGCCCGATCGACCTGCCGGGGCTCCAGGCGACGCGTGCCGGCACGCGGGTCGTGTTCAGCACCACCGGATCGACCGAGGTGCTGCCGCACGACCACTGACGCCGCCGTGCCCGGCCGTCCCCCGGCGGTAGGCTCGTGGCATCCGTTCGCCGAGCGACAGAGGGAGCAGACCGGGATGTATGCGCGCGAGATCGAGGCGGACCTCACCGAGGTACTCGTCACCGAAGCCGAGATCCAGGCGAAGCTCGCGGAGCTCGCCCGGCGCATCGAGGCCGACTACGAGGGCAAGGACCTGCTGCTCGTGGGCGTGCTGAAGGGCGCGGTCATGGTGATGGCCGACCTCGCGCGCGAGATGCGTCCGCACGTGAACATGGACTGGATGGCGGTGTCGTCGTACGGCGCTGGCACCCAGTCGAGCGGCGTGGTACGCATCGTGAAAGACCTCGACTCCGACCTCACCGGGCGGCACGTGCTCATCGTCGAGGACATCATCGACTCGGGCCTCACGCTCAGCTGGCTGCTCGGCAACCTCGAGTCACGCGGTGCCGAGTCGATCGAGATCTGCGCGCTGCTGCGCAAGCCCGACGCCGCGAAGGTCGACGTCGGCGTCAAGTACCTCGGCTTCGACATCCCGAACCAGTTCGTCGTCGGCTACGGGCTCGACTACGCCGAGCGCTACCGCAACCTCCGCGACGTGGCGATCCTCGCACCGCACGTCTACTCCTGAGGCGGGCCGTCGGCCCGGCCGCGGCGACGGCACAGCCCACAGCGAACACTCGGCCGGCGCGCAGTGACTGCAATGTAGCCTTGCAAGATCATGAACATGAAGAAGATCCTGCGCGGGCCGATCATCTATATTCTGCTCGCGATCGTCGCCGTGTGGATCGGATCGAGCCTCATCACCGCGTCGGGGTTCCGCGAGGTCTCCACGCAAGAGGGCCTCGAACTCCTGAACGACGGCAAGGTGGCCTCGGTCAAGATCGTCGACGGCGAGAACCGCGTCGATCTCACCCTCGCCGAGGAGGACGACAAGCTCGGCAAGCAGGTGCAGTTCTACTACGTGACGCCGCGTGGTGCCGACATCGTCGCCGCCGTCGACGATGCGAACCCCGCCGACGGCTACAACGACGAGGTACCGCAGCCGAACTGGTTCCTCTCCATGCTCGGCATCCTCCTGCCGCTCGTGCTCATCGGCCTCTTCTTCTGGATCATGCTCTCGGGCATGCAGGGCGGCGGCAACCGCGTCATGCAGTTCGGCAAGTCGAAGGCGAAGCTGGTCTCGAAGGAGAGCCCGAAGGTCACCTTCGACGACGTCGCCGGCGCCGACGAGGCGATCGAGGAGCTCCACGAGATCAAGGAGTTCCTGAAGGAGCCGGCGAAGTTCCAGGCGGTGGGCGCCCGCATCCCCAAGGGCGTGCTGCTCTATGGCCCTCCCGGAACCGGCAAGACGCTTCTCGCGCGCGCCGTCGCCGGCGAGGCGGGCGTGCCCTTCTACTCGATCTCGGGCTCCGACTTCGTCGAGATGTTCGTCGGCGTCGGCGCGAGCCGCGTGCGCGACCTCTTCGACCAGGCCAAGCAGAACGCCCCGGCCATCATCTTCGTCGACGAGATCGACGCCGTCGGCCGGCACCGTGGTGCAGGCCTCGGCGGCGGGCACGACGAGCGCGAGCAGACGCTCAACCAGCTGCTCGTCGAGATGGACGGCTTCGACCCGAAGACCAACGTCATCCTCATCGCGGCCACGAACCGTCCCGACATCCTCGACCCGGCCCTCCTGCGTCCCGGTCGCTTCGACCGCCAGATCGGCGTCGACGCGCCCGACCTCAAGGGCCGTCAGAAGATCCTCGAGGTGCACTCGAAGGGCAAGCCGCTCGCGAAGGGCGTCGATCTCGAGGTCCTCGCGCGCAAGACGCCCGGCTTCACCGGCGCCGACCTCGCGAACGTGCTCAACGAGGCCGCGCTCCTCACCGCGCGATCCAACGCACAGCTCATCGACAACCGCGCCCTCGACGAGGCGGTCGACCGCGTCATCGCCGGTCCGCAGCGCCGCTCGCGCGTGATGAAAGACAAGGAGAAGCTCATCACGGCCTACCACGAGGGCGGACACGCACTCGCGGCGGCGGCGATGAACTACACCGACCCCGTCACGAAGATCACCATCCTGCCGCGCGGCCGTGCGCTGGGCTACACGATGGTGCTACCGCTCGAAGACAAGTACTCGGTCTCCCGCAACGAGCTGCTCGACCAGCTGACCTACGCGATGGGTGGGCGCGTCGCCGAAGAGATCGTGTTCCACGATCCCTCCACCGGTGCCTCCAACGACATCGAGAAGGCCACGTCGACGGCTCGCAAGATGGTCACCGAGTTCGGCATGAGCGCCAACGTCGGTGCGGTCAAGCTCGGCCAGTCGCAGGGCGAGGTCTTCCTCGGTCGCGACATGGGCCACCAGCGCGACTACTCCGAGCGCATCGCCGAGCGCGTCGACGCCGAGGTGCGCAGCCTGATCGAGCAGGCGCACGATGAGGCGTGGCAGGTGCTGAACGACAACCGCGACATCCTCGACAAGCTCGCGGCCGAACTGATCGAGAACGAGACACTCGACCACAAGCAGATCGCCGAGATCTTCACGCACGTGAAGAAGCTGCCCGAGCGCCCGCTCTGGCTCTCGAGCGACAACCGGCCGGTCTCCGACATCCCGCCGATCTCCTTCCCGACCGCGAAGGCGCCCATCGACCAGGGTGCGGTCGACGGCGGCGTCGACTCCGGTGAGCTCCCCGAGGAGCCGGCGGCCTCCCGCGCGCCGCGCAGCAACCCGCGCCCAGCGACGGCGTAACCTTCCGTCGACCCGAAGAGGGGAACCCATGGCCGGAGTGGACGCCGAGCGCATCGAGCGCGCGGTGCTCGAGATCCTGCTCGCGATCGGCGAAGACCCGTCGCGTCCGGGCCTCGAACGTACGCCGCAGCGAGTGGCCGAGGCGTACGCCGACTTCTTCGGCGGGCTCGACGTCGACCCGATGATCCACCTCGCCGACACCGTGCCGATCGGCGCGACCGAGGCGGGGGTGCCCGCCACGAGCGACGCGGTGATCCTGCGCGACCTCTCGTTCCGTTCGGTCTGCGAGCACCACCTCCTGCCCTTCGTCGGCACGGCCCACATCGCCTACCTTCCGGGTGACCGCGTCGTCGGTCTCGGCCGCATCCCCGCGGTCGTCGACACGCTCGCACGCCGGCCGCAACTGCAGGAACGCCTCGCCGAGGAGATCGCCGACGCCCTCCAGGCGGGCCTCGACCCGAAGGGCGTGCTCGTCGTGCTCGACGCGCAGCACCGCTGCGTGACCACGCGCGGCGCCCGCCAGGAACGCAGTTCCACGGTGACGATCGCGAGTCGCGGCACCCTCGCCGAGCCGGCGGCGCGCGCCGAGATCATCGCCCTGATCGGGTCGCGCACCGATGCCTGAACGCGAGACGCCTCGCAGTTCCATGCTCGTGATGGGCGTCGTCAACGTCACGCCCGACTCTTTCAGCGACGGCGGGCGCTGGTTCGACGCCGACGCCGCGATCGCGCACGGGCTCGAACTCGTCGCCGAGGGAGCTGACCTCGTCGATGTCGGCGGCGAGTCCACGCGTCCCGGTGCCGCGCGGGTCGAGCCCGACGAGGAGCTACGCCGCGTGGTCCCCGTGATCCGCGAACTCGCCGCTCGCGGCATCCGGGTCAGCGTCGACACCATGCGGGCCGCGACCGCCCTCGCCGCCGTCGAGGTGGGCGCCGAGATCATCAACGACGTCTCGGCCGGCCTCGCCGACGAGGCGATGGCACGCATCGCCGCCGAGACGGGCGCCCAGTACGTCGCGATGCACTGGCGCGGACACTCCGATCGCATGGACTCGCTCGCCGACTACGCCGACGTCGCCGTCGAGGTGCGCGACGAGCTCGCGGCCCGCGTCGACGCGCTCCTCGCCGCAGGCGTCGCGCCCGAGCGCCTGATCCTCGACCCCGGGCTGGGGTTCTCCAAGCGCGGCGAGCAGAACTGGCAGCTGCTCGGGCGCCTCGACGTGCTGGCCGGCCTCGGGCTGCCGATCCTCGTCGGCGCGTCGCGCAAGCGCTTCCTCGGCGCGCTCCTGCCCGACGATGCGCCGGTCGAGCACCGCGACCTCCCCACCGCGGTGGTGAGCGTGCTCTCCGCCCAGGCGGGCGCCTGGGGCGTACGCGTGCACGACGTTCGTGCCACCCGGCGCGCACTCGACGTGCTCGGGGCGTGGCAGAGTGGACGACGTGGCTGAGACTCGCGACCGCATCACGCTCACGGGCGTGCGCGTCCGCGCGCACCACGGCGTCTTCGACTTCGAGCGTGCTGAGGGGCAGGACTTCGTGATCGACGTGTCGGTCGCGGTCGATCTCGCCGCCGCGGCATCCGCCGACGCCCTCGACCGCACGGTGCACTACGGCGAGCTCGCCGAAGCCGTCGTCGCCGCCGTCGAGCGCGACCCGGTCGACCTCATCGAGACGGTCGCCGAGCGCGTGGCCGCCGTCGCCCTCGGATTCGCCGCGGTCGAAGAGGTCGAGGTCACGGTGCACAAGCCCGAGGCGCCCATCACCGTCCCGTTCGCGGATGTCTCGGTCACCATCGTGCGGGGCCGGGCATGACGCGCGCCGTCATCGCCTTCGGGGCGAACCTCGGCGATCGCGAGGCGACGATCGCGACGGCGACCCGTGAGCTCGCCGACACCGAGGGCGTCGAGCTGCGGGCCGTGTCGCCGATCTACGAGACCCCTGCCATCAAGGTCGCGGGCGTCGACCGCGAGGCGCCCCGTTACCTGAACGGCGTGCTCATCGTCGACACCACACTCGAGCCGCACGCGCTCCTCACCGTGCTGCAGGGCATCGAACAGCGTCACGGCCGGGTGCGTGCCGAGCGCTGGGGCGACCGCACGCTCGACCTCGACCTCATCGACGTCGACGGCGCCGAGATCGCCGACGACCGACTCGTGCTGCCTCACCCGCGCGCCGCCGAGCGCGCGTTCGTGCTGCAACCGTGGCTCGACGTCGAGCCCTTCGCCGTGCTGCCCGGCCGCGGCCCGATCACCGCGCTCCGCGATGCGGCACCCGACGAGGTGGTGCGCCGATGAAGCGCACGCACGCGTCCGCGCTCATCGCCTTCGCCCTGGGCGGCCTCGTCGTCGGCTACCTCGCCGACCTGGCCACCGTCTCGAGCGGTTCGAAGGCCATCGTGCCGCCGATCTCGCTGCCCGTCACGCTCGTCGGCGTCGCGGTCATCGTCGTCGCGCTCGCCTGGCCCATCCGCCGGGCGGTGAAGGGCAAGGCCACCAAGCACCTCGATCCGTTCCGTGCGATGCGCACCGCGGTGCTCGCGAAGGCGTGCAGCCTGAGCGGCGCGCTCCTGTTCGGCTTCGGGCTCGGCATCACGCTCTTCCTGCTCACGAGAAGCGTCGTGCCCTCGGCCGAGACCGTCTGGCTCGCGCTCGCCACCGCGGTCGGCGCCGGGCTCCTGATGGCGGGCGGCCTCATCGCCGAGGCGTTCTGCACACTTCCCCCCGACGACCCCGAAGCCGAGAAGGAAGAGCACGCACATGCCTGACACCCGCGACGACGGCATCGAGCAGGCGCCAGGGCGAGACGATGGCGATGTGACGGATGCCGCGGCATCCGCTGCGCCCGTGACGCATGCCGCCGCAACCGGTGCACCCGAGGCCGCCGCCCTGCCCGCCGTCGCCCCGGCCGACACCGGCTGGCTGCGCGTGTCGCCCAAGTACCTCGTGGTCGAGATCATCGGCTCGATCATCGGCATGATCGTCTTCGTCGGGGGGCTGCTCCTCGCCTACTTCCTGTGGCAGTGGCCGTGGGCGCTCTGGGGTGCGATCGCGCTGGGCGTCATCTCGCTCCTGGGCATCGCGTTCGAGCCCCGCCGGGTGCGCTCCATCGCCTACCGCCTGCGCGAAGACGACCTGCTCTTCAAGCGCGGCATCATGTACCAGCGGCAGGTGGCGGTGCCCTACGGTCGCATGCAGCTCGTCGACATCACTCGCGGTCCGGTCGCGCGTGCGCTCGGACTCGCCGACCTGAAGTTCGTGACCGCGGCGGCATCCACCGCCGTCACCGTGCCCGGCCTGCCGATGGAGGAGGCCGACCGGCTCCGCGACGAGCTCGTCGCGCTCGCCGAGACCCGACGGGCGGGGCTGTGACCGCTCCGGTCGCCTCGCAGCCCGTCACGCATCTCGCCGACGGCGAGTGGCATCGGCTGCACCCCGCGAGCCCCCTCCTGCGCGGCGGCCTGGTGTTCCTCGCGGTGCTCGGGTTCATCATCGCGAACCTCCGCGAGCGCGTTGTCGAGATCTTCCTCTCGATCTTCGCGCCCGACGTCGGCGAGGGCCTCGACGCCGAGTACGGCCAGTGGCAGGGCGAGTGGGCGAACGACCCGATCGGCGGCATCGTCTCGCGCGGCCTCGTCGGCTGGGCGCTCGTGGGCGTCGTGGTCGTCATCCTGCTCGTCATCGCCGGCTTCTGGCTGTCGTGGCGCATGCACACCTTCCGGGTCACCGACGAGGCGGTCGAGGTGCGCAGCGGCATCGTGTTCCGCTCCCACCGCAGTGCCAGGCTCGACCGGGTGCAGGGCATCAACGTGAACCGTCCGCTGTTCGCCCGCCTCTTCGGCACCGCCAAGCTCGAGGTCTCGGTGGCCGGCCAGTCGGCGAACGTGCAGCTCTCCTACCTCGGCTCGGCGCTCGCCGACGCGCTGCGCGCCGACATCCTCCGTCTCGCATCAGGCGCCCGCGCCGAGCGGGCGCGCACCGCGACGGGCGCAGCGCCCATCGACGCGGGCGAGGCGGGCGAGGCGGGCGCCGTCGCCGGCGGCCGGTCCGACGTCTCGGTGACGCCAAGCGCCGCCGCGGCATCCGCTGCGGGACGCCGCGGCCGAGCCGGCGCGATCGTCGGGCAGCGCGTCGAGGAGTTCCTCGCCCCCGAGCTCGACCCGTCGCTCGCGCCGCCCGAATCGGTCGTGCACCTCCCGCTCGGCCGCGGTCATCGGCTCGACGCTCCTCGGCGGATCGACGGTCTGGATGATCATCCTCGTCGCGGTCGTCGTCGTGGGCATCACGACGGGCCAGCCGTGGGTGTTCTTCACCTTCGTGCCGGCGGCGATCGGTCTCGTCAGCTACGTGTGGTCGCGCATCACGAGGTCGCTCCGCTACTCGATCGCCGGCACCCCCGACGGCGTGCGCATCGGCCACGGCCTGCTCTCGACCGGCAACCAGACCATCCCGCCCGGTCGCGTCCACGCCGTCGAGGCGACGCAGTGGGTGTTCTGGCGGCCGTTCGGCTGGTGGTCGATCCGCATCAACGTCGCCGGGCAGTCGGTCTCCGCGTCGAACGAGGCGACGGCACGCACGATCGTGCTGCCGGTCGGCACGGTTGCCGATGTCCACCGGGTCATCGCCCTGCTCCTGCCCGACTCCGCATCCGCCCTCGAGCCCGTGATCGACGCCGGTCTCACCGGCCGCAACGGGGCGGGCGGCTTCTCGCGCGCCCCGAAGCGCGGCGCGTGGCTCAGGCCGTTCTCGTGGCGCCGCATCGGCTGGGCGAGCGCCGACGGCGTGGCCCTGCTCCGCCGGGGCGCCGTCGTTCGCAGCCTCACGCTCGTGCCGCTCGCCCGCATGCAGTCGGTGGCTCGCACGGTCGGACCGATCGAGCGGATGCTCCGCCTCGCGTCCGTGCGCATCCACACGGTCACCGGACCGGTGAGTGCGGGGTTGCCGATCATCGAACAGGCCGAGGCCGAGGCGCTGTTCGAGCGAATCGCCCACGATGCCGTCGAGCGCGCTACCGCCGACACCTCGCACCACTGGGGTGCGGTGCCCGCGGCGGTCGACGCACGCGGGGCATCCGGGGCATCCGCGGACCCCGCATCGACGACGGAGCCCGGCGATGCCCGCTGAACGCGCCGGCCGGCTCGGCGTCGGCACCATCGGGGCCGGTCGGGTCGGCGCCGTGCTCGCCTCGGCACTTGCCGGCGCAGGACACGCGCTGACCGGCATCGCGGCGGTCTCGGCGTCGAGCCGTGAACGTGCCGCGGCGATGCTGCCCGCGGTGCCGGTGCTGGCGATCCCCGAGATCATCGAGCGCAGCGAGCTCGTGCTGCTCGCCGTGCCCGCCGACGAGCTGGGCTCGCTCGTCGCAGGCCTCGCCGATGCGGGCGTCTGGCAACCCGGCCAGCTCGTCCTGCACACGGCGGCGCGGTTCGGCACCGAGGTGCTCGAGCCGGCGCGCCGTGCGGGAGCCATCCCGCTCGCGGTGCATCCGGCGATGACCTTCACCGGCACGAGCATCGACCTCGCGCGGCTCCCCGGCACCTGGTTCGCGGTGACCGCGCCCGCCCCGGTGCTGCCCATCGGGCAGGCGCTCGTGGTCGAGATGGGCGGCGAGCCGTTCGTCGTCGCCGAGCGCGACCGTGCGGCCTACGGCGAGGCGATCGACACCGCCGTCTCCTTCTCGAGCGCGATCGTCGACCAGGCGAGCGGGCTGCTCGACGGCATCGGCATCGCGAGGCCCGGCGCGGTGCTCGCCCCGCTCGTGCGCAGCGCCGTCGAGAACGCGCTCTCGCGCCACGACAGCGGCCCGTTCCCCGAGGGTGCCGGTACGATCGACGAGGCCGGTTTCGAGGGGCCGCCAGGAGGTTCCGAGTGACGCAGGCCGAAGTGCGCGCCCGCACGGTCACGACCATCGCCGGGTTGCGTGAGCTGCTCGCCGAGCGGCGTCGTGCCGGGGCATCCGTCGCCCTCGTGCCCACGATGGGAGCCCTGCACGACGGTCATCTCGCGCTCGTGCGCCGTGCGCGCGAACTCGCCGATGTCGTCGTGGTGTCGATCTTCGTGAACCCGCTGCAGTTCGGGCCGGGCGAAGACCTCGACCGCTACCCCCGCACGCTCGACGCCGATGTCGCGTCGTTGTCGGGACTCGGGGTCGAGGTGGTCTTCGCGCCGACGGTCGCCGAGATGTACCCCGACGGCGAGACCGGCACCCGGGTGACCGCCGGCCACGTCGGGTCGCTCTATGAGGGCGCCTCGCGGCCCGGCCACTTCGACGGCATGCTCACCGTCGTCAGCAAGCTGCTGAACATCGCGACGCCTGATGTCGCCCTCTTCGGCCAGAAGGACGCGCAGCAGGTCTTCCTCGTGCGCCGCATGGTGCGCGAGCTCGATGTGCCCGCCGCCATCGAGGTCGTGCCCACGGTGCGCGAAGCCGACGGCCTCGCCCTCTCGAGCCGCAACCGATACCTCCACGACGCCGAGCGGGCGGCCGCGCTCACGCTCTCCGAGTCGCTGCGGGCAGCGGATGCCGCGGCATCCGACGGTCTCGCAGAGGTACTCGCCGAGGGGGCCGCCGCGTTCGGCGACCACGATGACGTCACCCTCGACTACCTCGTCGTGGTCGACCCGCGCACGTTCCTCCCGGTGAACGACGACGCCCGCGGCGACGCCGTCGTACTCGTCGCCGCGCGGGTCGGCGCCACGCGCCTCATCGACAACGCCACCATCACGCTCGGCCCCACCGGCCCCACCGGTCGCAGAGGCCAGCCCAAGTAGGCTGTTGCCCGCACCTTTTCGCGTGACGAGAGAGAACGATGGCCCAGAACCAGACGGATGCCGCAGCCGAGCCGATCGAGCCGACCGCCGAGGAGATCTCGGAGCAGAAGTCCGTCCGGCTCGCGAAGCGCGAGCGGCTGATCGCGGCATCCGACGACCTCGGGCTGGGCGCCTACCCGGTGCGCGTGCCGATCACGGCCACGATCCCCGAGGTGCGCGACCGCTTCGTGGGTCTCGGCGTCGACGAGGCGAGTGGTGAGCGGGTCGGTGTCGCCGGCCGGGTCGTGCACTCCCGCAACACGGGCAAGCTCTGCTTCGCCACCCTGCAGTCGGGTGATGGCAGCCGCATCCAGGCGATGGTGTCGCTCGCCGAGGTGGGTGAGGCGTCGCTCGCCGAGTGGAAGGAGCTCGTCGACCTCGGCGACCACGTCTTCGTTGCCGGTCAGGTCATCACGAGTCGCCGCGGCGAGCTGTCGATCATGGTCGACGAGTGGCGCATCGCCTCGAAGGCGATCCTGCCGCTGCCGAACCTGCACCACGAGCTCTCCGAAGAGACGCGCGTGCGCAGCCGCTACCTCGACCTCATCGCGCGCGACCAGGCGCGCAAGAACGTGATCGATCGCGCGAAGGTCAACGCGAGCCTCCGTCGCACGTTCGACGGGCTCGGCTTCATCGAGGTCGAGACCCCCATGCTGCAGGTGATGCACGGCGGGGCATCCGCTCGCCCGTTCGTCACCACCTCGAACGCGTTCGACACCGAGCTCTACCTGCGCATCGCGCCCGAGCTCTACCTGAAGCGTGCCGTCGTCGGCGGCATCGAGCGGGTCTACGAGATCAACCGCAACTTCCGCAACGAGGGCGCCGACTCGACGCACAGCCCCGAGTTCGCGATGCTCGAGGCCTACGAGGCCTACGGCGACTACACCACGATCGCCGACCTCACCCAGCAGCTCATCCAAGACGCCGCGCTCGCCGTCTCGGGCGCGCACGTCGTGACGTGGGCCGACGGCACCGAGTTCGACCTCGGTGGCGACTGGGCACGCATCTCGATGTACGACTCGCTGTCGGAGGCGGTGGGTGCCGAGATCACTGCTTCGACCCCCATCGAGCGCCTGCGACAGCTCGCCGACGCGGTCGGCATCGAGGTCGACCACCCGCTGCCCGGCAAGTACGTCGAAGAGCTCTGGGAGCACCACGTGAAGCCGGGCCTCGTGCGCCCGACCTTCGTCATGGACTTCCCGCTCGACACCTCGCCGCTCGTGCGTGCGCACCGTTCTATCCCGGGCGTCGTCGAGAAGTGGGACCTCTACGTGCGCGGCTTCGAGCTCGCCACCGGCTACTCCGAGCTCGTCGACCCGGTCGTGCAGCGCGAGCGGTTCGTCGAGCAGGCGAAGCTCGCGGCGGGCGGCGACCCCGAGGCGATGCGTCTCGACGAGGGAGTTCCTCCGGGCACTCGAGTTCGGCATGCCCCCGTCGGGCGGCATGGGCATGGGCATCGACCGGCTGCTGATGGCCCTCACGGGTCTCGGCATTCGCGAGACGATCCTCTTCCCCCTGGTCAAGTGAGCGGATCTCCCTGATGAATCGAGCCCCCCGATGAACGACTACCTTCCCAAGAACGAGCTCGAGCCCGACCGCGACCCGAAGCGTCCGTCGAACGCGCGCCTCGCGATCTGGATCATCGTGGGCGCGATCGGCCTCTACCTGCTCGGCTCGGGCATCTGGGGCATCGTCACCGCCGGCTGAGCCGACCTCGCCGCAGCGGATGCCGCGACATCCGTCCCGCGCAACTGACCGTCTCGCTGCACCGCCCGCCTGCGGCGCGAGGCGAGGCAGGGCGATCGGTATGCATCTGCGTCCAGACAGGCCGATCTGTCGGCCGGCGCTGCGCATCGGCCTGTCGTCGGCGCGGTCCTCCCCAGATCGGCCGTTCCCGTGACCATCCACAGTCGCCGGAGCGGGCGGCCACTCGACCTCGAACGACGGCACACTCGAGCGATGCGTGATCTCCCTTCCGATCTCGGGCGTTTCGGCGGTCTCGCGACCCGGGCCCAAGTCCGTGGCCTGGGCCACACGTCGTACTCGATCCGTGCGGCGATCGCGGGCGGTCATGTCGCCGCGGTCGGCCGCGACTGGATCGCCGTCGACGATGCGCCTCCGGCCGCGGTGCGCGCAGTGTCCCGCCGAGGTGTGCTGGGTGGCGCGAGCGCCCTCGAGACCTCTGGCGTATGGGTGACGAGGTCGACCGGTCTGTGCATCGCGACGCCGCATTCCGCGAGCCGGCTGCCTGCGCTCGGGCCGGGCGAGCATCGAGTGTGGTGCAGAACCCTCTCGCCGCGTGGCGCCATCGCGTGGCGCGCCACCGTCGAGGACGCGCTTGCGCAATACATCCCCACGCTCGTCGATCCCGATCACGTCGTCGCGACGATCGACAGCGCATTCAATCGACGGTTACTCGCACGAAGCGATCTCGACCGGCTGTTCGCGCGGTTGCCCCGGCGCTGTCGCCGGCTCCGCCGTGCCATCGACGGACGTGCGGAGTCCGGGCTGGAGTCGCTGCTTCGCCTCGCCTGCGAACGCGAAGGCTGGCACGTCGAGATCCAGGTCGCGGTCGATGGAGTCGGGCGGGTCGACCTCCTCATCGACGGATGGCTCGTCATCGAGGCCGACGGATCGCGTTGGCACGACAGCGGTGAGGCGACCCGGCGGGATCGAGCGCGGAATGGCGCGCTGGTCCTGCGCGGGTACCGGTGGCACCGCTTCGGCTACGAGCAGGTCATGTACGACCTCGCCGGATGCGTCGAGGTCATCCGCGCCCTGATCGACGGGGGGCCGCCCCGCGCGCGCTTTGCCTGAACAGGCCGATCGCGCGCTCCGGCCAGCGAATAGGCCTGTCTGGCGCATGCTGCGCCAAGATCGGCCTGTTCGCGAGACCGCACGATGAGGGGATCCGAGGAAACCCCCGTATTCTGGAAGGCCTATGGACGACTTCTGGGCGAACGCGATCTGGTCGCTGGCACCGACGGTGCTCATCGGCCTCATCTTCTGGTTCGTGATGCGCGCGATCATCCGCGCCGACCGCAATGAGCGGAAGGCCTACGCCCGCATCGAGGCCGAGGAGCGCGCGAAACTCGGACGCGAACGACCGGCGAACTAGCCGGCATGAGCGACGCGGAACGCACGGCGCTGATCGTCGCGGGGGTCGCGCTCGCCATCGATCTCGTCGTGCGCATCGTCGCGGTCATCGTCGTGCCGCGCAACCGTCGGCCCACCGCAGGCATGGCGTGGCTCCTCGCGATCTTCTTCCTGCCCTTCCTCGGCGTGTTCTTCTTCCTCCTCATCGGCAATCCGAAGCTGCCCAAGCACCGTCGCGAGAAGCAGGCCGAGGTCGATCGCTACATCCGGGAGTCGACCCACGGTGTCGAGCGCGTGAGCGACAGCACGCAGTGGCCCGCGTGGTTCGAGGGCATCGTGCGGCTGAACCGCAACCTGGGGTCGATGCCGCTGATCGGCTCGAACAGTGCGAGCCTCATCGGCGATTACCAGGGCTCGCTCGATGCGATGACCGCCGCGATCCGCGATGCGAAGCGCCACGTCCACGTCGAGTTCTACATCTTCGCGTACGACCGCACCACCGCCCCGTTCTTCGATGCGCTCGCCGACGCGGTGGCACGGGGCATCGAGGTGCGGGTGCTCCTCGACCACGTCGCGTCGTACCGGGTGAAGGGGTACCGTGCGACGCTCAAGCAGCTGAGGACGATGGGCGCCGAGTGGCAGCTGATGCTGCCCGTGCAGCCGTTCAAGGGCAAGTACCAGCGCCCCGACCTGCGCAACCACCGCAAGCTCCTCGTCGTCGACGGCGAGGTCGGGTTCATGGGCTCCCAGAACATCATCGACCGCAGCTACAACAAGCGCAGCAACATCCGTCGCGGATTGAAGTGGAAGGAGCTCGTGACGCGCGTCGAAGGGCCCATCGTCACGGGTCTCGACGCGATCTTCGCGAGCGACTGGTATCTCGAGACCGGCGAGACCCCGAGGCGAGACCTCGTCGAGGCGCTCGACCAGCCGGGTGAGGCACAGGACCTCGACTGCCAGGTCGTGCCGAGCGGGCCCGGGTACCGCAACGAGAACAACCTGAAGCTCTTCCTCGCGCTGCTCTACGCGGCGCAGGAGCAGATCATCATCACGAGCCCGTACTTCGTGCCCGACGAGGCGATGCTCTACGCGATCAGCAGCGCAACGCAGCGCGGCATCCACGTCGAGCTCTTCGTCTCCGAGATCGGCGACCAGGCGCTCGTGTACCACGCGCAGCGGTCGTACTACGAGGCGCTGCTCCGCGCCGGCGTGAAGATCTACATGTACAAGGCGCCGTACATCCTGCACGCCAAGCACTTCACGATCGACGACGACGTCGCCGTCATCGGCTCGAGCAACATGGACATCCGCTCGTTCGAGCTGAACATGGAGATCTCCCTCCTCGTGCGCGGGGCCTCGTTCGTTCGCGAGATGCGCGCCGTCGAAGCCGGCTACCGCCGCGACAGCCGCGAGCTGACCCTCGACGAGTGGATGCGCCAGCCACTCGGGTCGACGGTGCTCGACAACCTCGCGCGGCTCACCTCCGCGCTGCAGTAGCCCGGTCGGCGGTTCTGCCGACATGCGGCCGTAACGCGCGACGCGTACCCTGCTGGCAACGGCGCCGACGGTGCGGACCCGATCCCCTCGAGCGCCATGTCGTGCTGCGGCCGCGCGCCGGCCGAGCACGAAACTCGCAACAATCTTGATGCGGACGCAATCATTCGCGCTGGAATGCGCTTTACATGCCTGCCAGAGTGGTCGGTACCGCCTCATGACGCAGGACTCCCCCAACGTCACTCCACCCGACCTCGTCCGCCGCGCAGACCCGCGAGTGCGCTCGACCGGTTCGTCCATCCGAAACCGCAGAAACGGAGCACCATGTCGTTCCATCGCCTCATCGCCGGTGCGGGCATCACGGCCCTCGCAGCCGCGACCCTCGTGGCCGGCGCGGCGCCCGCGACCGCCGTCGAACGCCTCAGGGCCTCGCCGGTCGCCGCGCCGATCACCTCGCTCGTCGACCCGCCCACGAGCTACCCGTCGCAGCCGCTGCTGCCGACCGTGCCCGATGACCCCACCGACGCATCGATCGCCCGCGGCGTCACGCCGTACGACGAGATCGCGCCGATCCTGAACAGCCTGATGGCGCAGAGCGACCGCATCTCCGCCCAGGTGGTGGGGCAGTCGACGCTCGGCCGTGACATCCACCTCGTCACGCTGACGGCGAAGGAGTCGCCCGGCCAGACGGCGAAGCAGGCCGCCTGGCGCGAGCAGATCAAGGCCGACCCGGATGCCGCGGCCGAGAACCGGCCGCTCATGAACCAGTACAAGGTGCCGATCTGGTTCAACGGCAACATCCACGGCAACGAGTGGGAGGGGACCGACGGCATCCTCAACTACATCGAGTACCTCGCGACCGCCCCGTGGCCCGAGGTGCGCGACCTGCTGCAGGACTACCGCTTCTACTTCACGGTGACGAACAACCCCGATGGCCGTGCGCTCGGACAGCGCGCCAACGCCGACGGCTTCGACATCAACCGCGACATGATCACGGGCGCGACGCCCGAGTCGCGCATCATCCGCGATCTCTCGAGCGTGATCCAGCCCACGTTCTTCATCGACCTGCACGGCTACACGAGCGTGCTGCAGATCGAGCCGTGCGGTCCGCCCCACGGCGAGAACTACGAGTACGACCTCTTCCTCCCGCACGCCTACGCCGCCGCCCTCGAGATCGAGCAGGCCGTCGTCGAGGCGAACATCCCCGGCAACACGTACCTGGCCCCTGACGGCAGTGCGACGCTGGAGAACACCGGCAGCATCAAGATCCCGTACCGCGACATCCGCTCCGGCTGGGACGACTGGCCCCCGATCTTCACGCCGCAGTACGTCGCCTACCAGGGTGCGATCACCAACACGGTCGAGCTGCCCCTGGGGCGCACGAACAACCCCGCCACGAACCAGGCCAACTCGAAGGTCAACATCGAGGTCGCCGACGTCGTGATCGAGACCGCGGTCGAGTACGTGGCCGGCAACGCCGAGGCGCTGCTGAAGAACCAGATCGAGATCTTCCGTCGCGGCACGGCGGGCGAGCCGCTCGTGACCGTTCCGGCCGACGTCGACCCGGCGAGCGTGCCGGAGCCGAACGAGTGGGCCGAGATCTGGGACGAGACCGACATCTACACGGCCGAGTTCCCGCGTGCGTACGTGATCCCGGTCGACGAGACGCAGCGTTCGGTGACGGATGCCGCGACCCTCGTCGACCATCTCATCGCGAACGGCGTCGAGGTCGACCGGGCCGAAGCGCCGTTCACGGCTGACGGCGTCGAGTACGCCGAGGGGTCGTATGTCGTGGACATGCACCAGCCGCTCCGGGGCATGGCGAACGTGCTGCTCGCCGACGGCTCGGACATCTCCGCTCGGGTGCCCGACATGTACGACATCTCGGCGTGGAGTCTCGCGCTCCTCTGGGGTGCCGACGTCGAGGCGGTCGGGTCGACCACCGACCCCGCGCTCGCCGTGGAGCTCGAGCCGATCGACGAGGCGTTGCCCACGGGCGGCGTGCCGGCCGAGGGCTCGTACCTCGAGCTCGCGACGGCGGGCGTGGCCGAGTACCAGGCGGTGAACGCCCTGCTCGACGCGGGCGTCGCCGTCTCGGCGTTCGACGACGGCTCGGTCATCCTCGGTCCGGATGCCGCGAGCTACGCGGCGGCGGCGGCAGCAGCCGAGGAGTTCGGCGTGACGTTCACGGCGTCCGACGGGTCGCGGCTCGCCGCTGAGGAGAGCACGGGGCTCGACGAGCTCCGCGTCGCCTACTCGGGCAGCCAGGACGAGCGGGTCACGCTCGGCAAGCTCGGGTTCGACGACCTCGTGCAGGTCACGTCCGCGAACCTGACGAGCGGCACGGTGAGCCTCGCCGACGTCGACGTGCTGTGGGTCGGTGCGAACCTCTCGTTCAACGCCGCACAGGCCGCGGGTCGCGATGCGGTCGCCGCGTACCTCGCCGCCGGCAGGGGCGTGGCGGGCAAGGGCACCGCGATCGCGGCGTTCGCGAACGCGTTCGGGCTCGTCACCTCGACGGCGACACAGGGCACGAGCGGGTCGAACGGCATCGTGTCGGTGACCGACGCCGACGGCGGTCTGCTCTCGACCTACGCGCAGGACACGGCGTTCGTCTACCCGGCGGTCTGGTACACCGGCCTCGGCGCGAACGCGGTCGTCGAGCAGCAGTACGCCGCGGGGGATCCGTTCATCTCGGGCCACTGGGCCTCGACGCAGGCCGGACGCACGATCGCGGATGCCGCGGGCAAGGCCTCGGTCGTCTCGGCCGAGACCACGGCGGGCAACCGGGTGCTCATGTTCGGCACCTCGGTGAACTTCCGCACCCACCCGGTCGGCACGTTCAGCCAGGTCGCGCGCGGCCTGTTCTGGGCGGGCACCGAGGGCGCAGAGGTGCCCGTGCCGTAAGCGAGCGGATGCCTCGACGGCGCCGGCCCCGGAGCATCCGGGTTCGGCGCCGTCGTCGCGTGCGGGGTTGCTCCGCGGCTACGCGCGCGGCTTCAGTCGCACCGTCGGCAGCTCGGGCGCCGGGAGCGGCGCGCCGTCGTACCCCTCGACCGTGCCGAAGCGGCCGTCGGGGTTGTCACGTCCGATGACGTCGGCCTGCCACTGCCGGCGGAACTCCACGATCTCGTCGTGGCTGCGGCCGATGAAGTTCCACCACATCACGAGCTCCTCGCCGAACGGCACGCCGCCGAGGAGCACGACGCGGGTCGGCGCGTCTCCCGCGCGAAGCGTGAGCCGGTGCCGGCCGGCCTCGAGGTACGCGAGTTCCGACCAGCCGACGGCCGTCGCGGCATCCGTGCCGTCGGAGTCTGCCGCGACCGTGAGGGCCCCGGTGTCGACGAGCACGCCGTGCTCGAACGCGGGATCGAGCTCGAGGTCGACCGATGCGCCCGCGGGCAGGTCGAGTTGCGCGCCGAGGAGTGGTGAGAACACGGTGACGGATGACTCGGGCGCCACGCCGCCCGCGAGCGCGCCGACGAACACGCGCACGGTCGCGCCGCCGATGCCGACCGGCGTCGTGTCGGCGTGCTCGAAGAACGGACCGACGTGCCTCGAGGCCTCGGGCAGTGCCACCCAGAGCTGGACGCCGTGCAGCCGCGTGGTTCCCGGAGTCGACACCTCGGAGTGCGAGATGCCGCGCCCCGCGGTCATGAGGTTGACCGCGCCGGGACGCACGAGCGCATGGCTGCCGGCGCTGTCGCGGTGCTCGATCTCGCCTTCGAAGAGCCAGCTCACCGTCTGGAGGCCGGTATGGGGGTGCGGGGGCACGACCATGCCGCCCGACTCCGCGACATCGTCGGGACCGTAGTGGTCGGCGAAGCACCAGGCGCCGATCGTGGTTCGGCCGCGCTGGGGGAGGGTGCGGCGCACGTTCATCGCGCGCGGGCCGCCGAGGGGGACGTCGCGCGGGGCGAGCACGTGCACGACCGGGCCGGAGGGAATCTCGGGCGGGCAGAGCAGCTCGACCGGGTCGCGTTCCAGGTTGCTCATGTCGGCAGCCTAGTCGCGGATTCCGTCGCTGGAGCGTCTCGAACGCACGGCTGATCCGCGCGACCCGGGCGGTGCGGAGCAGCGTGCCGATCGGGGCCGAGCCGCTAGCATTGCGGCATGGTTTCCTCCGTGCGCTTCCGCCGTGCCGGCCTCGTGGCTGCGGCCCTGGCCTCCGTCTTCCTCCTGGCCGGGTGCGCGCCCGGCACGAGTCCCGTCGACAACTACCCGGGCATGCCGGCGCCCGAGCACGAGCCCGACGGCACCGCAGCCGAAGAGGAGCACGAGAACGAGGAGGGCGAGCCGGTCGCGGCCTGGCTCGAAGACGGCGGCAAGCTCGCGGTGACCATCTGGGGCAGCTCGACGTGCCCGCAGGTCGGCCGCGACATCCGCGTGCTCGAGCCCGCCCACGAGGGCAATGCGGTCGCCATCGACCTCGTCGAGCGTCCTGAAGACGAGGTCTGCACCATGGATCTCGTGCCCCACACCACCGTGTTCTGGACCCCGCAAGACGTCACGACCACGAAGCCGCTGATGGTCGAGGTCGCCGGCACCACCGTCGAGGTCCCGATCAAGTAGACCGAGAGCGGCGAACGACGAGCAGGTCGCCGACCTCGCACTCGAGCGCATCGCAGATGGCCTGCAGGGTCGAGAAGCGGATGGCCCGCGCGCGGTCGTTCTTCAGCACGCTGAGGTTCACGACGCTCACGCCGACGAGCTCGGCGAGCCGCGTGAGGGTCATGCCCCGCGCCTCGAGGAGCTCGTCGAGGCGGCAGTGCAGGTCGGATGCCTCGTCGGGCTCGGCCGGTGCCATCAGACGAGCCCCTCGGTGTCGCGTCGCATCCGCTCGCCGATCGTGAACACGACGGTGGCGAGCGCCGCGATGAACGCGAGGAGGAGGAACGGTGCGAGCTCGACGGCCATCACCACGTTGTCGAACGTGTTGTCGCTGATCTCGGCGAACGCGCCGTTGGCGGCCATGTTGGCGAGGAACGGCACCGCGGCGTAGCCGAAGAGGCCGGTGAAGCCCGCGGTCGTCACGAGCCGGGTGCTGCGGCGGCTGAAGACCTCGCCGCGCATGACCGACCAGCCGAGCCTCACGAGGCAGGTGATGACCACGATGACGGTGGTGGCGGCGACGACCTGCTCTGCGACGAGCGAGACGAGGGAGAAGGTCGGGAGCGTCTCGGCGGTGATCGAGGCGCGGTCGAGGATCACCGGCAGCGGGGCTCCGCCGGGTCCGATGGGCGCCTCGGCGGCGGTGCCGGAGAACTCCGCGAGTACCTGCACGTCACGGTTCGGCAGGACCTCGACGATGCGCAGCACGGCGGACACGACCGCCGCGACGGCGATGACCGCTCCGGCGGCGAGGAAGGTCCACATGGCGGCGAGGTCGCTCCGGCTCGGTCGGTACAGCGGTGTGGTGGTGGTCATTGCGTACTCCATAACGAATATCGATAACAACGAATATCGATATGGTAGGTCGATCGCGTGGCCTGGTCAAGCGGGGCCCGGCGCAAGAACTCCCGCCCGGAGGCATCCGTCAATCCCCACTCCTCGCGCTGCGCCCACGGCGAACAGGGGCCCATCTCGCATCTGCGTTGTTTACGCTCGATGTATCGACGCCCCCAACCCAGTGGAGCGTGAGGAGTAGAGCATGTTCGAGAGATTCACCGACCGAGCCCGTCGTGTCGTCGTCCTGGCCCAAGAAGAGGCCAAGATGCTCAACCACAACTACATCGGCACCGAGCACATCCTGCTCGGTCTCATCCACGAGGGTGAGGGCGTCGCCGCCAAGGCGCTCGAGTCGCTGGGTATCTCGCTCGATGCCGTGCGCGAGCAGGTGCAGGACATCATCGGCCAGGGCCAGCAGCAGCCGACGGGACACATCCCGTTCACGCCGCGCGCCAAGAAGGTGCTCGAGCTCTCGCTCCGCGAGGCGCTGCAGCTCGGCCACAACTACATCGGCACCGAGCACATCTTGCTCGGGCTCATCCGCGAGGGTGAGGGCGTGGCCGCGCAGGTGCTCGTGAAGCTCGGCGCCGACCTCAACCGCGTGCGCCAGCAGGTCATCCAGCTCCTCTCCGGGTACCAGGGCAAGGAGCAGGTGCAGGTCGGCGCGAACGACCAGGCCCAGCCCCAGGGCGGCTCGCAGATCCTCGACCAGTTCGGCCGCAACCTCACGCAGGCCGCTCGCGAGTCGAAGCTCGACCCGGTGATCGGGCGCGAGAAGGAGATCGAGCGGGTCATGCAGATCCTCTCGCGCCGTTCCAAGAACAACCCCGTGCTGATCGGCGAGCCGGGCGTCGGCAAGACGGCCGTCGTCGAGGGCCTCGCGCAGGCGATCGTCAAGGGCGAGGTTCCCGAGACGCTCAAAGACAAGCAGCTCTACTCGCTCGACCTCGGCTCGCTCATCGCCGGCTCGCGCTACCGCGGTGACTTCGAGGAGCGCCTGAAGAAGGTCACGAAGGAGATCCGCACCCGCGGAGACATCATCGTCTTCATCGACGAGATCCACACCCTCGTCGGTGCCGGAGCCGCAGAGGGTGCCATCGACGCGGCCTCGATCCTGAAGCCGCTCCTCGCCCGTGGTGAGCTGCAGACGATCGGTGCGACCACGCTCGACGAGTACCGCAAGCACTTCGAGAAGGATGCCGCGCTCGAGCGCCGCTTCCAGCCGATCCAGGTCGCCGAGCCGAGCCTGCCCCACACGATCAACATCCTGAAGGGGCTGCGCGACCGCTACGAGGCGCACCACAAGGTGTCCATCACCGACGGTGCGCTCGTGGCCGCGGCGAACCTCGCCGATCGCTACGTCTCCGACCGGTTCCTGCCCGACAAGGCGATCGACCTGATCGACGAGGCCGGCGCACGCCTGCGCCTCTCGATCCTCTCGAGCCCGCCCGAGCTGCGCGAGTTCGACGAGAAGATCGCCGTCGTGCGCGCCGCGAAGGAAACCGCGATCGAAGAGCAGGACTTCGAGAAGGCCGCTTCGCTCCGCGACGAGGAGAAGCAGCTGCTCGGCGAGCGCCTGCGCCTCGAGAAGCAGTGGAAGTCGGGCGACGTGAAGACGACCGCGGTCGTCGACGAGGGCCTGATCGCCGAGGTGCTCGCACAGGCCACCGGCATTCCCGTCTTCAAGCTCACCGAAGAGGAGTCGTCGCGACTCGTCTTCATGGAGAAGGCCCTGCACGAGCGCGTCATCGGCCAGGAGGAGGCCATCTCGGCCCTCGCCAAGACGATCCGCCGCACGCGCGCCGGCCTGAAGGACCCGAAGCGCCCCTCGGGCTCGTTCATCTTCGCCGGCCCCACCGGCGTCGGCAAGACCGAGCTCGCCAAGGCCCTCGCGGAGTTCCTCTTCGACGACGAGGCCGCGATGATCTCGCTCGACATGTCGGAGTACGGCGAGAAGCACACGGTCTCGCGACTCTTCGGCGCCCCTCCCGGGTTCGTCGGCTTCGAAGAGGGCGGCCAGCTCACCGAGAAGGTTCGTCGCAAGCCGTTCAGCGTCGTGCTCTTCGACGAGATCGAGAAGGCGCACCCCGACATCTTCAACTCGCTCCTCCAGATCCTGGAAGAGGGCCGGTTGACCGATGGCCAGGGTCGCGTGGTCGACTTCAAGAACACGGTCATCATCATGACGACCAACCTCGGCACCAAAGACATCTCGGGCGGCCCCGTCGGCTTCCAGCTCGAGGGTGACCCCCGCACGGGCTACGACCTCATGCGGGGCAAGGTGAACGAGGAGCTGAAGAAGCACTTCAAGCCCGAGTTCCTGAACCGTGTCGACGAGATCATCGTGTTCCCGCAGCTCTCGAAGCCCGAGCTGCTGCAGATCGTCGACCTCTTCATCAAGCGACTGAGCGAGCGCATGCTCGACCGCGACATGACGGTCGAGCTCACGCAGTCGGCGAAGGAGCGCCTCATCGAGGTCGGCTTCGACCCGGCGCTCGGCGCCCGGCCGCTGCGCCGTGCGGTGCAGCACGAGGTCGAAGACCGCCTCTCGGAGAAGATCCTGCACGGCGAGCTCAACTCGGGCGACCACGTGCACGTCGACTTCCGCGACGGCGAGTTCTTCTTCACCACGACTCAGCGGGCGCTGCCCGTCGGCGTCGGCGTGAACACGAACGCGGCGATCGGCACCGGTCCGGTGAGCCCCGACCTCGCTGCGGCCTCGGGCGAGTGACCTGACGACCACGAGTACCTCACGAACCGAGGGGCGGATGCTGCGGCATCCGCCCCTCGGTCGTTCCCATACGATGAACGGATGACCGAGTTCTCCGTGCGACGGGCCCGCACGAGCGATGTGCCGAGGATCGTCGAGCTCGTGGAGCCGCTCGTGCAGCGACGCATCCTGCTCGGCAAGGAGCGCGTCGACCTCTACGGCTCGGTGCAGGAGTTCCGCGTCGCGGAGACCCCCGACGGCCGCCTCATCGGCGCGGGCGCGTTGCACGTGATGTGGGAGGATCTCGGCGAAGTGCGCACGCTCGCCGTCGACGAGGCGTGGCTCGGACACGGCGTCGGTCACGCGCTGCTCGAGGCGCTCGAGCACGAGGCGCGTGAGCTCGGCCTCTCGCGGCTGTTCTGCCTCACGTTCGAGGTCGCCTTCTTCGACCGGCACGGCTTCGAGGACATGGGCCACGAGACGGTCGATCCCGCGGTGTACGCGGAGCTCGTGCGATCGCACGACGAGGGCGTCGCCGAGTTCCTCGACCTCGCGAGGGTCAAGCAGAACACGCTCGGCAACACCCGCATGCTGAAGCTTCTCTGAACGCTCGCTCGGCGCGCCGCGCCGATGCCCGGGGCGGCGGCATCCCGGTCGTACCCTGTGAGCATGTCGACGAACCCCACACCGGCCGGGCGGCAGTCGCCGCAGGTGTACCGGCGTCGTCGGCTGGTGGTGTTGATCGGACTCGTCGCCGTCATCGTGGCCGTCGTCCTCATCATCGTGCGCCCCGGTGCGAGCCAGGGCGACGAGAGCGGTGCGAGCACCTCGCCCTCGCCGAACCCCGCGACGGCCACCCCCGACCCGACGACGATTCCGACCGAAACCACGGCCGTCGACGGCGACCCGTGTTCGCCCGAGAAGATCCTCGTCGAGGCTGTCACCGACAAGTCCGCGTACGAGGCCGCCGAGCAGCCGCAGCTCTCGGTGACGATCACCAACACCGGCAAGAACGTCTGCGTGCTGAATGCCGGAACCGCACAGCAGGTCTTCACGATCACGAGCGGCGAGGAACTCTACTGGACGTCGACCGACTGCCAGCTCGACCCGATCGACGCGGAGGTGTCGCTCACTCCAGGCACGCCGATCAGCTCGAGCGTGCCGATCGTCTGGGACCGCACCCGTTCGAGCCCGGAGACGTGCAGCGGGCCGCGCGAGACGGTTCCGGCGGGCGGCGCGTCGTATCACCTCGACGTGTCGGTCGACGGCTTCGAATCCGCGACTTCGAAGCAGTTCCAGCTCTACTAGCGAGCCGGTGCGAGTTCGGGTACGACGTCGCGCGCGGGCCACGCATGGTAACGGCCGGTTCTCGATGTCGCCACCCCCTTGTCGCTCCGAGTGGGCCGGCGTTTCGTGGCACCTGGCGATACATCCGGTCGCCGACAGGGGTGATCAACCCGGTCGCCCCACACAAGGAGGTAATGATCATGAGTACCCGGACGAACGCAGCCGCGGCAACCGCACTCGCAGGAGCGCTGCTCCTCAGTGTCGGGCTGGCCGCTCCGGCAAACGCCCAACCTCAGGTGCAGGACGGCCTTGTGAATGTCGCAATCGGAGATGTCACGATTCTGGAAGACGTCAACATCGGCGTTGCTGCCCAGATCGCGGCGAACGTCTGTGGGCTGAAGGTCGGCCCGATCGCTGTGCTCGCACGAACGGTCGACCGTTCGGGTGAGACCACGACGGTCTGCGAGACCGGCGAACAGACGGTGGACCTCATCCAGAACTGATGTTCGACACTGGGCCTCGATGAGGCTGTACTGCGCCGCGCTTCGCCCATCGCCTCTGGCGGTGGGCGAAGCGTTGTCCCGTTGTCGAGGCGAGCGACGCCCTGGATGACACGGGTCAGCCTGCCCTCGGCGCGGTGCTCGAGTGCGGGTAGCCGGCGAATGCGGGGGCGGTGCCCTTCGGCGGGTCGAAGCGCACGAGCTCGTTGGCGCGCTCGAGTGACGGCGCCGACGCCATGAGCTGTTGCTCGGCGGGGTCGAGCGCCCAGCGGATGACGAGGAAGACGGCGCCGCGCTTGACGTCGCGAAACCGTCGGATGATGGCCTTCGGCACGGCCGGGTCATTGCGCATGCACAGCCACGTGTCGCCGTCGTACCTGATCGGCTTCGGAAGATGACTGCTGGTCAACGGGTGCTCCTTCGAAGGGAGCGCGCCGGCCCGCGCGGGTATGCATCGATTCTACGAGGACCCCGCCGACACGACCCTGCGTGCCGATCGGGAAGAGATGACGAGGAGTGAGCCGGCGCCGTGGGGTCAACGAGAACGCCGTCGTCTTCGTCGACACCTCGGACCCTCACGGTCCGGCTCAGGACAGCTTAGGTCCCTTTCGGCAGGGTTCCGCACCACCGACGGGCGGGTTCGCCGGGAGCGGATGCCGCCGGCCACGGGGCATCCGCTCGGTACCCTTGAGGCATGGCAGGCAAGGCACGACGGAAGCAGGCTCCCGAACCCGTGGAGTTCCGCTCGCAGGCGCTCGCGGAGGCGCTCGAGCGTCAGGACATCGCGGCCGTCGCGCTCGCGCTGCGGCACGGCAACACCGTCGTGCCGCTCGTGAAGCCCGGCCCGCGCGACGCGCCACTCGATGGAGGCGAGGTGTGGACGTACCGCGATCCCAAGACCGGTGAGGTCGCGCTGCTGCTCTTCAGCGATGCCGCGAACAAACCCGCCAACCTGCCGCCCGCGGTGGGCCTGCAGAGTCCGGCATGGCTGCGGTCGTTCCTCAAGCGATACGAGTCGACGATCACGACGGTGTTCCTCGACATCGCCGGGCCGCACCCGATGCAGGCGCCGCCCGGCGAGTTGCTCCGCGCACTCGAGGCGTAGCGCGGGCCCCCCACCTCAGAATGCGGCGTCGAGTTCGCGCTCGCGAGCGCCGGATGACATGAGCATCGCCTGCTCGACCGCCGAGCGGACGCTGCCGGCGGCGACGTCGAGGATCGTCGTGTAGCCGAGCCGCCGCGCTTCGGCCCCGCGCTGCTTCGCCGAGGTGACGGGGCGCACTTCGCCCGCGAGGCTGATCTCGCCGAACGCGGCCAGCTCGTGCGGCACCGCCCGGTCGCGCATGGCCGAGGCGATGGCCACGGCGATGGCGAGGTCGGCCCCGGGTTCGGCGAGACGCACGCCGCCGACGGTCGACACGTAGACGTCGTGCTCGCCGAGCTGGCGGAGACCCGCGCGCCGCTCGAGCACGGCGATGATCATGGCGACCCGCGAGGGGTCGACGCCGTTGACGACGCGGCGCGGCTGGGGTGCCTTCGTGGCGACGACGAGCGCCTGCACCTCGACGGGGAGAGCGCGACGGCCCTCGAGGGCGACGGTGACGCACGTGCCGCTCACCTCGCTGCGGCCGCTCGAGAGGAAGAGGCCCGAAGGGTCGGGCACCTCGGCGATGCCGTCGCCGGTCATCTCGAAGCATCCGACCTCGTCGGTGGGGCCGAAGCGATTCTTGAGTGCGCGCACGAAGCGGAGTGCGGTCTGCCGGTCGCCCTCGAACTGGCAGACGACGTCGACGAGGTGTTCGAGCAGCCGGGGACCGGCGATCGAGCCGTCTTTCGTGACGTGCCCGACGAGGAGCACCGGCAGCTCACGCTCTTTCGCGACCCGGATGAGCGTCGACGCGACCTCGCGCACCTGGCTCGGCTGGCCGGGCAGCCCGTCGGACAGCGACGACGACACGGTCTGCACGGAGTCGACGATCAGGAGCTCGGGGGAGATCGCGTCGACCTGCCCGAGGATGGTGGCGAGGTCGGTCTCGGCGGCGAGGTAGAGCTCGCCGTGGAGCGCGCCCGTGCGGCCGGCTCGCAGCCGCACCTGGGCGACGGACTCTTCGGCGGTGACGTAGAGCACCCGACGGCCGGTGGCCGCGACGCGCGCCGCGACCTCGAGCAGCAGCGTCGACTTGCCGACGCCCGGCTCGCCGGAGAGGAGGATGGCCGCGCCCGCGACGATGCCGCCGCCGAGCACGCGGTCGAACTCGCCGATGCCGGTCGGGCGGTGCGCCGCGTCGCTGTTCTCGACGACCTGGGTGATCGGCTTCGCCGTGCGAGCCTCGCCGAGCTGCACGGCCTGGACCGCGCGCACGATGCCGGTGGCCGCAGCCACGTCGACGACCGTGCCCCATTGCTGGCACTCGCTGCACCGGCCGACCCACTTGACGGTGCTCCACCCGCACTCGGTGCAGCGGAAGGTGGAGACGGGTCGGGCCATGCCCCGAGACTAGCGGCGGCCTCCGACAGCGACGACGTCCGCGCCGAGGACCGCGGATTCGGCGGCCGACAGCTCCGCGGCCCGCTCCGTCACGGCCGGCCGGAACGCCTCTGCCCACACCGCGTAGCCACGGTCGTTCGGGTGGAACATGTCGTGTGCGAACTGGGTCAGGATGCCGCGCAGTCCCTGCCGGCGGGTCGTCGCGTGCAGCGGCGCCACCGTCAGTCCGTGCTCCCGGGCGGCGGCACGGAGCATCCGATTCGCCTCGGCCACCTTGCGTTCGTTGTGCGGCAGGTGGAAGCATGGCAGGTCGGCGACGACGGCGTGCGCCGGCAGCTCGCTGAAGATCGCGCGGATGTTGCGGTCGAACCCGGCCGGGTCCCAGTCGGCGATGTCGTTGGCTCCGATGGAGACCGTGACGATGTCGGGTTCGAGGCGCCGGAAGCGGGGGAGCTGGTCGCGCACCGCGAGGGCGGTCGTCGCGCCCGAGACGCTGAGGTTCACGACCCGCACGCTTCGCCCGGTCGAGGCGCGCAGGCCGTCTGCCAGTACGCCCACGTAGCTGCGATCGGGTGCCGACGCGCCGATGCCCTGCGCGGCGCTGTCGCCGATCGCGACGTACAGCAGCTCGCCCTGGGCAGCCGCGTGGTCGCGCCACCACTTCGAGTGCACGGGCAGGGTCTCGTTGAGCGTCGACCGGCGCTCCAGCACGCGCTCCCGGAACGGGCGCAGCCCGAGGCTTCCGAGCACGGTGGATGCCGCGAGCCGGGCGCCCGCCGCGATTCCGGGTGCCGGCGCGTCCAACGGCACCGCGGGAGCGGTGCGGGCGGGTGCGGTCGACGTGGTCACGAGGCGAAGCTAGACCTCCTGACTTCGAGGACGCTGCACACCGGCTGTGCGTCGGCTGGGGCATCCGCTCGTTTTGGCGAGGGCGTCGACGTCGTCTAAGATCGTCCTCGGTACCGTGTCCGAGCGGCCGAAGGTGCAACTCTCGAAAAGTTGTGTGGGTGAAAGCCCACCGTGGGTTCAAATCCCACCGGTACCGCCACGTGAACAGCCCCCGCATCTTCGGATGCGGGGGCTTCTTCGTTGCATCGTCGAGGGGATCCCTCCCTAGCCTCAGACGGTCGGGTCGAGCAGACTGTCGACATGGCTGATCGAGTGCTGCCCTCGTGGGTCGACGGTCCGAGTCGCGACGCCGTCATCGGATTCGTCGAGTCCGTCGCGACAGGACCCCGAGCCGTTCCCGTCGAAGAGCGGGTCGCGGTGTTCGACAACGACGGCACGCTCTGGACCGAGAAGCCGATGCCCACGCAGCTGCACTTCGTGCTCGGCGAGTGGGCGCGCGCCGCCGCTGCCGAGCCGTCGCTCGCCGAACGGCAGCCGTACACGGCTGCCGTGACGGGCGACTACTCGTGGCTCGGCGAGGCGGTCGACAAGCACTACGCCGGGGACGACTCCGACGTTCCGATCCTCTTCGGCGCCATCGCCGAGGTGACCGGCCAGGCGAACGTCGAGGACTATGCGGCATCCGTCGCCGCGTTCTTCCAGGGGGCATCGCACCCGACCCTCGGCCGCCCGTATGCCGAGACGGTGTACCTCCCGATGGTCGAGTTGCTGCGCTACCTCGAGGCGCACGGCTTCACGAACTACATCGTCTCGGGCGGCGACCGCGACTTCATGCGAGCGATGACGATGGAGGCCTACGGCATCCCGCCCGAGCGGGTCATCGGATCGGCGCTCGGCCTCAGCTACGACGACGAGACCGGGCACGTGCGGTACGGCACGGCGTTCGCGCTCCTCGACGACGGTCCAGAGAAGCCGGTGCGCATCTGGAGCCGGATCGGCCGGCGTCCGATCCTCGCCGCGGGCAACAGCAACGGCGACGTGCCGATGCTGCGCTTCGTGCAGGGGCATCCGCGGAGCCTGAGCCTGCTGATCCACCATGACGACGACACGGGCCGGGGCGACGCCCCGTACGACACGGGCGTCGAGCAGGCGCTCGCCGCGGCATCCGATCACGACTTCACCGTCGTGAGCGTGAAGAGCGACTGGAGCGCGGTCTTCCCCGACCCGGCCGCCGGCTGACTCCGGTCAGATCAGGCTGTTCGACTCGCTGACGTACTCGTCGCCGCGTGCACGGCGCTCCGCCATGCTCCCGTGGCGAGCGATGAGGTACACGACGGCGGAGAGGAACGGAACGAACACGAGGAACACCCCCAGAGGGCTTTGGCGACCCCGCTGAGGGAATCGTCGCGGAAGACGTCGATTCGGCAAGTGGCCGGCACGTCTCGATCGCCCCAACGCGATCCATATGGCGTTTCCGACATGTGGGGATGCCGCGTCGTGCATCACGCGTGCCGATTGCGGGATGGCCCCCGAACTGGGGCGAGACGTATGCCGTTCTGGTTCCGAATCGCCATTGACGCTCGCGCTCGGCCCGGCGTACTGTCGCGGCTGGGACTTCTCACCTGACCCGCTGATCGCACCCTGATCCGTCGGTATCCCCCATGGGAAGCGCTCGCGCACACTGGGCACCATCGGACTCACAGGAAGATGCAATGCGATCGCACGCGCTGGGGAGCATGACGAAGCGGGCTGGAACCGCCGCCGTCGCGCTGTTCACCGCGCTCGCCGTGGGTCTTCCGGCCACGGGCCCCGCCGCGGCGGTCGCGATGGCCGATCCGGCCGCGAGCGAGGTCGCCGTACCCATCACGCTCACGACCGAGCAGCTCATCGAACTGCTCGAGAACGGTGAGCACCAGGACGCTCCCGACATCGGGTCCGCACCCGGCACCGGCGTCATCACCGATGGCGACCTCTGGGCGGCCGCCGGCACTGCCGCGGCTCAATGGCCCGGCTGGGACGTCGGCTCGGCAGCGCTCTACCTCGAAGACCTTCCGGGCGCGACCCTCGCGGTCACCTCGGGCAACAGCGTCGCCGTCGACCCGGATGCCGCCGGCTGGGGCTGGTCGGCGTACGGCGGCGCGATGGACCTCGTCACGGTGCTCGCCCACGAGTTCGGCCATGTCGCCGGCTTCGGCGACATCGAAGGCGGCTCGGACCTGATGAGCCGCGTGCTCGGCCCGGGCGAGCAGCGCTGGAACAGCGACGACCGGATGTACCCGCCGGAGCCCGCACCGGCGCCCGAGCCCGCACCGGCGCCCGAGCCCGCACCGGCCCCGGCGCCCGAGCCCCTCGCTCCGGCCCCTGGCCCTGCCGCACCGGCACCCGATGCTGCCGCTACGCCGACGGACCCCGCGACCACGCCTGCCGCAGCGGGCGACCCCGTAGCCACGACGACCACCACCACGACCGCTGCGACCACGACGGCGGATGCCTCCGAGAACGCCGCTGAGGCCGCGGCATCCGCGCCCCGTGTCCGGCCCGCCGGTCGCCGACCCCGCCGTGTGGCAGCTCGCGATGTCGGGTACCTCAGCCACCCTCGTCTTCAACGCCGATGGCACCGTGACCTTCGGGACCGAGACGCGAAGCCTCGCGGGACTCACCGAGATCCGGGTCATCGGCACCAGCGGCGACGACGTCTTCACGCTCGACCGCTCAGCGCTCGACGCGGCCATCACCGTCGCGTTCGACGGCGCCGCCGGCTTCGACACGCTCGTCACCGTCGGCAACGGCAACGTGCTCTCGCTCCCGGCCGACGCGCACTCGGGCGTGCTGCACCTCGGCGCGACGACGGTCGTCTACGCGAACATCGAGCCGATCACGAACACGGGTACCGCGAGCGACATCGTCTTCACGCTGAGCGGGAGCGACGACGACGCGACGCTCACCGTCGTCGGGGGCAACCTGCAGCTGAGCGGCTCGACCTTCGAGACGACGATCTTCTCGTCGCCGACGGTCTCGCTCACGATCAACGGCGGCGACGGTCGCGACAAGATCACGATCATCGGCTCGCTCGAGCTCATCGGCGCGAAGCTCGTGATCAACGTCGAGGAGATCCTCGTCTCGTCTGGCGCCGCGATCACCGCCAAGGAGATCGTGCTGAACGCCGAGCAGGCGACGACCGGCGGTCCGGCGCTCGACCCCGATTGCCTGCTCACGCCGGCGACGCACTGCGCCGACGTCTCGGTCACGGTCGACGGCGCGACGCTGACCGCCGAGAAGATCACGCTGAACGCCGCGGCGAGCGTCGTGCCCGACGCGAGCCACGCGACCGCCTATGCGGTCATCGTGGACTCCAGCGCCGTCGTGAACGTCACCGGGGCATCCGTCGTGAATGCGACCGCGGGCGACGCCGTGCTCACCGCGAGCTCGACGGTCGGGCCCGTCACCCTCACGAAGAAGTACGGCGATGCCGCGATCGTCTTCTCCGACGCATCCGTCACCGTCGGCGGCTCGGCCGTGGTCACGGCGACCGGCAAGGTCACCCTCGCCTCGACCTCCACGGTCGACGTCGGCGCGACCCCCGGATCGGACGCCGCGAAGGACGAGGGCACCGCAGGATCCGACGGCAACGCGAGCTTCGATGCGGCGGTCGCCGTCATCACCGTCACCGCCAGCGCGATCAGCAAGGTCACCAACACGGCTCGCCTGGCCGTGACCGGAGCCCTCGAGGTGCTCGCGACGAACCACGCGACCCTCAACGGCGTCGCCGACGCGAAGGATGCCACGGCCGGCGCCGGCATCGCGGTCGTGCACCTGGACCAGACCACCGAGGCCGCGATCGACACGACGAACGCGACGGCGACGACGGCCGCCTCGCTCACGATGCTCGCCGAGCAGGTCGCCTCGCTCATCGCCTCCGCGAACGCCGGCAAGGGCGGCGCCACCCAGAACAACCAGAGCGCCAACGCCCCGAGCCGCGGCAACGGCCAGTCCTCGACCTCCGACGGCGCGATCGACGTGGCGGGCGCACTCGCCGTGTCGGTGCTCGACGCGTTCACGACGGCGCACATCATCGGCGCACGCGTCACCACGACCGGTGCGCAGAGCGTGAAGGCGACGGCGAAGAACACCGTGGTCACGACCGGCGACGCCGGCACCACTGACGGCAACGGCGGCGGAAGCGGCTTCGGCCTCGCGATCGGCGTCGCGATCAACATCATCGATCTCGTCACCGAGGCGTTCATCGGCGCCGGCGCGGTGCTCCAGGCGACGAGCGTCTTCGTCGAGGCCTCCGGCCCGGCGACCGGCGACTCGAGTTTCACGGCGACCTCGGTCTCGGGCAAGAAGTCGGGCGGCAGCGTGTCGATCGCCGGCTCGCTCGCGGTCAACTCGGTGACCGCCGCGACCGCCGCCGAGGTGCGCGGCGCAGGCAACTCCCTGAACAACGCGAACCTCAACCTCACGGCGACCGGCAACCACAAGAACGCGGCCAAGGCCACCTCGAAGCAGGACGGCGGCTCGGTCGGCGTCGGCGCCTCGGTCGCCATCAGCCTCGTCAACGTCGTCGTGAGGGCCGGGCTCGCCGCGGCATCCGCCATCACCGGGGTCAAGGGCCTGACGATCGACGCCACCACCCTCGACGACACGAAGACCGAGACCGAGGGCGGCGCCGGCGGCGGGTCGAGCGCCTCGCTCACGGGCGTCGCGAGCATCGCCGTGCACAACGTCCGCACCGCGGCATCCATCCTCGCCGGCGCCGCGCTCGCGACGAGCAGCTCGATCAGCGCGAAGGCAGACCAGACCGCGAAGGCGACCACGAGCGCGAAGGGCGCGACCACCGCGGGCAGCGGCGCGAGCCTCGCGGCCACGATCTCGTTCGCACTGACCTCGGCCGACCACGTCGTCGACTCCTCGATCTTCCGCAACGTCAACGCCGGCGGCGGCGTGAGCATGGCCGCCGACGGCACCTCGGTCACGTCGACGAGCGCGACCGCCAGCGCTGCGGCCGCCCCCGACCAGAACTCCGACTCCACCGGCAAGAACGCCAATCAGAAGTCGAACGACAAGCTCGGCAACGCCTCGAGCCGCTCGTCCGGCGGCGGCGACTCGACCACGCCCGACGCGAAGAACGAGGACGGCACCTCGGTGACCGTCGCCGCCGCGATCGCCTTCAACCTCGTCGACTCGACGACGACCTCGAAGCTCGGCCCGGCGGTCTCCCTCACGGCGACCGGTCCGGTGTCGTTCACGACCCGGAACAACACGGATGCCTCGGCCACCGCCGACGGCACGTCCACCGGCGCCACCTCGGTGGGCATCGGCGCGGGGCTGGCCGTGAACCGCGTGAAGCTCCTGAACGAGGCGAGCATCGGCGTCGCCTCGGCGGTCACCGCCAACGGACTCACCCTCAGCGCGACGATGCGACCCGTGGCAGCCGACTCCACGCACACCTTCGAGGCGATCGCCAAGGCCGGCGCCACCGACGGCAGCGGCACGCTCGGCATCGCCGGCGCGTTCGCGCTCAACCTCGTCGAGGCGACCACGCTCGGCGTGATCCACGGCGACCAGACGCCCGGCGCCGACCCGTCGGCCGACCCCGGCATCGCCATCACCGGCGGCGGAGCAGTGGCCCTCACGGCGGCGTCGCAGAGCAGCAACAAGGCCTCGGCCAAGGCGAGCCAGTCGGGCACCGGCACCGCCGGAATCGGCGCCGCCTTCGGCTTGAACCTCGTGACCTCCACCGTCTACGCGGGCATCGACCAGGTGGCCGACCCGACCCGCGGACCCCCGCTCACCGGTGCCGGCGCACTCACCATCACCGCCACCGAGAACATCACGTTCACCACGGAAGCGGAAGCCGGAGGAAAGAGCGGCACCGTCACCATCGTCCCGGCCATCGCGATCACCCTGGCCACCATCCGCACCAGCGCTTCGGTCGGCGCGAGCGGCACGACCCTCACCGCCTCGAGCGTCATCGCCCAGGCCACCCAGACCGTGAAGGCCGGCACCACCGCCAAGGGCGACACCAAGGCAGGGTCCACCGCCGGCATCGGCGTCTCGCTCGCACTCGCCGTCCTCGACAACGTCGTCGTCGACTCGGGCAGTGCTCGCAGCATCACCGCCACCGGCGCCGTCGCCTTCAACGCGACGCAGGCCGTCGAGGCCACCACGCTCGCCGAGGCATCCACGAAGGGTGCATCTCCCTCCGAGGGCTCGGGCGGGGGCGGCAAGGACGTCAACCAGAAGGCCGACGCCAACCTCGGCCAGGCGAACCAGACGCGCAACACGAACGGCGGCCAGACGTCGACGAGCTCCACCCCGAAGGCCGCCTCCAACGAGAACGGCGGCACCTCGGTCTCGATCGCCGGCGCCATCGCCATCAACGTCGTCGTCTCGACCTCGCGGACCTGGTTCGGCAACGGCGTCGTCATCTCGTCGGGCGGCGTGGTGACGCTGAAGTCGCTCGCGAACACGGATGTCTCGGCCAGCGCCAAGGGCGACTCGGCCACCGACGGGTCGGTGGGCATCGGCGCCGGCGTCGCCGTGAACGACGTGCGCATCATCAACCGGGCGGTCACGGGAACGGCGACCATCACCGGTACCGGACTCGTGCTCACCGCAGGGCTGGCGGGTGGCGACACCAACGACGTCATCCGCCGCTGGACCGGAACCGAGTGGAAGATCGTCGAAGAGGGCAAGGAACTGCCCGGACCGTCGAAGGACGACCTCGCCTACGTCAAGACCAACGGCGGCACCGGCGGCAACGACGGCATCTACAAGTTCAACGGGTCCGACTGGGTGCTCGACACCGACACCACGATCGCGAGCGGCGCGGCACTGCCCGGCTCGCCGGCGAACGGCGACTACTTCCTCCTCACGAGCGCCCGTGACGGCAAGCCCGCGAAGAGCGTCTGGAAGTACGACGGCAGCGCCTGGCAGTGGATCACCGCCGACGTCTACAACGAGAAGTCGGAGCTGCCGAAGGACAAGACCTCCGAGGGCGACTGGTTCCGGCTCACGGCGCAGGACGGCTCGAAGGCCCCCGGCTTCTACAAGCGCAACGGATCGCACGAGTGGATCCTCCAGGCCGGCGCCACCGTCACCGACGGCGATCGCTTCCCGGCGAGCCCGGCGGCCGACCAGCTGTTCCGCCTCTGGGAGCACGAGGTGACCGCGACCGCACGCGCGGGCGCGAGCAAGTCGGACGACGTCGGCATCGCCGGCGCACTCGCCATCAACATCCTCGACAACACGACCGAGGCGCTCCTCCAGCCCGGGGCATCGGCCACGCTCACGAGCGGCGCGATCACGATCTCGGCGCAGAGCAACGAGCGCGACCTCGCGAAGGCCACGAGCAAGGCCGAGGTCGGATCGGCGACCGGCGTCGGGGCATCCGTCGCCCTGCAGGTCATCGACGGCAGCGACGTGCGGGCCGAGGTCGAGAACGGCGCGGCACTCACTGGCGGATCGTCGCTCACGATCGACGCGTTCGGGTTCCGCGAGCTCCTCACCACCGCAGAGGGCGGCACCGCGGGCGGCACGGCGGTCACCCCGGTGGTCGCGCTCGTCGTGAGCGTCGACGACGACGTCACGGCCCGGCTCGGCACCTCGGGCACCGCCTACGTCGGAAGCGGCCCCGTGTCGGTGACCGCGACCCACCTCACTCGCGTCATCACCGAGGGCAACGCCGAGGCGGCCGGCAAGAGCACCGCCGTCGGTGCCGACCTCTCGATCAATGTCGTGGTCGGCTGGGACACGCTCGCCGAGATCGCGCGCAACACCACGGGCACCTCCGTCAGTGTGCTGGCCGTGTCCGACCTTCGCACCGAGGCGAAGGCGATCGCGAGCGCCAAGGGCGCCGAGGAGTCGGACTCGAGCGGCGACCAGAAGGCGAACGAGCAGGTCAACGGCAGCAACCCGAACACGCAGGGGACCTCGTCGAACACGGGGTCGATGCCCTCGTCGAACGGCGGCACCAACGGTTCGAACGGCGCGGGCGGCGCGAGCAGCCAGTCGGGCAGCCAGTCGGGAACGAGCAGCGGCACGACCGCGATCGCCGCAGCCGTCGCGGTGAACTGGACCGTCGCCGTCAGCACCGCCCGCATCGCGGCGAACGCCCACGTGACGGCCACGACCGGCGCGGTCACCGTGCGCTCGACGCTCTGGGCGCACGCCAAGGCCCTCGCGATGGGCTCGGCCATCGACCTCGAGTCGAGCGGGACCCGCGTCGGCGCGGCGATCGGCCTCAACGTGCAGGTCCTCACGAACCGGGCGACGATCGGCACCGACGCCGTCGTGAAGGGCCAGGCCGGCATCATCGTGGAGGCGACGACGCCGTCGGTCGCCGGCGTGCCGCAGCGCAATGAGTTCATCGTCTGGGGCTTCGCGGCCGGCGGCGGCAAGTCCACCTCCGTCGCCGGCAGTGCCGCCGTGCAGATCCTCCTCCTCTCAACCGAGGCGCTCGTCGGCCAGGGCGCCGAGCTCGACGCGGCGGCGGGCGGCATCACCGTTCGTGCCGAGCAGCTCATGGGCCTCCAGAACCTGGCCATCGCCGGGGCGCTCTCGACCGGCAACGACGCCGCGATCGGTGCGGCCTTCTCGGTCAACTACCTCGAGGTCGTCACGAAGGCGGCCATCGACTCGGCGACCGGCGCCGGCAGCGTCACGAAGGCGGATGCCTCGGGCGCGATCTCGGTCACGGCGAAGTCGACCCTGGTGCCCCTCGTGCCCGACGTTCCCGCGCCGCTGAAGGGCAAGATCGACTGGCTCACGCTCACCTCCGTGGCGATCGCCGGCGGAGCGAGCTCGGGCGGCGCTGCGGTCTCGGGCGCGTTCATCATCGAGATCTTCAACTTCGACACGCAGGCGTGGATCGGCAACGGCGCGCAGGTCAACCAGGAGGGCGCGATCGGCGGCGGCGGCCAGTCGGTCACCGTGCGCGCGCAGGACAGCATCACCGTCGACGACGTCGGCGGCACGCTCTCCCTCAGCCAGAGCTCGGCCAGTGTCGGCATCACGGTGATCGTCGTCGTCGCCAACTCCAACGTGCGCGCGTTCATCGGCGACTCCGCCGACGTGCGGGCCGGCGGCTCGGTCACGGTCGGCGCGGGCGCCACCGAGGACTGGTTCCTCCTCGCGATCGCGGGCGGCGTGAGCCTCAACTCGGTCGCGGTCACCGGCGCCGTGATCGTCTTCGTCTTCAACCAGGGCGGATCGAGCCCCAAGGTGCGCGCCCACATCGGCGCCGGCACCGACGTCCATGCACTCGGCGCGGTCAGCGTCACCGCGAGCCGCGAGATGGACGCGGACGTGGCTGCGGGAAACCTTGCGATCGGCGGCGGCTCAGCGGGTGTGGGGGCATCCGCGGTCGTCGTCGTTCGCGGGAGCACGGTCGAGGCGCAGGTCGCCGCCGGCGCGGGCATCCAGGCGGGCGGCGCGGGCCTCACCGTCTCGGCGGTGCAGTCGGGCGACGTCCTCCTCCTCGCCGTCGGCGGCTCGGGCGGCGGCACCGCCGGTGTGGCGGGCTCGGTCGTCGTGAACACGACGACGGATGTCACGCGGGCGAGCATCCTCGGCAACGTCAGCCAGCCGACGACGAACGTCGCCGTGCTCGCGTCGGACGACACGACGGTGCTCTCCCTCGCCGGGCAGCTGACCTACGGCGGTACCGCCGGCGTCGGAGCGGGTGTCGACGTCGAGGTCCTCCACAAGACCACCGAGGCGTGGATCGGCAAGGGATCCGTCGTCCGCGCGAGCGGCAACCTCACGGTCGACGCGCGCTCCACCGAGGGCATCGACTCGATCTCCGTCGGCGGCGGCTTCGGCGGCACCGCCGCGGTCAACGTCAACGCCGGCGTCTCGGTCATCACGGTGAACACCACGGCGTACATCCAGGACGGCACGTCAGCCGCGGATCGCGCCGATCTGCAGGTCTCGGGCAGCGTGCGGGTGTCGGCCGATGACCGCCTGCGCCTCAACGTCATCGCTGGAAACATCTCGGGCGGCGGCACCGCCGCGGTCGGCGCCGCCGTGGCGGTACCGGTCGTGAACAAGCACACGCGGTCGTACATCGGCGCATTCTCCGTGGTGGTCGGCCTCGGCAACGGCACGGCGCTCGCCGTGGCGACCGGCGGCTACACGGTCACGACGCAGGACACCCGCTTCGACGCATCGATCGCCCTCGAGGGTGGCGGCGTCATCAACCTCGGCTTCGCCCACGGCTTCCAGAACGGCGACGAGGTCATCTACGACTCGGGCTACGGCGCGAACATCGCCGGCCTGAGCGACACCCCCGGCGACGAGGTCACCCCGCAGCAGGTCTACTACGTCGAGGTCGTCGATGCGTTCCGGGTGAAGCTGCACAAGGTGCAGAACCTCTCGGATGCCGCGATCAACGTCTCGGGCGGCACCGGCGAGAGCCACCGGCTCATCCCCACCGACCAGGCCGGCGTGCGTCAGGACGAGTCGCTCCGGTTCAACCCGCTGAAGGGCGGCGCCGTCACGGGCGGCGACCTGATCACCCTGCCGTACAACCACGGCTTCGCCGACGGCGACACGATCGTCTACAGCTCCGGCGGCGGCGTGCCGATCGGCGGACTCATCGACGGCGCCACCTATTACGCCGAGACCAGCGGCCTCGGCCCGAACCAGCTGAAGCTGCGCAACAAGCCCGAGGACAAGGGCGGCGTGATCATCACCGGGCTGAACGTCACCTCGACGACGGGTCGCAGTCACAGCATCGTGAAGAGCGGCGTCACCCCCGGCGGCGACGCGGCGGCGTACGGCCCCCGCGTCATCACCGCCGGCACCGACACCTTCCGCGGCGTCGCGGTCACCGCGAACAGCAGCGACGACATCGCCATGGTCGGCATCTCGGCCGGCGTCGCCGGCACCGCCGCCGTGAACCTCGCCGGCGCGGTCAACGTCGACAACATCCACACCTACGCCTGGATCGGCGCGAACGCGAAGATCAACTGCAACGCCGGCTGCACCGACGTGGCCGCCGGGTCGAACGCGGGTCAGTCGGTGCGGGTCGCCGCGGCCAGCCAGTTCTACCACCTCGGCATCGCCGGTGCCCTCTCGGTCGCCGGCACCGCGGGCGTGGCCATCCCGATCGGGGTGCGGGTCGTGAACCTGAACACCCGGGCCCACGTCGGCAACGCCGCGATCGTGCGGGCACGCAATGACATCGCCATCATCGCCACCGCGACCGACGCGGTCGTCTCCGTCGTGGTCGGCGCGGGCGGCGGCACCGTGGGCGTCGCCGCGACCCTCGCCGTGAGCATCCTGAACACCCGCACCTTCGCCTGCACCGGCGACCCGGCCGGCGACGGCGCCGCGTGCACCACCGGCGGCGCGACCCTGAAGGCCGGCAACAACGTGCTCGTGCTGGCGGGCGACGACAGCAAGGCGATCCTCATCACCGCGGCGATCGCCGGCGGCATGGTCGGCGTGGGCGCGGCCGTCGGCATCGCCCTCCTCGACAAGAACACGCAGGCCTTCCTCGGCGCGGGGTCGGTCGTCGATGCGCTCGCCACCGGCACCGGGCTCCCCGACGTCTACAGCGGCACCATCGTCGGCAACGGCTTCGGCCGCTACGGCGCCGGCGCCCCGTTCCACGGCGTGGCGGTGCAGGCGTACTCGTCTGAAGACATCTTCGGGCTCGTGCCCGCCATCGGCGGCGGCTTCGTCGGCGTCGCCGGCGGCATCGCAGTGACACTGCTCCACGTGGTCGTGAAGGCGTTCATCGGCGGCGGCTCGCAGGTCAACCTCGCGGCCGGGGCATCCGCTTCCCAGAGCGTCAACGTCTCGGCGGTCGACCGGTTCAAGTCGCTCACGATCGCGGGCGGCGCGGCCGGCGGCTTCGTCGGCGTCGCGGGCGGCATCGACATCGGCGTCGCCGACACGAGCGTGCAGGCCGCCATCGCAGCGGGCGCGACCGTCAAGGCCAACGACGACGTCGAGGTGTTCGCCCTCTCGATCAAGGACGTCAGCTCCATCGCCGTGAGCATCGCCGGCGGCGCGGTGGGCCTCGCCATCTCGCTCTCGATCTGGGCGATCGGCACCCAGCAGTCGGGCACCTACCACGAGGCCGACGGCGGACCCTTCCGCGGCGAGTACTCGGCGACCACCGCGAACGACGTGAATCTCTACTACCGCGAGGGCGACGTCGTCACCTACAACGGCAGGCGCTGGGCCGCCACCGTGCATCACGCGAACAGCGCGCCCGGCACCGACGGCGAATGGCAGGGCGAGACGGATGCCGCCCCCACCGCCAAGGACAACACCGACGAGGCCGACGAGATCGCCAAGGGCGACGGCGGCTACAAGGACGCCCTCGGCGGCACCACGAGCACCCGCACGTTCGCCGCGTGGAACCCCGCGACCTCCTACGACATGGACGACGCGAACTCGTACGTGACCTTCAACGGGCACAAGTACCGCGCAAAGGTGCATGCGACGACGATCGGCGCGAACCCCGAGGCGACACCCGACGAGTGGGTCATGGTCGACGGCGAGGAGAAGACCAACGACCGTGTCGCGTCGGCCATCTCAGGTGCCAACGCCGGCATCGCCGGCGCCGCACCGACGACGGGGCTCACCGCGAGCGCCCTCGGCACCCCGCCCAGCGACGGCACCACGGCGAGCATCGACGGGCTCGTGACGGCGGGGCGCTCGGTGCGGGTCTGGGCGATCGACGACCTCCAGGTCCTCGGCATCGCGGGAGCCATCGGCGGCGGCTTCGTCGGCGGCGGCGGCTCGGTGCTCGTGCTCAACATCAGGAGCCGCACGGATGCCGGCATCGGATCGACGGCGGTCATCACGGCCGGCGGCGGGGCGTCCGACGAGATCAGCGTTCGCGCGATCATGGTCGAGGACTCGCTGGCCTTCGGCCTCGCCGCCGGCGGCGGGTTCGTCGGCATCGGCGGCCAGGTCGCCGTCATCAAGGACACCGGCACCCAGCGGGCCCACATCGACGGCGGCTCCGAGCTCCGTCGAGCCGGACTCGGCATCCTCGTCGAGTCGAGCGCGAACCGTACCCTGAACGTCTACTCGATCGGCGTCGCGGTCGGCGCGGGAGCAGTCGGCTTCGCCATCGCCTACGTGAGCGTGGCCGGCGACAACCGGGCCGAGACCGCCTCCGGCACCGTGGCCGTGGGCGGCACCGGCACCGTCGGCCGCTACATCGCGAAGGTCACCGACAACGTCACCATCGACGCCCTCGGCATCTCGCTCGCCGGCGGCGCGATCGGCATCGGCGGCGTGATCACCTTCGTCGACCTCTCGGGCACCGCGAAGGCCTCGGCGGCCCCGGTCGGCACCATCGGCACGGGTGGCGTCTCTGTCACCGCCGACGGCACGCGCACCGTCACGGTGAAGACGCTGAACGTGACCGTCGGCGCATTCGCCCTCGGCGTGACCGTCGCCCGGTCGAACTCCTCGCGCCACCTCGAATCGGTGCTCCGCGGCGCCACCACGACGACCGGCCCCGTCACCGTGCGGGCCACCGCCGACAACGAGGCGGCCGTGGTCGCCCCGGGCGGAGGCGGCGGCGGTGTCAGTGTCCAGATCCAGGTCGTGTTCGCGGTGCTCTCGGGCCACACGCTCGCCGAGATCGCGGGCAGCGTGGCGAACGCCTCGGGCATCACCGTCGAGGCTGACGCCGAGAACCGCGCAACGGCCGACACCTTCATGGGCGCGATCGCCCTCATCGGCATCAGCGGCGCCTGGGCCAGCACCGAGATCACCTCGGATGCCTGGATCCGCGCGCTCGTCTCGAGCGGCACCCTCTCCTCGACCGGCGCGATCCGCGTGACCGCGAAGACCCACGGCGACGGCAACCTCGCCAAGAGCATCGTCGACGCGATCTCGGGCGGCCTCATCGACCTGAAGGCGATGATCGGCCTGGCGTACGTCGACAACGAGGTGCGCGCCACGATGAACGGCGTGATCACCCAGGCATCCGACGTCGAGGTCACCGCGACCGCGACGAACACGGCGGAGGCGCGCGTGCTCACCGCCGCCGTCGCCCTCGTCAGCCTCGCGATCGGCGTGGCGCACGCGAAGGTGACCGGTGAGACGCGCGCCACCGGATCCGGCAGCATCACCGCCACCGGCGCCGACGTCGACATCACCGCGACTTCGGTCAACGCGGCGACCGCGTACTCGAACGTGATCACCGGCGGATTCCTCGGCGGCATCGCCGTGAGCGCCCCAGTGGCCGAGATCGGCGCCGCGACCGGCGCCGACTGGAGTGGCACCGTGACCGCCGGACACGACCTCACCGTCGAAGCGGATGCGAAGAACACCGCACACGCGACCGCGAAGGTCCTCTCCACCGGCGTCCTCGGCGTGAACGGTGCCGAGGGCAAGGCGACCATCACCTCCGCGACCGTCACCTCGGCCGTCATCGGCGACCCCGCGGAGATCGGCGGCCTCACCGGCAAGCTCTTCGTGTACGCACACGCGGTCAACCGGGCCACCGCCATCGCGAGCGGCAAGGGCATCGGCGCCGTGAGCATCGGCGTGATGTTCCCGAACGCCTCGAGCCACGCCATCACCAAGGCCGAGCTGAACGGCGACGTCGGCACCACCTACGTCGACCCGGCCGTCGGCACGGTGGGCATCCCGGGCGCCGCCGAGATCGAGGTCAGGGCCATCGGCGACGACGCGACCAAGGCGAGCGTCGACAGCCTGAGCATCGGGCTCGTCGCCGTCTCGGCCTCCACTGCCGAAGCCCGCACCGACAACGAGGTGCACGCGCGGTTCGGCGGCGGCGAGATCACCGCCTCAGGCACAGTGAAGCTGTTCGCCCACGCCTTCACCGACGCCGACTCCTTCGCCGACGCGACCTCCGGCGGCCTCATCGACATCCAGGCCGGTTTCACCGCCGCGTCGTTCGCCGAACCGAAGATCTCGGCCACGGTCACCGGCGGCTTCGTGCAGGCCGGCGGACTGCTCTCGATCACGGCCATGCACGGCAACCCGCCCGGAACCGTCTCCGACGGCACGATCCAGGCCGTGAACTGCAACGGCGCCGACACCATCTGCTTCTCGGCTCCGCACGGCATCAACACCGGCGCGAACGTCAGCTACTCCGCCCCGGCGACCGGGATCCCCGCGGTCGACAACGGCTCGACTCCGAACCCCTTCGCGATCGGCGGGCTCGGCGACGGACGCACCTACGGCGTCATCAAGGTCGACAACACGACGCTCCGGCTCGGCGTCGAGTTCGACGCGGCCTCACCCGGCCGGGTCGACGTGCCCACCGGCAGCATCGTCTTCCCCGCCGGCCACAACTTCCAGACCGGTGACCGCGTCATCTACAACTGCAACGGCGGCGGCGCGCTCGGCACCCTGCCGGTCGCCGGCCTCATCTGCGGCGCCTCGTACTACATCTTCGTGGTCGACGAGAACCGCATCCGGCTCTCGACGAGCCAGCTCGACGCCGACGGCAACATCGTGGTCAGCTTCACGACCGTCACGAACCCGACGACCATCCAGGTCGGCAGCACCGCGGGTCTCGACGGACGCGCCGTCGTGTACACCGCACCCGCCACCGTGACCTTCAAGAACACCCTGATCGACATCGACGTCACGGGCAGCGGCCAACTGCTCGACGACGACGAGAACGGCCAGATCGACCGCAATACCTCGTGGAACACCATCTACGCGCCGAGCCACGGCTGGTCGACCGGCGACGCGGTGCGCTACACGGTCTCGGGCGGCCCTGCCATCGGCGGGCTGAACCACAACCAGATCTACTACGTCTTCCTCGGCGACCCCGACGGACTCTTCGGCGTCGGTGCGGCAGGACCGCACATGATCCGCCTCGCGGTCAACGCGTGCCGCGCCGGCATCGGCGAGTACGACACCGTGCCGGGCGACGGCGGCACCGGCAACGACTGCTCCGACGTGATCCAGGTCATCTCGATCTTCACCGAGCTGAACATCAACGACCCCGACTACTTCCCGTCGATCCTCGCGAGCCACAACCTCCGCCGCGTCGGATACGAGTCGATCGGCCTCGTCGAGGGCAACGTCTACTACATCGACGTGCTCGACGGCACGCACCTCCAGCTCCGCGACGCGAACGGCAACCTCGTCGGAGGCCTCACCGACAAGTTCGGCACGCACTTCCTCCGCGACCAGGGCATCGCCGTGGTCAGCGGCGGCACGGGCACGCAGCAGCTCTACATCGACCTCGGCACGATGCCGGCGCAGTCGCCGCACGTGCTGATCGGCGTCGGCGGCCCCGGCGGACAGGTCGGCGGCACCGTGAACGGCGTCGTGAGCGCCACCTCCACCGGCGTCGGCGGCGGACTCTTCCGTTTCAGCGACGTCTTCTCCGAGGTCACCGTGAAGCCGCAGCTCACAGTCGACGTGCAGGGCGGCACGCTCCGCGGAGGCGGCGTCCTCATCGACGGCCGCTCCTACGCGCAGGCCGCGGTCAGCTCGGTCGGAAAGGGTGGCGGCTTCCTCGGGTTCGGCGCCTCGAACGCATTCGCGGATGTCACGAACACCGTCACCGTGAAGGTCGGCAGCGCCGCGAACATCTTCTCGAGCACCGACGTGCAGGTCACGGCCTTCGCGGACACGCGGGCCAACGGCGAGGCGGTCAACCGCACCGGCGGACTCATCGCCGGCGCCGACACCGACGTCGACATCGAGATCGGCTTCAACGTCGACACCGAGGTCGCGGGCACCATCTACGCGAACCGCACGCTGCTCATCGACGCTGCGGCGGCCTTCAACGGCAATGCCCGGGCCTCCTCCGGCTCCGGCGGCCTCGGCACCAACTCCGACGCCAACGACGACGACCAGCAGGGTGTGGGCGTGGGACGCGAGCACGCGGCATCCGTCGACACGACCATCACGGGCGACGCGGATCTCCGCGGCGCACTCGTGCAGGTCTCCGCGGGTGTCGGCGTGCGCTGGACCGTCGACTTCGCGAACGGCGCACGCCAGGAGATCAACGAGGACGCACGCGCGATCGCCCGGTCCGACGCCGACGCGTACGCGCTCGGCGCCGACTCCGACGCCGGAGCCTACGTCCACGTCGACGACACGGTCACGGTCACACTCGCGAACGGCTCGTCCACCGAGGGCGACGAGGTTTGGATCCGCGCCGTGCACAAGAACCTCAACCTGCAGAGCATCGCGAACGCGAACTGCGGCTGCGGCGGCGGCGACACCGATGCCCGTTCGCACGTGACCTTCGTCGGCGACTCGCTCGTCAAGGGCGTCGACGAGTCCCTCATCCGCACCTCCGAGCTCGTCGTGTCGGCGCTGACGAGCTTCGACAAGCTGTACGCCTACGCACACCGCTCCGGCGGCTTCTTCGACATCGGCAGCGCCTCGAGCGACGTGCAGTACCAGCCGAAGCGCGACATCCTCTGGGAGTCGACGGTGTACCTGCTCGGCGAGCCGAACCCCGTGCTCATCATCGACTCCAGCGGCCGCATCATCGCGAAGACCGCGAACGTCACCGTGCGCAGCTCGCAGTTCGGCGCGGCGCTCGGCATCGGCGACCTGGTCTCGGGCGACACCATCTGGATCGACCCGATCCTCTACGACGAGCTGCCCGCGGCGCTCTTCGAGGCGAACTCGGCCGGCGGCTCGTGCGACCTCGACTGCAGCGGCCTCATCCACGGCTCTGCCGGCATCTTCTACATGCAGCAGACGTGGAACTCGGTGCTCATCCGCAACAGCTCCGACAAGGCGATCGTGCTGAAGGGCACGGCCGACCCGCAGAGCGTCTCGATCAACACCCTGAGCTCGCACCTGAGCACCACCCCGTCGGCGATCATCAGCGTCTCCGTCGACAACGGCCCGCACGCACCCCCGGCCACGCAATGGTTCTGGCACCTGCAGCACATCTTCCCCGCCACCGACGTCGTCATCGAGAGCCTCCGTGCCGCGACGACCACCGGTCACGACATCACCTTCGACGGTGACATCCGCAACACCATCGGCAGCACCCGCATCACGAACGACCGCGGCTCCATCCTCCGCGGCACGGATGCCGGCACCGAGACGATCTACAGCAACACCGTGAGCCTCGACTCCGAGGCGGGCTCCATCGGCACCGTTCCGAACCCGATCGTGCTCGTGCTCCACCAGATCTTCCACACCGGCGAAGTCGGCGTCCCGGCGGTGCTGAAGCCCGTCGCACTCGACGCCGAGGCCGGCGTGAGTCTCTACCTCGACCTGACGGTGATCCGCCGCGACTCGCTCTCCGCGAATGTCGCCCCGATCAACCCGGTCATCGGGCCGATCCGCGCCGGGGTCGACGCGGTCGTCATCCTCCGCGACAGCGCCGAGGGCATCAACGGCCCGGTCGTCGGCGACGTGAACGTCGACATCTACGCACCGAACGACAAGCCGGCCCCGTACGGCGCGGGCAGCACCATCGGGAGCGTGCCCACGACCTGCTACTTCCGGCCCGACGGCATCGCGTGCTCCGGCGGTGCCGATGCGCCCGTGATCGTGGGCGGACCCGTCGTGGTCGTCGCGTTCGGCACCGACCTCACCCCGATCCGCGCGAACTACACGTTCACCGACATCCGTGCCGGGCACAACATCGCGATCTTCCACCCCTCATCGGCGACCGAGATCACCGTCACCGCCTACACCGACGTCGACGCGACCTGGACCGACGACGAGACAGGCGCCAGCCACGGCGTCACGAACGGCTCGGGCAAGATCGACGTGCTGACGAACGGCTCGATCATCGTCGTGGAGCAGAGCGCGAAGGGCGACCTCCGGGTCGGCCACATCCACGCGACCGGCCTCTGCACGGGCGCGAACCCGAAGGCCTGCACCACCGGTACGATCGCGGCGGATGTCACGCTCCGCTCGCCGCGCATGATCGTCGACGCCGAGCTCGACGCCGGCGTCATCGACACCGACGACGACCGCACGTGCGTCGACGCGTACGACCTCGACTGCACCGCCGGCACCCCGAACGGCGTCGACGTCACCGGCCGGAACATCAACCTCTTCGCGGGCGACAACCTCCTGGGCGAGCCGGGCAGCGTGTCGGGCGTCGGCGGCATCGGGCTGCCGGGCAACTTCCTCGAGATCCAGGTCAACGCCGTCGGCGGGCCGCTCGGCGACCTCGACGCCTACGACACCGCAGCCGACGACGACAAGACCGCGGGCATCTACCTCGACCAGGTGGCCGGCGACCTCCAGATCGGCATCGTGCACACCGCAGGCGATGACTCGCTCGCGACGGGCAACGTGAGCCTCCGCAGCCGCGCCGGCAGCATCCTCGACGCGCAGAACGACGCGGCCGCCGACGTCATCGGCCAGACGATCGACATCGACGCCCACGGCGGCTCCATCGGTCTCGCCGCGAACGACCTCGAGATCGACTCGCTCGTCGACTCGCCGTTCGCCTGCACGAACGCCAATTGCGCGAACAACGCGAACGGCACGTCGGATGCCGGTCTCGCCGCCGTCGCCGACGACGTGGCGCTCGAGGCATCCGCCGGCATCTTCCTCACCGAGACCGACGGCTACCTGCGCCTGCTGCTCGCACACGCGACCGGCGGCAACATCCGCATCACGGTGCGCGAATCGGCGGAGCTCGACGAGGACCTCCACCTGATCCGCAACGGCAGCGCGAACTTCGCCGAAGACGACTCGACCGTGCCGGGCAACAACCCCGACCACCTGCGCGACGTCCCGAACGGCACGGTGTTCGCCGAGCAGGGGAGCGTCGAACTCCGCGTCGGCGACGACGTGACGCTGCACCAGAACTCGCAGATCCTCGCCGACCTGTCGATCGACATCCGCGGCGACTTCGGCAATGCCGACACGGGCGGCACGCTCGCCGTGCCCGACCCCGAGCACGGCTCGAGCATGATCCTCCGCGGCCGCATCATCGCCGATTGCGTCGTCACGCTCGGCGGCACGTACGGCTTCCCGGTCGGCATCTGCGCCCCGTCGACCGGGAACCCCGTCGCCGGTCGCCAGACCCACGTCTGGGGCGGCAGCGACGTCGACCTCATCCAGCTCGGCGACCCGAGCGGCCTCGACCTCGCGCAGACCACGAACCCGGCGCTCAACAAGGAGCAGCTCGGCGACGCCGGCTACATCTTCTTCGGCTCGAAGACCACCATCCACGGCAACGCGACGCTGAACTCCCTCACGACCGACGGCGAGGACCGCATCACGGTCTGGTACCTGCAGACGATGAATGTCATCACGAGCCCGACCGGGCTGCAGTCGGGCACGGGCGCGGGCCACACCCTGAACCTCGACGGCCAGGGCGAGAGCGACTACTACGCCGTGTACACGAACGGCAGCCACGGCAACATCCGCAACTACGTGATCAACGTGCTCGACACCGGCGCGCCGAACGCAGGCGTCGACGAGCTGGCGATCTACGGCTACGACAACCTCGCCGCGGCCTACAACGGCTACCTGCCCGGCACCACGACGAACGCCGCGGCCGACGACATCTTCCTGCTGCGGGCGCTGAAGTGCATCGACAACGAGAGCCCGTTCGCGCTGAGCGCGGGCGTGCCGAGCGGATGCCTCACCCCGACCGAGATCGCGAACAACCCGGCGTTCATCGCACTCCTGGCCGGCTCCGGAGCGGCAGACGGCGGCATCGGCAGCTACCGCGACCGCATCGCGGGCAACGAGCCGAGCTCGCTCGTGCAGCGCATCAACTACGACACCGCGATCAACGGCCGCATCTCGGTCTTCGGGCAGGGCGGCAACGACGCGTTCTACGTCGACGACACGACCGCGACGATCACGCTCGACGGCGGGGCCGGCAACGACACCTTCCAGATCGGCCAGATCTTCGGCACGCAGCGCGACGGCGAGCTGGCACCCGATGGCGGAGCGCTCCTGCCCGGCGACACGTTCCCGTCGCTCGTGCCGACGACCCGCGGCTGGCTGAGCCCGGGCGCCCACGCGCCGCTCCTGGCCACCGGCGGCACCGGCAACGACCGGTTCACGGTCTACTCGAACCAGGCCGAGATCCAGCTGAACGGCGACGACCACAACGACCTGTTCATCGTGCGGGCCTTCGCGATCGCCGCCGTCTGCGACACGAACGCCGACAACATCGGCGGCTGCGGGCTCACCGACGTCGACTACCGCCCGGCGAACGGCGTCTTCCCGACGGATGCCGCCGACGGTGCCGATGACGGCAAGTGCGTCCTCGCCGGCGGCTACATCCGCTTCGACAACAACAACGACAACGTCTGCAACAACGCCGACGCGCACATCACCTTCAACCACCTCCCGGGCTCGAACGTCGACCTCGACCACGCCATGTGGCAGGACGACGTCATTCCGCTCGACGCCAACGGCGTCGCGGTGCCCGTGATCGGCCTCGGCTTCTCCACCTCGCGTCCGCTCGACATCCGCGCCGGCGGCGGCGAAGACGAGGTGCAGTACAACATCAACGCCCCCGTGAACGTCGACGGCGGCACGGGCTTCGACAAGCTCGTGATCCTCGGCACCGAGTTCGCCGACGACTTCGCGATCACCGATAGGGCCATCTACGGCGGCGGCCTCAACGTGAAGTACACGACGATCGAGATCGTCGAGGTCGACGGGCTCGAGGGCGACGACCAGTTCTTCGTGCAGTCCACGGCGTACGGGGTGGCCTACCGGATCATCGGCGGGCTCGGCTCCGACCTGATCAGCGTCACGGGCGACGTCACGGCCGACATCGTGACCCGCGAGCTCGAGGGCCTCTCGGGCGCGGTCGACCACATCGTGACCGCCCCGAACGACCCGGGCTATGACGGACTGCCGACCGACGGCGTGCCGTACAACGTCGCCACCGGCCAGGGCGGCATCGTCGTCATCCGCGAGGCCACCGGCGGCACCGTCGTGCGCGAGGGCGGGCTCGGCACCGACGTCATCAAGAGCTACCACCACTACACGGTCGAGCTCGCCGTGAAGCCCACCGCGAACGTCTACGTCACGGTCTCGGCCGCGTGGTCACCGTCGCAGGAGGCCGACGGCGCCGACCTGAACCCCGCCCCGCTCGCCGACGGCATGGGCGACACCGTCTGGCTCTGCATCGGCACGAGCGACAGCGACTGCGACGAGGCGAGCGAGTTCCAGCGCCACAAGATCGTGAACGGCGTCGTCGTCGACGAGGCCGGGCGTGCGGTGGTGCTCACCTTCACGACCGTCGGAGACAACTGGAAGACCCCGCAGCGCGTCTACCTGTGGGCGGTCGACGACCCGCGCGCCGAGGGCGACCGCATCGTCGTCATCCAGCACTCGGTGATCAGTGCAGACCTCCGCTTCCACGGTGCAGCGGTGCGCCAGGTGAACGCGCTCGTCTACGACAACGACACCCCCGGCGTCTACGCCGTGCCGGTCGCCCCCGGCGGCAGCACACCCGACGGCCGCACGATCGTCATCGAGGGCAGCCCCGCGACCGAGCGCACCGACGACATCCTGCTCTCGCTCGCGAAGCAGCCCGCGGTCGGCGACACCATCTGGGTGAGGATCTGGATGGATGCCGACAGCCAGCGCCTCATCACGCTCGACTTCTCGGCCGTGCCCGCAGGCCGGTGGCAGCAGTTCTCCGACGGCAACGGCGGCACCTACTACGCGGTGAGCTTCAACTGGATGAACTGGAACATCCCGCTCCGCATCATCGTGCACGCCCGCAACAACTCCGACCCGGGCGACCCGCTCACCGCGGTCATCAACTACCAGCTCGACACGCTGCTCACGACGCCGGCCGCGGCCGCCGCCTACCCGTTCCCGAACCTCCGCAGCGGGCCGCAGCGCACCGACGTGCTCGTCTACGACGACGAGACGCCGAACGTCGTGTCGATCCCGACCGGCACCGACACCGTCATCATCAAGTGCGGCGACGCGGCGTGCACGATCCCGGGCGGCACCGACGGCTACACGATCCGGCTCACGAAGGCGCCCAACGGCACGGTGACGATCGCCCTCATCACCGACGGCCTCGTCGACGTGGTCTCGGTCGGCGGCGTCGGGGTCACCCCGGCCGGCTACCAGGTCGTCGGCGGCGACATCCCGAGCCGCCGCTTCCTCGGCAACCTGAGCTTCGCGGGCAACACCGTCACCCGCGCGAACGGCAGCGACCTCGGCAACTTCATCGACGAGGGCTTCGTCGCCGGGCAGCGCATCCGCATCTCCTCGTGCGGCGTGACCGTCTACACGATCGTGAGCGTCGGCGCCGACGGCAAGAGCCTCGTGCTGAACGCCTCGGTGGCGGGCTGCGGATCCGGCGCCGGGGCGAGCATCAACCTCCTCACCCGCTCGGGCATCTGGGACGGCACCGCGACCACGGAGTTCGTCGACGGCGCCTGGCGCCTCGTGCGGCCGCTCTCGGGCAGCTGGCTCGCCGACGGGTTCCTCGAGGGCCAGTGGGTCGAGATCTGCCAGGGCGGAACCTGCATCCGGGCGAAGATCGCGGTGATCCGCGGCAACAACGCGGGCCACGACGAGAAGCTCGAGCTGCGGGCGTTCGGACTCTCCGGCGACTCCCTCGCCGCGTTCCTCTCGGGTGGCCAGTTCAGCGTCGTGCGCATCGCCGCGGTCGTCACGTTCGTCGCCGCCGGCAACGACTACGCGCTCGAGAAGTACATCGAGCTGGAGGCGGATGTCGCGTTCAACCAGCCCATCCAGCGCCAGGGCGTGAAGATCTTCCCGGCCTCGACGCACCTCGTCTCCAAGCTCCGTGGCCCGCTCGCCGTCGAGGGCGGCGTCACCGGTGCCGACCGCTCGCTCGAACTCGGGCTGAAGCTGCCCGGCGAGCAGGACGGACCGCTGTTCGCGATCGCGACGCAGGCGCCCGAGACCAAGCAGATCGACATGCTGAACATCTACAACGACTCCAGCCAGGCGCACGGCCGCGGCGTGATGAACAGCACGTCGCTCACCGGCTTCGGCATGGCGAAGAACCTCGACTTCGGGGCCGGCTACGGGGGTGTCGAGGGCGAGACCTTCGGTGAGCCGCAGGTCTTCCCCGGCGGCATCAGCTACGGCACCGTCCAGTTCATCGACGGCCAGTTCGTGACGAACGGCGCGAAGTCCTCGATCGAGATCTTCAACCTGCTGCTCGGCGTCGGCAACGACCGCCTCGACATCCAGGGCACGCTGCAGCCCGACGACGCGGTGAAGCTCGCGGGCACGGTCGTGCTCGCGGCATCCGGCGGCCAGTTCGGCTCCACCCACCGCCTCAGCCGGCCGGCGCCGTTCGACTGGAAGGCGCAAGGCTTCCTCGTGGGCATGCCCGTGACGATCAGCGGCATGACGGGCCTCTGGAGGGTCGTCGGCTTCGGAGACGACGACCCGGGCGACACGACCGACAACACGGTGATGTACCTGCAGCTCCTGAGCGGCGCGGCGGCGACCGGCACGGCGCTGCGCACCGTCATCGGCACGGATGTCCCGATCACGACGACCACACCGGTCGTCATCACGCCGAACATCCAGGACGACGGCGGCACGGTCACCCGCACTGCGGGCAGCTGGCTCGCCGACGGATTCGTGGTCGGACAGCTCGTGAGGATCCAGGGCTTCACCGGTCAGTGGCGGCTCATGGCCATCTCGGCCGATGGCAAGACCCTCACGCTCCAGCGAGGCGACATCATCGCGGCCCCCGTGGCGGGCTCGCCGACGGTCTTCGTCCCCGGCCCGCACGGTGGCATCACGGTCGTGCACGGCGGCGGCAACTCACCCGTGCAGAACTCCTTCGACATGGTGCGGTCGCTCCCGGGTGCCGGCGCTCCGGCCGGCACGGCGCTCGTGCTCACCCGCCTCGACGGGCTGCCGTGGGGTCTCACCCCGTTCCTCGCGGGCAGCGGCTACCTCGTCGGCAACCCCTACGGCAACGGCCCCCAGCACATCCAGCTCGCGGGCGAGAGCTTCACGCGCATGATCCTCGGCTTCGGCAATGCGCCGTGCCCCTTCGCCGACCCGTTCCCGCACTGTGGCGAGGGCGCGGTCATGTACCTCTCCGGCCCGGTCTACGCCGGCCCGCTCGGCACGGTCGCGACGACGGTGCACGTGGCGAAGCCCGTCGAGGTCACGGTCACCGCGCCGGTCCGGGTGCACACCGACTCCCTCGTCCGTACCGACGGCGGCTCGTTCATCGCCGACGGCTTCAAGGTCGGCATGCAGGTGCGCATCTCGGGCATGCCGAGTGCGTACACGATCAAGAGCCTCACCGCCTCGACCATGACCTTCTGGAACGTCGCGTTCCAGCCGACGGTGTCGCTGAATGCGGCCGGGGTCGCGGTCTGGAGCGCCCCGCTCTTCACGGTCACCGGCTACGACCCGACGCGCGACGGCGGGCTCCGCATCGGCGGCGACACCATCACGGTCTGCAACCTCGTGAACCCGATCGACGGCGTGACCTGCGACCTCGAGCAGACCGCCGGCCCGAACTCGCCCCTCGTCGTCTACGGCGACACCTCGCAAGACGGCGTCTGGTACTCGGGCCACCCCTACGACGTGCTCGGCATGGAGTTCGGTCCGAAGCCGTTCGACCCGTTCACGCACATCCCCGACGCCGAGAACGAGGATGACGAGTGGATGCTTGGACTCGCGCACCCGTACGACCACGCGGGCAACGACGTCATCGACGCATCCGGACTCTTCGCCCACCGCGCGGCGAACAACCTGCCGACCGTCGGCTTCTCGGCCTACGGCGGACTCGGCGACGACCTCATCATCGGCAGCCAGGCCGGCGACCACCTCGCGGGTGGCTCGGGCGACGACGAGATCCGCGGCCTCCGGGGCGTCGACCACCTCTACGGCGACTCGGGCATGAACGTCGACCTCTTCACGAGGGCGCTCGACATCCCGGTCACCGATCGCTCGCCGAAGCCGTCGGTCACCGGTGCGGGATACCTGAACAACGGCACCACGATCCAGCCGTACCCGTCGCCGGTGCGCGACGACCTCCTCGTCGCCGGTCGCGACCTGCTCTTCGGCGAGGGCGTCGGCACGGTCGCAGGCGGGCCCGAGTCGGTCTACGACGACATCGCCTTCGGCGACCACGGCGAGGTCGTGCAGAACGGCCCGGCGGCGTACAACACCGCCGACCCGAACCTCCCCGACCTGCGCCTGCAGCGCATCCAGACCACCGCGACCTCGACGATCAGCTCGATCGAGAGCCGCAACCTCCAGCGCGGCTCCGACGACACCATCTTCGGCGGCCTCGGACGCGACGTGCTCGTCGGCGGCGCAGGCCACGACATGGTCGACGGCGACGAGGCCGACGACATCGTCTTCGGCGACAACGTCATCTTCGTCCGCACCCCCGGCAACTGGACGAGCCCGCGCTTCCAGACCCTCTGCGGCACCCTCCTCTACAGCCGCACCGACCGCGTGAACGCCTGCGGCGGTGTCGTGGGCGAGGACAACTCGGGCCTCCTCCTCGTCGATGGCACGCCGCGCGCGTACCGCGACCCCGACGGGGCACCGTGGTGGGCCGAGTACGACGTCACGAACCTCTTCCACACCTTCGCGTTCGATGAGGGCACCTCGGGCGCCGGCAGCTTCGGCAACGACTACCTCGCGGGCGGCCAGGCGCACGACGTGGTCTTCGGCCAGCTCGGGAACGACACCATCCAGGGCGATGGCGGCATCGACAGCGCCTTCGCGAGAATGACGGATGACCCGGCGCAGACCTGGCACGTCGGTGCGAGCCGCACTCCGCTCGGCTGCGTGGGCGCCGCCGGTGCCATGGTCTGCGACTCCACGGGCGTGCTCGTGGTCGTGCCCTCGTTCGAGGCCGCGACCGACGGCGAGGACTACCTCGAGGGCAACGCCGGCAACGACCGCATCTTCGGCAACCTCGGCCAGGACGACATCGTCGGCGGCTCGAGCGACTTCTTCAGCCTCATCACCCCCGACCTCCGCCCCGACGGCGTGCCGGTGCCGGCCCCGTGGTACGCGCCGGGCGACGACCGCGGCGCCGACCTGCTCTTCGGCGGCGCGGGCACGCAGATCGGCATCAACAACCAGACGTCCGGCTCACCGAGCGTTCCCGGCCTCGACGGCGGCATCCTCGCCGACGGCACGACCCCGGCGAACATGCACGCTCGCGACGCCGACACGATCGTCGCCGACAACGGCCGCATCATCCGCATCGTCGGCACCAACCACACCGACGTGAACCCGTCTGGCATCGGCCAGACGCAGGCGGGCCAGCCGAACTACGTGACGTTCAACTACGACACCTACGGCCCGCAGAAGCTCGTGGTCCGCGGCGTGCACCTGCTCGACTACACGGTCGGCGGCCCCGACTTCCTGCCGCAGAACTTCGGCCTCCCGATCGGCGCCGACTGCAACGGCTCGGCGACCCAGCCGACCTGCTCCTCGATCCTCGACACCGCGACCGGCACCTGGAAGTACCTGCAGATCGGCGGGCGCGACGAGGTCCACGGCGAGACCGGCGACGACACGGTGTACGCCGGCGCCGACCACGACGTCATCTACGGCGACGCGCAGAACGACGACCTCATCGGCGGTTGGGGCAACGACTGGATCTCAGGCGGCACGGGCTCCGACGGCATCCTCGGCGACGACGGTCGCATCTTCACGAGCCGGAACACCGGATGCTCCACCAACTCGAGCGCCGTCTGCAACGAGTACGCCGAGGCGCTGTACGGCATCCTGCGGTTCCGCACGATCGACCCCGACACGAAGACGAGCCAGGGCGACGTGCTGAACGAGTTCATCTACACCCCGGGCCAGGTGCAGACCGCGACGATCAACGTGGCCGGCCAGCTCGTGAAGGCCGCCGACCTCACGGTCTACAACCTCGGCCCGAACGAGAACATGAGCCAGCACCACGTGGCGAACCAGCCCACGTTCGACGCGAACAACTCCGACGACATCATCTTCGGCGGCTGGGGCGGCGACTGGATCCATGGCGGCGCGGGCGACGACGCGATCTCGGGTGCCGAGGCGCTCACCGTCGGCTACGCGCAGCACTTCGACGGCGACGGCGACCCGATCGGCCTCGAGTACCTCGACTTCGCCCACCCGTGGAACCCGGGCGACGTGCTGCACTTCGGCGCCGACACGAACGCCTGGCACTCGAACAACCACAACGAGATCCGCCTCGGCGAGTTCCTGCTCTACGACGAGTACGACCCGCGCCGGGTCATCCTCTTCAACGGCGACGGCAGCGTCTGGAAGGGCGGGGCGGCTCCGTGGAACCGGCCGTTCTTCCTGAACAACGACGCGACCTCCGGCAACTGGGTCACGGCGTGCATCGCGGTGAACAACCAGGGCGACTGCATCGGCACGATCACCAACCAGCCCTCCGACGGAGACGACGCGATCTTCGGCGACCTCGGCAACGACTGGTCGGTCGGCGGCACCGGCAAGGACACGCTGTGGCCGGGCTGGGGCAACGACCTCTCCAACGCCGACGACGTGCTCACCACCAACGGCGGCCTGAACGATGCGCCCGACGGCGTGAACTCGAGCTACCAGGACCGCGTGTACGGCGGCGCCGGCCTCGACATCCTCATCGGCAACACGGGCGGCGACCGGCTGATCGACTGGGTCGGCGAGTTCAACACCTACCTCGTGCCGTTCTCGCCATTCGGCATCGCGACCGTCAGCCGGCAGGTGAACCCCCAGCTGCCCGAGTTCCTCTACGCGCTCTCACGCAGCCAGGGTGCCGATCCGACGCGGGCGACCGACACCGGCGAAGACCCGGCGCGCAACGGTGAGCCGTACGGCGAGCTCGGCCTCATCACCCAGAAGGATCACGGTCAGTGGCAGACCCAGACGGGCGGGCCGACCGACCCGCAGGCGGGCAACATCCCAGGGGGCCGGCGCGACACCCTCCGCGGCGCGGACTTCAACGACGGCACGATGCAGGGCTTCGCCACCGATTCGGGTGCATTCAGCATCGTGGGCGGCATCCTGAAGGTCACGGCGGCGGGTGCCTCGCAGGACGCCGTGGCGGTCTGGTACTCCGACGCCTACCAGAGCGTCTACTACGAGCTCTCGGCGAAGATCTCGATGGAGAAGCCGACCGGCGGATGGAAGGCCAACGCCTTCATCATCTTCGACTACTTCGGTCCGACCGACTTCAAGTTCGCCGGCATCGACGAGTCGATCAACAAGATGGTGATCGGCCACCGCAACGCGAGCGGCTGGTGGTACGACGCGCAGGGCGTGGTGCCCGGCGGCGTGCGCTCGGGCAAGTACTACGCACTGAACGTCATCGTGAACGGACTCGTGGTCACGGTCACGATCGATGGCAAGAACGCGTTCAGCCACCAGTTCGAGCCCCGCATGGTCGACGGACAGTCCGTCGCCCTCAACAAGGGCATGGTCGGGTTCGGCTCGCAGCAGGCGCGCGGGCTGTTCGACAACATCGCGCTCACCGTGATCTCGCCCGAGATCACGCTCGACCGCACCGAGTACTTCGACGATGGCGTCGCCGAGGCGTTCACGCCCGAGTCCGGCACGTGGTCGTCGGTTCTCGGTCGTTATCTCGGCACGCCCGGCGCCGGCGGAGTCGCGACCTCCCTCGTCTCCTACGGCCCCTCGGGCGAGCCCGGCATCACGAAGCTCGACCCCCAGAGCTACGTCGAACTCGAGAGCGTCTTCGCGGCGAACGGCATCAGCGGCTTCGTGTTCGACTACTACAGCTCGACCGACTTCAAGTTCGTCGCGCTCGACGTTCCCGGCCAGCGGATCCTCATCGGCCACTTCACGACGCGCGGCGGATGGATCGTCGACCGGGTCATCGCGCAGGTCCTCACGGCAGGCGCCGACTCCACGCTGAACGTGGTGCTGAAGGCCACGGTGGTCACCGTCACGTTGAACGGCCAGGTGGTGACGTCCTTCGTGTACAACTCACCGCTCGCCGACGGGCGCACCGGTGTGTTCGGCCGCACTGCCGCGCAGTCGGTGGATTCGTTCCGATTCCGCACCGACGACGCGAGATTCGCCACCGCGGCACCGGCACTCGCCACGCTGAGCGTCGGGGATGCCACGGTGACCGAGGGCGGCGCAGGCTCGTCGAAGACCGTGAGCGTGAACGTGGGTCTCTCCGCGCCGAGCACGACGCCGCTGACGGTGAACTGGCAACTCGAGGCTTCCGGCGGGAGCGGGGCCACGCGTGGCCAGGACTTCTCGGGCCCGAACGCCGGCACGGTGACCTTCGCGGCGGGCTCCACGTCGGCGATCATCGTCTTCACGGTGCACGGTGACGCGAGCTACGAGGACGACGAGTCGTTCGTGATCCGCATCCTCCCGAACGGCAAGGTGAACCTCCGAGACGCCTACGGCCTCGTGAAGATCACGAATGACGACGCGAAGCCGAAGGGCGCGGCGGCGACTGCCGCACCGACTGCAGCGCCGTCGTCCACACCTGAACCGACGGGCGCGACCGCGACCTCGCCGACGGCTCCGGATGCCCCGGGCGCCGAGAGCACCGCCACGGAGGAGGCCACGGCGAAGCAGGCGGAGCCGGCGGCGGCGAACGCAGCTCCGTTCACCGCGAACAACGTGGACGGCGGCTGGAGCTTCACCGCGACCGGGGCGAACAACCGCGACCACTACCAGGTGCGGATCGTCTGCACCGCGGGCGGAGCCGAGGTCTACTCCACCGTGCTCGTGCTGGTCATCGGCGCCGACGGCACCGGCACGACGCAGGTGATCCACCCGCCGAGCGGCGACTGCACGGCGACGCTCGAGATCCCCAAGCAGATCAATCGCCCGAGGGTCATGCAGTCCATCGTCTTCACCGTGTCCTGAGCGCTGCGGCTTGCGCCGGACCCGGTGCTACCGTTGAGGCACTCGCGGGGTGAGCGCGGGCTCGTGCATCGTGAACGGAGGCGACATGATGGAACTCCTCGTCGCACTCCTCCGGTACGCGCAGTCCTCGCTCGAGATCGCCCTCGCGTCGAACGCGCAGGTCACGGTGCTCCTCCTCGGGGTCGTCGGCGTCGCGGCGGTCGCGATCGTCGTCACGGCGTGCGCCGTCTCACCGGCCCTCGTGGCGGCTGATCCGACACGGGCCTCGACCCGGTGCCGGCAGACCGCCGACCCGTGGCGGTTGCTCGCACAGAGCGACCCCGACGCTCCCGGACGCGCGCGTCCCAGGGCACCTGCACGCGCGGTCGCGGCCGCGTAGCGACATCCGATCGCACCGCCCATCGCCTCGCTGAGCGAGGCCTTCGGCGACCGCGGCCAGACGGATCCCGCATCCCTCCGACCGCAAGGAACCATCATGGACCTGTATGCCTTCCCGCCCATCGCGGCCCTCCTCGACGGCGCCTACGCCGTGCTCATGGGCCTCGCCGACCTCCTCGAACCGGTCGCCGGCGCCTCGAGCGCCGCCGCCGCCGTCGTGCTCCTGACGCTGCTCGTGCGCGCCGCCCTCATTCCGGTCGGCATCTCGCAGGCGAAGGCCGAGCGCACCCGCGCCCGGCTCGCGCCGAAGCTCGCCGAACTGCAGCGCAAGCACGGCAAGGACCCCGAGCGGCTTCAGCGCGAGACCATGGCGCTCTACGAGGCCGAGGGCACCACGCCGTTCGCGGGCTGCCTCCCCATGCTGCTGCAGGCTCCCGTGGTGGGCATCATCTACGCGCTGTTCATCCTGCCCACGATCGCCGGCCACCCCAATGCGCTCCTCGCGCAGACCCTGTTCGGCGTCCCGCTCGGGTCGAGCCTCGCTGGCTCCGTCGTGACCGGCATTGCCGTGCCCGCGACGTTGGCGGTGTTCGGCACGATCGTGCTGGCGATCGCGCTCGTCGGCGAGTTGACCCGCCGGGTGTTCCGACCGCAACCCACGCCGCCCCCGGCGGCCGCCGGAGCGGCCTCGGCACCCGTCTCGCCACTCTCGAACCCCGACACGCTGCGGATGCTCGGGTTCCTGCAGTTCGCGACGGCCGTGATCGCGATGTTCGTGCCGCTCGCCGCCGCCCTGTACCTGCTCGTGACCGTCGCGTGGACGCTCGCGCAGCGGGTGCTGCTGCGGCGGGTCTACCCGCTGCCGGAGGTGCGAACCGCCTGACCCGACCGTGATCAGGGCGTCGTGCGGAGCGAGCACGGAGCCGCCGTACAGCGGGCACCCAGCAATAGCGTTTTCGGCGCCACGCGCGCAAGGGGTTGCCCCGAAAGCGCTCGCAGTGGTTTCCTTGGGTCATCCCCGACCGAAGGAGCATCACATGAGTTTCCTCGCGTTTCTGATTCTCGGCCTCATCGCCGGCGCGATCGCCAAGCTGATCCTGCCAGGCAGGCAGGGCGGAGGATGGTTCATCACCCTCTTGCTCGGCGTCGTCGGAGCTTTGCTCGGCGGCTGGATCGGGAGCCTGATCTTCGGAGTGGGCCTCGAAGAGTTCTGGGACCTCGGCACCTGGCTTCTCGCCATCGGCGGTGCGATCATCGTGCTGCTGATCTGGGGCCTCATCACGCGCGGAAGCCGCAACACCGCCGCGTAATCCGGCCGCACACGATTCGAGCGGATGCCTCAGCACTGAGGCATCCGCTCGACGTGTCTCAACCGGCGGCCAGTTCCACGAACCGGCGGAGCATCCGCTGCGGTTCGACGACGGATGCCGCGGCGAGCCGCTCGCTCACCTCGCGCAGTTCGCTCGCCGGAAAGTACCCGTGGTGGCGGTACACCTGCGCGCGGGCGACGAAGTCGTCGGTCGAGACCTCGGGATGGAACTGCGTCGCGTAGACGCGGCGGCCCACGCGGTAGATCTGTACGGGACACCCGGCGGATGCCGCGAGCAGCACGGCCTCGGCAGGCAGGCGTTCGGTCGCCTCCTTGTGGCCGACGAGCGCGTCGAACCGGTGGGGGAGCACGCCCACGAGCGAGTCGGCTGCGCCCTCGTCGGTGAGGGTGACCTCGACCGCGGCGGCGTCCTCGCCGTGCAGCGTGCCGACGGCGCCGCCGAGCACGCGCGTGAGCACGCCGATGCCGTAGCACGTGAAGAGCACGGGGTGGTCGGCGAGCAGGGCGGCCTCGGCGAGGCGGGCGAGGTCGGCTTCGACGCGCAGTTGCACGGGGTGCTTGCCCGTCTCGGGCGTCGTCACGTTGTAGGGGCTGCCGCCGACGATGACGCCGGCGTAGTCGTCGAGGCGCAGCTCGCCGAGCGGGTCGACGTCGAGGCGCACATGGTCGAGGCGGCCCGCGTCGAGTCCCGTCGCGCGGCGCACCGACTCGTATTCGGGGCCGACCGCCTCGACCTCGGGCCGGGCCGAGAGGAACAGGAAGGGTTTCGCCCCGCTCATCGACCTCTCCGGCGATTGCGCTGCTTGGCGCCCTGGCCGGTGCGCGGTGCAGTGCGCCCCGACTTCGCGCTCTTGCCGGCGCCCTTTCCCTTGCCGCCCTTCGCGCCCTTGCCCGTGCCTGCCTTGGCGTCTGCGGCTCGTCGCTCGGCGGCGGCCAGCTTCGCGGCCTTCGCGGGCTTGATCGCGGGTTCGGCGTCGCCCTCGGTGCGGGAGCTCTTCGCGCCGCGACCGCGCACCACGCCCACGAACTGCTGGATGTCGGCGTCGTCGCGGTCGACCGGCCACACGAGCGCGATGCGCGTCGGCGGGGCATCCGTCACGGGAACCGCGACGACGTCTTTGCGACGGTGCAGGCGGGCGATCGAGTGCGGCACCACGGCGTGGCCGGTACCGGCGGCGACGAGTTCGATCGTCATGGCCGGGTCGGGCTGCTGGGGCGCGATCGGCTCGCCCTCGAGGTCGGCGAGCGCCAGCGACTCGGCGTCGGCGAGCGGATGCTCCTTGGGAAGCACCGCGACGGCGATCTCGTCCCACAGCTGCACGGTGTGCAGGCCCGTGCCGTCGACGGGCAGGCGCACGAACGCGAGGTCGGCCTCGCCCGCCGCGAGTGCGGTGAGCTGGTCGGCCTCGTCGACCCGGATCGCCTCGAGCGGGAGGTCGGGGCGCAGTTCGTCCCACACACGCAGCCATCGCGCGGGGGTGACCCCGGCGACGTAGCGCAGCCTCAGCGTCAACTCCGCCCCCGTTCCCGCCGCCGGAAGGCCGCTCTGTTCAGGGTATCGGCTACGGTGTGAGGGTGAGCCAGTCCCAGTCGAAGAACCCGCAGACCATGAAGGCGGAGACCGCAGCGAAGAAGCTCGGCATCCTCCTCGAGGCCGCCCCAGAGGAGTTCCGCACCGGGGTCGTCACTCGCGACGAGCTCAACTCCCTCCTGGCCGACCCGCCCGAGTGGCTGCAGGTGCTGCGCCGCGAGGGCCCGCACCCCCGCCCCGTGGTCGCCGCGAAGCTCGGCATCTCGAACTCCGGTCTCACGCGGGGCGGCATCGACGAGCCGCTGACGACCGCCCAGATCAAGGAGCTCCTCGTCGCGCCGCCGCAGTGGCTCGTCACCGAACGCGCCACCCAGGCGGCCGTGCGCGCCGAGAAGATCCGCGTCGCCGAGCGCGACAAGGAGCGCGCCGCGCGCAACCCTCGCGAGAGCGGCGGCGGCGGAGGCGGCTCGGGCGTCTGACGCCCCACGCACACGCCGCCGCGCGTCAGGCCGCGTAGCGCGCCTTGAGGAACGCCGCCGCGTCGGCGAGCTCGAGTTCGGACACGGAGTGCCCGAGTCCCTCGTAGATGCGCTCGTCGAGGTCTGCATGCGCTGGCAGCCAGGCCTGCGTGCGTGCGACGGATGCCGCGGGGATCACGTCGTCGATGGTGCCTCGGCCCCAGAACACGGGCGGCGCGAGCCGCGACATCCGCTGGTCGCCGTCGCGTTCTCCGGGCAGCGCGAATCCGGCGAGGCTCACGGCGAACGCGAACCGTTCGGGCGCCCGGCGCAGGAGCTCGATCGCCATCGCGCCGCCCTGCGAGAACCCGAGGAGGCCGATCGCCGTCGACCCCGGCGCCGCACGGTCGAGCCAGTCGATGATCGCCTCGGTCGCGGCATCGGCGCCCGCGAGGGAGAGCTCGGCGTCCTCGGGCGGCAGGTGGAACCACGCATTGCCGTACCCCGTGAAGATCGGCGCGCGCAGCGACGCGATCGCCGGCTCGAGGGGGAGGTACGGCGCGAGGCCGAAGAGGTCGCCCTCGTTGGAGTTGTAGCCGTGCAGCAGCAGGAGGAGCGGCCGTCCTTCACGATCGGCCGCGGAGGCGGACCAGATCACCGCCTCGTCGTCGATGCGAACCTCGGTCATGCGTGCCTCCGTCGGGTGCCCGGATGCCGCCGGCGCATCCGTCTCGCCCTCGACAGTACCGCCGCACCGCCGCCGATCCGGCCGTCGACATGGGCAGCAGGCGCCGCGTGGGGCAGAATCGAGGCATGAGCGTGCGCACCCCCGACCCGGACTGGAATCCGGATGACGAACCGGGCGTTCGCCCGCCCGCCAATCCGGGGTGGCTCACCGACCTCGAGCTCGCCGAGGTGAGGGGGCGCCTGCCGCTCCTGTACGTCGAGGCGGTTCCCGTGCGCGTCGACGGGCTCGGCCAGGTCGTCGAGGTCGGCGTGCTGCTGCGCGCGAACGCGGTGGGTGAGATGACGCGCACGCTCGTCTCTGGCCGGGTCATGTACGGCGAGACGCTGCGCGACGCGCTGTTCCGGCACCTCGAGAAGGACCTCGGGCCGATGGCGTTTCCGCTGCTGCCGACGAGCGCCGTGCCGTTCGCCGTCGCCGAGTACTTCCCGATGCCGGGCATCTCCCAGTTCACCGACGAGCGCCAGCACGCGGTGTCGCTCGCCTATGTCGTGCCCGTGACGGGCACGTGCGAACCTCGTCAGGACGCACTCGAGGTCACCTGGATGACGCCCGCCGAGGCCGCGAGCGAATCCGTCGCCGCCGAGATGGAGGGCGGCCGCGGCTCGCTCGTGCGCCAGGGCCTCGCGTCGGTGGGCGCGCTGCGCTAGCCCGCACGGCTCGCGCCTACCGGAACTCCCGGTTGCCCACGAACCGCGCCTCTGGATCGACCGTCGCCTTCACCCGCGCAGCACGGGCGACGTCGGCCTGGGCGTACGCACCCGAGTACCCGACGCCGGGCGCGGCGAACGTGCAGAGGGTGCGATCGGATGCCGCGGGGCCGAGCGCCTCACGCAGGTGCGCGAAGCCGCCACGCACCGCGTCGGCGAGCTCGGGCCACCCGATCGCGTGCCCGCTCACCACCGCGTTCTGTCGAATCGCTCCGGCGATGCTCGGGCGCGCCGGAGCGCCGGCGAGCGCTCCACCGAGCAGGCGCAGCGAGATCGCCATGACGGCCCGCCCTTCGGGTTCCTCCCACGCCTCGACGAGTCGGGTGACGACGTCATCGTCGAGATCGGCGAAGACCGACCAGCCATATCCCGGCGACGGGTCGGTGGGCTCCTCGGCGATGGTGCCGAGCAGCTCGACCTCGAAGCGGCCGACCGTGTCGACGTGCACCGTGCCCGCCGCGCGGATGGCGTCGATCGCGTCGCGAGCCTCGGCGGAGGCGCCCAGTTCGACGAGCTCGACGCTCACGATCGTGGTGCCCCGCAGCTCGGGTGGAGCTGCGGGAACATCGGGGATGCGCATCGCCCCGGCGTGGAGCGCGAGGCTCTCGGGGGCGCTCCGGCCTGCCGCGATGACCGCGCGGAACACCGCGGCCGCATCGGTGGGTGCGAACACCAGGCGGCCGCCAACGAGCTCGGGGGCGGGGTAGAGCTCGATCTCGATCGCGGTGACGACGCCGAAGGCGCCGCCCGCACCCCGCAACGCCCACATGAGCTCGGGGTCGTCGGCGTCGCGGATCCAGCGGTGCCGCCCATCGGCGGTGAGCAGCTGCACGGCCCGCAGTGCGCCGGAGCCGAGCCCGTGCGTTCGCGAGAACCACGAATGCCCGCCGCCGATGGTGAATGCCGTGGCGTTCACGACCGGGCTCGAGCCGGCGAGGGGGACGAGCCCGGAGCCGGCGAGCGCTTCGAGCACCAGCCCCCAGCGCACGCCTGCGCCGACCCGCGCGATGCGGGCGGCGGTGTCGATCTCGATCTCGTCGAACGCGCTCGTGCGCACGAGCACCGCTCCTTCGAGGGAGCCGGATGCCCCGTGGCCCGACGGCTGCACCGCGATGCCGAGCCCGTCGGAACGCGCCGCGACGAGCACCGCGCGGAGCTCGTCGACGTCGGCGGGCACGGCGACCGCGGCCGGGCGCTGGTCGATGGCGAGGTTCCACGGGGAGCGCATGGCGTCCCAGAGTGGATGGCCGGGCCGGGTGACTCGTTCGCCGAGGCGATCGGCGAGGGCGTCGAGGGCGGGACGGGGCGCGGAATCGGACATCGAGCGATCCTCTCGTGGCATCCGTCGGCTCATGCCGACCCGGCTCACGCTACCGAGCGCCGCCGACGCCCGGAATCCACGTACGCGGTCAGCGTACGGGCGCACGCTCAGCGGACGAGCCGCACCTCGTGGATCTCCTCGCCGAGGAACGGCACCCGCTGGTCGGCACCGTCGGCGATGAAGCCGTTGCGGGCATAGAAGCGGTGCGCACGCGGGTTGTCGGATGCCACCCAGAGGTACACCGGCTCGGTGCCGACGGCCGCATCGAAGAGCTTCTGGCCGATGCCGGTGCCGTGATAGGCGTCGAGGAGGTAGATGAAGTAGAGCTCGCGATCGCGGGGCGGGTTGTCGTCGCGGGCGGGACCCGAGCCGACGAAGCCGACGATCTCGCCGTCGACGAGCGCAGCGAACTGGGAGTACTCCTCGCCTCGCTCGGCGTAGTGATTCCACAGCTCGGCCATGCGGCGCGGCGACAGGTGCTCGAAGGCGGCTGCGCTGATCAGGTGGTCGTAGGTCTCGTGCCAGCAGGTGGCGTGAACACGGCCCAGGGCCTCGACATCCGAGTCCCGAATGGGACGGACGACGACATCGGCAACAACTTCGGTGCTCATGCCCAGAGACTAAGCCAGCGAGCGCCAGCGACGAAATCGGCACCGCACTCGACGCGGCGCACCCGACGCGAACGGCCCCGGCGAGTGAACTCGTCGGGGCCGTTCGGCAGGTCAGTTCAGGCTTGCTCAGCCCTGGGCGCGCCGGTTGCCGCGCTCGTTGCGCGACGGCGACACGAGACTGCCGACCCGGATCGGCTGCTTGGCCGAGCCGGAGCGAGCCGAGGTGCCGCGCTGGGCGCCCGTCGTCTGCGCGCCGCGGCTGTGGCCGCCGCCCTGCTTGGGGGCATGCGCCTTCGTCTCGGCGGTGCGGCCGGAGCGGTCGCGGCGAGGCGACGCCGTGCCGACATCGGACGATCCGCGGCCTTCGCCGCGAGCGGCGCGCTTGCGCTGCGCGTTGGCGCCCTGCGAACGGCCGCCGCCCTGCGAGCGACCGCCCTGCTCCTGCACCGCGGCCCGGGGGAGCGGCTTCACGTAGGCTGCGACGTCGCCGACGAGCGCGGTGACCGCGGTCGACGTGGCGGTGACGCGCTGCGGGGTGACCACGATGGCGGCCCTGCGCAGGAGCGTCTTCAGATCCTGCTTCTGGGCGGGCAGGCTGATCGTCACGACGTCGCCCTCGCTGCCGGCACGAGCGGTGCGGCCCGAGCGGTGCAGGTACGCCTTGTGCTCCATGGGCGGGTCGACGTGGATGACCAGCTCGACGTTGTCGACGTGCACGCCGCGCGCCGCGACATCCGTCGCCACGAGCACGCGAGCCGAGCCGTCGGAGAACGCGGCGAGGTTGCGGTCGCGCTGCGGCTGCGACAGGTTGCCGTGCAGGTCGACCGAGGGGATGCCCTGGTCGGTCAGCTTCTTGGCGAGCTTCTTGGCGTGGTGCTTCGTGCGCATGAAGAGGATGCGGCGGCCGGTGCCGGAAGCGAGCACGCGGATGAGCTCGTTCTTCTGGTCGACGTCCTCGACCTCGAACACGTGGTGGGTCATGGCGGCGACGTGCGAGGTGGCCTCGTCGACCGAGTGCAGCACCTCGTTCTGCAGGAAGCGCTTGACAAGCTTGTCGACGCCGTTGTCGAGCGTCGCCGAGAAGAGCAGGCGCTGGCCGCCGGAGGGCGTCTTGTCCATGATGCGGGTGACGACGGGGAGGAAGCCCAGGTCGGCCATGTGGTCGGCCTCGTCGAGCACGGTGATCTCGATCGCGTCGAGCGTGACGTGGCCCTGCTTCATGAGGTCTTCGAGACGGCCCGGGCAGGCGACGACGATGTCGACGCCGGCGCGCAGCGCGTCGACCTGGCGCTTCTGGCTGATGCCGCCGAAGATCGTGGTGGTCGTCATGCCGTAGGCGGCGGCGAGCGGTGCGAGCACCGCGTCGATCTGGGTGGCGAGCTCGCGGGTCGGTGCGAGCACGAGGCCGAGCGGGCGGCCGGGGCGGCGCCTGCCGCCGGAGAGCGCACCGCCGAGGCGAGCGGCCATCGGGATGGAGAAGGCGAGGGTCTTGCCCGAGCCGGTCTTGCCGCGGCCGAGCACGTCGCGTCCGGCGAGCGTGTCGGGCAGGGTGTCGACCTGGATCGGGAACGGGGAGGTGATCCCGTCGGCGGCGAGGGCCGCGACGAGGGGAGCGGGCACGCCGAGCGTGCTGAAGGTGATGTCGGTCACTGGTGCCTTTCAGGGCAGAGCACACCGCTGGGTTCGAGCTCCGCATGGCGGAGAGTTGTCGACCCGGCAGTGGGTGTTTGGCGAAGGCGCCGGTCGGCGCATCCGTTCGCCGTATGAGAGTCATCGGGCGCCCTCGGATGAGGCCCTGCCCGGAAGCGTTTCTACGACGCAGGCGGCGCAATCATCGCGCTCGCCAGACTCCAGTGTAGCGGACGCAGCCTGCGCGCACCCTGAGTGGGCTGATCCGCGCCCTCCGGGCTTGTACGCACCGTGTGCGCCTGACGCATCACCGGGTGCGTCAGCGCGGCATCCGCTCGCCCACCGGCACCTCTTCACGCACCGTGTTGCCCGGCTGCGCGAGCGGGCACGACCACGACGGGTCGTAGGCGCACGAGGGGTTGTACGCGAAGTTGAAGTCGACGACGAGGGAGTCGCCGTCGGCGCCCTGCCCGAGGTCGGCGCCCTTCACGGTGTCGAGAAGGTACCGCCCGCCGCCGTAAGTTCCGCCGGGCGCACCGGCGAGCTTGTCCTTCACGGGCACGAAGAGACCGCCGCCGTAACCCGTGAGACGCCACACGTCGAGCGTCCCGAGGTAGGGGATCCGCACCGTGCCCACGAGCGCGAAGGGGATGAGCCCGTCGGTCGCGCTGTCGACGGTCAGTCGGGCCGGCTCGTCGGGCCGGCGCACCTCGAGCTCGAACCGCCAATCGGGATCGTAGCGCGGCACGGTGAGGCCCGTGAAGTTCGCGCGGTCGTCGGGCAGGAGCGGCGACTGCGGATGACCCGCGAAGAGCTCGTCGCGCGCCGACTTCCAGAGCTCGTGCCCCGCGGCAGGGTCGTGCACGCTGAGCTGCCTGACGCCCGCGTACAGTCCGAACACTCGTCGGCGCCAGTCGGCCAGCTGGAGGGCGCCGATCGTGTTGCTCACGCGGCAGCTCCGCTGCCGGCGGTTGCCGCCGCGGCGTCGGCGGTGCCGGGCGGGTCGTAGGACCAGCCCGGCGCAAGCTGCTTGAGCCGCATCCCCCGCCACTGCCAGAACGCCCACGTCGGGTACCAGGCGACGAGGTCGAGCGCGCCGGCGCGGGCGAGCAGCTGGTCGCGATACAGCGTGCGGCCGTCGGGCAGCGCGGAGACGGCCATGCGATGGTCCCACCGTTCGAACAGTGCGAGCGGGCCGGTGAGCGCTCCGCCCCCGTCGCGGAGCATCCGCACCCCGGTCGGCAGGCCGCCGGGGTAGCTCACGTCGACGAGCTCGTCGCCTGCCGGGAATCGGCGGAACGCGAGCGCGCGCACGCGGTGCTGCCCCTCGGGCCAGACCGTCGGCAGTCCGCCGTCTTCGAGCGACGAGAAGTCGAGCCACGGCGCCACGACCTCGCGCAGCACGGCGGGGCTGCGCAGCGCCCGCCACGCGGCATCCGGCGTGCAATCAAGCGTGAGTTTCAGGAGCACTCGCATGAGCCGAGAGTATGGCGGCCGGATGCCCCTGCCAAGCCCTCACCCGGATTCACAGGTGCGGTCCGGGTGCGGGTGGTCGGCACGGCCTAGACTCCCGCACATGCCCGACGGACTGTGGTGGTTGCCCTCGCTCGTCGTGTTCGCCGCCGCTGCGGTCGCCCTCGTCGGCGGGCTCGTCGGCCTCCGCCGCCTCGGTGCTCGACGTGAGCGGAGCGCCCTCGAGCAGGGACGCGCCGGGGAGGTGCGCGCGAAGGGCCTCATCGTGCAGGCCGACAACGCCGTGCGCGAGGCCGAGCGGGAGGTCGCGTTCGCCGACGCGCAGTTCGGCCCCGAAGCCGCAGAGGCGTTGCGCACTGCCGTCGTCGCCGCCCGGGGCAGCCTTCGAGAGGCGTTCATCCTGCAGCAGCGCCTCGACGACGCCGAGCACGACACCGCCGCCGAACGACGGACGTGGAGCGGGCGCATCGAGGACCTGTGCGGATCCGCGCTCGCGTCGATCGGCGAAGCGGAGGCGGCGCTCGCGACCCGCAGGCACGCCGAACGCGGCGCGCACTCCGACCTGCCCGCGCTCCGCGCGCAGTCCGAGCGACTCGGCCGTCGTCGTGTCGAGGCCGAGACGATGCTCGCCCGCCTCGCAAGCCGCTTCGCGCCCTCGGCGCTCGAGTCCGCCCGCGGGGCGGTCACCCGTGTCGATGCCGCGCTCGCCGATGGCACCGCCGCGCTCGCCGAGGCCGGGGCCCAGCTCGCGCGTTCGGAGCCCGTTGCCGACCTGCTCGGCATCGCGGCCGATCGTCTCGAACGGGCCGACCGCGATCTCGCCGAGGTCGAGAGGTTCGAGCTGGCGCTCGCCGGCGCCCAGTCGGAGGCCGCCGCCGAAGCCGCCGCACTCGATGCTGAACTGGTGGCGGCGCGCGGTGAACGCGATCGGCAGGACGACCCCGACGCCGCGAGCGCGCTGGGCGTCGCGATCGGCGATGCCTCCGCGGTCATGGCATCGCGGTCGGATGTCGCGGGCGACCCATTCGCCGATCGTGATCGACTGCGTGCCGGTCGTGATCGCCTCGAGGTCGCTCGGGCGGCTGCGCGCAACGCCCAGCAGCGTCTCGACGGTGCCCGGGGGGCTTTGGGCGGCGCCATCGCGATCGCGGAGAGTCAGCTCAGGGTGGCCGAGGCCGCGATCGAGCGCGGGCGCGGTGTCGTCGGGGCCGATGCGCGCACTCGGCTCGCCGAGGCGCAGCGGCAGCTCGTGATGGCGCGACAGGAGCCCGACCCGGTCGCCGCCCTCGACGCGGCGCGGCGCGCGGCGGCACGCGCGAGCGACGCCGAGGCACTCGCGATGTACGACGCACTCGGGCACTGAGCCGGCTCAGGTGCCGCGGCCCGAGAGCCGGTGCGCCTGCACCGCGTCGTAGGTGCGCCGCAGCGAGTCGCTCGCGCGATCGAAGTCGCCCTGCAGCAACCGCACGACGAGGAAGTCGACGAGCGCCATCTGGGCGAGGCGGCTCGACATCGCGCCCGTGCGGTACCGCGACTCGCGGGCCGACGTGGCGAGCACGAGGTCGGCGTTCGCACCGAGCGGCGAATCGGGGAAGTTCGTGATCGCGACCGTCGTGGCGCCGCCCGAGCGGGCGAGCTCGAGCATCTGGTTCGTCTCGACGGTGAGGCCCGAGTGCGAGATTCCGACCGCGACCCAGCCCGGGCGCGCAAGGGCGAGCGAGGTGAGGGCGAGATGGGCATCGGCCCAGCAATAGCTCGTGAATCCCACGCGGTGCAGCTTCTGGTGCAGGTCCTCGCCGGTGAGGCCGCTCGAGCCCGCGCCGAAGATCTCGATGCGGGGAGCCGTGCGGATCGCCGCGACGACCGCGTCGAGCGCGACGAGGTCGAGGCTCCTGGCGGTCTCCTCGATCGCGCGCACCTCCTGGTACGCCACCTTCGTCACGAGTTCGAGGGCGCTGTCGTTGGGGTCGATCTCGGCATCGGAGACGCGGAACAACTCCTGCGCGGCTTCCTCGCGGCTCTGCGCCGCGGCGATGGCCATTCGGAACTCCTTGTAGCCGCCGAAGCCCGTGGCGCGGCAGAACCGGGCGACGCTCGCCTGCGACGTCCCGCACAGCTCGGCGAGCTGGGTGATCGTCGACTCGACGACGATCGAGGGGTCGTCGATGACCATCTCGGCGATGTGCCGTTCGGACTTGCTGAGCGCGGGCATGCGTTGTCGGAGTGCCACGAACACGTCGCTCGTCATGCTGGCCCCCTTTCGATGGAGACGGCGTCGGCGACGGATCGGCGCATCGCGAAGATCTCGGTCGAGGTCCTCGACGGGTGGACCCGGTTGGCTAGGAATACTAGCGACCGGCGGCCGCCCGGCTGGGTCGCCATGCTCGTGCCCGTGAAGCCGGTGTGCCCGACCGCGTGCCCCGGCACGCGGAGGCCGCCCATCCACTCCTCGTCGACGCGCATGCCGAGTGCCTGGCCATAACCGTCGGTCGGGCTCGGGACGCGCGGGTCGGCCGTCGTCATCGCCTCGACGACCCAGGCCGGAAGCACCTGCTCGCCGTCTGCCGCACCACCGCTCCGGAACAACTCCGCGACGCGGAGCAGGTCGCCGGCGGTCGAGAAGAGTCCTGCATTGCCGGATGCCCCGTCGAGCGCCCAGGCCGTCTCGTCGTGCACCTCGCCGTGCACGAGCCCGCGGTCGGGTTCGTGCTGCACCTCGGTCGCGGCGATCCGCGAGCGGAGTGCCGCGGGCGGCCGGAACATGGTGTCGGCGAGCCCGAGCGGGCGGGTGACGTGCCGGGCGATGAGGTGGTCGAGCGGCAGGCCCGAGAGCGCCTCGGCGGCGAGGCCCGCCCAGATGTAGCCGACGCACGAGTACCGGTGCACCTCGCCCGGTGCGTCGATCGGCCGGGTGATGCGGAATCGACGTCGGCTGTCGGCGTCGCGTCGCCGGTCGAGCCATTCGGCGGCGAAGCCGGCCGTGTGGGTGAGCAGGTGCCGCACGGTCACCGCACGCGCCGGACCGTCTCGGAACTCAGGCAGTACCTCGGCAACGGCGAACTCGGCGTCCTGCCCGTGCCGGTCGAGTTCCGCGAGCAACGCGGCTGCCGTGAACACCTTCGTGATCGAGGCGAGGTCGAAGTAGGTGCCCGCATCGACCGGCTCGCCGTGCGCGGTGACTCGCCGCTCGGCGTCGGCCCACGCGACCGTGCGCCCCGCGACCTCGTGCACCTCGACCGCACCGTCGACCGCCGCGAGCACCACGGCCCCTGAGAACGCGGGCGGGGCGTTCATCGACCCTGCCTGCAGGATGCCTGCCACCGGATGCATTCGGTTCCCTCCCGTCAGGGATCGGTCACCGCTGGAAAAAATCCCCAACTATCTTCCATAATGCGACATTTTTGTTCATACTGTCGAAACACGCTTCATCGAAGGCTGCAAAGGACCCCTCGCTCCATGGCTCTCTCCTCCTCCCACGCCGATGGTGTGACGCGCGACGGGGTCGACAACTCCCCGACCGAGCAGCGACTCGACGCATCGATCGGCATCGACGGCGCGACGACCGAAGAGCTCCTCCGACTCCTGAACGTGCATGACCGGCTCGCCGTCGACGCCGTCGCCCGCGTGCTGCCCGAACTCGCCGACCTCGTCGAGCACGCCACCCGGCGTGTCCGCGACGGCGGCTCGGTGCACTACTTCGGCGCCGGCACGTCCGGCCGTCTCGGCGTGCTCGACGCCGCCGAGCTCCTGCCCACCTTCAACCTCGACGAAGGCGTCGTCGTGGCGCACCTCGCGGGAGGCGAGACCGCCCTCGTGCGTGCGGTCGAAGATGCGGAGGACTCGATCGAGGCCGGCCGCGCCGCCGCAGCAGGCGTCACCGGTCGCGACCTCGTCATCGCGCTCGCGGCATCCGGCAACACCCCCTACGTGGGCGGCGCGCTCGCCGCCGCACGCGAGGCGGGCGCCTACACGGCCCTCGTCTCGTGCAACCCCGACTCGGCCTTCGGCCCTGACGTCGACCGCAACATCGTGCTCGAGACCGGGGCCGAGGTGATCACCGGCTCGACGCGGCTCAAGGCCGCCACGGCGCAGAAGCTCGTGCTCAACGGCTTCTCGACCGCCCTGATGGTCGCACTCGGGCGCACCTGGTCCAACCTCATGGTCTCGGTCGTGGCCACGAACGACAAGCTGCGCCGGCGCACCGTTCGCATCCTGTCCGACGCCACCGGCGCGGAGCCCGACGAGGCGCGCGAGCTGCTGCTCGATGCCGACGGCGACCTGAAGACCGCGCTCGTCGCGAGACTCGCGGGCGTCGCGGCATCCGAGGCCAGGGCCACCCTCGCAGCTCACGACGCCTCGGTACGCGCCGCCCTCGCCGCGCTGGGTACGAATCACGGCAGGACCACCGGTACCACCCCCACCGGCACCACCCCCACCACCCACATCGAAGGAGTACACACATGAGGCGACGTACACTCACGATCGCGGCGGCCGCCCTCGGCTCCGCGCTCGTGCTGAGCGCCTGCGCACCGAGTGCGCCGAGCGGCGGATCCCAGACGAGCGACGAAGAGGTGACCCTCAAGGTCTGGTCGTGGCGAACCGAAGACGTCGAGGCGTACAACTCGATCTTCGACGTGTTCGAGGAGGCGCACCCGGGCATCACCGTCGAGTTCGAGGCGTTCCAGAACACCGAGTACAACCAGATCCTGACGACCGGGCTCGCCGGCTCCGATGGCCCCGACGTGCCGATGGTGCGCGCCTACGGCCAGCTGCAGCCGAACATCGAGGCCGGCCAGCTCGAGCCCATCGACGGCAAGGTCGACGGCGTCGACGAGATCGCCCCCAGCGTGCTCGCCGGGGCGAAGGGCAAGTCCGACGGCAAGCTCTACGCCGTGCCGCTCGCGACGCAGACCCTGCAGGTCTTCTACAACAAGGCCATCTTCGAGGAGCACGACCTCGAAGTGCCGAAGACGTGGGACGACTTCATCGAGCTCAACGAAGACCTCCTCGCGGCGGGCGTCACGCCGATGGCCCTCGGCGCCAAGGATGCCTGGATGCTGCCGATCTTCTCGGACATCTTCGGCTCCACCCGCTACGGCGGCAGCGCCTTCGAGGAGAAGATCCTCGATGGCTCGGCGACCTTCGAAGACCCCGACTACGTCGAGTCCCTGCAGATCGTCGCGGACATGCAGAAGTACCTCACCCCCGACGTCGTCGGCGTGAGCTACACCGACAGCCAGATCCAGTTCACCTCGGGGCAGGCGGCGCAGTTCCCGGGCGGCTCGTTCGAGATCGCGACATTCCGCACCCAGGCGCCCGAGCTGGAGCTCGGCTCCTACCAGGTGCCGCTGCCGCCGAACGCCGTCTCGGAGACGCCCGTGAGCCCCGCCTACGCCGACGGCAACTTCGCCGTGAACTCGAAGTCGGAGAACAAGGACGCCGCGTTCGAGCTGCTCAACTGGCTCGCGACGCCCGAGTTCGGCCAGCTCGTCGCCGACGAGCTCAACCAGTTCTCGGCGATCCCGGGCGTGGAGTACTCCGACGAGGTCATGAAGGAGGCATGGGACAACTACCAGGACGGCCAGGCGCCCTACCTGCTCCTCGTGGACTTCCGCTACGGCGAGCCACAGGGAACCGCGGTGCTCGGCGAGCAGGTGCAGAAGATGTTCCTCGGCCAGACCGACCCGGCCGGCGTCGCCGGCGCCCTGCAGGCGGGCGTCTCGCAGTGGTTCGTCCCGGGCGAGTGACCGAGTAGAAGGAACGAGGACCATGTCCGCCATCACCTCACGCCGCACCACGCGCACGGGCATCGCCCTGTCGCGACGGGCGGGCATGGTCTTCGTCCTCCCGGCCCTCGTGCTGTTCGCCGTCTTCATCCTGTATCCGCTGCTCACGGCGCTCAGCTACTCCTTCTTCGGATGGACGGGCATCGTTCGCGGCGGCTTCACCGGCATCGAGAACTACGTCGCGCTGTTCACCGAGCTGCCGTTCAGCACCGACATCCCGAACGCCTTCCTCCACAACCTGCTGCTGTTCGCCGGTGCGATGTTCTTCCAGAACACGGTCGGCCTCGGGCTCGCGACGCTCCTGCACCGGATGTCGCGCTTCAAGCGCTTCTTCCAGACGATGTACACGCTGCCCTACCTCGTCTCACCTCTCGTGGTCGGCTACCTGTGGTCGCTCATGCTGTCGCCGCTCTTCGGCCCGGTGAACTCGGTGCTGCGGGCGATCGGCCTCGGCGATCTCGCGAAGCCGTGGCTCGGCGACCCCGCGACGGCGATCTGGGTCGTCGTGATCGTCACCGCCTGGCAGTGGATCGGCTTCCCGGTGCTGCTCTACGGAGCGGCGCTCGGCGGCATCCCCGAGGAGATCGACGAGGCTGCCTCGCTCGACGGCGCCGGGCCCTGGCAGCGCTTCCGCTCCATCACGCTGCCGATGCTCGTGCCCGCGATCGGCACGGTGAGCGTGCTCACGTTCATCGGCGCCATGGAGGCGTTCCCGATCCCGTACGCCCTCGGCGGCTCCCAAGGCAGTCCGGCCGGCGCGACCGACGTGCTGAGCCTCCTCTTCTATCGCACGGCGTTCGAGTCGGGCTCCTCCAACGCGATCGGCACCTCCTCGGCGATCGCGACCCTCCTCTTCCTCTTCATCTTCGGAGTCTCGATGCTCATCACCTGGCTGATGCGACGTGCGGAACGGCGGCTCTACTGATGACCGTGCTCACCTCTCCTCCGGCCGTCGACACGGGCCCGAGGCATCCCGCGCCGGGCCGCGACTCTCGTCGTCGCAAGCCCGTCACGTTCGGCGGCGTCGCCTCATCGACGTTCCTCTGGATCTACGCGGTCATCTCGATCTCGCCGCTGCTGCTCATGGTGTCGAACTCGCTGCGCACCACGCAGGACATGGCGCAGAACCCGATCGGCCTTCCGCTGCCGCCGAACTTCGCGAGCTACCAGAAGGCCTGGATCACGGCGTCGTTCGACACGTACTTCTTCAACTCGATCTTCGTGACGGTCGCCTCGGTGCTGCTCTCGACCGCGGTGTCACTGCTCGCCGCCTACGCGTTCGCCCGCACGAGGTCGAAGCTGTTCGGCGTGCTCGAGGCGACGTTCCTCTCGGGGCTCATGCTGCCGGTGTTCCTCGCGATCCTGCCGCTGTTCTTCCTGCTCGACAGCCTCGGCATGGTGAGCAACCTCTGGAGCCTGATCCTCGTCTACGGTGCGCTCGGCATCCCGTTCTCGACGTTCGTGCTCGCGAGCTTCTTCCGCCAGCTGCCGATCGAGCTCGACGAGGCCGCCCGCCTCGACGGTGCCGGCCCGTTCGCGACGTTCTGGCGTGTGCACCTGCCACTCGTGAAGCCCGCGATCGCCACGGTCATCGTGTTCCGCTTCGTGCCGGTCTGGAACGACTTCTTCTACCCGCTGATCCTCATCCGCGACCAGGACGCGTACACGCTGCCCGTCGGCATCACCCGGTTCTTCGGCGAGTACCAGACCGACTGGGCGACCCTCTTCGCGGGGCTGACCCTCGCGACGATCCCGCTCGTGGTGCTCTTCCTCATCGCGACGAAACAGATCGTCTCGGGGCTGACCGCGGGCATGAGCAAGTAGCGACGAGCGGATACTCTGCTGCGGTGAGTGAATCGAGCGAGGCGTTCGGCCAATCCAAGTACCAGGTGCGTTTCGACTGGGGAGTGCGCGGGGCGGCCCGCATCGCGGGCGGCGCCGATGTCGTGGTGTGGGTCGACGTCATTCGCGATGCCGCGATTCCGGATGCCGCGGCGACGGGTCTTCCCACGGGCCTGTTCGAACGCGTGCCCGCCGATGCCGCGGTGCTCGTCGCGGGTCTCGTCGACGCGACCGCGACCGCCCGCTGGATCCTCGCCGAGCAGGAGCGCCTCGGCCGCCGTGCCTACCTCGCGATCCTCGCCGCCGGCGACGCCGATGCCGGGTTCGCAGCCGACGACCTGCTCGGTGCCGGCGCCGTGATCGACGCGCTCGCCGCGCTCGGCATCGACGACACCTCACCCGAGGCGGCGGTCGCTGCTGCGGCGTTCGGCGGCCTGCGGCGGGCGGTGCGCCATCTCACGTCGGCGTCGGCGTCGGGCCGTGCGGCGGCCGCGGCCGGCGTCGGAACGGGCGAGTTGCACGCGGCCGCATCGCTCGATTCGAGCGGCGAAGCCCGGGTCGTGCGCACCGCGTCGCAGGTGCGCGGGGCATCCGTCAGCTGACCTGCCCGTGGCGCTGCCGACGGCGCGTGTTCAGGCGGCCGACTGCACCGCCCGGCGTGCCCGGTGCGCACGCACCTTGGCGCGGTTGCCGCAGCGTTGCATCGAGCACCAACGGCGGCTCGCCGCCCGCGACGTGTCGAGGTAGACCACCTCGCAGTCGCCCCCCGAGCAGGTGCGGATGCGGTCGGCGTTCGAGACCGAGAACAGGTCGACGGCGTCTCGAGCGATCGTGGAGAGCGCCTGCGACACGGTCTGCACCGACCGGCCCGCCTGCCGGGTTCCGCCCGGGAGCGACGGCGGGATGTCGGGGGTTGCCGCATAGAGGTTCACGAGATCGAGATCGGAGGGCCGCGCCTCCTCGCCGAGACTGCGCCCGACGGCGAGGCGGGCGATCGTGTCGCGCAGCGCGACGGCGTCGAAGAGGTCACGCGAACGAGCGGCGCCGACCGGCACGGGGAAGCGCTCGCGAGTCCACGTCGTGAGGTCGTCGGGCGTGTGCAGCTGGTCTTCGGCGTGAATCCCGCCGATCGTGCCGGTGTACGCGAAGTCGAGTGCGAACGAGCCGGAGTCGAACCACCAGCGAACGCCCTCGTTCGAGTCGAACCACTGTCCGACGGGGATGGACACGGTGGAGACGGGCATGCAACCACCCTAGCCGGTTACGGATGAGCTCAGCCGGCAGCGGCGCTCGCGGCCCGTCGTCGCACCGCCGCGGTGATCTCGCGCCGGCGCCACACGATGAGGTTCGCCTGGTCGAAGCCGCGCCGGCAGAGCCCGCAACTCAGCGGACGGCTCGGTTCACGGTAGCGGAAGTGCTCATGCCCGGCCGGACAACGGCCGACCCAGGGCGCGAGCTCATGCGCGACCTCGCCGTCGTGCGTGCGATTGCCGACGAACCCGAGCTCCGACGCGATGGACGCCCACTTGGCGCCGTGTCCGGCGCGCGGCCCCGCGATCGCGTGCGCGACCTCGTGCAGCAGGATCTGGTGGACCTCGTCGTCGTCGTACCTCGCCGCGAGGTACCGCGACACCGAGATGCGCCGTTCGGTGTAGTTGCAGAGCCCCGCGCGCTTCTTCGCGTTGTCGAACTCGAACGACCACGTGGCGGGGTCGAGGTGGAGTGCGATGAGCGCCTCTGCCCACCGCCGCACGCGAACGAGATCCGCCATGGGATCGAGAATAGCGCCGCGCGCCCACACGGTGGGCGGACCGCGCCACCCCCGAACGGGAGGTTCACCCGGCCGGCGCGAGCGGCACCCGGTACAGCCGGTCGTCGCCGTCGCGCGGTGCGCCCCGCCCGTCGGTGTTGTTGCCGATGAACCACAGCTCGCCATCGGGTCCGGCGGTCACGTCACGGAGCCGGCCGAGCTCGCCCGCGAACCACGGGGTCACCGCGATCGGAGCGCCCGAGGTGGCGGGAGCGATGCTCCAGAGGCGTTCACCGCGCAGTGCCGCGAGGAACAGGGTGTCGCCGACGATCGCGAGCCCGCTGGGACTCGCCTCGTCGGTGCGCCATTGCTGCACCGGGTCGATGAAGCGCGCGTCGCCGGCGGCACCCTCGACGACCGGCCAGCCGTAGTTGCCGCCGCGCTCGATGCGGTTGAGCTCGTCCCAGGTGTTCTGCCCGAACTCGGCCGCCCACAGCTGCCCGGTCGCATCCCACGCGATGCCCTGAGGGTTGCGATGGCCGAGCGACCAGACGAGGTTGCCGAAGGGGTTGCCGGGGGCGGCCGCGCCGTCGGGCGTCATCCGCAGGAGCTTGCCCGAGAGCGAGGTCGGGTCCTGTGCGGCATCACGGTTGCCCGCGTCACCCGCGGTGGCGTAGAGGAACCCGTCGGGACCGAAGGCGATGCGCCCGCCGTTGTGGTTGCCGGCTCGGGCGATGCCGGTGAGCACCGGTTCCGGCGCACCGAGGCCGAGCGAGCCGGGAGCGCCCGTGAGCGGCATCCGCACGATCCGATTGTCGGATGCCGCGGTGTGATACGCGTAGACGCGGTCGGGCTGCGCCCCGTCGCCGGGCCGGAACGCGAGCCCGAGCAGACCGCCCTCGCCGCCGGGCGCGACGCCGGGCACCGTGCCCGCGACGCGGAGCGAGCCGTCGCCGAGCACTTCCACGATGTCGCCCGTGTCACGCTCGCTCACGAGCACGCCGCCGCCGGGCAGTCGCAGGATCGACCACGGCGCATCGAGACCCGACGCGATGACGGCCGGGGCGCCCGCAGGCTGCAGCACCGCCGGCGGTGGCGTGGGAGTCGCAGGGGTGGAGGTGCGCGCGGCATCCGTCGTCGGCAGCGGGGTCGGGGTGGGCAGCGGCAGGGGCGTCGTGCAGCCGGCGAGCACGAGCACGGAGAGGAGCGCGACGGATGCCGCGTGCCGCGACATTGCGCGATGCGTCGCGCCGCCTGCCTCCCGCATCGGACCTCCCGACACCAGTGTGCGCGCCGGAACGGCAGAATGGGAGGATGCGCCCCGCGATCGACCTCAACAGCGACCTCGGCGAGTCGTTCGGCGCGTGGCGGCTCGGCGACGACGAGGCGATGTTCGCCCTGGTCTCGAGTGCGAACGTCGCGTGCGGCTTCCACGCCGGCGACCCCGCGACGATGCTCGCGAGCGCCCGCCTCGCTGCCCGGCACGGGGTGGCGCTCGGCGCGCATCCCGGTTATCGCGACCTCGCGGGCTTCGGCCGGCGTGCGCTCGACACGAGTCCCGACGAGCTCGCCGCCGAGCTCCTCGTGCAGCTCGGTGCGCTCGATGGCGCGGCCCGCGGGGCCGGCACCCGCGTGCGTCATGTGAAGGCGCACGGCGCCCTCTACCACCGTCTGGCCGTCGACGAATCGGCGGCGCACGCGTTCGCCGAGGCGGTCGCCGCCTACGACCCCATGCTGCCGCTGCTGGGCCTGCCGGCCAGCGCGCTCGAGCGGGCGGCGGATGCCACGGGCCTCCGATTCGCGCGTGAGGCCTTCGTCGATCGCGGCTACGCCGCCGACGGGTCGCTCGTGCCCCGCGGCGAGCCGGGCGCCGTGATCGATGATCCCGCCGCGGCATCCGACCGCGCCCTCGAGCTCGCCGAGACCGGCGGCATCACCGCCGACGACGGCAGCCGCGTCGACCTCGCCCCCGATTCGCTGTGCCTGCACGGCGACACCCCCGGCGCCGTGGCCATCGCCACCGCTGTGCGCCGTTCGCTCGAGGGCGCCGGCATCGCGATCGAGGCGTTCGCATGAGCCGTCGGCTGCTGCCGAGCGGCGAGGCGGCGGTGCTCGTCGAGTGCGACTCGCTCGAAGAGGTGCTCGCACTGCACGACGCGCTCGCCGCGGATCCGCGGCCCGGGGTGATCGAGCTCGTTCCCGCCGCGCGCACCATCCTCGTTGCGGTCGACCCCGAACGCCTGCCGCTCGAATCCGCCGCGACCTGGGTGCGGCGCGTCCCCGCCGAGGCCGGCTCGCGCATCGCGGGGCGAACGGCCGACGAGGTCACGATCCCCGTGGTCTACGACGGCGACGACCTCCACCAGACCGCCGCGCTGCTCGGCGTCTCGACCGAGGCGCTCGCCGCGCGGCACCAGGCGGCCGAGTGGCGGGTCGCCTTCATCGGCTTCGCGCCGGGGTTCGGCTACCTCGTGAGCGACGACTGGCCGTTCGAGGTGCCGAGGCTCGACGCGCCGCGCACTCGGGTGCCCGCCGGCTCGGTCGCGGTCGCCGGCGCGTTCGGCGGCGTGTACCCGCGCCCGAGCCCCGGCGGCTGGCGCCTCATCGGGCGCACCGACGCGGCGCTGTGGGATCCCGAGTCCGATCCGCCCGCGCTGCTCATGCCGGGCCGCCGGGTGCGCTTCGAGGCGATCGGCACCGGATGAACCGGCTCCACGTCGAGCAGCCCGGGGCGCTCGCCCTCGTCGAGGACCTCGGACGACCCGGGTTCGCGAACCTCGGCGTCGCGGCATCCGGCGCCCTCGACCGTGGCGCGCTCACGCTCGCGAACCGGCTCGTCGGCAACGCCGACGGCGCGGCGGCCCTCGAGCTCCTCGTCGGCGGGTTCCGCGCCCGCTTCGAGGGTGAGACGTGGTTCGCGGTGACCGGCGCCTGGGGGAGCGTGCGCCTCGACGGGCGTGCGATCGCGCCGTACACGGCGGCGCGTGGGCGCGACGGCGCGGTGCTCGAGATCGACCTCGCCGAGCGCGGCATCCGCTACGTGCTCGCCGTGCGTGGCGGCATCGACGTGCCAGCGGTGCTGGGCTCGCGTTCGCGGGACACGCTCGCGGGCCTCGGCCCCGAGCCGATCGCCGCCGCACAGGTGCTCGCGATCGGCGACGAGCCCGAGGCATCCGTGCCCCTGCTCGACCAGGAGGCGGCCTTCCCGCCGCCCGCCGGCGCGGTGGCCATCGCGCTGCTTCCAGGTCCGCGGGCCGACTGGTTCACGGATGCCGCGCACGCGAACCTCTTCGAGACCGAGTGGCGCCTCTCCGAGCAGGCCGACCGCATCGGGGCGCGGCTCGACGGCCCGCCGCTCGAACGGCGCATCGCGGGCGAGCTCGTGAGCGAGGCGACGGTGCCGGGCTCGATCCAGGTCGCCGGTGGCGGACAGCCGACGATCCTGCTCGCCGACCGTCCGGTGACGGGCGGCTACCCCGTCATCGCGGTCGTGGCGTCCGCCTCGCTCGATGCGGTCGCGCAATTGCGACCCGGGCAGCCGGTGCGCTTCCGGCACGCCTGATCGACTTTGGAAGTAACTCTTCACAGATCGCACGCGCTGTGGAAGTATCTTCCAAAACGGACCGACCAGGAGGATCGACGATGCCCCTCGACCGCACGCCGCACGACCGTCAGCCGCGCGACCCCGCTTCCGCCCCCGCGCTCGACCGGCGCGGCTTCATCACCCTCGCCGTCGCCGGCGCCGCGGCATCCGCGTTCACGGTCACGATCGGCACGCTCAGCCCGAGCCCGGCGTTCGCGGCGACCGGTGACGCCGTCGGGGCATCCGCCGCCCTCGCCCCTCGAAAGCGCGAACTGCGCGCCATGTGGATCTCGTCGGTCGTGAACATCGACTGGCCCTCGCGCACCGGACTCAGCGCCGCCGACCAGCAGGCCGAGTTCCTGCACTGGCTCGACGTCGCCGAGCAGTTCAACCTGAACGCCGTGTTCGTGCAGGTGCGCCCGACCGCCGACGCGTTCTGGCCGAGTCCGCTCGAGCCCTGGTCGCAGTACCTCACGGGCGTGCAGGGCCAGGACCCGGGCTACGACCCGCTCGCCTTCATCGTCGAGGAGGCGCACCGCCGCAACCTCGAACTGCACGCCTGGTACAACCCCTACCGCGTCTCGATGGGCGCCGACCCGTCGAAGCTCGTCCCCGAGCACCCCGCCCGCGTGCATCCCGAGTGGATCTGGGCGTACGGTGGCAAGCTCTACTTCGACCCCGGACTGCCCGAGGTGCAGGAGCACATCCAGCAGGCGATCCTGCACTCGGTCGAGCACTACGACCTCGACGGCGTGCACTTCGACGACTACTTCTATCCCTATCCCGTCGCCGGCCAGACGATTCCGGATGCCGCGACCTACGCCGCGCACGGCGCCGGGTTCGCGAACGTCGCCGATTGGCGGCGCAACAACGTCGACACCTTCGTGCACTCCGTCTCCGAGCGCATCAAGGCGCTGAAGCCCTGGGTGAAGTTCGGCATCAGCCCATTCGGCATCTGGCGCAACAAGGCGACCGACCCGCTCGGGTCGGAGACCGGCGGCTCGCAGTCGTACGACCTGCAGTTCGCCGACACCCGCAAGTGGGTGCTCGAGGGCTGGCTCGACTACATCAACCCGCAGATCTACTGGCAGTTCGGACTCGCGGTCGCCGATTACGCGAAGCTCGTGCCCTGGTGGGCCGATGTCGCCGAGGCATCCGGGACGCACCTCTACATCGGCGAGGCCCTCTACAAGGTGACCTCCGGCGTCTTCACCGACCCCGCCGAGCTCTCGAAGCACCTCACGTTCGACCGCGACATCGATGCGACCCGTGCGCCCGTGCACGGCAACGTGTACTTCTCGGCCAAGCACGTGCCCGCCGACCCGCAGGGCTCGATGTCACTCGTGCGCGCCGACCACTACTCGCGCCCGGCGATCGTGCCGGCCATGCCCTGGCTGCCGGCGGGCTCGCTGCGCACGCCCGTGCTCGCGAACGCCGTGCACGGCGCGGGCGGGGTCACGGTGAAGTGGTCGGATGCCGCACCGCCGACTTCGCGCGCGACCTCGTTCGCGATCTACCGGGTCGACGGCCGCGCCGACGCGATCGACGTCGAGAACGCCGCGAACCTCATGGCCACGCGCCGCGCCGCGCCGGGAGTCGTGCAGCGGTTCGTCGACGAGACGGCCGAGCCGGGTGCGGTCTACACCTACGCGGTGACCGCGCTCGACCGGGTCTGGAACGAGACCGCGCCGAGCGGCGTGCGCGTCACCGAGTAGCGACGAGGATGCCCCTCAGCCGCCCGGCTTGGTGAGGAACACCGATCGGGCGGGCGGCGGCGACGGCACCGCCGTGGCATCGGTCACGACGGGGGCACCCGCGATGAACCGGCGAAGCTCGTCGCCGTCGACGAGCTTCGCCGGCGCGGGGTCGCTCGCGAGGCGCCGCGGCAGGCCCGCGAACGGCAGCTCGTCGCGCGAGGCGTACATGACGACGTTGCCGAACCGGCGTCCCTTCAGCATCGAGGTGTCGGCGGCGATCGCGACGTGCGCGAAGACGTGCGAGAGCGTCGCCGCCTGCGAGCGCGCGAACGCGAGCCCCGCACCGTCGGCGACGTTGACGGCGACGATGCCGCCCGGCGCGAGGCGCGGCACGAGCAGCCCGTAGAACTCGGCGCTCGTGACGTGCGCGGGCGTGCGCGCGCCCGAGAAGATGTCGACCACGGCGAGGTCGACGGCGCCGTCGAGGCCGCCGGGCAGCTTCGCGAGCACCTCGCGGGCGTCGCCGTGCCGCACCCGCACCTGCGCGCCGCGGGGGAGCGGCAGGTGCTCGCGCACGAGCTCCACGAGTTCTGACTCCAGCTCGACGACCTGCTGGCGCGAGCCCGGCCGGGTCACCGCGACGTACCGCGGCAGGGTCAGCGCGCCGCCGCCGAGGTGCACCGCCGTGATCGGCTGCCCTTCGGGCCGCACGAGATCGACGGCGTGGCCGATGCGGCGCACGTACTCGAAGCCGAGCCAGTCGGGCCGATCGAGCTCGACATGCGATTGCGGCGTGCCGTCGACGTAGAGGGTCCACGACCCGGGCACCTGCCTGGACTCCTCGAGGCGCGCGAGGTGGCCGCTCGCGGCGAGGCGGCGTTCGAGGTCCGGCCGATCGAGTTCTGGCACGGATGCCACGCTACCCGCCGCGCTCGCCGCCTCCGCTCAGCAGGCATCCCAGAGCACGAAGTCGAGCCGTTCGCGTTCGAGCACCTCGGCGGGGTGCGGCCCGTGCTCCCGGAGCCGCTGCACGAGGTGCTTCGGGACCCCGTCGGGGGCGGCCACGAGCACCGCGTTGCCCTCCTCGGTGCCCGACAGCACCGATGGGTCGCCCGCGACGAGCAGCTCGGCCGACGGAGCCGCGCGGGCGACCGCGCGCGCCTGCGCCCGCAAACGCTCGAGTCCGGCCGCATCGGCCACGTTCGCGACGAGCACGCCGCCGGGAGCGACGAGCGCGAGGCATCCGGCCATGAACTCGCGGGTGTCGACGAAGGCCGGCGCCTCGAGTCGCGCATAGAGGTCGATGACGACGAGGTCGAAGGAGGTGCCGGCGGCCGCGAGGTCGCCGATGACGGATGCCGCGTCGCCGACGATCACCTCGACCTCCGCTGCGGCCGGCAGTGGCAGGCGGTCGAGCACCACCTCGAGGAGCTCGCGGTCGAGCTCGACGACGACCTGTGCCGAACCCGGGCGCGTGGCCTCCACGTACCGGGGAAGGGTCAGCGCGCCTCCGCCGAGGTGCAGCACCCGGAGCGGCGAGCCCGGCAACCGCATCGCATCGATCACGTGACCGATGCGGCGGGTGTACTCGAAGAAGAGGCGCGTGGGGTCACCGGGATCGACGTGCGATTGCGCCGCACCCTGGACGAGCAGGGTGAGCCCGCTCGGCGAGAACACGTCGGTCTCGAACTCGATGCGGGGCTGCGCCATGCCTGCATCGTGGCACGAGCGAGGTGCGGCCTGCGAGTGAGGACATCGCCCTGGATGCCCGGTTCCGGGGCTCCGGCGGCACCGTGAAGCTGGGTTATACCCGAGATCTGCGACGAGGTCAAGAATCGACTGGACATGGCGCGTCTGGAGACATATAGTTAACCTTTGCGCTCCCAGACCCACCATGCCTTCATATTGCGGTCGGCTCCGTGCGTGTCGAGACCTTTCGGTCTCCGGCACCCGCACTTCGTCTGAGGGGTACCACTCTCCGCTACCGACAGTGAACCGGGCCCGACGGGGCCCATGGAGGATACTCACTTGGCTGCTGCGCGCAACGCGACCACGCCCACCCCCAAGAACGGACGCGGTGCAAGCCGCCTCTCCTTCGCGAAGGTCACCGACACCCTCACCGTACCCGACCTCCTCGCATTGCAGACCGAGAGCTTCGACTGGCTCGTCGGCAACGATGCGTGGAAGGCTCGTGTCGCTGACGGCAAGGCGACCGGACGGCAAGACCTGCCCGAGACCACCGGGCTCGAGGAGATCTTCGAGGAGATCTCTCCCATCGAAGACCTCGGCGAGACGATGCAGCTCTCGTTCACCAACCCCGAGCTCGAGCCTCCGAAGTACACGATCGACGAGTGCAAGGAGAAGTCCAAGACCTACTCCGCACCCCTCTACGTGAACGCGGAGTTCATGAACCACCTCACGGGTGAGATCAAGACGCAGACCGTCTTCATGGGCGACTTCCCGCTCATGACCCCGAAGGGCACCTTCGTCATCAACGGCACCGAGCGTGTCGTCGTGTCCCAGCTCGTGCGTTCGCCGGGCGTCTACTTCGAGCGCACGCCCGAGAAGACCTCCGACAAGGACATCTACTCGGCTCGCGTCATCCCGAGCCGCGGTGCCTGGCTCGAGTTCGAGATCGACAAGCGCGACCAGGTCGGCGTTCGCATCGACCGCAAACGCAAGCAGTCGGTCACCGTCTTCCTGAAGGCGCTCGGCCTCACGAGTGAAGAGATCCTCGAGGAGTTCGCCGGCTACGAGTCGATCGCGCTCACCCTCGAGAAGGACAACATCCTCACGAAGGAAGAAGCCCTCAAGGACATCTACCGCAAGCTCCGTCCGGGCGAGCAGGTTGCCGCCGAGGCCGCGCGTGCGCTCCTCGACAACTTCTACTTCAACCCGAAGCGCTACGACCTCGCCAAGGTCGGCCGGTACAAGATCAACAACAAGCTCGGCCTCGAGGCGCCCCTCACCGACTCGGTGCTCACGGTGCAAGACATCGTGGCCACGATCAAGTACCTCGTCGCCCTCCACGACGAGCGCGCGACCCTTCCCGGCCGCCGCGGCGGCAAGGCGGTCGAGCTGCGCCTCGACGTCGACGACATCGACAACTTCGGCAACCGTCGCATCCGCGCGGTCGGCGAGCTCATCCAGAACCAGGTGCGCACCGGCCTCAGCCGGATGGAGCGCGTCGTGCGTGAGCGCATGACGACGCAGGACATCGAGGCGATCACCCCGCAGACCCTGATCAACGTGCGACCCGTCGTCGCCGCGATCAAGGAGTTCTTCGGCACCTCGCAGCTGTCGCAGTTCATGGACCAGAACAACCCGCTCGCGGGCCTGACCCACAAGCGCCGCCTCTCGGCGCTCGGCCCGGGCGGTCTCTCGCGAGACCGCGCCGGCGTCGAGGTTCGAGACGTCCACCCCTCGCACTACGGCCGCATGTGCCCGATCGAGACCCCGGAAGGCCCGAACATCGGCCTGATCGGTTCGCTCGCGTCCTTCGCGCGCATCAACTCGTTCGGCTTCATCGAGACGCCGTACCGCAAGGTCGTCAACGGCAAGGTCACCGAGCAGATCGACTACCTCACCGCGATGGAGGAAGAGGACTACATCGTCGCCCAGGCCAACGCGCCGCTGAAGGCCGACGGTCACTTCCAGGAGGAGCGCGTGCTCGCCCGCAAGAAGGGCGGCGAGGTCGACCTCTTCCCCGCGAGTGAGATCGGCTACATGGACGTCTCGCCGCGCCAGATGGTGTCGGTTGCGACCTCGCTCATCCCGTTCCTCGAGCACGACGACGCGAACCGCGCCCTCATGGGTGCGAACATGCAGCGTCAGGCTGTGCCGCTGCTCCGCAGCGACTCGCCGTTCGTCGGCACGGGCATGGAGGGCTACGCCGCGGTCGACGCCGGTGACGTGATCACCGCCGACAAGGCGGGCGTCGTCGCCGAGGTCTCGGCCGACTCGGTCACGGTGCAGCTCGACGAGGGCGGCACGCAGACCTACTTCCTCCGCAAGTTCGACCGCTCCAACCAGGGCACGAGCTACAACAACCGCGTGCTCGTGAGTGCGGGCGACCGCATCGAGGTCGGCGAGGTCGTCGCCGACGGTCCTGCGACCGACAACGGCGAGCTCGCGCTCGGCAAGAACCTCCTCGTGGCGTTCATGCCGTGGGAGGGTCACAACTTCGAGGACGCGATCATCCTCAGCCAGAACCTCGTGAAGGACGACGTGCTCTCGTCGATCCACATCGAGGAGTACGAGGTCGACGCGCGCGACACGAAGCTCGGCAAGGAGGAGATCACCCGTGACCTCCCGAACGTCAGCCCCGACCTGCTCGCCGACCTCGACGAGCGCGGCATCATCCGCATCGGTGCCGAGGTGCGCCCCGGCGACATCCTCGTCGGCAAGGTCACGCCGAAGGGTGAGACCGAGCTCTCCGCCGAAGAGCGCCTGCTCCGTGCGATCTTCAACGAGAAGAGCCGTGAGGTTCGCGACACCTCGCTGAAGGTTCCCCACGGTGAGCAGGGCACGATCATCGCCGTCAAGGTGTTCGACTCGCAAGACGGTGACGACGAGCTCGGCTCGGGCGTCAACCAGCGCGTGGTCGTCTACATCGCCCAGAAGCGCAAGATCACCGAGGGCGACAAGCTCGCCGGCCGCCACGGCAACAAGGGCGTCATCTCGAAGATCCTGCCGGTCGAGGACATGCCGTTCCTCGCCGACGGCACTCCGGTCGACGTCATCCTGAACCCGCTCGGCATCCCCGGCCGCATGAACTTCGGCCAGGTGCTCGAGACCCACCTCGGGTGGGTCGCGAAGCAGGGCTGGAAGGTCGAGGGCAACCCGGCGTGGGCCAAGAAGCTCCCGAAGGACGCCCACGAGGCCGCGCCCGGCACCAAGGTCGCGACCCCGGTGTTCGACGGCGCCCTCGAGGAGGAGATCGCGGGTCTGCTCGACTCGACCCTCCCCAACCGCGACGGCGAGCGGCTCATCGACTCGAGCGGCAAGACGCAGCTCTACGACGGCCGCTCCGGCGAGCCGTTCCCGTACCCGGTCTCGGTCGGCTACATGTACATCCTGAAGCTGCACCACCTCGTCGACGACAAGATCCACGCGCGTTCGACGGGCCCGTACTCGATGATCACCCAGCAGCCGCTCGGTGGTAAGGCGCAGTTCGGTGGTCAGCGATTCGGTGAGATGGAGGTCTGGGCGCTCCAGGCCTACGGCGCGGCGTACGCGCTGCAGGAGCTCCTCACGATCAAGTCCGACGACATCCTCGGCCGCGTCAAGGTCTACGAGGCGATCGTCAAGGGCGAGAACATCCAGGAGCCCGGCATCCCCGAGTCGTTCAAGGTGCTGATGAAGGAGATGCAGTCGCTCTGCCTGAACGTCGAGGTCCTCTCGGCCGACGGCACCGCGGTCTCGCTCCGCGACACCGACGACGAGGCCTTCCGCGCTGCGGAAGAGCTCGGCATCAACATCTCCGCTCGCTTCGAATCGTCGAACATCGACGAGATCTAAGCCCAGGCCAGTAGACGATTCCAGAGACTTTCCAAGGAGAGAAATTGCTCGACGCAACGACTTTTGACGAGCTTCGCATCGGCCTGGCCACCGCAGAGGACATCCGCAAGTGGTCCTACGGTGAGGTCAAGAAGCCTGAAACCATCAACTACCGCACCCTGAAGCCCGAGAAGGACGGTCTGTTCGGCGAGCAGATCTTCGGCCCGAGCCGCGACTGGGAGTGCGCGTGCGGCAAGTACAAGCGCGTGCGCTTCAAGGGCATCGTCTGTGAGCGATGCGGCGTGGAGGTCACCAAGTCCTCCGTGCGCCGTGAGCGCATGGGCCACATCGAGCTCGCCGCCCCGGTCACGCACATCTGGTACTTCAAGGGTGTGCCCAGCCGCCTCGGCTACCTGCTGGACATGGCGCCGAAGGACCTCGAGAAGGTCATCTACTTCGCCGCATACATGGTGATCGACGTCGACGACGAGGGTCGTCACGCCGACATGCCCGGCCTTGAGAACGAGCTCCGCCTCGAGATCAAGACCATCGGCGACCAGCGCGACGCCCGCATCGCCGAGCTCATGAAGCGCAAGGAGACCGAGCTCGAGACGCTCGAGGCCGAAGGCGCGAAGAGCGACCAGAAGAAGCGCGCCGAGGCTGCGGCCGACAAGGAGATGACCGGCGTCCGCAAGTCGGCCGACGAGCAGATCGCGCACCTCGAGCGCGTGTGGGAGGACTTCCGCACCCTCAAGGTCGGCGACCTGAAGCCCGAAGACTCCGTCTTCCACGAGCTCCAGGACCGCTTCGGCATGTACTTCGACGCCTACATGGGCGCCGAGGCCATCAAGAAGCGCCTCGAGGCGTTCGACCTGGCCGCCGAGGCGGAAGACCTGCGCCTGCAGATCGCCGAGGGCAAGGGCCAGAAGAAGATCCGCGCGATCAAGCGGCTCCGCGTCGTCAGCTCCTTCCTGCAGACCGGCAACTCGCCGGCTGCGATGGTGCTCGACGTGGTGCCCGTGATCCCGCCGGAGCTCCGGCCGATGGTGCAGCTCGACGGTGGCCGCTTCGCGACCTCCGACCTCAACGACCTCTACCGTCGTGTGATCAACCGCAACAACCGCCTTCGTCGCCTGCTCGACCTCGGGGCTCCCGAGATCATCGTGAACAACGAGAAGCGGATGCTCCAGGAGGCCGTTGACGCGCTGTTCGACAACGGTCGTCGTGGCCGCCCGGTCACCGGTACCGGCAACCGCGCCCTCAAGTCCCTGAGCGACATGCTCAAGGGCAAGCAGGGTCGTTTCCGCCAGAACCTGCTCGGCAAGCGCGTCGACTACTCGGGCCGTTCGGTCATCGTCGTCGGCCCGCAGCTGAAGCTGCACCAGTGCGGTCTGCCCAAGCAGATGGCGCTCGAGCTCTTCAAGCCGTTCGTGATCAAGCGCCTCATCGACCTGAGCCACGCTCAGAACATCAAGGCCGCCAAGCGCATGGTCGAGCGTTCGCGCCCGCAGGTCTGGGACGTGCTCGAGGAGATCATCCGCGAGCGCCCGGTGCTGCTGAACCGTGCGCCCACGCTGCACCGTCTCGGCATCCAGGCCTTCGAGCCGCAGCTCGTCGAGGGCAAGGCGATCCAGCTCCACCCGCTCGTGTGTGCCGCGTTCAACGCGGACTTCGACGGCGACCAGATGGCCGTGCACCTTCCCCTCTCGGTGGAGGCGCAGGCCGAGGCGCGCATCCTGATGCTCGCCTCGAACAACATCCTGAAGCCGTCCGACGGCCGCCCGGTGACCCTGCCCACGCAGGACATGATCATCGGCCTGCACCACCTCACGACCCACAAGCCCGGCGCAGCCGGCGAGGGTCGCGCGTTCTCGTCGATCTCCGAGGCCATCCTCGCGTTCGACCAGAACCGTCCGGGTGAGATCGCGCTCGACCTGAACGCCACGGTGAAGATCCGCCTCGAGGGGCTGCACTTCGCCGAGGGCCAGGCCCCCGAGGGCTTCGTTCAGGGCAAGCCGTTCATCCTCGAGACGACGCTCGGCCGTGCCCTCTTCAACGAGGCGCTGCCGGTCGACTACCCGTACGTCAACGAGCAGGCCGGCAAGTCGCAGATCTCCGAGATCGTCAACGACCTCGCCGAGCGCTACCCGAAGACCGAGGTCGCCGCGACCCTCGACCGGATCAAGGACGCCGGCTTCCGCTGGGCGACCCGTTCCGGCGTGACCGTCGCACTCTCCGACATCCTGACGCCGCCCAACAAGGCGGAGATCGTCTCGAAGTACGAGAAGCAGGCCGCGAAGGTGACATCGCAGTTCGAGAAGGGTCTCACGACCGACCTCGAGCGCCGCCAGGAGCTCATCCAGATCTGGACGAAGGCCACCGACGAGGTCGCCCGTGCCATGCAGGACAACTTCCCGATCGACAACACCATCAACCGCATGGTGACGTCGGGTGCTCGTGGTAACTGGCTGCAGGTGCGCAACATCGCCGGCATGCGAGGCCTCGTGAACAACCCGAAGGGTGAGATCATCCCTCGCCCGATCATCTCGAGCTACCGCGAGGGCCTCTCGGTCGCCGAGTACTTCATCGCGACGCACGGTGCCCGCAAGGGTCTGGCCGACACGGCCCTCCGTACGGCCGACTCGGGTTACCTCACGCGTCGTCTCGTCGACGTCTCGCAGGATGTCATCATCCGCGAAGACGACTGCGGCACGAACAAGGGTCTCGACCTGCCGATCGCGACGACGGATGCCACGGGCGCGCTCGTGCGCGACCCGAACGTCGAGAACGCCGTGTACGCGCGCAGCCTCGCGGCTGACGCCGTCGACGCGAAGGGCAAGGTCGTGGCCGAGGCCGGTTCCGACGTCGGCGATGTGCTCATCAACGAGCTCCTCGCCGCGGGCGTCGAGTCGATCAAGGTGCGCTCGGTCCTCACGTGCGAGTCCGCAGTCGGCGTCTGCGCGCGGTGCTACGGCCGTTCGCTCGCGACCGGCAAGCTCGTCGACATCGGCGAGGCCGTCGGCATCATCGCGGCCCAGTCGATCGGTGAGCCCGGCACGCAGCTCACGATGCGTACCTTCCACACCGGTGGTTCGGCCTCGGCCGACGACATCACGCAGGGTCTTCCCCGCGTGCAGGAGCTCTTCGAGGCTCGCACCCCCAAGGGTGCGTCGCCCATCGTCGAGGCCGCCGGTCGCGTCACGATCGACGAGACCGACAAGCAGCGCAAGGTCATCCTCACGCCCGACAACGGCGACGAGCCGATCGCGTACAACGTGCTCAAGCGTTCGACGCTGCTCGTGGAAGACGGCCAGCACGTCGACCTCGGCCAGCAGCTGATCGTCGGCACCGTCGACCCGAAGGAAGTCCTCCGGGTCAAGGGCGTGCGCGAAGTGCAGAAGCACCTCGTGAACGGCGTCCAGGACGTGTACCGCTCGCAGGGCGTGCCGATCCACGACAAGCACATCGAGGTCATCGTGCGCCAGATGCTGCGCAAGGTCACCGTCGTCGACCACGGCGACACCGACCTGCTGCCCGGTGAGCTCGTCGACCGCCTGAAGTACAACGACATCAACCGCGCGACGCTGACCGAGGGCAAGAAGACCGCCTCGGCCCGCCAGGAGGTCATGGGTATCACCAAGGCCTCCCTCGCGACCGAGTCGTGGCTGTCGGCCGCGTCCTTCCAGGAGACGACCCGCGTGCTCACGCAGGCCGCCATGGAGGGCAAGTCCGACCCGCTCGTCGGCCTCAAGGAGAACGTCATCATCGGCAAGCTCATCCCGGCGGGTACCGGCCTCGGCCGTTACCGGAACGTCGCGGTCGAGGCCACCGAGGAGGCGAAGGCGGAGCGTTACCCGAACCGCATCTTCACCGACGACGCGGCCTTCACCGAGGGTGACCTGAGCTTCGTCGACTTCGACGCATTCTCGAGCGACGACTTCACCCCCGGCAACTACAGCTAGTCGCCGACACGCACGAAGGGCCCCGGAGCGATCCGGGGCCCTTCGTCGTTCATGCGTGGGACGTTTCGGTGAGCTCGCCCGGCGCGGGCTCCCGGCCCGGGCGGCGGCTGGTTGCTACATTTGGGCCATCGCGGGTACGTGGGTGCCCGGAAGGAGCGCGATCATGAGCAGCACGACTCCCGGAGCGGATCCGGAGCGCCACGACGACACCACAGCCGACGACGCTGCGGTTCCCGCGCCGACGCCCGAGCCTGCGCCCGACGAGCCCCAGGTGGGCGACGCATACGACGACGCCGCGCCCGACGACGCACGAGCCGCCGACGTGACCACGCCGGAGCCTGCGCCACCGGCCGACGACGAGGCCCCTGACGCGGCCACCGCACGACTCGACGCGGCGGTCGAACGAGCCAACGCCGACGCCGCGGCATCCGAGGCCAATGGCATCGACGAGGCCACGGACACGCCCGCGCCCGTCCCCGCCGAAGCGGTGCGCCGCGACACGTACGTGCCGGCCGCGACGGTGGCCGCGGGCACCACGGCCGGGGCGGCAACGCTCGCCGACGAGCCCGAGCCCTACATCGCGCCGCAGCCTGCGCAGCAGACGATCTACGTTCAGGCGCCGACCCCTCCGAAGATGCGCAGCAACCGTGGGTTCGGCGCGCTCGTCGCCCTCCTCGGCACCGTGCTGTTCGCGCTCCTGTACGCGGGGGTCGCCTACCTGCTGCTGCTCGCGCAGGGCAACGCGGGCGAGGCGAACGCCGTGTTCACGGAGTTCCTCGTGAAGCCCGTGTTCTGGGTGCCGGTCGCCGCGTTCTTCATCGGGTTCGCGCTGCTCGCCGTGATCGTCAATCGCGGCCCGTGGTGGTCGTACGCCGTGTTCAGCCTGTTGGTCGCGGTGCTCGTGTACTTCTCCTACATCGGGGGCGCGCTGCTCACGGTCGAGGCGTGGACGCGCACTGCCGAGCAGGCGGGCGAGTTCATCGGACAGCGCTGGCTCGACCCGTTCGCGATCGCGGCGTTCGTCATCGCCCACGAGATCCCGATCTGGCTGGGCGGGTGGATCGCGGCGCGCGGGCGCTCCGTCACCGAGCGCAACCGGCTCGCGCGCGAGGAGTACGACCGCGAACTCGCGGCCGGCCCGCAGGTGCAGCGCTAGGCGTTCGTCGAGCTCAGGAGCCGCACGCACGCACCGGATCGGTCGGTGCGGCAACATCAGGTTGTTCGCCCCACGCAGAGAACGTGAACGAGCCGCTGCCGGTCGAGTCGCCCGCGGTGAACGCTCCCGGGAGCGGCGGACCGGTGCGCTGCACGGTCATCACGCCGGCGGGTGCGTCGGCGCTGCCGACGACGACATCGAGGGTCTGGGCGTCGCCCTGCGGCGGTTGCACCGTCAGTGTGGCGCTCGCCTCGAGCAGGTCGGCGACGAGTTCTCGCGGGTGCAGGAACGGCGCCCACTCCTCGACGAGCGACCCGCCCGACACGGCGCACACGAATCCCTGCTCCACCTCGGCGATGCCGGTATGTGCGGCGTACGCGGCGTTGCCGCGCAGGTAGGTGCGACCGTCGACGGCCACGACCTCGGCGCGGAGCGCGCCGGTCTCGATCGTGGCCGCATAGTGGTCGGGCCGGCCGGTGTACTCGACGCGGAGCGTGCGCCCGGGGCTCGGCTCAGCCCCGGCGGTGCCGGGCGTGAGCTCGGTGAACTCGCCCGAGTACGTCACGGTGCCGGCGTCGCCCACCGCGCGCTCGATCTCGTCGGCGGCGTCGCCGCCCCCGAGCAGCCAGAGCCCGTTGCCGGATGCCGGCTCGTCACCGAGCCGGTCGAGGGCGAGGTGGGACGGTGTGGGCGGGGCATCCGCGGGCTGCCCGCTGCACGCGGTGAGCGCCACGCCCACGAGCGCGAGCAGCGCGAGGTGACGCTTCACGACGACGCGTCGGCCACGCAGACGCTCCGGGCGCGCTGCGATGCGAGGGTCGCGGCGTCGAGTGCGACGTCGCCGCCGACCGCGGTCGGGCGCACGACGAAGCACGTATCGCTCTCGTAGAGGCCCGCGGCCGAGTACACCCACGCCTCGGTGCCTCCGCGCACGAACTGCGTGAGGTCGACGACGTCGCCGTTGCCGTGCACGGCATAGAGGCTGTAGGCGGCGTCGGGTCCACTCCAGTCGAGGTGCGCATTGCCTTCGTCGATCTGCAGGCCCAGTGCGCTGACCGCGACCGAGTCATCGGTCACGGCGGAGACGATGAACCAGGTCGCCGCACCCGCGAGGGCGAGCACGGTGAGAGCGATCGAGACGATGAACGCCGGATGCCGCCACCACTTGCGCTCCGACTGCGGGGCCTCGGCGAGCTCGGGCAGCACGGAGCCGGCGGTGCCGAGAGGTCGCGTGCCGGCGGAGGATCGGAGGGCGGGCTGGCCCGGGGCGGTGCCGATGGACGCACGAGGAGCGCCGGCCGGCGCAGGAGGGGGCATGACACTCGGCGCGGCCGACGACGCGAGCGCAGCGGCATCCGGCGTCGAGGCGAGGCGTTCGTGCTGCTTGAGGGTGCTCCGGAAATCGCGGCGACGTGAAGAGTCGGACATCGGTTCCCTTCGTGCTTCGCGGTGCCGTGCTGTACAGCCGTTCCGGCCGACCGCGTACCATGGTATCCCGGACGCCGGAGCACGATTCGTGCGCGACGACGGGAGACCAGTGGCGAGAGCGAGACGCCGCCATGCCCTGATGGGCAGCCTCTCATTGCTGTGCGCGCTCATCGCCTCCATCACCGTGGTCGAACAGGGGCCGCGAGCGGATGCCGCGCAAACCGACGAGGGCCTGACCTCGGTCGCCGTGCCGTACCTCGGCACCACGACGATCGAGCCCGGCTCGGGCTGGCAGATCTCCGACTGCGCGGTGCCGCGCGCCGCGACGGCGCTCGTCACCGAGTGCGAGTCGACGAAGCTCACCCTCACAGCGACGGCCTACGACCCCGAGGCGGGAGCGACCGTCGTCCCGGTCCCGCAGTCCAACGGCGCGACCTCGGTCGTCTTCCACTACACCGTGACCCTCGCGCCCCCCGAGCGTCCGACGGTCACCGGTGGTCCGGTGGGGTTCCCCGTTGCAGCGGGATCCACCGTGATGCTCCCGCTGAGCGACCTCGGCATCGAGTGCCCGGTCTGCGCCGATGGCGGCGCACTCGACGTCGTCGCGGTCGAGCCCCCGTCGGCCGGCACTGCGGCTGCGACCGGCACGCACCTCGTGTTCCGGCCGTCGGCCGCGTACTCCGGCAGCGCGGGCATCGTCGTGCGGTTCGCCGACGATTACGGCGCCTGGTCACCCGATGCGACGATCGACGTGCCGGTGTACCGCCCCGTTGCCGCACTCGTCGCCACGAGCGTCTTCGCCGCGGTCGAGGGCACGGAGCAGCAGGCGGTCGACCTGCGTCCACTGGTCTTCGGCATGGATGCCGGTGAGCTCCACTTCCTCGGATGCGGTGCCGCCGTGCACGGCACGGTCGTCTGCGCATCCGACGGCACGGCGATCTACATTCCGTCCGGAGCATCCGTCGACCAGTTCAGCTACCACGTCGCCACGGCGAACGGTGAGCAGGCGACCGGCTCGGTGACGCTCGTCGGCGACTCGTCCGAACTGCCGCCTGCGGGGCTCGTTCCCGCCTCGGCTGTGCAGCGTGGCGACGATGGCGTACCTTCGATGATCGTTCCCCGGGTGCCGGTCGAGCCCGGATCCGGCGGCGACGACGGGATCTTCAGCCCGCTCATCGAGACACTCGATGGAGTGGGGGCTGCGCGTTGAGTGAGAGGTGTGGACCATGACCGTTCGGCTGACGATCGGCGCGCCCGTCGCGCAAGGAGAGCCCGCATCGTGGCTGCTCAAGGTCGACGAGGCCACCACGGTGGGCGAGGTCGCCGAGTCGCTGGGTGTCGCGCCCTCCGCGCTCGACCCTCGTTCGACCGCCACGACGCCCTTCGGTGAATCCGCGCTGCTCTCGGGAGCGACGATCCCGGCGCAGGACCACGACGGTCCCGAGCCCGGCACGCTCCGGCTCGAGGTCGTCGGCGGCCCGTTCGCCGGTGAGACCATCCCCCTCTCATTCGGGGTCGCGGTCACGATCGGCAGTGCTCCGACGGCGCACCTCGCGATCTCCGATCCCTCGCTCGCGCCGCAGCACGCCGTTCTGAGCCTCGACGTCCCCGCGCCGGTCGAGGACGGGCGTCCCGCGCCGCTCTCCGCGACACTCGCGCCCGCCGTCGCCGGGGCTCCGATCTGGGTCAACGGCGACACCGTCGACGGCTCGGTCACGCTCGTGCCGGCCGACCTCTTCCAGCTCGGCAACAGCATGTTCCGGCTCGGCATGGCGCCCGGCTCCGACGCCGACCTCACCCGCGATGCGCTCGGTGCCCGCGGCTTCAACCGCCCGTCGCGGATCCAGCCGTCCAAGGCGCAGCCGGTCGTGATGCTGCCCGGCGACAAGCCGGAAGACCCCGACCAGTCGCCCATGCCCTGGCTCTCGGCGATCATCCCGGTCGTGCTCGGCGTCACGATGGCGATCGTGTTCGCCCGGCCCATCATGTTGCTCATGGCGGCGGCGAGTCCCATCATGGTCGTCGGCTCCTTCATCGCGAACCGCAAGATGGCGAAGAAGAAGGGCGTGAAGACCGAGAAGCAGTGGATCGCCGACGTCAAGGTGGCCGAGCGTCGCATCCGTGACCTCGCGAAGGCGCAGCGGCTCGATGGCTGGTATCGCATGCCCGACCCCGTGATCATCGCCGACATCGCCCTTCGGCCGCTGGCTCGCCTCTGGGAACGGCGCAAGAACGATGACGACGCGCTCCAGATCCGCGTCGGCGTCACCGAGGTGGAGCTCGATGTGCGCCTCGAGGGCGGCGGCAAGGATCGCACGACACAGGGGAGCGTCGGCGTCACGCCGCAACCGGTGGCCGCCGACCTCGGCAAGGGCGTCGTCGGCATCGCGGGCCCGGCCGATGCCGTGCGCAGCCTCGCTCGCGCGATGCTCACCTCGTTCGCGGCACTGCGTTCCCCGCGCGACGCCGAGCTCATCGTCATCTGCGACGCCGACGCCGACGCCGAGTGGGGCTGGACCCAGTGGCTCCCGCACGTGCAGGCCAGCAGCTCGGTCCCGGCGATGCTGGGCAACACCGACGACACCCGTCGCGAGCGACTCCGCGAGATCGCGGTCACGCTCGAGAATCGCATGCGCGCCGCCGGCCAGCGCGGGGCAGCCAGTCCCTCCGACATCCTCGTGGTCGTCGACGGCGCACGGGAGTACCGGATGCTCCCGGGCATGGTGCCGCTGCTCGAGCACGGCGCCGCCCACGGCATCCACGTGATCGCGCTCGACTCCGAGCGGGCCCGCCTGCCGGAGGAAGCGACGAGCGTCGTCGTGGTCGATCCCGCCGACCCCGCCCTCGCCCGGTTCGAGACCGGGAAGGAGTACTACCCGACGGTGCTCCTCGACGGGGTCTCGCTGCCGCTCGCACAACGGATCGCTCGGAGCCTGTGCTCCATCCAGCACGTGAGCGGCGTCGGCGACGACGCGATGCTGCCGACGAGCGTGCGCATGGTCGACCTGCTGAAGATCGACCTCGACGACCCGGCACCCATCATGCAGCGCTGGGCGAAGCAGCCGCGCAACACCTTCGTCGTCGTCGGAGCCAATGCCGACGGCGAGTTCGCGCTCGACATCTCACGCGACGGGCCGCACGCGCTCGTCGCCGGAACGACCGGCTCCGGGAAGTCCGAGTTCCTCCAAGCCCTCGTCGTGAGCCTCGCGCTCGCCAACCGGCCAGACGCCCTGAACTTCGTGCTCGTCGACTACAAGGGCGGCTCCGCGTTCGCCGACTGCGAGCGGCTGCCGCACACCGTCGGCATGGTCACGAACCTCGACGCACGCGAGACGGAGCGTGCACTCGCCTCGCTCGATGCGGAGCTCAAGCGCCGCGAGGTGGTGCTGCGCGACATGGGCGCGAAAGACGTCGACGCGGCCTGGGCGAAGGACGCAGAGACCGCCGCCCAGCGCGGCCTGGCGCGCCTCATGATCGTCATCGACGAGTTCGCCGAGCTCAAGACCGAGCTCCCCGAGTTCATCGACGGCCTCGTGCGCATCGCGCGGGTCGGTCGTTCGCTCGGTGTCAACCTCGTGCTCGCGACGCAGCGACCGGCCGGTGTCATCACGGCCGAGATGCAGTCGAACATCAACCTCAGGGTCGCGCTGCGCGTCACCGACCGTTCGGACTCCTCCGACATCCTCGGCTCGGGCGAGGCCGCGCTGATCAGCGCATCCACACCGGGCCGCGGCTTCGTGCGGCTCGGGCCGAGCGCGGCGCCGAGCGGATTCCAGACCGCGCGCGTGGCCGGCATCCGGCCCGGCGTCCAGCGCGTCGTCAAGGTGCTGCCGCCCGCGGCCAAGATCGAATGGGAGACGCTCGGCTTCCCCGTCAGGTATCCGCAGACGTCGTCCCAGCACGAGGAGAACCGCGATCACGACGACACCGATCTGCGGGCCGTCGTCGACGTCATCACCGAGGCGACGAACCGCCTCGGCATCGCGAAGAACCCGTCGCCGTGGCTCCTTCCGCTTCCCGCCGTGCTTCCCCTCGACAAGCTCGCCGACACCCCGTTGAAGCCGACCGAGCTCCTGCTCGGGCTCGAGGACGTCCCGGGCGAGCAGTCCCAGCGGCCGTTGACGTGGGACGTCGCGAACGGCTCGCACATCCTGTTCCTCGGCGGGTCGATGTCGGGACGCACCACCGCCCTCCGGACGCTGCTCGCACAGACGGTACAGCGATTCACGCCGGCCGACCTCCATCTCTACATCAGCGACTTCGGCAACGGCGCGCTGCTGCCGTTCGCCGATGCCCCGCAATGCGGCGCGGTGGTCACGCAGCTCGACGGCGACCGGCTGCCACGCCTGATGCAGCGCGTGCTCGAGGAGCTCGCCACTCGCCAGGCGACCCTTTCGAGCGCCGGTGTGGGCCACATCAACGAACAGCGCGCGCAGGCCGACCCCACGACGGCATTGCCGTACGCGATCTTCGCCGTCGACGGCTGGGAGCGCATGAGCTCGACCATGAACCCCGACCAGCTGGTCGCGTTCCGAGAGCAGTTCATGCGGGTGCTCCGCGAGGGTCCGGCGGTGGGCGTGCGCGTCGTCATGACGGGCGACCGTGGCATCTCGGGCGACAAGGTCTCGTCGTTCATCGACGAGCAGTACGTGCTTCCGATGCGCGACATCAACGACTACCGCACCGCGGGAGTCATGGCGAAGGATGTCCCGCTGAACCTGCCGGCCGGACGCGCGCTCTGGGGCGCCAACGGCTCGGAGGCCCAGTTCGCCGTGCTGGTGCGCGACACGAGCGGTGAAGCGCAGACCACGGCGCTGCGCCGCACGATCGAGCACGTCCGCGACCACTTCGACCAGTTCCCGCAGCTCGCCGAGCTGCCCCAGCCGTTCCGCGTCGATCCCCTGCCCGGATACATGGCGCTCACCGCGGCGTACGAGCTCCCACTGGGTGACGGCGGCGGCGAGGACGGCCCCGTCGTGGCGATCGGCGGCGACCGCCTGTCGAAGTTCACGCTCGACTGGCCCGGCGACGGCGGTTTCGTCGTCACCGGCGACCGGCGATCCGGGCGGTCCTCGACGCTCGCGGCCATCGTGCACCAGCTCGCCTGGCGCAAGGAGCCGTTGCTCGTCGTCTCGCCCCGCGCCTCGGTGCTGACCGAGCTCGCCGAGCGCTCCGGCATCCCGGTCATCAGCGCTGCCGATACGCAACCGGCGCAACTCGACGAGATCCTCGCACCGTTCGACGGCCGCGTCACCGTCGTCGTCGACGACGCGGAGCAGTTCAAGAACGCACCCATCGAGCACGCGCTGACGGGCATCAAGCATCGGGCGACGTTCATCGTCGCCGCCGACACCGACTCGTTGTCGACGCTCTTCGGCGGGCCGTTCGTCGAGGCGAAGAAGGCGCGGCGGGCGTTCGTGCTCCGGCCGGGGGCGGCCATGGTCGGCACCCAGGCCGTCGGTGCACCGATCCCCAAGTTCATGCTCGGGCAGGCGCCCGCCGGTGGCGGCGTGTTCACGACGCCGAGCGGGTGGATGCCCGCGCGCGTGCCCGACGTCAGGCAGTGACCGGCTCGGTGTCCTCCATCGACCGTAGACTCGACTGGGCCGCCGTTGCGGTCCGTGTACTCGAAAGGTGATGCCCCGTGGTCTCTGCACGCTGCGCGTATTGCGATGCCACACTGCAGCCGAACAGCATGTTCTGCACCTCGTGCGGGCAGCTCGTTCCGCAGTCGTCGTCGAGTCGTCCGCCGGCGCCGTACTCGGGTGGCCCGGCTCCGCAGCGGCCCGCCGGTGGCGCGTCTGCAGCGACCTCGCGGGGTCCGATCGAGCCGGTGCCGCTGCCGTCGCTGCTGCCGTGGCAGCAGGCCCAGGCGAGCGAGCAGAAGCCGACGTCCGCCGCATCCGCCGAGGTCCGAGGTGTGGCGCTCTCGAAGGTCGAGCTCTCGTTCTCGACCGGCCAGCGCGTCGTCGTCAGCGGCACGGCGGTCATCGGCCGCAAGCCCGGCCAGACCGCCGCCGCCACGGGCGCGCAGGCGATCGAGTTGCTCGACGACACGCGGTCGGTGTCGCGGGTGCACCTCTACTTCGCCCTCGAGGCCGGTCGCATGACCGTGGCCGACGCGGGTTCCAGCAACGGCTCGAGCATCGAGCGCGCCGGGCAGCAGATTCCCCTGCAGGGCGCCGGTGCTCCCGTCGAGGTCGTGCCGGGCGATCGAGTGTGGGTCGGCGACCTCAGCTTCGAGCTCCGCCCGGCCGTCTAGCGAGGGTCTGGAAAGATGGCAGGCATGGCGAGTGAGCATCCACCGGTGGCATCCGGAGCGTCCGACTTCCGGGTGCCGACCGAACGGGCAGGGGTCGCGAGCCGGGCGCAGGGGCAGGCGCTGACCCTCGGCATCATTGTCGGAGGTGCGATCGTCGCGCTCGGCACGTGGGGTCTGGTCTCGTCGATCTCGGGTGGCCGCGAACCCGACTCCAACACCTCCCTGCCGGCGATCTTCTTCATCCTGTTCGGCTTGGCGGTGCTGGTCGCGATGGTTGCGGCGGTGAACCGGTGGCGGCGCAATCTCCGTCAGGCAGTTGGCGACGACGGGGTCGTGCTCGCCGTCGACGGGCAGCGGGTCGGGCTCGGCGCGTTCGGACCTGTCGACTGGACGGAGATTCGCGAGATCGAGTTCCGCGACCGCCGTTCCGGTGACGGGGTGTTCCGCGGCACGCCCGGGGCATACGGCCGCGTCCTCGGCTTCCACTTGCGCATGCGAGGCGGCAAGAGCGAGATGGACGTGCTCGTGACGCTGCACGACGCGGCCCGTGCCCGTGCAGCTGAGCGTTCGGGCGCGGCATCCGGAATGGTTCGCGACGAAGGCGGGCGTGCGGTGCTCCGGCTGCCGTTCGGCGCCGCCCTGCCGGTGACGGCGTTCCACGACGCCTTCCGCGCCGTCGAGACGGTTGCCGCTGCGCGTGGCGTCGCGGTTCGCTACGACGACGGCGCCTCGGTCTGAGCAGCGTCGCGCATGGGGAGCGATCCCCATGTGCTCATTTCCCCTCATCGGGTAGCGTTCAGGGAGTCGGGTGAGCCGGAGGCATCGCGGATGTCGCGGAGCTGGCACGGCATCCGGTTGTTCCCAGTTGATCCACGGAGGAAATCATGGCGGAAATCCGCGTTACTTCGGACTCGCTTGCGGGCGTCGCAGGCCAGCTCTCGAGCGGCTCGCAGTCCATCGAGTCGCAGTTGTCGAACCTGAAGTCCCTCGTCGAGGGGCTGATCTCGGGCGACTGGAGCGGCACGGCGTCGCAGAGCTTCAACGAGCTGTACTCCCAGTGGGACCAGGCCGGTCTCCAGCTGAAGGAGTCCCTGCAGGGCATCAGCGACCTGCTGAACCAGGCGGCGCTGTCGTACGAAGACAGCGAGAACGCGATCGCGGGCACGTTCAACGGTTGATCCGTGCGGATGCCGGCGCACGGTGTGCGTCGGCATCTCTCTTCGCCTGATTGCTTCTCGACGGTTCTAGGGGACTGGCATGGTCTACTTCAAGGTTCGCGCAGATTCGCTCAGCGATGTCGCCGGGCGCATCGGCACCGTGATCGCGACGTTCGACGCGAATCTCGCCGGCGTGTCCTCGACGGTGACGTCGATGGCGCAGACGACGTGGCGTGGTCTGGACGCCGACAAGTTCGCCGAGGAGTGGGCGAACTTCGAGACGCAGGCGGCGATGGTGCGCCAGGCGCTGTCGACGTTGCAGATGAAGCTGATCGCCGCAGACGGCACCTATACCCGCACCGAGACCGGGGTGAAGACCTCGTTCAACGGGGCGGCTCCCACGGTCGCCGCGGTACGCAAGGCGTCGTCGCCACTGAGCACCCGCGTCGCCTCCGGCGAGGAGAAGGCCGAGGACATGGCCGAGTTCTTCGGCCGTGACTATGCCGGCGACGACGAGGTCGAGCAGTTCGGCGGAGGAATGGTCGGCCGTCGTGGCGGCGGTCAGGCCACGGGTGGCGGTCCCGGTGACAGCGACGGCGATGGCGACGACGACCAGATCGGCACCGGGGTCTTCCGGTTGGGTGCCGATGGCGAACCGTTCGTGGCTCCTGAAGGCGGCGCGGGCCTCGAGGCGGCGTCCGCCGAGGGCGATTCCGAGAACTCGGCCGAGTCGGCTGCGACGCAGAGCGGGGTGCAAGATGCCTGAGCAGCAGGCGGATGTCGCGGAGCTGGCGCAGCTGGTCGCCGCGATGGGTGAGCTGAAGAACTATTGCGACGCGTTGCGACAGGGCGCGAGCGTCTTCGCATACATGCTGCCGAACGAGTGGCAGGGCCCGGCGATGGGCGCGTTCCTCGGCAACTTCGAGGCGTGGGCGGCGTCGGCGTCGGCGATGCACACCTCGGCGACGCAGCTCGAGGCGCAGGCGAAGGTCGTGCAGGCCGCGTACGACACCGCGATCACGAATCTTGACACGATGTGGAACTCGCTCAAGTCGAGTATCCCGGGCAGCTGAGGCAGACGATCATGACCACGGTGCAACTGAATGCTTCCCAGCTCGCACTCGATGCGAGCTCCCTCGGGGGACTCGCGACCAGGCTGCGCGCCGCTGCCGAGAGCTGCGAGAGCTCGCTGCGCGGCACGACGTACATGGCGGGCGACGACGAGGCCGCGCGAGTGTTCGCGCAGGGCGAGGGCACCGACGGGCAGGGCTACGACGAGTACGCCGTCTCGGCGCTGAAGAACGTGCGTCTCGCTGCCGACTTCGTCGAATCGCTCGAGGCGGCGGTGAACAACACCGGTCGGGTCTACGACGGCGTGCAGCTGGTCGGCGCCGGCAAGGCCCCCGAGTCGAGCGGCATCGCCGAGTTGCGGCCCTCGTTCGGCTCACCCTCGGCGTCGGTGCCGACGTCGTATGGCGAGGGTCCGCAGGAGCCGTTGGGGGAGTTCGCGGACTTCGTGCTCGACAAGCTCCGGGAGTACGGGGTGCCGTTGCCGTGTGCCGACTCCGGCAAGCTCGACAGCGCATCGTCGGCGTGGAGCAGCCTGCAGGGCGGACTCGTTCCGATCGCGAGCTCGGTGCGTGGCGACCTCGGGTCGGTCTCCGGGTTCCGGATGCCGCAGCAGGCGAGCATCCAGGAGTCCCGCGACAAGCTCGGAAACTGGATCGACGAGCTCGCCGAGTCCGCCGACGGCATGCGCGACTACGTCGACCAGATGAAGCAGAACGTCGAGCAGGCGTGGCACGAGATCCGGTGGTTCCTCGCGCAGATGGCGATCGAGATCATCGCCGAGATCGCGATCGGCGCGGTCCTCGGCGCAATCTCCTTCGGTGCCGGTGCAGTCGCGATGACGGCGAAGATCCTCGTCACGGTCGGCAAGTGGGTGCTGAAGATCGTCGACAAGTGCAAGGATCTCGCCCGCATCATGCGCGCGATCGGGTCTGCTGCAGCTCGCATCGGCAATCGACTCAAGGGACTGCTCGCACGGGCGGTCAACGAGGCGGCCGCGGCCGGTGTCGCGAGCGCCGGCGCGTCGTTCACGGTGAACCAGATCAGGTTGAACTCCGGCAGCGAGTTCGATGCGAACTACCAGGCGCAAGACGTCTGGGGCAACGCAGCAGCGTCGGCGATCGGTGGCGGTGGCGGCGCGATCGTCGGCGGCGCGGCCTCGGCCATACGCCGCGGTCCGAACGCGGGCAACCTCGACGGCCCCGACACGTTCCACGGCAACGTCATCGGCGGCATCGCCGACGGTGCGTTCAGCACGGCCGCCGGTGCGACCCTCTTCGGCGAGGAGGGCAACTACGAAGGCGCCATGGTGCTCGGCGCCCTCATGGGCGGCGGCATGCACTTCCTGCCGGGCGGAGGTGGCGGTGGTCACACGAGCACCCCGACCAGCGGCAACGCCGGCTCCCCGTCGCAGACGACGATCCCGACGCCGGGCGGCAGCGGCGGACCCGCGCCCGTGACGACGGCTTCACCCGGCGGCGTCAGCGTGCCCGGTGACGGCGCGCCCACCCCCGGTTCCGGCGGTGGAGGGTCGAACACGAGCGGTGGCGGATCATCCGTCGACGTCAGCAACGATGCCCCGACGCCGGGCACCGGCGACGCCGGCACCGGTGGGAGCGACAGCGGCCCCAGCGTCGAGATGCCCGCCGCTCCCGACTCGTCGGCTCCTGAGACGTCTGCTCCTGAGACGTCTGCTCCTGAGACGTCCGCCCCGGAGACGTCCGCTCCTGAGACGTCCGCCCCGGAGACGTCCGCTCCGGAGACGTCCGCTCCTGAGACGTCCGCTCCTGAGACGTCCGCTCCTGAGACGTCCGCTCCTGAGACGTCCGCTCCTGAGACGTCCGCTCCTGAGACGTCCGCTCCTGAGACGTCCGCTCCGGAGACGTCCGCTCCTGAGACGTCCGCTCCTGAGACGTCCGCTCCTGAGACGTCCGCCCCTGAGACGTCCGCCCCTGAGACCTCGGCTCCGGAGACCTCGGCTCCGGAGACCTCGGCTCCGGAGACCTCCGCTCCGGAGACCTCGGCACCTGAGACCTCCGCTCCGGAGACCTCGGCACCTGAGACCTCCGCTCCGGAGACCTCGGCCCCTGAGGCATCCGCTCCCGAGGCGGTGCCGGCAGCCGGAGGCACGGGCACGAGCACGACGCCCGCGTCGTCTGGCCAGGACGCCGACGCCCCCGCCGCCGACGATGCCGCTCCCACGCACCCCGAGGCGCCGGCGACCGAGGGCGATGACGCAGACGCCGATTCGTCGAACGACGATGCTGAAGCCGACGGTGATGACGTCGACGCCGAGGCGGCCGCTGCGGCCGCGGTGGGTGGCGGCGCTGCTGCGGCGGTGCTCGCCATGCAGCTGCCGAAGCCGTCCACCTTGTCGCCGACTCAGGGTGGCAAGCCCGGCCCGGCGACCGGTGCCGATGCAGGCGCCGACAGCCAAGCTCACGGCAGCAGCTCGAACGACTCGGGCAGCGGCGATGCGCCGGTCGCACCGGATGCGCCGACCTCGAACACCGGCGACGGCTCCGATGGTGCAGCCGACGCCACGGCACCGGTGAACCCGCCGACGAAGCTCACGCTGCAGCAGATCCTCGATGCGCTGAAGGCGATCAACCCGAACTTCGACCCGCTCAATCCGAAGAGCGAGTACAACAACAACTGCGGCAACACCTCGTCGATCCTCAACGATGTGCTCAACGGCTCGCCCGTCACCGAGGCGCCCACGGGCACGTTGTCCACGCCGCAGATGGAGGCGCGCACGGGCCTCCCGCAGACCGCGATGACGCCGCAGCAGGTGATCGACTCGCTCGTCGCCCAGGGTGCCGGTTCGCACTGCGTCGTGGGCGTCGACCGCTCGACCGGTGCCGGACACTGGTTCAACGCGTACTTCGACGGCACGACGGTCTGGACGCTCGACGCGCAGAACGGCACCATGACGCCGTTCCCTCCGCACGAGCCGAACGCGACGAACTGGGACGCGTCGATCCACCCCGATCACGTCGCTCCGGTACCACCTGGAGTCGATTCGACTGCTCCGGATGCCACGACGCCCGCCGTCGACGGTGACGGGTCGCCCAAGTCGGGTCAGCCCGACGCGACCGGTCGCGGCGAGTCGACGGATGCCCCGACGACTGCTGCCCCCGACCGCCCGTGGACCCCCGAGATGGGCGACCCGGTATTCTCGGGCGCCGACAACGGGCCGGGCTGGCAGCGGGTGCCCGATCGCGTGACGAATCCGATCGACCCGAGCTATGGCGACGTGCGAGCGCCGGGTGAGAGCGGCGCCCTTGCGGATCCGTACGCCCACCCGGGCACGGTGCCGGCGGAGATCGCACACCTGATCACCGATCCTGAAGCGCCCTACGGTCGCGACACCGACGGCACCCCGTTCTCTCGCACGGAGTGGGAGGCTCGGTACACGAACGCGGATGGGCGTCCGATCTACCCCGGGAACGACGGAGGCACGCAGGGCTCGTTCGTGGAGTACCACGACATGGACGCGTTCATCGCGGATTACGGAAGCCTGCTCGACCGAATGGGCGATCCGTCGGGCGGCTTCCTGTCGTTCCCCGGTACCCCGTTCGAGATGCGGTCGTTGCCGCCGAGCAACCTGCGCGATGCGTACTCCATCTACGAGATGGGCAGCCGCCTGCCGCAGGGTGTACGCATCGAGGTGTCAGAGATCGCCCCGGCGTTCGGACGTGATGGTGGCGGTCTGCAGGTACGGATCCTCGGTGCCGACGGCACTCCGATGACGGTCGATCAGCTCGTCCTCGACCGCGTGCTGCATCGCACCGAGGTCGATGGCGCCAACGGCCGGTACACTCACGGCACTCCGCCAGCGGCGCCCACGGCGGCTCCGGCATCCGGCACGGGGGCACCGGACGTCGCTCCTGAGGCGCCCGCACGAACCGGTGCACCCGAAACGAGTGGCCCTGAGGCGCCCACGCCAGTCGATGCCGCATCGGAGGCGGGTCAGGCAGAGGGCGGTACCACCGCCTCGCGCGAGACGATGCGATCGATCCCGACGGCCGCCACCGTCGACGAAGCAGCGGCGGTCGTCGGCGAGAACGCGGCGGCCATCGAGCCCGCGACGACGCAGTTGATGCAGGAGCTCGCGGCATCCGTCGACGGAGAACTGGCCGGCCTCGAATTCCGGCTCAAGGCGCCCGACTCACTGGCGCGAAAGATCGCCAGCGACGCCGCGGTCGACGGGCTCACGCCGGCCGAAGCGGCCTCTGCCGTCTCCGATGCGCTGCGCTACACGATCCGCACCGACGCCGCCGGCTACACCGGTGCGGTGCGGGACACGCTCTCGGCGCTTCGCACCCAGGGTTGGGGCGTCCGGGTGAAGAACTACTGGCTCGTCGACAGCAACCCGTACCAGGGCGTGAACGTCGCACTCACGAGCCCGACCGGACAGCGCGTGGAGCTGCAGTTCCACACGCCGGAGTCGCTGGCGCTCAAAGAAGGCCGCTTGCACACCCTGTACGAGCAGTACCGGGTGAGCACCGACGCCGAGGTGCGTGCGCGACTGAACGCTGAGATGTTCGCAGCAGCAGCCGATCTCGCTGTCCCGGCCGATGTCGCCTCGATCTCGGGGGCGGAAGCCGACCAGCCGCACACGCCCCCGGTGACCCCACCCTCGCGAGGCGCCGCCCCTGTCGCCCCCAGCCCACGCGGCAGCGCTGCCGAGCACGATTCCGACGGTGCCGCCCACGAGGTCGACGAGCCGTCCGATGCGGCCGACATCGATGCACTGCTCACGAGCATCGACGATGAGCTTGCCAGCAACGGCCTGCTCACCGATGCGCCGCTGCCCGATGACGTACGGGCGGACATCGAGCGCGAGCTGCGGATCGACTCCGCAAGCGATGGCGTGACGCCGGCCAGCAGCCTGTCGACCCCCAACTCGTCTGCCACCGAGGGACTCAACGGGCGCGAGCTCGCGAGGGCCCTGCGGGACGAGACGCCGACGCCCGCGCTCCGGGTGATGGTCAACCAGGGATCACCCGGGCACGACCCCATCTACACGAACGTGAGTGCGACCACCCTCGAGGCGGATCACATCCACCCGCTCGTCCAGATCGTCGACATGCCGGGCTTCCGCGACCTCACGTGGGAGCAGATGCTCGAGGTCGTGAACCTCGCCGACAACTTCGTCGGCCTCGAGGGCGGCTCGAACTCGTCGAAGGGTGGGCGCACGTTCGCGGAGTGGTTCGCGGCCGGTGGCCATCTCGGCCGTGGGCCGGTTCCAGCCCATATCGTGTCCGCATGGTCTCGCATCGGGCAGCAGGCCGAGGCGGCCGTGCAAGCTCACATCGATGAGCTCCTGCGTGGCTGACGTGTCGACGGATCGTGTCATCATTCAGCAGGCCCCCCGAGCGAATGGAACTTGTCAGTGACCCTCCAGATCAGTGAGTTCTCGCGGCAGATCGGTTCGGCGCTCGTCGCGGTCAACGCCGCAGACACCCTCGCGTCGCAGGCATCCGCACTCCTCGACCTGTTCGAGTCGCATGCCGACGAGCTCCGTGATGGCTTCAGCCTCCAGGCCGGGTGGGCGCCGTTTCTCTTGATCGCCCGCGGTGAGGGGCGCTTCGACGTGGCCGCGCCCGACTTCGCGACGAAGACGCCCGAGCACGTCGGTTGGGTCACCGACCTCACGCTCGCGCTCTGGGTCCTCAATGGACAGGTGGTCCTCGCGCGCGAGGTGCAGGGCGCCGAGGCGGCTCCGGTCCGGTTCGGCGACACCGTGCTGTGCTATCGCGGCATCGAGGGTGCCGACCGGCTGGTCATGAGCCGCACGACGCGGAGGGATGCCCCCGATGACTCGGGATGGTACATCGACGTCTTCCCGCAGCCGAGTGAGGAGCGACCGGCGGAGGACTTCGTTCGGTGGCCGGCGTACCAGACGCTCGGCATCAACAAGCACATCGCGCGCGCACTGCTCCTTCCGGAGGGCTACGGCGCCATCGTGAGCGCATCGCGAATCGATGCCATCATCGACCTCTCGACCAGGAGCGTGGTCGTGCGAGGACCGCTCTGACCCTCTGTGGCATCCGGCCACCGACTACTCTGAAGGGGTGCAATCCATGGGCACCAGGTTCTACACGCGAGAGACGCCGAACGGCGCTCGCATCTTCGCCGTCTCGCCGCAGCTCGGCGAGTTCCGATTGGACGGCGACCACTGGACTGCGCTCGAGGGCGACCCGATCCTCGGCCGGCTGCTCGACGGCGACCCCTACCTCGACGAGATCGACGAGCCGCCCAGCGCTCCTCCGCTTCCGGGTGCCGGCGAGGCGCATCGATCCGCACTGGGGAATTGAGGCCTGCAGGTGACGTCACCCGACCCGGCCGGTGACGATGCCGAGCTGATCGCCTTCGCTGCGAAGGGCCGGATCATCACGTTCCCCCCGCGTGACGCGGTGCTCCGCATCGGCAACATGGAGCTGCTCTACGAGATCGTCGAGGGCGGCGACCGATACGAACTCCAGAAGACCGAGCGAAGCGCCGCTCCACTCCTGATCGTGTCGAGCGAGTCGCTCTCCGTGGTGCGCTCCAACCTCATCCAGCTCATCGGCGTGAGCGTGCGAGCGCACCTGAGGCTGCGACCGGTGGCGCTGCCAACCGCGTCGAGCGACCTCCCGGCGGGATTCAGCCTCGACGAGGCCGCGAGCAGTGGAGTCGAGCTCGCATGGGTCGACGACGGCGTTCGGCGCTCGGCGCGATTCCGCGCCGGGGGCGGCGGTACGTCCGCGGCGGTGATGCTCGCGCACTACGTGCGTGCATCCGAGAGTGAGCTCATCGCGGCGCTGCTCGATCCGGGCGGTCGACCGCTCTTCAGGATCCGCTGACGCAGGTCGCGTGCGGGCTATGCCGCCACCGGCTGGAGTTCGACTCGCCGCAACCGGTCGGTCACGACCAGGTCGCGGATGCCGATGAAGTCGTCGGCGATCGTGAAGCGCAGGCCGCCGCCGGGCTGGCCGAACCAAGGCTGCACGAGCTCCGCCCGCACGAGCACATCCGCCGCGGACACGAAGCGGTGCACGGATGCCCCGTCGACCAGTGCACTCGGCGGCAGCGCCCGCTGCTCGACCGAGGTGCCGGCCGGGAACAGCATGACGCCGTCGAGGGCGCCGATGCGGTCGAGCGCGAGGCGGGGCGGAAGGGCGATCAGCAGCGAACCGCCGGTGGCCAGGCGGCCACGGAGTTCGTCGTAGTGTTCGGAGGCCGCGTCGCCGAGCATCGCGAACGCGGTCGCATTCGGCCGTTCGGGGGCGGGGAGCGGCCGGCTCACATAGTCGAGGAGACCCAGTGCCGCCTGCTCGGCGTCGTCCCAGCGCCCGAGCGGTGCCTCACGCCCGTAGTCGACGGAGACGAGCTCGAAGCCGTCGCCGCTCGGACGAAGCGAAAGCGCGCCCTGCAGCGGTTCCTGGCCATCGCCCGGCAGGAGCACTTCGCGCGCCGTGAATCCGCGCTCGGTCAACGCTCGTCTGAGATCCTCGAACATGGGGTCAACGATAGCCGTTCGACCGCGTCGGCCGCGGTGGGCAGGACTGCCCATGGCGATATGGTGAGTGACAGGCTTACGGTGCCCATCAGTGCGCGTACGCGTGGTGCGCGGGTCGCACGAGAATCAGTTTCGAAGGGGTTGGAACGGACATGGCCGAATCAGGTGCCGCCGAGTGGAAGCCACAGGTCGTCGCGCTCGAGGCGTTGCCGCCAGACGAGCGTGCCCTGGCCGACACCGGCAGAACCCTGTTCGAGCAGCTCGCTCGCGACGCGGGCGAGGCCGACACGGGTCCGCTCAACCTGGTCCCGCTGCCTGAGGGATTGGGCGTCGCGGTCGTACGCGCCGTGCGCGGCGGTGGAACGATCTTCGTCGCCCCCGACTCGAGCGTGCTCTACCTCGGCTCCGCGATCGACATCTCGGTCGGGCTCGACGCATTCCGCGAAGGACAGCGCACCCCGCTGTCGAAGTTCGAGTAGAGGCCGGAAGGGCGAACATGACGGAACCCGCGCTCGCCGCACGCTGTGCCGAGCTCAGAGAACCGATCCGCGAACTCGTGCAGGCTGGGCTGCGAGCGAACGCGCGGCCGGAGTACTACCCCGAGCTGACCGAGAAGCTGCGCGTGATGCAGGGCATCCTCGCGAACGGCGTCGCCGGCATCGAGGAATCCGGTTACCTCACCTGGCATCGCGACGCCGAGCCCATGCTCCGGCGCGCCGAGGCGCTCATCGCCGAAGACAAGGGCGACGAGGCGTGGGCGCTCTTGAAGAACCCCGAGCTCGGCCTGTACCCGGTCAGCCTCGCCTGCAGCGGCTGCGAAGGCTGGTAGCGCCCACGACCGACGCGCACGCGCCGGCTACTCGGCGGGTCGAGGCCAGTCGGGGTCCAGTCGAGGCGCCTTCCACCGCAGGTTGGCGAGCGTCGATGCGTGCACGGTGCTGGGGATCGCGTGCGCCGACGCCGCCGCGAGCGCGGCCCTGACGGTCGTCTCGGTGTCCGTCTCCGAGAGCACGGCGTCGAGGAGCAGCGACAACACGCCGCGTCGGCGGCCGTCGGGCCATCGCCCGTAGAGCGTCACCCGCCGTGCGGCGGCCCGATCGTCGAACCGGCGCCGCAGGGACTCACCGTCGCGCACCGCGATCTCGCACAGGATCGAACCGTTGCCGGCCTTCAGGGTCAGTTCGCCCAGACGGCCGAGCAGCGGGATCGCACGCAGCCGGTCGGTGCGCGGCCGATCGTTCAGCACGGCGATGAACTCGATCTCGCCCCACGCGATCTCGGGCGCGCCCGCGAGCGTGATGCCGTGCTCGGTGATCGTGCAGGCGGAGGCCGACCGGCCGACGAGGAGCAGCAGCATCCGTCTGCGCAGCACGCTCGAGACCACGAGCCCAGCGGATGCCGCGGCGACGACGCCCACGAACACGTACGGGATCCACGACCCGACGCCGGTCGCGGCGATGGTCCAGATGGCACTGACGCAGATCGCGAGGAGCCCGATGCCCACGAGGATGAACCCGGAGTTCCAGCGGCCCGCCGTGTGCACCTTGTCGACGTCGAGCGCGACCTCGTAGCGCCACGGCTGCGATCGCGCGGGCGGACTCGATTCGTCGGGGTGCATCCAGGGCCTCTCGAGAGCGGTCGGTTCGACGCTCATGATCGCACGCGCCCAGCGCTCGGCGGTTGCGCCGGCGGCGTACGCTCGAAGCATGGACCCGCGCCGCACGGCCTGGATCGTCGCCGCGTTCGCCGCGGCCCTCGACCTCGCACTCGTCGTCTGCGCGTTCGGCTTCGTCAGCCTGCTCAGCGACGTGGAGGTGATCGCGGATCCCGCGGCCGGCCGGTTCGTCGCGCCCGCAGCGGTCGGGGCATCCGTCGTCGCCGTGCTGCTCACGCTCGCCCACACGCTTCGCCGCCCCGACCGGATGTTGCCGAGCGTCGTGTTCGCGGCGCTCTGGAGCTGGCTCGCCGCCGTCGTGGTCGCCCTCGTCGGCTTCGCCCTCGCGAGCACGGCGAACACGGTGGTGGCGGCGCTGCTGTTCGGGCTCGGCTTCGGCATCGGATGGTTCGGCCTGCTCATCCCCGCGCTCGCCGCGCTGACGGCGTCGTTCGCGGTGCTCGTCGCACGTGGCCGCGACGCGGGCATGGAGCGGCCCCGCTGGCCGTGGGAGCGCGACGACGAGGAGTGAGGGATGCCGCGCGGCGCGCCAGTGCGGCATCCACCCCACGGTCCGCGCCCTCGCGGCAGTATCGTGAACGGGTGGAGGGTTCCATCGAGGCGCGCGTCAGCCACGAGGTCGACCGCTGGCTCGCATGGCTGCCGCGGTGGCGACCGGGCACGCACCGCGCCCGCGTGCGGCTCTGCCAGCGCTGCTTCGGCTCACCGATCCTCGTGGCCGCCGGGCTCGATGTCGACGTGCCGCATCCGGTGCAGCACGCGTTCTCGATGCGCATGAAGGGCATCATCGACACCGCCGTCGACGACTACACCGCACGCAACCTCCCGATGCTGCACCGCGAGATCCGCCTGGCCGAGGAACGCAAGGCCAGGCGGCCGTACCGGGCGGGCGAGGGTCTCGAGCCCGAATTCCTCGGTCTCGACCTCGACCCGGAGCCAGCGCCCGACCAGCCGTTCCTCTTCACGCTGAGCGGACTCGAGGCCGATGCCGCGGCCGAGAATGCCGAGCCCGCGCCGCGGCCGTTCACTCTCGAGGAGAAGGAGGCGCTCCGCGAGGAGGTGCGGCTCGCCGACGAGTTCGCCAAGCAGCTCGGCCGCCGCATCTGCGTCGAGCTCGCGCAGCACCGCGAGCGCATCGGCGTCGCGGTGGCGCGCATCGTCGAACCGCAGGTCGCCGAGCTCCTCGCCGACCTCGACCGCGAACTCGACGCGCCGGGGTGGCCGGGCTGAGGGGCATCCGTCGCCATTTGACCGACGACGAGCCGCCGACTACTATTGACCGGGTGTGCGCGTTCTGCGCGCTTGAACCGTGCCCGATCAGCAGGAGCCTCTGAGGCCTCAGCCCAGGTCGGCGCAGCACGAGTTCGTACAAGTCGCACACTGCAAGGGTCACCCACGGGTCGGCCCCCACGGCATACCCACCATCTCACAAGCCCTGCAGCTCTGCAGTGCCGGTGGGTCATGATGTGAAATTCATCACGCTGTCACCGTGCAGCACAAACAAGGAGAAGCAGTGCCAACCATTCAGCAGTTGGTCCGCAAGGGTCGCTCGCCGAAGGTCACCAAGACCAAGGCTCCCGCCCTGAAGGCCAACCCCCAGCAGCGGGGCGTGTGCACGCGTGTGTACACCACCACCCCGAAGAAGCCGAACTCCGCGCTCCGCAAGGTCGCTCGTGTGAAGCTCTCGAACGGCACCGAGGTCACGGCCTACATCCCCGGTGAGGGCCACAACCTCCAGGAGCACTCGATGGTGCTCGTTCGCGGCGGTCGTGTGAAGGACCTCCCCGGTGTGCGCTACAAGATCATCCGCGGCGCGCTCGACACGCAGGCCGTGAAGAACCGCAAGCAGGCCCGCAGCCGCTACGGCGCGAAGATGGAGAAGAAGTAATGCCTCGCAAGGGACCCGCTCCGAAGCGCCCCGTCGTCGCCGACCCGGTCTACGGTTCGCCCGTCGTCAGCCAGCTCGTCAACAAGATCCTCATCGACGGCAAGAAGGACCTCGCCCAGCGCATCGTGTACGAGGCGCTCTCGAACGTCGCCGAGAAGAACGGCCAGGACGCCGTCGCCACCCTCAAGAAGGCGCTCGACAACGTGCGCCCCACCCTCGAGGTGCGTTCGCGCCGCGTCGGCGGCTCGACCTACCAGGTCCCCGTCGAGGTCAAGCCTCATCGCGCCAACACCCTGGCCCTCCGCTGGCTCACCAGCTACGCCAAGGCTCGTCGCGAGAAGACCATGACCGAGCGTCTCACCAACGAGATCCTCGACGCCTCGAACGGCCTCGGTGCCGCGGTCAAGCGCCGCGAAGACACCCACAAGATGGCCGAGTCGAACCGCGCATTCGCCCACTACCGCTGGTAGCAGGCCGAGCGGATGCCGCGGCAGCACGCTGCGGCATCCGCTCACCTCATCTTTTTCGTTCCTGAACATCCCGGAGGAACCCCCGTGGCACAAGACGTGCTCACCGACCTGAACAAGGTCCGCAACATCGGCATCATGGCGCACATCGATGCCGGCAAGACCACCACCACCGAGCGCATCCTGTTCTACACGGGCGTCAACCACAAGATCGGCGAGACCCACGACGGCGCCTCGACGACCGACTGGATGGAGCAGGAGAAAGAGCGCGGCATCACGATCACGTCTGCCGCCGTGACCTGCTTCTGGAACAAGAACCAGATCAACATCATCGACACCCCCGGCCACGTCGACTTCACGGTCGAGGTCGAGCGCTCGCTCCGCGTGCTCGACGGCGCGGTCGCCGTCTTCGACGGCAAGGAGGGCGTCGAGCCCCAGTCCGAGACGGTCTGGCGCCAGGCCGACAAGTACAACGTTCCGCGCATCTGCTTCGTCAACAAGATGGACAAGCTCGGCGCCGACTTCTACTACACGGTCGACACGATCATCAGCCGCCTCGGCGCCAAGCCGCTCGTGCTGCAGCTGCCGATCGGCTCCGAGTCGAACTTCGAAGGCGTCGTCGACCTCGTCGAGATGCGTGCACTCACCTGGCGCGGCGACGCGAAGGGTGACGTCCAGATGGGCGCCAAGTACGCCATCGAGGAGATCCCCGCCGACCTCGTCGACAAGGCCGCCGAGTACCGCACCGCGCTGCTCGAGGCCGTCGCCGAGACGAGCGACGACCTCATGGAGAAGTACTTCGGCGGCGAAGAGCTCACCGTCGCCGAGATCAAGGCGGCCATCCGCGGCCTCACGGTCAAGAGCGAGATCTACCCGGTGCTCTGCGGCTCTGCCTTCAAGAACCGCGGCGTGCAGCCCATGCTCGACGCCGTCATCGACTACCTCCCGTCGCCGCTCGACGTGCCCGCCATCGAGGCGCACGACGCTCGTGACGAGGAGAAGGTCGTCATGCGTCACGCCGACGCGACGGAGCCGTTCACGGCCCTCGCGTTCAAGGTCGCCGTGCACCCGTTCTTCGGTCGCCTCACGTACGTTCGCGTCTACTCCGGCCGCCTCGACAGCGGTGCCCAGGTCATCAACTCGACCAAGGGCAAGAAGGAGCGCATCGGCAAGATCTTCCAGATGCACGCCAACAAGGAGATCCCCGTCGAGTCGGTGACCGCCGGCAACATCTACGCCGTCATCGGCCTCAAGGACACGACCACCGGTGACACCCTGTGCGACCCGAACAACCAGGTCGTGCTCGAGTCGATGACCTTCCCCGAGCCCGTCATCGAGGTCGCGATCGAGCCGAAGACGAAGGCCGACCAGGAGAAGCTGGGCACCGCGATCCAGAAGCTCGCCGAGGAGGACCCCACCTTCCGCACCGAGCAGAACTCCGAGACCGGCCAGACGGTCATCAAGGGCATGGGCGAGCTGCACCTCGACATCCTCGTCGACCGCATGAAGCGCGAGTTCAACGTCGAGGCCAACGTGGGCAAGCCCCAGGTGGCCTACCGCGAGACCATCAAGCGTGCGGTCGAGAAGCACGACTACACCCACAAGAAGCAGACCGGTGGTTCCGGCCAGTTCGCGAAGATCCAGTTCGCGATCGAGCCGCTCGAGATCGAAGGCGACAAGATCTACGAGTTCGAGAACAAGGTCAGCGGTGGCCGCGTTCCCCGCGAGTACATCCCCTCGGTCGACGCCGGGTTCCGCGACGCCATGCAGTACGGCATCCTCGCGGGCTACCCGATGGTCGGCGTGAAGGCGAGCCTGCTCGACGGCGCGGCCCACGACGTCGACTCCTCGGAGATGGCGTTCAAGATCGCCGGCTCGATGGGCTTCAAGGAAGCCGCTCGCAAGGCGAACCCCGTGCTGCTCGAACCGCTGATGTCCGTCGAGGTCCGTACTCCTGAGGAGTACATGGGCGACGTCATCGGCGACCTGAACTCGCGTCGCGGCCAGATCCAGTCCATGGAGGATGCCGCCGGCGTGAAGGTCGTGCGTGCGCACGTCCCGCTCTCGGAGATGTTCGGATACATCGGCGACCTTCGGTCGAAGACCTCTGGTCGCGCGGTGTACTCGATGGAGTTCCAGAGCTACGCGGAGGTCCCGAAGGCCGTGGCCGACGAGATCGTCCAGAAGAACAAGGGCGAATAGTCCGATAACGCACGAGCCTGCCGGTTCGCGTAACATATCAACACAACCCCCGTAGACCACCGGTCGCAATCCAGCGCCCGGCGGTTCTACACGAGTCCTGAGGAGGACCCACAGTGGCTAAGGCCAAGTTCGAGCGGACCAAGCCGCACGTCAACATCGGAACCATCGGTCACGTTGACCACGGCAAGACGACGCTCACCGCCGCAATCTCGAAGGTGCTCGCCGACAAGTTCCCGTCGGCCACCAACGTGCAGCGCGACTTCGCGTCGATCGACTCGGCTCCTGAAGAGCGTCAGCGCGGCATCACGATCAACATCTCGCACGTCGAGTACGAGACGCCGAAGCGCCACTACGCGCACGTCGACGCCCCGGGTCACGCCGACTACATCAAGAACATGATCACCGGTGCGGCTCAGATGGACGGCGCGATCCTCGTGGTCGCCGCCACCGACGGCCCGATGGCCCAGACGCGTGAGCACGTCCTGCTCGCCAAGCAGGTCGGCGTGCCCTACCTGCTCGTCGCGCTCAACAAGTCCGACATGGTCGACGACGAGGAGATCCTCGAGCTCGTCGAGCTCGAGGTCCGCGAGCTGCTCTCGAGCCAGGGCTTCGACGGCGACAACGCTCCCGTCGTGCGCGTCTCCGGCCTCAAGGCCCTCGAGGGCGACGAGAAGTGGACCCAGTCCGTTCTCGACCTCATGGAGGCCGTCGACGAGTCGATCCCCGACCCGGTGCGCGACAAGGACAAGCCCTTCCTCATGCCGATCGAGGACGTCTTCACGATCACCGGTCGTGGCACCGTCGTCACGGGCCGCGCCGAGCGTGGCACGCTGAAGATCAACTCCGAGGTCGAGATCGTCGGCATCCGCCCGACGCAGAAGACCACGGTCACCGGCATCGAGATGTTCCACAAGCAGCTCGACGAGGCTTGGGCCGGCGAGAACTGCGGCCTCCTCCTTCGCGGCACGAAGCGCGAAGACGTGGAGCGCGGCCAGGTCGTCGTCGCTCCCGGTTCGGTCACCCCGCACACGAACTTCGAGGGCACCGCGTACATCCTCTCCAAGGAGGAGGGCGGTCGTCACAACCCGTTCTACGCGAACTACCGTCCGCAGTTCTACTTCCGCACCACCGACGTCACCGGCGTCATCACGCTGCCCGAGGGCACCGAGATGGTCATGCCCGGCGACACCACCGACATGACGGTCGAGCTCATCCAGCCGATCGCCATGGAGGAGGGCCTCGGCTTCGCCATCCGTGAGGGTGGTCGCACCGTCGGCGCCGGTACGGTCACGAAGATCATCAAGTAGTCCCACCGCTCCAGCGGAGCGGATGATACACCGACAGGGGTCGGGCCGAGAGGCCCGGCCCCTTTCGTCTTCCCTTTTCGTCATCTGCCGACTGGGGGATCGCGCTGGGTCCGCCGCGTCCGTACGCTGGAGGGGATGGTTTCCCCTGCACCATTCACACGGTCAACGGCGCGTCCCGAGATCCAGGCTCTCCGGGCGGTCGCCGTCGGTGCGGTCGTCCTGCATCACGGATGGCCGGCCGTCGCCCCGGCGGGGTACATGGGCGTCGACGTCTTCTTCGTGGTCTCGGGATTCCTGATCACCGGCCTGCTCATGCGCGAGGCCGAACGCACCGGACGCATCTCCCTCTCCCAGTTCTACCTCCGCCGGGCGCGACGCATCCTTCCCGCCGCCCTCGTGGTGCTCTTCGCGATATCGGCCCTCACGCTCGCGCTCGTTCCACGCAGCGAGTGGCAGCAGTGGTTCCGCGAGATCGTCGCGAGCGCGCTGTACTTCGAGAACTGGCAGCTCGCGATCGACTCGCAGCTGCCGCAGCGCGCCGACCTCGAGTCGACACCGGTGCAGCACTTCTGGTCGCTGTCGGTCGAGGAGCAGTTCTACCTGTTCTGGCCGTTGCTGTTGCTCCTCGCATTGTGGATCGCAGCGCGACGCGCGTCGTCGTCGGTTCGGGTCGCACTCGTGATCCTGGGTGCCGCATCGGCCGCCTCGTTCGTGCTGTCGCTCGTGCTCACCGCGCAGGATGCGAACCTGGCGTACTTCTCGACGCTCGCCCGCACCTGGGAGTTCGGGGTCGGCGGCATGCTCGCGCTCGTCGCGGCGAGCCCCCAACCCGTCCATGCCGGCCTGCGGGCGGCCGTGTCATGGGTCGGCCTCGTGCTCATCGCCGTGCCGATCGTCACGTTCCGCTCGCCCGAGGTGTTCCCGGGCCTGGTCGTGGTCATCCCCGTTGCCGGCACCCTCGCGGTGATCTGGGCGGGCATGCCCGAGGTACCGTGGTCGCCGACCCGCATGGCGGCGACGAGGCCGGTGCAGTGGGTGGGTGACGTGTCGTACTCGCTGTACCTGTGGCACTGGCCGATCTTCATGTTCACGCCGTACCTGACGGGAATGCCGAGCCCGCCGTGGCTGATGGTGCTGCTCGTCATCATCTCGCTCGTCGTCGCCGGCGCATCGAAGCGCTGGATCGAGGATCCGTTCCGCCAGGGCCGCCGGGCCCTGAGCGCGCGTCCCGTGATGATGCTCGGCGGCCTCGGCGTGGTGGTCGCGGTCATCGTGGGCACGGGCATGGTCGCGCCGGGCGTCGTGGCGGAGCGTCACGTCGCGTGCGAGCACGACGACGAGCAGGGTGACTGACCCGCGGCCCGCCGGCTAGACCGGGGTGCCGTCGATCGTCGTGGCGAGCTCGATGCTGTCGTGCACGCTGCGCGCCACGGTGCATCCGCGATCGATCGCCTTCACCATGATCTCGATGAGCTTCGCGCGCTCGGCATCGTCGAGCACCGAGAGATCGACGAGCAGCTCCTCCTCGACGCGGTCGTAGCGGTTGTCGGGCTTCGACGTGCCGTGCGCCCAGACGGTCAGCTCGAAGTCGTCGCCGAGGCGCCGGGCGGCGACCTTGTCGGCGCTCATTCCGGCGCAACCGGCGAGGGCGAGCTTCAGGAGCTCACCCGGCGTGAAGTGTCCCTCAGCCTCCGCAGGCCCGATCAGCACGGTCGAACCGCGTTCGTTCATGCCCTCGTACGTGCGTGAGCCCGTGCGCGTGACCGACACGCTTCCGGGTCCGATGTGCTCGCTCACCCGGTGCGCGTGCTCGGTCATGTGGCCTCCAAACCATCGTCGTCAGACCGATTCCATCACGGATGACGCGAGCCAGAGGCATCCGTCGCCTGCGACCTGGCTGTGAACCGAACGAGCGCGACACGCCCGGGTTGCACGAAGGCCCGGACTGTGGCAAACTCGATGAGTTCAACATTTCGAACGCGTGCACACGTGCGCGCCGATCGGATCACTGCCAGGCAGTGCATAGCCACCCGGTTCCAACGGAGCCGAAGGGGTCAGGCTAGGCCGCGGGCAGCAGAACACAACTGAGCCGACAATCAACGACATGGGTGAACTCTGTCCGCGTGCGCCGGCGAGGGGCTCGAAGGTCGAGCGTGTCGAGGGCACCGCCCCGGGGAATCCGGGCGGGTGGCTTCGACAGGCTCGATCACCGGCCTTTGACAGAAGAACAGTGGTGCTTCACCCGAAGTGGCTACGCGGCGTCCGATGCCCTCGGAAGGGGTAAGACGCCTTGACAGAGAGAGAGTCCGAGATGGCGGGACAGAAGATCCGCATTCGACTGAAGTCGTATGACCACGAGGTCATCGACACCTCGGCGCGCAAGATCGTCGACACGGTGACCCGCGCGGGCGCCACGGTCGTCGGCCCCGTGCCGCTTCCGACCGAGAAGAACGTGGTGTGCGTCATCCGTTCGCCCCACAAGTACAAGGACAGCCGCGAGCACTTCGAGATGCGCACCCACAAGCGTCTCATCGACATCGTGGACCCGACGCCCAAGGCCGTCGACTCGCTCATGCGACTCGACCTTCCGGCCGACGTCAACATCGAGATCAAGCTCTGAGGTAACAGATGTCTTCCGCTACCAAGAACGTGAAGGGCCTGCTGGGCACGAAGCTCGGCATGACCCAGGTGTGGGACGAGAACAACAAGCTCATCCCGGTCACCGTCATCGAGATCGCCCCGAACGTGATCACGCAGATCCGCACCCCCGAGATCGACGGCTACAACGCCGTGCAGATCGCCGCGGGCGCCATCGACCCGCGCAAGGTCAACCAGCCTGCCGCCGGCCACTTCCGTGAGGCCGGGGTCACCCCGCGCCGCCACCTCGCAGAGGTCCGCACCGCGGATGCCTCGAGCTACGAGCGCGGCCAGGAGCTCACGGTCGACGCGACCTTCGAAGCCGGCCAGCTCGTCGACGTCGTCGGCACGAGCAAGGGCAAGGGCTTCGCCGGTGTCATGAAGCGCCACAACTTCAAGGGTGTCTCCGCTTCGCACGGTTCGCACCGCAACCACCGCAAGCCCGGCTCGATCGGTGCTTCCTCGACCCCCAGCCGTGTCTTCAAGGGCATGCGCATGGCGGGCCGCATGGGTGGCGAGCGCGTGACCGTGATGAACCTCCTCGTGCACGCCGTCGACGCCGAGAAGGGCCTGCTGCTCGTCAAGGGCGCGGTTCCCGGTGCACGTGGCCGTCTCGTTTTCGTCCGCAACGCAGTGAAGGGGGCGTAGTCCATGGCTACCGCGACCAACACCATCGACGTCCTCGACGTGACCGGCAAGAAGTCCGGCTCGGTCGAGCTGCCCGCTGAACTCTTCGACGTGCAGACCAACGTCCCGCTCATCCACCAGGTCGTCGTCGCCCAGCTCGCAGCAGCGCGCCAGGGCACGCACAAGACCAAGACCCGCGGCGAGGTTTCCGGCGCAGGTCGCAAGCCGTTCAAGCAGAAGGGCACCGGCCGCGCCCGTCAGGGTTCGATCCGCGCTCCTCAGATGACCGGCGGTGGCATCGTCCACGGGCCGCAGCCGCGCGACTACTCGCAGCGCACCCCTAAGAAGATGATCGCTGCGGCGCTCCTCGGCTCGCTGTCCGACCGCGCACGCGGCGGCCGCATCCACGCCGTCGAGACCTTCGCCGCGAGCGAGACGCCGAAGACCAAGGACGCCATCGCGCTCCTCGGTGCGATCGCGCCCGCCAAGCGGTTCCTCATCGTGCTCGCGCCGGGTGAAGAGCTCTCGCAGCGCGCGGTGCGCAACATCCCGACCGTGCACGTGCTGCGCGTCGACCAGCTGAACGCCTACGACGTGCTCGTCTCCGACGACATCGTCTTCAGCACCGCCGCACTCGAGGCCTTCGTGGCGTCGAAGTCGCCCAAGGCCGACAGCGCAGTGAAGGAAGAGGTTTCCGCATGAGCACCGCCGCCCAGAACAAGGACCCGCGCGACATCATCATCGCGCCCGTCGTCTCGGAGAAGAGCTACGGCCTGATCGACGAGGGCAAGTACACGTTCATCGTGGACCCCCGTTCGAACAAGACCGAGATCAAGCTCGCCATCGAGAAGATCTTCAACGTCGAGGTGGCGTCGATCAACACGCTGAACCGTCAGGGCAAGACCCGCCGCACGCGGTTCGGTCTCGGCAAGCGCAAGGACACCAAGCGCGCGATCGTCACGCTCAAGTCCGGCTCGATCGACATCTTCACGGCTGTCGGCTAGGGAGCAGAGGAATAAGAATGGCTATTCGTAAGTACAAGCCCACGACCCCGGGTCGTCGCGGTTCCTCGGTTGCGGACTTCGCGGAGATCACGCGCTCGACGCCCGAGAAGTCGCTGCTGCGCCCGCTGTCCAAGACGGGCGGCCGCAACAACCAGGGCCGCATCACGACTCGTCACATCGGTGGTGGCCACAAGCGCCAGTACCGCGTGATCGACTTCCGTCGCAACGACAAGGACGGCGTGCCGGCCAAGGTCGCTCACATCGAGTACGACCCCAACCGCACCGCACGCATCGCGCTGCTCCACTTCATCGACGGCACGAAGCGCTACATCCTCGCGCCGAACAAGCTGTCGCAGGGCGACCCCATCGAGTCGGGCCCCAACGCCGACATCAAGCCGGGCAACAACCTGCCGCTGCGCAACATCCCGACCGGTACCGTGATCCACGCGATCGAGCTCCGCCCCGGTGGCGGCGCCAAGATGGCCCGCTCCGCCGGTGCATCCGTTCGCCTCGTGGCGAAGGACGGCCCCTACGCGCAGCTCCGCCTGCCGTCGGGCGAGATCCGCAACGTCGATGCGCGCTGCCGCGCGACCATCGGCGAGGTCGGCAACGCCGAGCAGTCGAACATCAACTGGGGCAAGGCCGGCCGCAAGCGCTGGAAGGGCGTCCGCCCGACCGTGCGTGGTGTCGCCATGAACCCGGTCGACCACCCGCACGGTGGTGGCGAGGGCAAGACCTCCGGTGGTCGCCACCCGGTCAGCCCCTGGGGCAAGTCCGAGGGACGCACCCGTCGCCCCAACAAGGAGAGCGACAAGCTCATCGTCCGTCGTCGCACCGTCGGCAAGAAGCGCAAGTAGGAGTAGAAGAAGATGCCGCGCAGTCTCAAGAAGGGCCCCTTCGTCGACGACCACCTGCTTCGCAAGGTCGTCAACCAGAACGAAGCCGGTTCCAAGAACGTCATCAAGACCTGGTCACGCCGCTCGATGATCATCCCCGCGATGCTCGGGCACACGATCGCCGTGCACGATGGCCGCAAGCACATCCCGGTGTTCGTCACCGAGACCATGGTGGGTCACAAGCTCGGCGAGTTCGCACCCACCCGCACCTTCCGTGGACACGTGAAGGACGACAAGAAGGGCCGCCGCCGCTGACGCGGTGGCGTGAAGGAGGAAAGAAATGGTGGAGTCGATCGCACGCGTGCGACACATCCGCGTGACCCCCATGAAGGCCCGCCGCGTCGTCAACCTGATCCGCGGCAAGCAGGCACAGGAGGCACTCGCCATCCTGAAGTTCGCACCCCAGGGTGCGAGCGAGCCGGTGTACAAGCTCGTCGCCTCGGCCATCGCGAACGCTCGCGTCAAGGCCGATGCCTCGAACACCTATCTGGACGAGCAGGACCTCTTCGTCAGCCGCGCATTCGTCGATGAGGGCACCACCCTCAAGCGATTCCAGCCGCGCGCTCAGGGTCGTGCCTTCCGCATCAACAAGCGAACGAGCCACATCACCGTTGTGCTCGCCACGCCCGAGGAGGGTACGAAGTAATGGGTCAGAAGGTCAACCCGTACGGCTTCCGTCTCGGCATCACCACCGACCACGTGTCGCGGTGGTTCTCAGATTCGACGAAGCCCGGTCAGCGCTATGCCGACTACCTCGCAGAAGACATCAAGATCCGTCGACTGCTCCAGACGTCGCTCGACCGCGCGGGAGTCTCGCGCATCGAGATCGAGCGCACCCGTGACCGCGTTCGCGTGGACATCCACACGGCGCGCCCCGGCATCGTGATCGGCCGCCGCGGCGCCGAGGCCGAGCGCATCCGCTCCGACCTCGAGAAGCTCAGCGGCAAGCAGATCCAGCTGAACATCCTCGAGGTCAAGAACCCCGAGGCCGACGCCCAGCTCGTCGCGCAGGGCATCGCCGAGCAGCTCTCCGCTCGTGTGGCATTCCGCCGCGCGATGCGCAAGGGCCTGCAGGGTGCACAGCGCGCCGGCGCCAAGGGTGTCCGCATCCAGGTGTCGGGCCGCCTCGGCGGCGCCGAGATGAGCCGTTCGGAGTTCTACCGCGAAGGCCGTGTGCCCCTGCACACGCTCCGCGCGAACATCGACTACGGCTTCTACGAGGCCAAGACCACCTTCGGCCGCATCGGCGTGAAGGTCTGGATCTACAAGGGCGACATCACCAACAAGGAGCTCGCCCGCGAGCAGGCCAACCAGAAGTCGACGCGCCCCGAGCGCAGTGACCGTCCCCGTCGTGCGCCCAAGGCGCAGGAGCCGGTGGCAGCAGGAGTTGAGGCATAACCATGTTGATTCCCCGTCGAGTCAAGTACCGCAAGCAGCACCACCCCGGCCGTTCGGGCCAGGCGACCGGTGGCACGAAGGTCACCTTCGGTGAGTTCGGCATCCAGGCCCTGACCCCCGCGTACGTGACGAACCGTCAGATCGAGTCCGCTCGTATCGCGATGACCCGTCACATCAAGCGTGGCGGCAAGGTGTGGATCAACATCTACCCCGACCGTCCGCTCACGAAGAAGCCTGCCGAGACCCGCATGGGTTCCGGTAAGGGTTCGCCCGAGTGGTGGGTCGCGAACGTCAAGCCGGGTCGAGTCCTCTTCGAGGTCTCCGGCGTCTCGGAAGAGCTCGCTCGTGAGGCGATGACCCGTGCCATCCACAAGCTGCCCCTCAAGGCACGCATCATCAAGCGCGAGGAGGGCGACGCATAATGGCTGTCGGAACCAAGGAGCTCAGCCCCGTTGAGCTCGACACGTTTGAAGACGAGCGACTCGTCGACGAGCTGAAGAAGGCGAAGGAAGAGCTGTTCAACCTGCGCTTCCAGTCGGCCACCGGCCAGCTCGAGAGCCACGGCCGCCTTCGTGCGGTCAAGCGCGACATCGCGCGCATCTACACGGTCATCCGTGAGCGCGAGCTCGGCATCCGGGCCACGCCCGTGCCGGTCGAGGTGCCCGCGAAGGCCGAGAAGAAGACCAAGAAGGCCAAGGCCGAGGCATCCGACGATGCTGCAACCGACGCCGCAGAGACCAAGGAGGCCTGATCATGGCTGAGACCAAGAAGGCTACGGCTGCGGCTACGGCCGAGGTCGACACCGCGGCCGAACTCGTCCGCGGCTATCGCAAAGTCCGTCGTGGCTACGTCGTCAGCGACAAGATGGACAAGACCATCGTCGTCGAGGTCGAAGACCGCGTGAAGCACCCGCTCTACGGCAAGGTCATGCGACGCACCTCGAAGGTCAAGGCGCACGACGAGCTGAACACCGCCGGCATCGGCGACCTCGTCGTGATCTCCGAGACCCGGCCCCTCAGCGCCACCAAGCGCTGGCGCCTCGTCGAAATCGTCGAGAAGGCCAAGTAAGCCTCGGGCTTGCTTGAAAGAAGGAGTTCGAAGTGCTTCAGCAGGAATCACGAGTCAAGGTCGCCGACAACACCGGCGCCAAGGAGCTGCTCACCATTCGCGTCCTCGGTGGCTCGAAGCGCCGGTACGCCGGCCTCGGTGACACGATCGTGGCGACCGTCAAGGACGCCATCCCCGGCGGCAACGTCAAGAAGGGCGATGTGGTCAAGGCCGTCATCGTCCGCACCGTCAAGGAGACCCGTCGTTCCGACGGCTCCTACATCAAGTTCGATGAGAACGCCGCGGTGATCCTGAAGAACGATGGTGACCCCCGTGGCACCCGTATCTTCGGACCGGTCGGTCGCGAGCTTCGCGACAAGAAGTTCATGAAGATCATCTCGCTGGCACCGGAGGTTATCTAGTCATGGCCAACATCAAGAAGGGTGACCTCGTCCAGGTCATCTCGGGCCGCAGCCAGGCTCGCGGCGGAGACCGCGGCAAGCAGGGCAAGGTGCTCGAGGTGCTCGTCGCCGAGAACCGCGTCGTCGTGCAGGGCGTGAACTTCGTCACGAAGCACGTGCGCGTCGGCCAGACCCAGCGCGGCACCAAGACCGGTGGCATCGAGACGCAGGAGGCGTCGATCCACGTGTCGAACGTCGCACTCGTCGACCCCGAGACGAAGAAGCCGACCCGCGTCGGCTTCCGCACCGAGACCGTGACGAAGGACGGCGTCGAGAAGACCGTCCGCGTCCGCTACGCGAAGAAGTCAGGTAAGGACCTGTAATGACCGATACGGCCACGCAGGCTGGCAAAATCCAGCCGCGACTGAAGACCAAGTACCGGGACGAGATCTCGAAGACCCTCACCGAGGAGCGCGGCTACACCAACGTGCACCAGGTGCCGGGTCTCGTGAAGATCGTCGTCAACATGGGCGTCGGCGAGGCGGCCCGCGATGGCAAGATCATCGACGGCGCCATTGCCGACCTCACGAAGATCACCGGCCAGAAGCCGCAGGTCACCAAAGCCCGCAAGTCCATCGCGCAGTTCAAGCTGCGCGAGGGCCAGCCGATCGGTGCGCACGTCACGCTGCGCGGCGACCGCATGTGGGAGTTCCTCGACCGCCTGCTCTCGCTCGCGCTGCCCCGTATCCGCGACTTCCGCGGCCTGTCGGAGAAGCAGTTCGACGGCACCGGCAACTACACCTTCGGTCTCACGGAGCAGTCCGTGTTCCACGAGATCGACCAGGACAAGATCGACCGCGTTCGCGGCATGGACATCACCGTGGTGACCACGGCGAAGACCGACGACGAGGGCCGTGCGCTGCTGAAGCAGCTCGGGTTCCCGTTCCGGTCGTCCGAGCCCGCCAACTGAACCTCCGGATGTCGCGTTCGCGGCATCCGAAAACCGGCCCAGGCATTCGCTCAGGTCGGCCACCACAGGTCATCACTCGTGTAACGGGTGCTGAAACCTGGTGAACGTTAGGAAACAATCGTCATGACGATGACCGACCCGGTCGCTGACATGCTGACCCGTCTGCGCAACGCGAACTCCGCGCACCACGACTCCGTTTCGATGCCCAACTCCAAGCTCAAGGCGCACATCGCCGAGATCCTGAAGAAAGAGGGCTACATCGCGGACTTCGAGGTGACCGACGCTCGCGTCGGCAAGACCCTCACGCTGCAGCTCAAGTTCGGCCCGAACCGTGAGCGCTCGATCGCTGGCATCAAGCGCGTCTCCAAGCCCGGCCTCCGCGTGTACGCGAAGTCGACGGAGCTCCCCAAGGTGCTCGGCGGCCTCGGCGTTGCCATCCTGTCCACCTCCAGCGGTCTGCTCACCGACCGCCAGGCCGAGAAGAAGGGCGTGGGTGGGGAAGTCCTCGCCTACGTGTGGTAGTTCCATGTCACGAATCGGACGACTTCCCATCGACATCCCCACGGGCGTCGACGTCAAGATCGACGGCCAGGCCGTCTCAGTGAAGGGCCCGAAGGGTGAGCTCGCGCTCACCGTCGCGGCTCCGATCGAGGTCAAGCTCGAAGAGAACCAGGTGCTCGTCACCCGGCCCGACGACGAGCGCAACTCGCGTTCGCTGCACGGCCTGACGCGTACCCTCATCGCCAACCAGATCATCGGCGTGACGCAGGGCTACTCCAAGGCTCTCGAGATCGTCGGCACGGGTTACCGCGTCGCCCAGAAGGGCTCGTCGCTCGAGCTCGCGCTCGGCTTCTCGCACCCCGTCGTGGTCGAGCCCCCTGCCGGCATCACGCTGACCGTCGAGGGCAACAACAAGATCACCGTCGCCGGCATCGACAAGCAGGCCGTCGGCGAGACCGCCGCGAACATCCGCAAGATCAAGAAGCCGGAGCCCTACAAGGGCAAGGGCATCCGCTACGCCGGCGAGGTCGTGCGTCGCAAGGCCGGAAAGTCAGGTAAGTAATCATGGCTGTGAAGACCAAGACGGCTGCGCGTTCGCGCCGCCACACCCGCCTTCGCAAGAAGGTCGTCGGCACCGAGCTGCGTCCGCGCCTCGTTGTCACCCGTTCGGCACGGCACGTGTTCGTGCAGGTCGTCGACGACGCCGCCGGCCGCACGCTGGCATCGGCGTCCACGATGGAGGCCGACCTCCGTGCCTTCGACGGTGACAAGACCGCCAAGGCCAAGAAGGTCGGCGAGCTCGTCGCAGAGCGCGCGAAGCAGGCCGGCGTCGAGTCGGTCGTCTTCGATCGCGGCGGCAACAAGTACGCCGGTCGCGTCGCAGCGATCGCCGATGGAGCGCGAGAGGCAGGGCTCAACCTGTGAGTGAGAACACTACGAAGGAGACCGAGGTGACTGCAGAGGCACCCGTCGAGACGGCAGCCGCTTCAGAGCCGGCCCGCAACGAGCGTGAAGCTCGCCGCGGCGGCGGTCGTGACCGCAACCAGGGTGGCCGTGACCGCGGTGGCCGTGACGCCGAGAAGAGCCAGTTCCTCGAGCGCGTCGTGACCATCAACCGCGTGTCGAAGGTCGTCAAGGGCGGTCGCCGCTTCAGCTTCACGGCGCTCGTCGTCGTGGGCGATGGCAACGGACTCGTCGGCGTCGGCTACGGCAAGGCGCGCGAGGTCCCCACGGCGATCTCGAAGGGCGTCGAGGAGGCGAAGAAGAACTTCTTCCGCGTCCCCCGCGTCGGAGCGACCATCCCGCACCCCGTCCAGGGTGAGGCCGCTGCAGGCGTCGTCCTGCTGCGTCCGGCATCGCCCGGTACCGGTGTTATCGCCGGTGGTCCGGTGCGTGCGGTGCTCGAGTGCGCCGGCATCCACGACGTCCTGAGCAAGTCGCTCGGCTCGTCGAACACCATCAACATCGTGCACGCCACGGTCGCAGCCCTCACGCAGCTCGAAGAGCCGCGTGCGGTCGCCGCCCGCCGTGGTCTCGACTACGACCAGGTCGCCCCGGCGCGCCTGTTGCGTGCCGAGGCCCAGGCAGCCGAGGCTGCCGCAGCAGCGAAGGCAGGTGCCTGATGGCCAAGCAGCTCAAGGTGACCCAGATCAAGTCCAAGGTGAGCGAGAAGCAGTACCAGCGCGACACGCTCCGCAGCCTCGGGCTCAAGCGAATCGGCCAGTCGGTCGTTCGCGAGGACACCCCGCAGAACCGCGGCTACGTGAACACCGTCGCCCACCTCGTGAAGGTTGAGGAGATTGACTAATGGCTGACGACAAGAACGACGTCGCCGCCGAAGCCCCCAAGAAGGCTCCGGCGAAGAAGGCCGCGGCAAAGCCCGCTGCTGAGAAGAAGGCACCGGCCAAGGCCGCCGCCGCGAAGGCCGAGAAGGCCTCCGCGGAGAAGGCCCCCGCCGCGAAGGCTGACAAGGCGCCGGCGAAGGCCGCCGCCAAGAAGCCCGCCGCCAAGAAGGACGCGGCGGACGCCAAGCGCGAGCCCGTGCTGAAGGTGCACCACCTGCGCCCCGCCCCGGGTTCCAAGAAGGACAAGACCCGCGTCGGCCGCGGTGAGGGTTCTAAGGGCAAGACCGCCGGCCGTGGCACCAAGGGCTCGAAGGCCCGCGGCAACATCCGCCCCGGCTTCGAGGGCGGGCAGCTGCCGTACCACATGCGTGCGCCGAAGCTGCGCGGGTTCAAGAACCCGTTCCGCGTCGAGTACCAGGTGGTCAACCTCGAGAAGCTTGCGGAGCTCTACCCGAAGGGCGGCGACGTCACCGTCGCCGACCTCGTCGAGAAGGGCGCCGTGCGCAAGAACGAGCGCGTCAAGGTGCTCGGCAACGGCGACATCCAGGTGAAGCTGAACGTCGCGGTCGACAAGGTCTCCGGCTCGGCAGAGCAGAAGATCGTCGCCGCCGGCGGCTCGGTCAACTAACGCCGCAGCACGATCGATTCCGAGCCTGTCGGGACCTCGCGTATGATTCACGGGGGTCTCGACAGGCTCGAGCCGCATATCGACTGACTCCACGACGGAGCTACAGGAGGACGAGTGTTCAACGCCATCGGGCGGATCTTCCGCACGCCGGATCTTCGCCGCAAGCTGGGCTTCACGCTGGGCATCGTTGCCCTGTTCCGACTGGGCTCCTTCATTCCGGCGCCGTTCGTCGACTTCGGCAACGTGCAGGCGTGTCTCGCCGCCAACCAGGCAGGGGCGTCGGGCCTCTACGACCTGGTCAACCTGTTCTCGGGCGGCGCGCTGCTGCAGCTGTCGATCTTCGCGCTCGGCATCATGCCGTACATCACCGCGTCGATCATCGTGCAGCTGCTGCGCGTCGTGATCCCGCACTTCGAGACCCTCTACAAGGAGGGCCAGTCCGGCCAGGGGCGCCTCACGCAGTACACGCGCTACCTCACGATCGCGCTGGGCGTGCTGCAGTCCACCACCCTCATCACGGTGGCACGGTCGGGCGCGCTGTTCCCGTCGAGTGCCCCCGAGTGCTCGCAGCTCATCACGAATGACGCCTGGTACGCGATCCTGCTCATGGTCATCACGATGACCGCGGGCACGGGCCTCATCATGTGGATGGGCGAGCTCATCACCGAGCGCGGCATCGGCAACGGCATGTCGCTCCTCATCTTCACCTCGATCGCTGCGACCTTCCCCGGCTCGCTCTGGGCGATCGGCATCGCCCGCGGCTGGGACATCTTCGCCCTGGTGCTCGCGATCGGACTCCTGATCGTGGTCGCCGTCGTCTTCGTCGAGCAGTCCCAGCGCCGCATCCCGGTGCAGTATGCGAAACGAATGGTCGGACGTCGCACGTACGGCGGCAACAACACGTACATCCCGATCAAGGTCAACATGGCCGGCGTCGTGCCCGTCATCTTCGCCTCGTCGCTCCTGTACCTGCCCGCGCTCATCGCGCAGTTCAACCAGCCGCCGCAGGGCGAAGAGGCACAGCCGTGGGTCATCTGGATCACGAACTACCTCACGCAGGGCGATCACCCGCTCTACATGCTGCTGTACTTCATGCTCATCGTCGGGTTCACGTACTTCTACGTGGCGATCACGTTCAACCCCGACGAGGTCTCCGAGAACATGAAGAAGTACGGCGGATTCATTCCCGGCATCCGTGCCGGTCGTCCGACTGCCGAGTACCTCGACTACGTGCTCACCCGTGTGACGCTGCCGGGCTCGATCTACCTCGGCCTCATCGCGCTCATCCCGCTCATCGCCCTGGCGCTCGTCGGTGCGAATGCGAACTTCCCGTTCGGCGGCGCCTCGATCCTCATCATCGTCGGCGTCGGCCTCGAGACGGTGAAGCAGATCGACGCCCAGCTGCAGCAGCGGCACTACGAAGGACTCCTCCGATGACGGCTTCCGCCACTGGTTCCGCCCGTTTCCTCATCGTCGGACCCCAAGGCTCCGGCAAGGGAACGCAGGGCGTGCTCGTCGCGGAAGCCTTCGGGATCCCCTCGGTGTCGACGGGCGACGTGTTCCGCGCGAACATCTCGGGCGGCACCGAGCTCGGCGAGCGGGTCAAGTCGATCGTCGAGGCCGGCGACCTCGTGCCCGACGAGCTGACGAGCGAACTCGTGCGCGACCGGTTGTCACAGCCGGATGCCTCGACCGGGTTCCTGCTCGACGGGTATCCCCGCAATCAGGGCCAGCTCGACGACCTCGACGAGTTCCTCCGCTCACGCGGCGAGGCGCTCGACGTGGTCATCGAGCTCGTCGTCCCGCGCGAAGAGAGCATCCGCCGGCTCCACCAGCGGGCGATCGAGCAGGGACGCACCGATGACACCGAAGAGGTCATCGCCAACCGTCTCGCGATCTACGAGCGCGAGACCGCCCCGATCCTCGGCATCTACCGCGACCGCGGCGTGGTCGCCGAGATCGACGGAGTCGGCTCGCTCGACGAGGTCACGTCGCGCATCTTCGCGAACCTCGCCGAGCGCGGGTTCCAGCCCGCAGCCGACGCCGCTGCGACGGCCTGACCCCACTCGTGTTCCGACGCTCCGTCTACAAGTCGCCTGCTGAACTTCGCTCGATGGCCGTCGCGGGGCGCGCGACCGCCGCGGCCCTGGCCGAGGCGCGTCGACTTCTCGTCGTGGGCGCGACCCCGCTCGAGCTCGACGCGGCAGCCGAGCGAGTGATCGGCGAGCACGGCGGCTGGTCGAACTTCCAGCTCGTGCCGGGATACCGGCACACGCTGTGCGTCTCGGTCGACGATGACGTGGTGCACGGCATCCCGAGCGACCGCCCGTTCCGCGCCGGCGACATCGTCTCGGTCGACGGGGGCGCAGAGGTCGGAGGCTGGAACGGCGACGCGGCGTTCACGGTCGTGCTTCCCGATACCGCGCGGCCCGATGTCGTGGCCGCACGCCAGGTGCTCGCCACGGTCACCGAGCAGGCGCTCTGGCATGGCATCGCGGCGCTCGCGCGCGCCACCCACCTCAACGAGGTCGGCGCGGCGATCGAGGACTTCGTCGTTTCCCAGCGCGCGGATGCGAACGGCCATGGCAACCAGTACGGCATCCTCACCGAATACGTCGGCCACGGCATCGGCCGCACCATGCACGAGGAGCCGCCCGTCTTCAACTACCGGGTCGATCGCAAGGGCCTGGCGGTCAAGCCCGGCCTCGTCGTCGCGATCGAGCCGATGATCGTCGCCGGGTCCATCGATACGTTCGTGCGCGACGACGACTGGACCGTCACGACCTCGGATGGCGCCGACGCCGCGCACTGGGAGCACAGCGTCGCCGTGCACGCCGGCGGCATCTGGGTGCTGACCGCCGAAGACGGGGGAGCCGCAGGCCTCGCGCCGCACGGCATCGTCCCCGTGCCGATCCGCTGAGCCGTACGGCTGCGCTCACGGCTCCATGAGCCGCGCGAGCTCGGCGAGCAGGCCCGGATAGTCGGTCGCACCTCTCACGAGCCGCTGCACGTTCTCGCGCTCGGAGAACGCCTCGACGAACTGGTCGAACACGTCCTGGAACTCCGCGCGTCCCTCTTCGGAGAAGGCGATGAGCGCGACGACGTTCACACGTGCGCCGTCCCAGTCGATCGGGTGCTCGTCGATCGCGATGGCGATCGCGGTGCGGCGGGCCGACATCGTCATCGCGTGCGGCACGGCGAGATGCTCGGTGAAGGCGGTCGACGAGAGCCGCTCACGTTCGATCGCACCCTCGACGTACGCCTCGTCGATCACGCCTTGCGCGATCATCCGCTCACCGAGGAGCCGGATGGCCTGCTCGCGGTCGAGACCGCGGAGCCCCCGGATGAACAGTTCCGGTGCGATGTACTGCGAGAGCGCCGCCGCGAGGCGGGCCCTACGCCGTGCCCGCCGGATGCGGGCCAGCTCGACGCGCACCCGGTCGAGGTCATCGTCGGTCGGGAACGGGGCCACGCGCACGAGGTGCTCGACGGGCGCGGTCGGCGGGATCACCGAGATGACGAGCTCGGCCGGCAGCGAAGACCACGCCACGTCGACGTGGTCGACGAGCGCCACGAGGTCGACCTCCGCGCCGAACACCGTGCTGATGCGCTCGGCGAGCGCCGTGTGCACGTCGTGGTACGCCGGGGCCACGACGGCGACGCGCACGCGCTCGGATGCCGCGCGCCGACGATCGAGGTGAGCGCCCACGTGCATGGCGATGTACGCGATCTCGTCGTCGTTCACGAGGATGCGCTCGGAATGCTGCAGCTCATTCGCGATATAGACGGCGAGGTCGTAGATGAGCGGGTATGCCGACTTGATCGTGGCGGTGAGCGGGTTGCGCGCATAGCGCTCCTCGCCCGCTCGCGCCACGAGGTTGTCGACGTGAAGGGCGAGCCGCTCGATGAAGTCGTCGTCGTCGAGCTCGACGAGGTACTCGGCCGCGGCCCGCGCGACGATCGTGCGAACGAGCTCGGCACGCTCGGACGTCGCCGGCCCTGCGGCATCCGTCGAAGCCGAGCGAGTGGCGGCACGCGTGCCGAGGAGCCGCGCGAGGTGCACGAGCTCGGCCCGGCCGAGGCTCCGGCCGAACTGCTCGCGGACGAGCCCGTCGAGCAGCTCGGTGAGGTCGCCCGGGTCGGCAGGCCCGAGTGACGCCTCGGACAGCTCGGCATCGTCGAGCGGGTGATCGTGCGCGAGGCGGTCGAGGGCGATCACGAGGTGCAGCAGCACGTCGTTGAGCGCGAACTCGTTCGGCGCGTAGCCCGCGTCGGAGAGTCTCGACACGAGGGCATCGCGGAACGACGGCAACGCGGGGAAGGCCGCCCTGAGCTCGTCGAGCGTGGCCATGCCGCGCGCGGACTCCTCACGGAACAGGGCGCCGAGCAGGCGTCGCCTCGCGGATTCGGGACCGATCAGCTCGACGAGCGAGCCGCGTCGTGCAAGCGAGAGGCCCGTTCCGTCGAGGCGCGCGCGAATGCGCCCGAGATCCGCCTCGATGGTCGACTCGCTCACGAACAGGGCGGCGGCGCTCTCGTGCACGTCGAGGCCCTCGTCGGCATCGACGAGTGAACGGATGAGCCGCGCCGCGCGCGCAGCGGGGGAGGCGTCGCGCCCGCTCGGCACGCCGTGAGCGGCCCAGACCCCACGGTCGAGCCGGTATCCGGCCGGCCCCGAGGCGACGAGCGTCACGTCGGTGTTCGCACGAGCGACATAGGAGCGAATGGTGCGGGCCGTGACGCCGAGCCGGTCGGCCAGCGCACCGGCGGTCGTCCACTCCTGCTCGTCGGCAAGCACCTCGACGAGTCGCTCCCAGTTCTCGGCCACGCAGCGCTCCACGGTCGGCGCCCGGGCCACGCGGCGCCGGGCGGTGCAGCCAGTCAACCACCCGGGCGCGGCGCACGGCGCCATATCGGCTGGACTTTCCGGGGGTGCGGAAGGCGATCTGGTGGCACGGCAGCACCGGCCGAGCGGAGAATCGACTCGATCGCGGCGCACGCCGTGGCCGATCGACGGAGACCGGGCGACACCGGGCGAGGAGGCTTGGAGATGCGCATCATCGTCGTGTGCGGCGCCGGCGCCTCCAGCACGTTCATCGCCCACCGCATCCGCCAGGCCGCCACCGCGCGCGGCATGACGGTCGAGGCGAGGGCGACGAGCGAGTCCCGGCTGGTCGACTCGCTCGACGGCGCCGACGTGCTGCTCGTCGGCGCCCACCTCGGCGACCGCATCGGTCTCGTGCGCGAACATGCCCACGCGGCATCCGTGCCCGTCGTGATCCTGCCCGAGAGCGCCGCCGCCGCGCCCGACGGCGCAACTGCCCTCGACCTGGCCCTCGAGTTCGCTGGGGCCGGATCATGAACCCGCGCATGACGCGCGCCACGGTACCCACCCGGGATGCCGCGGACTATGGTGAACGAGGGAACGGACGCCAGCGACGGAGACCTGAATCATGGTGCAACGCACAGTTCGAATCGGCTCGACGCACGGCCTGCACGCACGGCCTGCCAAGCTCTTCACCCAGGCCGTCGCCGCTTCGGGCGCCAAGGTCACGATCAGCAAGTCGGGCGGTGCTCCCGTCAACGCGGCGAGCATCCTCGCGGTCATCTCGCAGGGGATCGATCACGGCGACGAGGTCACGATCGTGGTCGACGGCGACGGCGACGGCGACGGCAGCTCCGACGAGGCAGCGGTGCTCGACCAGCTCATCGAGCTGCTCAGCACCGACCACGACGAGTAGCCGGCGGCATCCGTCTCCCTTCGCAACGCACAGGGAGGTCGCGTGATGGAGATCAAGGGCACTGGCATCGGGCAAGGCGTCGCCGTCGGACCGGTGGTGAGGATGGCCGAGCGGCTGCCCGAACCCGTCGACCGGCCGAGCCACCTCTCGCCCGACCGAGAGATCGAGCGCGCCACGGCATCGCTCTCGGTCGTCGCCGCCGAGCTCGCGAGCCGCGGCGCAACAGCGGGCGGGGCCGCCCAGGACGTGCTCGAGGCGCAGGCCATGATGGCGGAGGACCCGAGCGTCGTCGACGAGATCACGAAGCGCGTCGAAGCCGGCAAGACCGCCGAGCGCGCCGTGTTCGAGGCATTCGCAACGTATCGCGACCTGCTCGCCGGCATGGGCGGGTACATGGGCGAGCGCGCTGCCGACCTCGACGACATCTCCCAGCGCGTCATCGCCCACCTGCTGAAGCTGCCCGCACCGGGCGTGCCGAACCCGGGCCATCCGTTCGTGCTCGTGGCCCGTGACCTCGCGCCAGCCGACACCGCGACGCTCGACCTCGGCCAGGTGCTCGGACTCATCACGGTCGACGGCGGGCCGACCTCGCACACGGCGATCCTCGCCCGCGAGAAGTCGATCGTCGCGATCGTCGGGGCAGCGGATGCCTCGGGCCTCGCCGACGGCGACACCGTCATCGTCGACGCGGAGCGCGACCTCGTGATCGCGTCGCCCGGCACCGACGAGATCGCCGACGCGAAGGCGCGGATCGCCGAGCGGGCGGCGCGCGACACCGCACCGGTCACGCCCGGGGCGCTCGCCGACGGCACGCCAGTGCCGCTGCTCGCGAACCTCGGCTCAGCCGACGGCGCAGCCGAGGCCATCAAGCTCGGCGCCGAGGGCGTCGGGCTCTTCCGCACCGAGTTCCTCTTCCTCGACGCCGATCGGGCGCCATCGGTCACCGACCAGCAGCGCGAGTACACCCGGCTCCTCGCCGCGTTCGCCGGCCGGAAGGTCGTCGCCCGGGTGCTCGACGCGGGCGCCGACAAGCCACTGTCGTTCCTGAACGACGCGCCCGAGGAGAACCCGGCACTCGGGCTCCGCGGCATCCGTGCCCTGCGTCATTCCGAGGTGATCCTCCGTGAGCAGCTCACCGCGCTCGCCGCAGCGGATGCCGCGACCGACGCCGAGCTGTGGGTCATGGCGCCCATGATCGCGACCGTCGAGGAGACGAGGTACTTCACGGAGCTCGCGAAGGAACTCGGCATCAGGGTCGCCGGGGTGATGGTGGAGACCCCCGCCGCCGCCCTCATCGCCGACCGCGTGCTCGCCGCCTGCGACTTCGCCTCGATCGGCACGAACGACCTCACCCAGTACACGATGGCCGCCGACCGGTTGCTCGGCACGGTCGCGAACCTGCAGAGCCCGTGGCATCCGGCGGTGCTCAAGCTCATGGCCGACGTCGGCCGTGCCGGAGCCGAGCTCGGCAAGCCCGTCGGCATCTGCGGCGAGGCCGCCGCCGACCCGCTGCTCGCGGTCGTGCTCGTCGGCCTCGGCGCCACCTCACTGTCGATGTCGCCATCGGCACTCGCAGACGTCCGCGCCTCCCTCGCGCGGTACCGCCCCGACGACGCACGCGCGATCGCCCGGGCAGCCCTGGCCGCTGAGGGAGCGGCCGAAGCCAAGCACGCGGCGCAAGCCGCCGCGTCTGAGATCCCCACGTCGCGGGCAGCCGCGTCGTAACCCCATCAGAGAGGCTACTGACATGACAACGACGTCTTCGGGCACGAAGCGACCAGGGGGAGGTCGCGTCGCGGTCCAGCGATTCGGCTCGTTCCTGTCCAACATGATCCTGCCGAACATCGCGGCCTTCATCGCGTGGGGCATCGTCACGATGTTCTTCATCCCGGCAGGCTTCACGCCCAATGAGTCGCTGGCGACGCTCGTCGGCCCGATGATCACCTACCTGCTGCCGCTGCTGATCGCCAACCAGGGCGGCCGGCTCGTGTACGACACGCGCGGCGGCGTCGTGGCATCGATCGCGACGGTCGGCGTGATCGTCGGCACCGACATCCCGATGTTCCTCGGCGCCATGATCATGGGGCCGCTCGCGGCCTATCTCATGAAGCAGGTCGACCGCCTCTGGGAGGGCAAGATCAGAGGCCGGCTTCGAGATGCTGGTCAACAACTTCTCAGCCGGCATCCTCGGCTTCGGCCTCGCGATCGTGGGCTTCCTCGCCTTCGGGCCCGTGGTGCAGTGGCTGAGCAACGGTCTCGAGGCGGCCGTCGACTGGCTCGTGAAGCTGTCGCTGCTGCCGCTGCTCAGCATCCTGGTCGAGCCCGGCAAGGTGCTCTTCCTGAACAACGCCATCAACCACGGCGTGTTCACTCCCATCGGAACCCAGCAGGCCAGCGAGACCGGCAAGTCGATCCTGTTCCTCGTCGAAGCGAACCCGGGCCCCGGCCTCGGCATCCTGCTCGCATTCACGTTCTTCGGACTCGGCATGGCGCGAGCGAGCGCTCCGGGCGCGATCATCATCCAGTTCTTCGGCGGCATCCACGAGATCTACTTCCCGTACGTGCTCATGAAGCCGATCCTCATCCTGGCGGCCATCGCCGGCGGAATGACCGGTGTCGCGACGAACGTGCTCTTCAACAGCGGCCTTCGAGCCCCGGCGGCGCCGGGCAGCATCATCGCGGTGCTCGCCCAGACGGCCTCCGACAGTTACGTGGGGGTCATCCTCTCGGTCATACTCTCGGCGACCGTGTCGTTCCTCATCGCCGCGGTGATCCTGCGGTCGAGTCGAAAGCGCGACCTCGCGAGGGCGGATGCGGGCGACCTCTCCGCTGCGATCGCGAAGACCGAGGCGAACAAGGGCAAGTCGAGCGACGTGCTGCAGAACCTCCAGGAGGAGGGCGCAGCCGCCGGCGGTGAGCTGCTCGTCGAGGGCGAGGAGGCGGCGTTCGAGCGCAAGCCGATCCACACGATCATCTTCGCGTGCGATGCGGGCATGGGTTCGAGTGCCATGGGCGCGACGGTGCTGCGCAACAAGATCAAGAAGGCCGGCATCGACAGCGTGACGGTGACGAACAAGGCGATCGCGAACCTCACCGACGACGTCGACCTCGTGATCACCCATCAGGATCTCACCGATCGTGCGAAGGGCCAGTCGCCGAACGCGCTGCACGTCTCGGTCGACAACTTCATGAACTCGCCGAAGTACGACGAGATCGTGAGCCTGCTGCAGAGCGAAGGCGTGCGCTGATCCATCGCAGGAACGAAATGGCGGCAGCCCGATGCCGCGGCGGTCTCCCGGTGCGGAGGTCGCCGCGGCGTCGGGTCGCCGCATGAATCACGAGGAGAGGGAGAACACCATGGCCGAAGAGATCCTGCCCGAGGGCAACGTGCGGCTGGCCGCACGCGCGGCGAGCCGCGATGACGCCATCCGCGAGGCGGGGGAGGTCCTCGTCGAGGTCGGCGCCGTCGACCCCGCCTACCTCGACTCGATGCTCGAGCGCGAGGCATCCGTGTCGACGTACATGGGCAACTTCCTCGCAATCCCGCACGGCACGAACGAGGCGAAGAACCACATCCGCCGCTCGGCGCTCTCGGTGATCCGCTACGACGAGCCGGTCGACTGGGGCGGCGAGGAGGCCCGCTTCGTCGTCGGCATCGCCGGCATCGAGAACGAGCACCTCGAGATCCTCTCGAAGATCGCGATCATCTTCTCCGACGACGAGGCGGTGGCGCGACTCCTCGCCGCAGGCTCCGCGAAGGAGCTCCACACCCTGCTCTCCGAGGTCAACGAGCCGTGAAGGCCGTGCACTTCGGCGCCGGCAACATCGGGCGCGGCTTCGTCGGACTGCTGCTGCACGATGCGGGCTACGAGGTCGTGTTCGCCGACGTCAACGCCGAGCTCATCGACGCGCTCGACGACTCCGACGAGTACACGGTGCACGAGGTCGGGGCGGGTGCCGTCGACCGGGTCGTGCGCGGCTACCGCGCGGTGAACAGCGCGACGGATGCCCCGTGGCTCCTCACCGAGCTCGCGACGGCCGACCTCGTCACCACCGCGGTGGGGCCCACGATCCTGCGCTTCATCGCCCCGCATCTCGTCACGGCGCTCAGGGAGCGGGCGGCGGATGCCTCGCCGCTCGCGATCATGGCCTGCGAGAACGCGATCAACGCGACCGACCTGCTCCACGACGAGATCGCCTCGCTGTCGAGCCCCGACGAGTGGCCGACCCTTGCCGCGCGCGCGGTGTTCGCGAATGCCGCCGTCGACCGCATTGTGCCCGCGCAGGCGGCCGGCTCAGGCCTCGACGTCACCGTCGAGACCTTCTTCGAGTGGGCGATCGAACGGGCGCCGTTCGGCGACGAGCCGCCCGCGATCCCCGGCGCGCACTTCGTGGCGGATCTGGCGCCCTACATCGAGCGCAAGCTGTTCACGGTGAACACGGGGCACGCCGCCACCGCCTACTTCGGATTCCTCGCCGGGCACGAGCGCATCAGCGACGCGCTCGCCGACCCAGCGGTCGCCACAGCGGTCGAGCGCGTGCTCGAGGAGACGTCACGGCTCATCGTCGACAAGCACGACTTCACCGCGGCGGAGCAGTCCGCGTACCGCGCCACGATCCTCGAGCGGTTCCGGAACCCCGAGCTGCCCGACACCGTGGAGCGCGTCGGCCGGCAGCCGCTGCGCAAGCTCGGCCGACACGAACGATTCGTCGGCCCCGCGGCCGAGCTCGCCGAGCGCGGCGAGGCGGTCGACGGACTCCTCGAGGCGGTCGGCGCGGCACTCCGATTCGACCTGCCGGCCGATCCCGAGAGCGTCGAACTGCAGGAGCTCCTCGCGACCCGCGAGCCGGCGGCGTTCGTGCACGAGGTCACGGGCATCGCCGCGGGGCATCCGCTCGAGCCCGGGCTCGTGACGGCGGTCGCCGAGGCCAGCGCAGCAGAATGACGACCACCCCCGGGGTATCCGGGCCCTGATTGGCGGAACGCCCCGGAATCGCCTATAGTTGACCCTTGGTGTTCTGCACGCCCGCTTCGGCATGCCCGATGGCAACCGCGCGCAGCATCATCGCACGACCAAGCAACCCAACTCCAAGCGATAGTGAGTCTATGGCCAAGAAAGACGGCGTCATCGAGATCGAAGGCTCGGTTGTCGAGGCGCTTCCGAACGCGATGTTCCGGGTGGAACTCACGAACGGGCACAAGGTCCTCGCGCACATCTCAGGAAAGATGCGCCAGCACTACATCCGCATTCTTCCCGAAGACCGCGTGATCGTAGAGCTGAGCCCGTACGACCTGACGCGCGGCCGAATCGTCTACCGCTACAAGTAAAGGCTGCTCGGAAAGTAACGGCCCGCGACATCTCGCAGGTACGAAGACAGCGAATCCCAAGGAACAACTATGAAGGTCAACCCCAGCGTCAAGCGCATCTGCGACAAGTGCAAGGTCATCCGCCGCCATGGCAACGTCATGGTGATCTGCGAGAACCCGCGCCACAAGCAGCGCCAGGGCTAATCCCAGACGTCGGGTGCGCGCGCAGCGTGCCCCGCTCCCATAACTGAACACCGAATCGGCAGCGCCAGAACCGCGACATCCTCGGATGCCGCGGGGACACCTCGGGTTGGAGGCCCGGGCACCGGCGTTGCTCCACACCTCCACTTCACTACAGGAGAGCCACACATGGCACGTCTGGCAGGAGTCGACATCCCGCGCGAGAAGCGCGTGGAGATCGCACTGACTTACATCTACGGCGTCGGCCGCACGCGAGCGCTCACCACGCTCGCCGACACCGGCATCGACGGAAACATCCGCGTCAAGGACCTCAGCGACGAGCAGCTCGTCGCCCTCCGCGACTACATCGAGGGCAACTTCAAGGTCGAGGGTGACCTCCGCCGTGAGGTCGCCGCCGACATCCGCCGCAAGGTCGAGATCGGATCGTACGAGGGCATGCGCCACCGTCGCGGTCTCCCGGTCCGCGGCCAGCGCACGAAGACCAACGCGCGTACCCGCAAGGGCCCCAAGCGCACCGTTGCCGGCAAGAAGAAGCCCGGCCGCAAGTAACCGCTCGTCGCCAGATCTAGGAGATTTCACACATGGCAGCACCCAAGGCGGCTACTCGCAAGCCGCGCAAGAAGGAAAAGAAGAACATCGCCGTGGGCCAGGCCCACATCAAGTCGACGTTCAACAACACGATCGTGTCGATCACCGACACGAACGGCGCCGTGATCAGCTGGGCATCGTCCGGCGGTGTCGGCTTCAAGGGCTCGCGCAAGTCGACCCCCTTCGCCGCACAGCTCGCCGCCGAGTCGGCCGCGCGCCAGGCGCAGGAGCACGGCATGAAGAAGGTCGACGTCTTCGTCAAGGGCCCCGGCTCGGGCCGTGAGACCGCGATCCGCTCGCTCCAGGCCGCCGGCCTCGAGGTCGGCAGCATCAACGACGTGACGCCCCAGGCTCACAACGGATGCCGCCCGCCCAAGCGTCGCCGCGTCTGATTCACCGCACCGGTGGTCGAGCGTTGCCTGACGGCATCGTTCGACCACCGGGCATCCGTTCTTCTCACAACTCAAGATCCTCGTACTCGCAGGTGTCATATAGCGGACACCCTGCCGAAAGGAATCAACAGTGCTGATCGCACAGCGCCCGACGCTCACCGAAGAGAACATCTCGGAGTTCCGTTCGCGTTTCGTGATCGAGCCCCTCGAGCCGGGCTTCGGTTACACCCTGGGCAACTCGCTCCGTCGCACCCTCCTCTCCTCGATCCCCGGCGCAGCCGTGACGAGCATCCGCATCGACGGCGTGCTCCACGAGTTCTCGACGGTTCCCGGCGTGAAGGAGGATGTCACCGAAATCATCCTCAACATCAAGAACCTCGTCGTCTCGAGCGAGCACGACGAGCCGATCACCGCCTACCTGCGCAAGCAGGGTGCCGGTGAGGTCACCGCCGCCGACATCTCCGCTCCCGCGGGCGTCGAGGTGCACAACCCCGAGCTCGTCATCGCGACGCTCAACGACTCGGCCAAGTTCGAGCTCGAGCTCACGATCGAGCGTGGCCGCGGCTACGTCTCGGCCAGCCAGAACCGCAACGAGTACTCCGAGGCCGGCCAGATCCCGGTCGACTCGATCTACTCGCCCGTGCTGAAGGTCACCTACCGCGTCGAGGCCACCCGTGCCGGCGAGCGCACCGACTTCGACCGCCTCGTAGTCGACGTCGAGTCGAAGCCCGCCATCACGCCCCGCGACGCGATCGCCTCGGCCGGCCGCACCCTCACCGAGCTGTTCGGCCTCGCACGCGAGCTGAACACCGCGGCCGAGGGCATCGAGATCGGCCCCGCGCCGGTCGACGCCGTGCTCTCCAGCGAGCTCTCGATCCCGATCGAAGACCTCGACCTCTCGGTGCGCAGCTACAACTGCCTGAAGCGTGAGGGCATCAACACCGTGTCCGAGCTCGTCGCCCTGTCGGAGTCGCAGCTCATGAACATCCGCAACTTCGGTCAGAAGTCGGTGGATGAGGTCAAGGACAAGCTCACCGAGATGGGCCTGTCGCTCAAGGATTCGGTTCCCGGATTCGACGGCGCCCACTTCTACACGGGCTTCGACGACGAGTCCTGATCGTCTTCACCCGCCGCACCAACCCCTGACTACTGGAGAGAACGAACCATGCCGAAGCCCACGAAGGGCCCCCGCCTCGGAGGCGGCCCCGCCCACGAGCGGTTGATGCTCGCGAACCTCGCCGCTGCGTTGTTCACGCACAAGCGCATCACCACGACCGAGACGAAGGCCAAGCGCCTGCGTCCGCTCGCCGAGCGTCTGGTGACGTTCGGCAAGCGCGGTGACCTGCACGCGCGCCGTCGCGTGCTCGGGGTCATCGGCGACAAGACCGTCGTGCACGAGCTGTTCACGGTCATCGCACCGCAGGTCGCCGACCGTGAGGGCGGCTACACCCGCATCACGAAGATCGGCAACCGCAAGGGCGACAACGCCCCCATGGCGGTCATCGAGCTCGTGCTCGAGCCCGTCACGCCGAAGCAGCGCGCCGCGAAGCCGGCCGCCGCAGCAGCGCCCGTCGTCGACGAGGCTCCGGCCGAGGTCGAGGAGACCACCGAGGTCGCCGAGGCTCCCGTCGCCGACGAGACCACCGAGGTCGCCGCCGATGAGGCGCCGGCCGAAGAGGTCGAGGCCAAGTAGGTCTCAACGCACGTTCACGAAGGGCCCCGGTGCGATCGCACCGGGGCCCTTCGTCGTCGCGAAGCGTGCCGCGTCGAGGCTGGACGGGTGGCCGAGGAGGAAGTGCCGCCGCTCCGTGAGCGCATCACGGCCCCGGCCGCGCTCCCGCCGCTCGCGCATCCCGACGTGGCGGTGTGGCGAGCCGCGAGACGAGCTACACGATCGTGGTCTAGCCAGGTCGACGGGCCATCCGTTCGGACGCGTCCCCCCTTTCCACAGGGCGCGGGGCCCGTTCGCCGTTTCTGCCTAGAATCTGTTCTCGGTGCAGCCGACGGCGGCGCACGAGAGGGAGAGCATGTCCACGCTTCGCGTCCCGGTCGACCGCGACCTTTCGATCGACTTCGCCCGTGCTCTCTGCCTGCCCGTCGTCGTGCTGCTGCATGCCCTGCAGATGGGCATCGGCGGTGATCCGCTCCGCGCGTTCAACGCGCTCGACGGCTTCGAGCCACTCGCCTGGGCGACGTGGCCGCTCATGATCATGCCGGTCTTCTTCATCTGCGGCGGCTTCGCGGCAATCACCCAGTGGCGCCGGCTTCGCGGGCACGGCGAGACGGTCGCGCACTACGTGCGGCTCCGCGTCATCCGGCTCGCTCGTCCGGTGGTCTCCGTCACCGCGGCGGTCGGCGGGGTGCTCGCGGTGATGCTCGCGGCCGGCGCCGATTTCGAGTTCGTACGAACCTTCGCGGTGCGGCTCGCCGAGCCGTTGTGGTTCATCCCGGTCTACATCGCGTGCACCGCGCTCGTGCCCGTGATGTCGACCGTCCATCGCCACGCACCGTGGGCCGGATACCTCGGGCTCGCCGGCGGTGTCGTGGCGGTCGACGCACTCTCGCGCGTGACCGGGCTGCCGATCGGCCCGCTCAACTGGCTGTTCGTGTGGTTGTTCGCACAGCAGCTGGGCTTCGGACTGCGCGACGGCTGGTTCGCGCGGTGCTCGCGGGCGACGCTCTGGGCCATGGCGGCCGGCAGCTATGGCGTCATCGTCGTGCTCGTCACGGTGTTCGGCTACTCGCACGACATGCTCGACAACCTCAACCCGCCGACCCTGTGCATCCTCGCGCTCGCGCTCGGCCAGGTCTCCCTGTTCGCGCTCGCGCAGCCCGCGATCCGCCGGGCGATGCATGGCCGGGCACTGCTCGGCGGTGTCTACGTGTTCGGCGTGTTCGGCATGGTCATCTACCTCTGGCACACGTTCGCCATGGCGGTCGTGGTCGGCGCACAGGCGGTGCTCGGTCTTCCGTTCCCGGCGGTGCTCTCGCCGGCGTGGTGGGCGACGAGGCCGCTGTGGGTCGCCGCCATCGGCGTGGTCGTCGCGCTGTGCTGCCTCGTGGTGCCCAGACTGGAGGCTCGCTGGCCCGACCCCGTCGAGCGCCGCACTCCGCTGGTCGCGGTCGTCGCGTGGATGGCGGTCGCGATCGCGGGAGTCGGCGTGATCCTCACCCAGGGCTACGTGCCGTGGCAGGTCGGCGTCACCGGCTGCCTGCTCGTGACGGGCGCGGTGGTGGCGCTCACGATCGGCGGTCGCGGGCCACGGGCGATGCCCGAACCCGTCCTGGCGCAGTCGGTGATCGCGCGGGACGGTGATCCCGACCCTAGGCTGGTGAGGTGAACGAACGACCGGATGCCGCGCCCGAGACGCAGCCCGCGGGTGCGATGTCGACCGGCGTGGGCGGTCTCGAGTCGAGTGCCACCGTCGAGGCCGCCGCCGCCGAGGAATCATTCGTGCGCTTGCGCCTCGGCATCTCCTACGACGGCACCGACTTCAGCGGGTGGAGCCGGCAGCCCGGACTTCGCACGGTGCAGGGCGTGCTCGAGACGGCGTTGGCGACCCTCTTCCGCCGCACCGGTGTGGAGCCGCGGCTCACCGTTGCCGGCCGCACCGATGCGGGCGTGCATGCGCTCGGCCAGGTCGCGCATCTCGACCTCCCCGCGACTGCGCTCGCCTCGGTCACCCGTCCGCGGAGCGGGCACCCGTCCGACGGCGCGACCGCTGAGGCGGTGCTCCGGCGACGTGTCGCCGGCATCCTGGGCGCCGACGCCGATGTCGTCGTCACCGAGATCGCGCGGGCTCCCATCGGATTCGACGCGAGGTTCTCGGCACTCTGGCGCCGCTACGAATACCGCGTGTCCGACGCATCCGCCCGCCGTGATCCGCTCGAGCGCCGGCGCACCGTGACCGCCCCCCGCGTGCTCGATGCGGCCGCCATGGACGAGGCGGCGGGCAGGCTCGTCGGACTCCACGACTTCGCGGCGTTCTGCAAGCCGCGCACAGGGGCCACGACCATCCGCACGCTGCAGTCGTACCGCTGGGTGCGCGATGCCGACGGACTGCTCGTCGCATCGTTGCAGGCCGACGCGTTCTGCCATTCGATGGTGCGGGCGCTCGTCGGCGCCTGCGTCGCGGTCGGGGAGGGCCGGCTCGATCCGGGCGACCCCGCCGAACTACTGCAGGCGGCGGCGCGCACGAGCGCGTTCATGGTCATGCCCGCAAGGGGACTCGTGCTCACGGAGGTCGGATACCCCGACGACGCCGAGATGGAGGTCCGCGCGGCTCAGACCCGAGCCCGCCGCGAATTGCACGTCGACGGGGTAATCGGCTAAGGTTGATCTTTGGTGCCGTCCTCTGCGGCGGCATCCGAAGTTGAGCCCTCCACCAGGGCGTTCGAACGTATCGCGGGCGAACACCCACCGGAGTGGGATTCACGAACCCCTCACTCGATCAGAAAGCAGCACTTCCGTGACGCGCACCTATAGCCCCAAGCCGAATGAGATCCAGCGCGACTGGGTCGTCATCGATGCAACCGACATCGTGCTCGGTCGTCTCGCGAGCCACTCCGCAGCCCTGCTGCGTGGCAAGCACAAGGCGATCTTCGCGAACCACATGGACACCGGTGACTTCGTCATCATCGTGAACGCCGACAAGGTGGCCCTCACCGGCCAGAAGCTCGAGCAGAAGAAGGCCTACCGCCACTCCGGTTACCCGGGTGGCCTCACGGCCGTCAGCTACGCCGAGCTCCTTGAGAAGAACCCCGTCCGCGCCGTCGAGAAGGCGATCCGCGGCATGCTCCCGAAGAACTCGATCGGCCGCGCCCAGCTCAAGAAGCTGAAGGTCTACGTCGGACCGGAGCACCCGCACGCGGCTCAGCAGCCGAAGCCGTACACCCTCACCCAGGTCGCCCAGTAGTTCCGGCGCACTCGACGTTCTCGAAATAAGGATTCACATCACCATGGCGAAGATCGCAGACCAGATCGAAGCGGCTCCCGAGAGCTACACCACCGAGAGCACCCCCTCGGAAGCCCCCACCACCCCCCGTCCCGTGCTGAACGTCTCGGGCTCGGCCGTCGGCCGCCGCAAGCAGGCCATCGCCCGCGCGCGCCTCGTCCCCGGTGCCGGCACCATCACGGTCAACGGCCGTGAGCTCGCGCAGTACTTCCCGAACAAGCTGCACCAGCAGCTCATCACCGACCCGTTCACCGTGCTCGAGCTCACGGGTTCGTACGACGTCGTCGCGAAGATCACCGGTGGCGGCCCCTCGGGCCAGGCCGGCGCGCTGCGCCTCGCGATCGCGCGTGCGCTCAACGAGATCGACCGCGACAACAACCGCGCGACGCTCAAGAAGTCGGGCTTCCTCACGCGTGACGCTCGCGTCATCGAGCGCAAGAAGGCCGGTCTCAAGAAGGCCCGCAAGGCACCTCAGTTCTCGAAGCGCTGATCCCGGCATACGGTTCTCCGTACATGCCTCGGCTTTTCGGAACCGACGGGGTCCGGGGCCTGGCCAACCGTGAACTCACGGCTGACCTGGCTCTGGGCCTCGCCCAGGCGGCTGCGTCCGTGCTCACACAGGGGCGGCACGCCGACGAACTCCGCGCCGCCGGCCGGCGACCGGTCGCGGTCGTCGCGCGCGACCCCCGGGTCTCCGGCCAGTTCCTCACTGCGGCCGTCTCGGCCGGCCTCGCTTCATCGGGCGTCGACGTGCTCGACGCGGGCGTCATCCCCACTCCGGCGACCGCGTACCTGATCGACTCCATCGGCGCCGACTTCGGCGTGATGATCTCGGCGTCGCACAATCCCGCGCCCGACAACGGCATCAAGTTCTTCTCCTTCGGCGGCACGAAGCTGCCCGACGAGGTCGAAGACCGCATCGAGTCCTATCTCGGCAAGCCGAAGCTGGCACCCGTCGGCGACGGCGTCGGGCGCATCCGGCGCTTCGCCGACGCTGAAGACCGCTACGTGGTGCACCTGCTCGGCACGCTGCCGCACCGTCTCGAAGGGCTGCACGTCGTCCTCGACTGCGCCCACGGCGCAGCGGCCGGCGTCTCGCCCGAGACCTTCCGCGATGCCGGAGCTCGAGTCACGGTCATCGGCGCCGATCCCGACGGCATGAACATCAACGACGGCGTCGGTTCGACACACCTCGGGCCCTTGCAGGCCGCGGTGGTCGAGCACGGGGCCGACCTCGGAATCGCCCACGACGGCGACGCCGATCGCTGCCTCGCCGTCGACGCCGAGGGCAATGTCATCGACGGCGACCAGATCATGGCGATCCTCGCCGTGTCGATGCACGAGCGCGGCATCCTCACCGACGACACGCTCGTCGTCACCGTCATGTCGAACCTGGGGCTCCGCCGGGCCATGGCGGAGCGAGGCATCCGTGTCATCGAGACGAAGGTCGGCGACCGATACGTGCTCGAGGCGCTGGCCGCCGGCAAGCTCGCCCTCGGTGGCGAGCAGTCGGGTCACGTGATCATGACCGAACACGCCACGACCGGCGACGGCGTGCTCACCGGCCTGCACCTCGCGGCCGAGATGGCGCGCTCGGGCCGGTCGCTCGCCGACCTCGCCTCGGTCATGACGGTCTATCCGCAGGTGCTCGTCAACGTGCGCGGAGTCGACCACCATGCGCTGCACGACGACGCCGAGATCTCAGCGGCCGTCGCCACGGCCGAAGCGGAGCTCGGCGATTCGGGCCGGGTGCTGCTGCGGCCCTCGGGCACCGAGCCGATGGTGCGCGTCATGGTGGAGGCGGCCGACCAGGAGTCGGCCGAACGCCACGCCGCGACGCTCGCCGGCGTCGTGCGCGAGCGGCTCACGAGCTAGCCGACGCCGGATGCTGGGCGGCGCGCCGTCAGAGCTTGCGCAGGAGCACGTTCGAGACGGTGTGATCGGCGCCCTTGCGCAGCACGAGCGACGCACGCGATCTCGTCGGCCTGATGTTCTGCAACAGGTTCGGCTCGTTGATGGTGTGCCAGATCTCACGGGCGCGCTGGCGCGCCTCGGCTTCGGTCAGGCTCGCGTAGCGGTGGAAGTACGACCGGGGGTTCGCGAAGGCGCCGCGCTGCAGCTTCAGGAAGCGTTCCTCGTACCACCGGGCGATGTCGCTCGTGCGCGCGTCGACGTAGATGGTGAAGTCGAACAGGTCGCTCACCGCGAGCCGGTGGCCGGGGCCGGGCGGCTGCAGCACGTTGAGGCCTTCGACGATCAGCACGTCGGGTCGTCGCACGGTGACCTGCGCGTCGGGGACGATGTCGTAGGCGAGGTGCGAGTAGAAGGGTGCGCGCACCTCGGATGCGCCGGCCTTGACCTCGCTGACGAACCTGAGCAGCGCCCGGCGGTCGTACGACTCGGGGAAGCCCTTGCGGGCCATGAGGCCGCGCCGCTCGAGCTCGGCGTTCGGGAAGAGGAACCCGTCGGTCGTGATCAGCTCGACGTGCGGCGTGTGCTCCCACCGGGCGAGGAGCTCACGCAGGAGCCGGGCGATCGTGGACTTGCCGACCGCGACCGACCCCGCGACGCCGATGACGAACGGGGTCGACTCGACGCGCTCGCGCAGGAACTCGCTCGTGACGTCGTGCAACGACTTCGTGCCGCCCACGTAGAGGTTGAGCAGCCGGCTCAGGGGGAGGTAGACCTCGGCGACCTCGCGGAGGTCGAGCGGCTCACCGAGGCCCCGCAGCTGGACGATCTCGGTCTCGCGCAATGGCGTCGGCATCGACGGGGCGAGCGCCGCCCAGTCGGCCCGGCCGAGTTCGATGAACGGCGAGATCTGGGCGCCGTTCGATGACGGGCTCTGCGGATCTGGCACCACGACAGTCTAGTGTCGGGCACAGGGCTGCCCGTGATCGCGCGGGGCGGCCGCACAGCCGCGCACAGGTAGGATCCTCCCTATGTGTGGAATCGTCGGATACGTCGGAGAGCGCAACAGCCTCGACGTCCTCATGGGTGGCCTGAGCCGCCTCGAGTACCGTGGCTACGACTCGGCCGGTATCGCGATCGTCAATGACGAGGGAGTGATCGAGACCGCGAAGCGAGCCGGCAAGCTCCAGGTGCTCGCTGACGAACTCGACGCGAATCCCCCTCACCGCGGCCGCACCGGTATCGGCCACACCCGGTGGGCGACCCACGGTGGTCCGACCGACCGCAACGCCCATCCGCACCTCGGTGATGAGGGCCGACTCGCCCTCATCCACAACGGCATCATCGAGAACTTCGCCGAGCTGAAAGACGAGTTGCTCGCCGGCGGAGCCACCTTCGAGAGCGAGACCGACACCGAGGTCGCCGCAGTGCTCCTCGGCCGTGAGTACCGGACCACCGGTGACCTGCGCGAGGCCTTCCGCAACACCGTCTCCCGGCTCGACGGCGCCTTCACGCTCCTGGCCGTGCACCGCGACGAGCCCGGCGTGGTCGTCGGCGCTCGCCGCAACTCCCCGCTCGTCATCGGCCTCGGCGAGGGCGAGAACTTCCTCGGCTCGGATGTCGCGGCTTTCGTCGAGTACACGAAGCGTGCCGTCGCGATCGGTCAGGACCAGATCGTCACCATCACGGCCGACGAGGTCACGGTGACCGACTTCGCGGGCGAGACCGTCGAGGTCGAGCCGTTCGATGTCGCATGGGATGCCTCGGCCGCCGAGAAGGGCGGATGGTCCTCCTTCATGCGCAAGGAGGTCTCCGAGCAGCCCGAGGCCGTTCGCAACACACTGCTCGGCCGCGTCGTCGACCACCAGGTCGTCATCCCCGAGCTCGCGGACTTCGGCGACGAGGAGCTCCGCGCCGTCCGTCGCATCACCGTCATCGCCTGCGGCACCGCCGCCTATGCGGGCATGGTCGCCAAGTACGCGATCGAGCAGTGGGCGCGCGTGCCGGTCGAGGTCGAGCTCAGCCATGAGTTCCGCTATCGCGAGCCGGTGCTCGACGCCGACACGCTCGTCGTGTCGATCAGCCAGTCGGGCGAGACCATGGACACGCTCATGGCCGTGAAGTACGCGCGTGAGATGGGCGCGCGCACGATCTCGATCTGCAACACCCAGGGCGCGACGATTCCCCGCGAGTCCCACGCGGTCGTCTACACGCACGCGGGCCCTGAGGTCGCCGTCGCCTCGACGAAGGCGTTCGTGGCGCAGATCGCCGCCCTCTACCTCTTCGGTCTCCACCTCGCACGTGTGCGCGGCACCCTGACTGCCGAGCAGCTCGCGGAGCAGCTCGCCGAGCTGCAGGCCGTGCCCGAGAAGCTCGAGACCGTGCTCGGCCAGGCCGAGCGGGTCGGCGAGCTCGCGCACTGGATGGCCGACACCCGTTCCGTGCTCTTCCTCGGCCGCCACGTCGGCTACCCGATCGCCATGGAGGGTGCGCTGAAGCTCAAGGAGCTCGCGTACATCCACGCCGAGGGCTTCGCCGCCGGTGAGCTCAAGCACGGCCCCATCGCGCTCATCGAGCCGGGGCAGCCGGTCTTCGTCGTGGTGCCGAGCCCGCGCGGTTCGGCGACTCTGCACCCGAAGGTCGTCTCGAACATCCAGGAGATCCGCGCACGGGGTGCTCGCGTCATCGCGATCGCCGAGGCCGGGGATGCCGCGGTCCTGCCGTTCGCCGACGAGGTGCTGCGCATTCCGCTCGCGGCACCGCTCTTCGAGCCGCTGCTCGCCGTCGTGCCGCTGCAGATCTTCGCCATGGAGCTCGCGCAGGCCAAGGGGCTCGACGTCGACCAGCCGCGCAACCTGGCGAAGTCGGTTACCGTCGAGTGACGCGGGCCACGGTCGGGTGGTCGAAGGGACGCTCATGATCGCCGGCATCGGCATCGACGTGGTCGACATCGGGCGCTTCGAGCGTTCGATCGCCCGCACTCCGGGGCTGGTCGAGCGCTTGTTCGCTGAGAGCGAACGCGGTCGGCCGGCGCGCTCGCTGGCCGCGCGGTTCGCCGCCAAGGAGGCGCTCATCAAGGCGCTCGGGGGGCATGCCGTCATCCGCTGGCACGACATGCAGGTCGTGCAGGACTCCCAGGGCAACCCCGACTTCCTGCTCTCGGGCGGGCTCGCCGACCACATGGAGGCACTCGGCATCGACCGGGTCCACCTGTCGATGAGCCACGACGCCGGCATCGCGAGCGCCTTCGTCGTGCTCGAGTCCGACCAGTCGCCTCGAGGCGGGCGATGAACCCGCAGCCGTTCCGCGAAGCCGTCATCGACCTCGACGCCATCCGCGGCAACGTGGCCGCCATCGCGAGGCAGGTCGCTCCTGCGCAGGTGATGGCCGTGGTGAAGGCCGATGCCTACGGACATGGTGCGGTACCGGTCGCGCGAGCCGCCATCGCCGGCGGCGCCGAGTGGCTCGGGGTCGCCGACATCGCCGAGGCGCTCGCCCTGCGCGATGCCGGCATCGACGCGCCCGTCCTCGCCTGGCTGCACGACCCCGCCGAGGCGTTCGCACCGGCGATCGAGCGCGAGGTCGACCTCGGGGTGTCGTCCGCGCCCCAGCTGCAGGCGATCGCGGATGCCGCGGCATCCGTCGCCCGCCCGGCCGCCGTGCACCTGAAGATCGACAGCGGGCTCAGCCGCAACGGCGTGGCTCCCGAGGAATGGGGCGCGGTCGTGGCCGCGGCCGCGCGGGGCGAGCGTGAAGGGAGCCTGCGCGTACGCGGCGTCTTCAGCCACCTCGCGAACACCTCACCCGAAGAAGACACGCGCCAGCTCGCCGCGTTCGAGGCGGCGCTCGCCGCGGCATCCGATGCCGGGCTCGCACCCGAGGTGCGACATCTCGCCTCGACCGCCGCGGCGCTCCGCATGCCCGCCGCCCGCTTCGACCTCGTGCGCATCGGCATCGGCAGCTACGGCGTCCCGCCATTCGGCGACGGCACGACGGCCGAGGAGCTTGGCCTGCGGCCGGCGATGACCCTGCGGGCACGTGTCGCCGCGGTGCGTCGCGTCGAGGCAGGAACCGGGGCATCGTACGGGCACATCTGGCGCGCCGAGCGCCCCACGACGCTCGCCCTCGTGCCGCTCGGCTACGCCGACGGCGTGCCGCGTCAGGCGTCGAACCGCGCCGAGGTCTGGCTGGCGGGTGCGCGCCGACCGGTGGTCGGCCGCATCGCGATGGACCAGTTCGTCGTCGATGTCGGCGACGACGCGGTGGCTCCCGGTGACGAGGTCGTGCTGTTCGGCGACCCGCTGACCGGTGCGCCCTCGGCCGACGACTGGGGTGACGCCGCCGACACGATCGGCTACGAGATCGTCACCCGCATCGGCGCGCGAGTGCCACGCACCTATGTGGGCGGCCCGTGATGCGCATCGACGCGCCGACCACCGACGACATGGAGGCGTTCGGGCGCGAGCTCGGCGCCGAGCTCCGCGCCGGCGACCTCGTCGTGCTCACCGGCCCGCTCGGTGCGGGCAAGACCACGCTCACCCGTGGCATCGGGGCGGGGCTCGGGGTGCGCGGCCCGGTGCAGAGCCCGACCTTCGTGCTCGCCCGCACCCACCCGAGCCTCGTCGGCGGCGCGCCGCTCGTGCACGTCGACGCCTACCGGCTCGGCGACGCCACCCTGCTCGACGACCTCGACCTCGACTTCGAGCACTCCGTGGTCGTCGTCGAATGGGGCGCCGGGCTCGTCGACGATGCGAGCGACTCGTGGCTCGAGATCGTCATCGAGCGGCCCACGGGCGCGAGCAGGGCGACGGATGCCGCGTCGACGAATGCCCCCGAGCAGACGGATGCCGCGGCATCCGACCCCCTCGACGCCGACGAGCCGCGCGTGCTCACGGTGCACGGCTACGGGCCGCGGTGGACGGGCAGCCGCTACGCCGCGTGAGCGTAGGCTTGACTCCATGCTCCTCGCCATCGACACCTCGACGGGCACGAGCGTCGCCGTCGTCGATCGTTCGGGAATCCTGGCCGAGACGGGCACCGACGACACCATGCGCCACGCCGAGGTGATCGGCGGATTCATCCGCGACGCGCTCGCCGCCGCGGGCGTCGCGCCGTCTCGGCTCTCGGGCGTCGCCGCAGGCATGGGCCCAGGGCCGTTCACCGGACTCCGGGTCGGCATCGCCGCGGCGCAGGCCTTCGCGCTCGGCATCGCGCGCCCGCTCGTCCCGATCGTGAGCCACGATGCGATCGCGTCGGCGTGGTACCGCGACGGCGGAAGCGGCGCGCTCCAGGTCGTCACCGATGCCCGTCGCCGCGAGTTCGCCGTGACCGGTTACGACGCCCTCGACGCCGACGGCCTCCCGGTGCGCACCGAGGGCCCCGCGCTCGCCCCGCGTGACTCGGTGCCGCCCGCCCGGGGCATCCGCCTCGATGCGGCCCGCGTCTCGGCGGGCGCGCTCGGCATGCTCGCCGAACTCGCGTTCTCCGCGGGTCGCCTGCCGCTCGCCGATGAGCAGCCGCTCTACCTCAGGGCTCCCGACGTCACGCCGTCGGCCGGCAGCAAGAAGGTGCTGCGATGAGCGTGCTCATGCGTCGTGCGCGCGTCACCGACCTCGATCGCATCATGCGGCTCGAACGCGCCACCTTCACCGATGACGCCTGGCCGGTAGATGCCATGCGGCGCGAGCTCGAGGGGGAGCACGGCTACTACCTCATCGCGGTCGACGATGATGCAGCGGCAGGGCCGGCCGCCGGTGATCGCGACGCCGACGGCCACGCGGGCGACGCCGAAGCCGAAGCCGGCGCCGGAGCCAGTGCCGATGCGACGGCGCTCGACCCGTCGCTGCTCGGCTACGCCGGGCTCCTCGCGCCGAAGGGCGGCGAGCAGGGCGACGTGCAGACGATCGCCGTCGCGCCGGCCGCGCGCGGGCTGGGACTCGGCCGCGGACTCATGCACGCCCTCATCACCGAGGCGCGTCGCCGCGGCATCGCCCAGCTCTTCCTCGAGGTTCGCGCCGACAACGCGATCGCCCGCTCGCTCTACCGCTCGCTCGGGTTCGAGGAGATCGGCGTGCGTCCGCGCTACTACCGCCACGGCATCGACGCGGTCCTCATGCGCCTCGACGTGCCGCCCGCCGTGACGCGTCCGGCCTCCGGCGGGGCCGACGTCGCCCGCGGCAGCGTGCCCGAGGACGCTCGGTGAACCGGGCCGAACCGCTCGTCCTCGGCATCGAGACCTCGTGCGACGAGACCGGGGTGGGCATCGTGCGCGGCACGAGCCTGCTCGCGAACGTCATCGCCTCCTCCATGGAGGAGCACGCCCGCTACGGCGGGGTCGTGCCAGAGGTCGCGGCCCGCGCGCACCTCGAGGCGCTCGGCCCGACGATCCGCTCGGCGCTCGACGAGGCATCCGTGTCGCTGCACGACCTCGACGCGATCGCCGTCACGAGCGGACCGGGTCTCGCCGGCGCACTCATGGTCGGCGTCGGGGCCGCGAAGGCGCTCGCGCTCGCGCTCGAGGTGCCGATCTACGCAGTGAACCACCTCGTCGGGCACGTCGGCGCCGACCTGCTCGACACCGCGGCGCCCCTCGAGACCCCGACCGTCGCCCTCCTCGTCTCGGGCGGCCACACCTCCTTGCTCCTCGTGCGCGACCTCGTCTCCGACGTGGAGCTCCTCGGCGAGACGGTCGACGACGCGGCGGGCGAGGCGTTCGACAAGGTGGCCCGACTGCTCGGGCTCCCGTATCCGGGCGGCCCCGAGATCGACCGAGCGGCGATCGGCGGAGACCCGACGGCGATCCGCTTTCCGCGCGGGCTCACCCAGGCGAAAGACCAGGCTGCGCACCGCTACGACTTCAGCTTCTCCGGCCTGAAGACAGCGGTCGCCCGGTGGGTCGAGCAGCGCGAGGCCGCCGGCGAGCCGGTGCCGCTCGCCGACGTCGCCGCGAGCTTCCGCGAGGCCGTCGTCGACGTGCTCGTGTCGAAGGCGATCGCCGCGTGCGCCGAACTCGGCGTGCCCCGGCTCCTCCTCGGCGGCGGGGTCGTCGCGAACGCCCGGTTGCGGCAAGTCGCCGAGCAGCGGGCGGATGCCGCCGGCGTCGCGCTGCGCGTGCCGCCGCTGTCGCTCTGCACCGACAACGGCGCCATGATCGCCGCGCTCGGTGCGCAACTCGTGATGGCGGGGCATCCGGCGTCCGACCTCGGATTCGGTGCGGACTCGACACTGCCGGTCACCGACATCCAGGTGTGACCCGCTCGTTTCGAATCTGTGCACGAGTCGAATCTGTGCACGACGCACACAGCGCGATAGTGTGAAGCGAGACCGGATGCCGCGACAGCTCGCGGCACCCGGCGCGGCCGCCGACGTGGCGACGCGGACACCACAGCATCGAGGGGAATCGCACCGTGACCGATCCGAACCTTCCTGAGCAGCCAGGCTCCGGCGTTCCGCCGGTGCCCCCTGCCGCACCCGCCCAGCCCGCCCAGCCCGCCGCGCCGTCATACAGTACGCCGCAGCCCGCGGCGCCAGCGCAGCCCGGGTACACGGCTCCCGCCTACCAGAGCGCCCCGGCCTCCGCGACGCCGATCCTCAGCATCCTGTCGCTCATCGGCGGCATCATCGGCATCCTCTCCTCCTGGTTCTACTTCGGCCTGCTCTTCTCGATCGCCGCGATCGTGCTCGGCTTCATCGGCAAGAAGAAGGAGCCCGCCGCGAAGGGCATGTGGCTCACCGGCATCATCCTCGGGTTCGTCGGCATCGCCATCGGCCTCATCAGCATTATCGTGACGATCATCGCGTTCATAGCTCTCGCGAGCTACGGCGCCTCCTACACCTACTGAGGCACTCATGACAGATCCGAAGAATCCTGACGAATTTTCCGAGGTGCCGGCCGAGCCCGAGGTGCCCAGCGTGCCCGAGCCCGATGTGCCGGTCGACGCCGTCGCGTCGGGTTCGACCCCCGACGTGCCCGAGGTGCCGTCGGCGCCCGAGCCTCCGGCAGCGCCCGAGCCGCCGGCGCCACCGGCGCCGCCCGAGCCGCCGACGGTGCCGAGCTATGGCGCCTCGACCCCGCCGCCGCCGCCTCCCGCACCGCCGGCCTATGGCGCGCCTGCGGCACCGGCCGTGGGTCAGCCCGCCGCGTACGGATCGTCTGCCCAGCCCGGCTACGTCGCACCCGCCTACGGCTCTGCGCCGGCCAAGCCGACGCCGATCCTCAGCATCCTCTCGCTGATCGCGGGCATCATCGGCGTGCTCGGCGGCTTCGCCGTCGTCTGGATCCCGTTCGTCGGCGGCATCCTGCAGCTGTTCATCCCGGCAGCTGCCGTCGTGCTGGGATTCCTCGGCAAGAAGAAGGAGCCCGCGGCGAAGGGAATGTGGCTCACCGGCCTCATCCTGGGCTTCGTGGGCATCGCCATGGCGCTGCTGTCGCTCATCCTCTGGGGTGTGTTCTTCGCGAGCTACGGCGAGTTCTACAGCTATTGAGGTCTCACCCATGAGTGACCGCGACGGGGTTCCGCCTGAGGGCGGGGCCCCCGATCGCGTTCCCACGGGGCAACCGGGCGACCGCGGCGATGCGGTTTCGGCATCGGACCGCGCGCCCGACGGTCCGCCCCACGACACGCCCGAGGCAGTTCCCCGGAGCGAGGCCCTGGTCGACCCCTTCGAGCCGTACCGGCCGGCCGAGCCCACCCTCCGGGCCGATCTCGGCCCCGAGCGCGAGTACGACGTGCCGTTCGACACCGGGCAGTTGCGCCGACTCTCGACCGGGCAGTTGCTCATCGTGCATCGGCCCGACGGGGCCGAGGCCGACGCGATCGAGGTCGACACGCAACGCCGGGTGTACAGCTGGGTCGCCGCAGTGGTCGGCACGCTCGGAGCCGTGGCGTCGCTCTTCGTCGGGTGGATGCTGCCGCTCTCGATCGCTGCGATCGTGTTCGGCGTGCTCGGCCTGCGTCGCGAAGACGAAGGTCGCACGCTCGCGTTCGTCGGCATCGGCACGGGCATCGCCGGCCTCGTCTTCTCGGCGGTGTGGATCGGCTATTACGCGATCGTGTTCGGCGCCCTGCCGCACTAGCGGGAGGGCGGCACCCACGGGGCGGTGGTGCGCGCGATCAGATCCGCTCGACGAGGAGCGACACGTGACGTCCCTCTTCGCGGGTCAGCACGATGGTGGCCGACTCCTCGCCGCGCAGCTTCAGCCTCGTGCGCAGCACCGCGGGATCGATGTCGACGCCGCGCTTCTTGATCTCGAGCGTGCCGATGCGGCGGGCGGCGAGGGCCTGGCGAAGCTGCCGCTCATCGGTCGGCAGGCGTTCGAGCACGCGGAACCCACGTGCGAACGGCGACTCGAAGGCAGTGTCGGCGGTGACGTAGGCGATGCCCTTGCTCGCCATCCAGGCGCCGTTCGCTCGCGCGAACGCGCCGATCAGCCGGGCGCGGATGACCGAGCCGTCGGGCTCGTAGAGGTAGTCGCCGAGCGGGCCGACGGGCGCGTCTTCGCTGTCAGCACCGGCCGTGAGCTCGTGCGCCGCGTCGCCGCGGATCACGAGGGCGGCGCGACGGATGCCCGGGCGGGCTACGACGCCGAACCAGACGCCGAGTTCGACGAGGTCTCCGTCGACCGAGATCCACTGCGCCTCGGCGTCGGACGGGATGACGTCGCGGTCGGTGCCCGGTCCGAGCTTCACTCCGACGGCCATGCGCTCGGCGAGGCCGAAGGCGAAATCGAGCCCGGGGGAGTAGTCGGCCGCATCCGACAGTCGTTTCGTCATGCCACCGGTGGTGGTGCGTCGCGCCGGGTCGAGCCAGGCTCCTCCGATGCCCCCGAGTGCGACGTCTTCGGCGCGGGCGTGCAGCACGCGCACCCGCGGGAACGGCGTGAGGTTGTATGCCGCGATGGCCGCGGTGACCTCGTCGGCCTCGGCGGCGGTGACCTCGAGGTCCATCGCTGCCATGGCGAGGGCATCGCCGCCGATGCCGCAGCCGAGGTCGGCGACGTGCTCGATCCCGGCGCGCGAGAAGCGCCCCGCGTGCAGGGCGGCGACCTTCAGCCGGGTCGCCTGCTCGAGGCCGGCTTCGGTGAAGAGCATCCGCGAGGCGAACTCGCCGAACTTGGCACGGGCCTTGGCGCGGAGCTTCGACTGGGTGAGCACGGTGGCGACGAGACCGGCCGGATGCCCCTGCCCCCGCAGGTGCGCGACGGTCCGCACGATGTCGGCCTTCGAGTCCCATTCGGGCAAGGCGTCGAGCAGGCGCAGGCCCTCGGGGGAGAGCAGTTCGACGAGCTCGGAGCGGTCCACCCGGCCACGCTAGCACCGAGCGACGAGGCGGATGCAGCCCGGCGGGACCCGCTGGCACTCACGTTGCACGAGTGCCAAATCGCGCCTAGACTCGGTTTAGCACTCTCACTCTGAGGCTGCTAACCAGTCTTCGTCTAGACAGTTTCACATTAGAGAAGGGGCCAACGTGTCGGTTTCCATCAAGCCGCTCGAGGATCGCATCGTCATCAAGCAGGTCGAGGCAGAGCAGACCACCGCATCCGGTCTGGTCATCCCCGACACCGCCAAGGAGAAGCCCCAGGAGGGCGAGGTCGTGGCCGTGGGCCCCGGCCGCATCGATGACAACGGCAACCGCGTGCCGCTCGACGTCGCCGTCGGCGACAAGGTGATCTACTCGAAGTACGGCGGCACCGAGGTCAAGTTCGGCGGCGAAGACCTGCTGGTCCTCTCGGCGCGCGACGTGCTCGCGGTGGTCGTGCGTTAGTCGACACGATTCCATTCGAGGCCCGGATGCCCCTTGCGGCATCCGGGCCTCGTTGTCTTTGCCGTCGCACACCCGGCGTAGGCTGATCGGGTGTCATCGAGCTCCGAATCCGCGACCGCCCCGACTCCAGGCGCCGCACAGGGAGTGAGCCGCTCGGGGCTCGCCTTCGCGATCGGTGCCTACGGGCTCTGGGGATTCCTGCCCGTGTACTTCATCGCGCTCGCTCCGGCTGGCCCGTTCGAGATCGTCGCGTGGCGGGTGCTGTTCTCACTCGTCTTCTGCGCCCTGCTCATCACGGTGACCCGCGCATGGCGGCACCTCGCGGCGCTCATGCGCAATCGGCGCGTGGTGCTCACGATGGGGCTGGCTGGGCTCCTGATCTTCGTGAACTGGCAGACGTATGTCTACGCCACGCTCACGAACCAGGTCGTCGAGGCGGCGCTCGGGTACTTCATCAACCCAATCGTCACGGTCTTCCTCGGTGTGCTCGTGCTCAAGGAACGGCTGAACGCGACGCAATGGGTCGCCGTCGGCATCTCGATCGTCGCCGTCGTCGTGCTCGCCTTCGGATATGGGCAGCTGCCATGGATCGCCCTCGTGCTCGCCTTCTCGTTCGGGTTCTACGGCCTCATCAAGAAGCGAGTCGGACCGCAGGTCGACGCCGTCTCCGGCCTCACCATCGAGACGGTCTGGCTCGCGCCGCTCGCCGTGGTGCAGCTCGTCTTCGTCGCAATGACGACCGGGCTCACCATCGGCACGGTGAGCGTCTGGCACACCGTGCTGCTGCTGTCGGCCGGCGCGGTGACGGCGGTGCCGTTGCTGCTGTTCGCGGCGGCCGCGCGCCGATTGCCGCTCATCTACATGGGCTTCATCCAGTACTTCGCGCCATTCATCCAGTTCCTCGTCGGGGTGGTCGTGCTCAAGGAACCCATGCCGCTCGAACGCTGGATCGGATTCGCCCTCGTCTGGGTGGCGCTCGGCGTGCTCACGTTCGATCTGCTCCGGGGCGTCCGCACAGCACGGCGTGTGGTCGCGGAGCCTGCCTGACGCTGCATCCACGGCGTTCAACCGTGCGCTTCCGCCCGCGGTCTACGCGCCAGATCCGAGCGTCGCTACGGTCGATCACGCCGATTCCGTGCGCCAAATGCGCCGTGCGGTGACGGTGAGGTAACGATTCAGCTGGTGTTACACGGTTGTGACCGGCTCGACTTGTTTCCGCCTTGGGCGCGCAATACTGTCAGACAACGGCGTCACCATGGCGCTGCATTGTGTACCAATTCCTTCAGTCCCAAGGAGCAACATGAGCGTATTCGCGAAGGCCTCGGCCTCGCGCTCGGCTCGCGCGGCTTGGACGGGTATCGCCATTGCCGGCGTCAGCGCCCTCCTCCTCACCGCGTGCAGTTCGGGTGCCCCGGCCCCCGCCGAAACCGACGACCCAGCCGAAACCGCCGGAGACGCCCTGCCCATCGCAGAGGGTGAGCGCGACCTCGCACTCAAGCTCGGAACGATCCTCCCGCAGAGTGGCGCGCTCGCATTCCTCGGCCCGCCCGAAGAGGCCGGCGTCCAGCTCGGTGCCGATGACGTCAACGCGGTGTCCGACTCCGGCCTCGGCGTCGAGGTCGTCTTCCGCGACTCGGGTGACACGACGACCGACACCGCGACGGTCTCGGTCACCGACCTGCTCTCGCAGGACGTCTCCGCGATCATCGGTGCAGCGTCGTCGGGTGTCTCGAAGACGGTCATCGACCAGATCGTCGCCGCGGGCGTCATCCAGTTCTCGCCGGCCAACACCTCGGCCGACTTCACCGAGTACAACGACAACGACCTGTACTGGCGCACGGCTCCGTCCGATGTGCTCCAGGGCGAGGTGCTCGGAAACCTGATCGCCGAAGACGGTCACGCGACCCTCGGCATGATCGTGCTGAACGACTCGTACGGCACCGGTCTCGCGCAGTTCACCAAGGACGCCTTCGAGGCGGCCGGCGGTGAGGTGGTCGCCGAGGCGCTCTTCAACGAGGGCGACTCGAGCTTCGACGCGCAGATCTCCGAGGTCACGGCGGCCAACCCCGACGCGATCGCGCTGATCACGTTCGACCAGGCGCAGATCATCACGCCGGCGCTCGTGGGCTCGGGTTACCCCGGTGACCAGCTCTACTTCGTCGACGGCAACCTGTCCGACTACAGTGCGGACTTCGCGCCCGGCCTCGTCGCCGGCTCGAAGGGCACGCTGCCGGGTCTCGACGTGGGCACGCTCGGTGACTTCACCGATCGCCTGCTCGAGGTCGACCCCGACCTGGCCGACTACAGCTACGCGGCCGAGTCGTACGACGCCGTCGTGCTCCTCGCGCTCGCAGCCTATGCGGCGAACAGCACCGACGGTGTCGAGATCGCCAAGTACCTCCGCCAGGTTTCCGGCGGCTCAGGTGAGGGCGAGAAGGTCAGCACCTACGAAGAGGGCATCGCGCTCCTTGCCGAAGGCCAGCAGATCGACTACGACGGACCTTCGGGCCCGGTCACGTTCGACGAGCACGGTGACCCCACAGAGGCGACCATCGGCATCTACGAGTACAACGACGACAACACCTACTCACGCATCGGCGACGGCTGATCTGAGCGGTGACGGAAGGGCCTCGGCTTCGGCCGGGGCCCTTTTGCGTGCCCTCGGGAGTCTCGTGCACAGCGCCAATCGCACCAGCGGCCGCTCGTGGCACCACCAGGCGTGCGGGAGACGCCGCGCGGGGCCCCGCTCCGCCGGTCGAGCCGAGCGGGCGTCAGATCGCGCCGAGGGGCTCGCCGTGACGGCCTGCCTGATCCCTCGACGTGGCGCACTCGACCACGTGCCGCTCGCCGGCTTCCCGTACCAGGCCGGGCGCCCTTCCTCCTCGCAGCCCGGTGGCACCGCAGCCCGGCAGACGACGGAGGGGGCGGATGCCGCAGCATCCGCCCCCTCCGTTCGGTCGATGGATCAGTCGTCTTGCCCCAGGGTTCCGAGGTAGAGGCCGATGACCTTCGGGTCGTTGAGGAGTTCACGACCGGTCCCCGTGTAGGCGTCGCGTCCGTGGTCGAGCACGTAGCCCCGATCGCAGATCTGCAGGCAGCGGCGAGCGTTTTGCTCGACCATGATGGTCGTGACGCCGGCCTTGTTGATCTCCTTCACACGGAGGAACGCCTCGTCTTGACGCACCGGCGACAGGCCGGCAGAGGGCTCATCGAGCAGCATCACGTGCGGGCCCATCATGAGCGCTCGGGACATGGCGACCATCTGCCGCTCTCCGCCTGAGAGAGAACCCGCGCGCTGGGTGAGCCGCTTGCCGAGCTCTGGGAAGATCTCGGTGACGAACTCGAGGCGATCCTTCAGCCCCTTGGGCTTGAGGAACATGCCCATCTCCAGGTTCTCCTGAATGGTGAGCGAGGGGAACACGTTGTTCGTCTGCGGGACGAACCCGACGCCCTTGCCGACGAGCTTGTTCGCCTTCTGGTTCGTGATCTCCTCGCCGTGCAGGAAGATGCCGCCCTCGCGGACCTTCACGAGACCGAAGATCGCCTTCAGGAGCGTCGACTTGCCCGCTCCGTTGGGTCCGATGATGCCGATCAACTCACCGGGGGCGGCGGTCAGCGAACAGCCGGTGAGGATGTTCACGCCGGTGATGTATCCGGCGGTGACGTCGCGGACCTCGACCACCAGGTCGGTGGCGGGCGTCGGCGCCACAGCGGGTGCTGGGCTACTGTTCGTCATCGATAAGCTCCTTCAGCGCTTCAACGTGCCCGGTGGTCGGGGCGCCGAGATCGGCGTCGTGGTGCGCGCCGAGGTAAGCGTCGATCACGGCGGGATCCTCCATCACCGTGTGCGGGTCGCCCTCGGCGACCACACGACCTTCGGCCATGACGATCACCCAATCGGCGATGTGGCGCACCATGTGCATGTCGTGCTCGACGAACAGCACGGTCATGCCCTCCGCCTTGAGGTTGAGGATGTGGTCGAGCAGTGACTGCGTGAGCGCGGGGTTCACGCCGGCCATCGGCTCATCGAGCATGACGAGCGTGGGGTCGCTCATGAGGGCGCGCGCCATCTCGAGGAGCTTGCGCTGTCCGCCCGAGAGGCTGGCCGCGTAATCGTCTTTCTTGGCGTCGAGCTTGAACCGCCCGAGCAGCTCGAGGGCCTTCACCTCGATCTCCTCGTCTTGCTTGCGCCAGAGCGCCGGCACGAGTGAGCGGAAGAGATTCTCGCCGATCTGGTCTTTCGCGCCGAGCTTCATGTTGTCCATGACGGAGAGCAGCGCGAGCGACTTGGTCAGCTGGAACGTGCGGATGAGTCCCATGCGCGCCACCCGGTAGGCGGGCACGTGGGCCAGCGAGCGCCCTTCGTACGACCAGCTTCCGGTGTCGGGCTTGTCGAAGCCGGTCAGCAGGTTGAAGAAGGTCGTCTTGCCGGCACCGTTCGGGCCGATGAGCGCGGTGATCGCGCCCCGCGGGATCTCGACGTGGTCGACGTCGACGGCGGTGAGGCCGCCGAACGTGCGCTTGACACCGTCGGCGATGAGGATGGGGTCGTGCTTCTTGACTCCGGGTGCCGAATCGCCGATGTGGAGTCCGGTCGTCTTGACGGGCCTCGAGGAGGCGGTTTCACTTGACAAAAGCAAGCTCCTTCCTGTTTCCGAGGATGCCCTGTGGCATGAACACCACGATCAGCATGATCGCGACCCCGACGAGGATGAACCGGATCTGGCCGGCCTGCACCTGCGTCATGAAGGGGAGCCAGCCCGCTTCGACCGCGCGGGCGATGAAGCCCGAGAAGAACGACAGCAGCACCCAGAACACGATCGAGCCGAGGATCGGCCCCAAGATCGTCGCGGCGCCGCCGAGGAGCAGGATCGCGTAGATGAAGAACGTCAGCGACGGTTGGAAGTACGACGGCACCACCGCTCGCGGCATGACGAACAACATGCCGGCGATGGTGCCGAGGAGACCACCGAGCACGAGGCTCTGCATCTTGTAGGAGTAGACGTTCTTGCCGAGCGCGCGGACGGCGTCCTCGTCTTCGCGGATGCCCTTGATGACCCGGCCCCACGGGCTGCGCATGATGAGCCAGGTGAGCACCGCGGCGATCGCCACGACGATCCACGCGATCACCAGGAAGAACCACACCCGGTTGTCGAAGATGAACGGGCCCCAGCCGTAGCGTCCGGCGGGGAACGGGTTGAAGGCGAGCAGGCCCGCCTGATACTCCGAGAGGCCGTTCGCCGAACCGGTCACCGCCTGCAACTCGTTCGAGGTGAACACCAGCCGCAGCACTTCGGCGGCGGCGATCGTCACGATGGCCAGATAGTCGGCGCGCAGTCGCAGCGTCGGGATACCGAGTATGAGTGCGAACACGACAGATGCCGCGAGTGCGGTGAGCACGCAGGCCCAGACGGGCCACCCCAGCTTGAGGGCGGGGATGGCGTACCCGTAGGCGCCGAGCAGCATGAAGCCCGCCTGGCCGAAGTTCAGCAAGCCGGTGAAGCCGAAGTGGATCGCCAGACCCAGTGCGGCGAGTGCGTAGGCGGCAGTGGTCGGGCTGATCAGCTCGACGGCCGCGTTTCCGAAGATTGCTCCCCAGTCGATCATGGTCGTCCCCTCCTATCCGATTCGCTCTCGACGACCCAGGATTCCCTGTGGTCGGAACAACAGCACCACGATCAGGATGACCAGGGCGCCGACGTACTTCATGTCGCTCGGGAGCCACAGCGTCGAGAGCTCGACGAACAGGCCCACGATGATCGAGCCGACCAGGGCGCCGAACGCCGTGCCGAGCCCGCCCAGCGTGACCGCTGCGAAGACGAGGAGCAGGATCTGGAACCCCATGTCCCAGCTGACGCCCGGACGGAAGTAGGCCCAGAGGATTCCGGCGAGGCCGGCGAGCAACGCGCCGAGCACCCAGACGATGCGGATGACCCGGTCGACGTCGATGCCGCTCGCGGAGGCGAGGCTCGCGTTGTCGGACACGGCTCGGGTCGCCTTGCCGATGCGGGTGCGCAGCAGGAAGTAGCCGACGCCGAGGAGCACCACGATGCTCACCCCCATGCTCGCGATGTCGACCCACGAGAGCGCGACCGCCCCGAACCGGATGTCGGATGGAAGCGTCGCCCCGGGGAGCTGGCTCGTCGAGCCGCCGTAGAAGAACTGGTACGTGTAGCGCATGGCGAGCGAGAGGCCGATGCTCACGATCATGAGCTGGATGAGGCCGACGCCCTTGCGGCGCAGCGGTTTCCAGATCACCGCATCGAGGCCCCATCCGAGCGCGGCGCTCAACACGAGCGCCACCCCGATCGCGATCCACAGCGGCCACGCCAGATTCACCCCGAACGTCAGCACCATGAGCGCGCCGAACGTGATGAGCTCGGCGTGGGCGAAGTTCGAGAGGCCGGTGGTGCCGAAGATCAGCGAGAGGCCGATCGCCGCGAGCGCGAGCAGCAGGCCGAAGTTGATGCCGCTGATCAGTCGCTGGACGAACTGGTCGAAGAAGCTCACGGTCGTGCGGACGCCCTCGCCGAGGAAGAAGTTCACCGACGCGTTGCGCGTGAGGCCGAAGCTCGCCTCCCGTGTGGCACTGCCCTCGGCGACGACGACGCCCTCGGGAAGGGTGTCTTCGTCGAGGGTCACCGTATAGGTGCCCTTCTCGGGCACGCCGATGCTCCACCGTCCGTCGGCGTCGGTGTCGGTCTCGGCTTCGAAGCCGTTGCCCTCGAGCGTGATGTGCACGCCTTCGAGCGGTTCGCCGTCGTGTTGGACGTTGCCACGGAAGTGGAACTCGAACTCCTCGGAGCTCTCGTCGGTACTCACTTCATCCGCCACCGCAGGGGACGCTGCGATGCTGGACAGAGTGAGTGCTGACAAAAGGATTCCGAGGAGGATGAGCCACCTCCCTGGCGACCGTCTGGCGACTGATTGCGTGGGTTCCACTGCACCTCCAAGAGTCCCGGGGCTGTTGGCCTCGGGGTCCGGTCTTCCTATCGACGACGTCGTCGACAGTACGTGCCGATTATGTCCCATGTGTTTCATGCATGGTCACAATGGCCCTTGATTGTTATCCGGGGAATGCCCCTCGTGCAAACTCGCTTAACATTGGTAGATCGTGCGACACCCACTTGAGCGCACCACGGGCAGAACTCGACGCGAAGGGAAGACATGGATCAGGCAGATCCGTTCGGATTCACAGGACTCACCTACGACGACGTCCTGCTGCTGCCAGGTCACACCGACGTGATTCCGAGCGAGGCCGACACGGCCTCCCGCCTCACCCGGCGCATCACCGTCGCGACGCCGCTCCTGTCGGCCGCGATGGACACCGTCACCGAGTCGCGAATGGCCATCGCCATGGCCCGCCAGGGCGGCATCGGCATCCTGCACCGCAACCTCTCGATCGCCGAGCAGGCCGAGATGGTCGACCGCGTGAAGCGCAGCGAGTCGGGCATGGTCTCCAATCCGGTCACGACGAGGCCCGACGCATCCGTCGCCGAGGTCGACGAGCTGTGCGCCACGTTCCGGGTCAGCGGCCTGCCCGTGATCGACGCCGACGGCATCCTCGTCGGCATCATCACGAACCGCGACATGCGCTTCGTCTCCGACTTCGAGAAGTCGTCGACGAAGGTCGCCGACGTCATGACGAAGATGCCCCTCATCACCGGTCGCGTCGGCATGAACCCCGATGAGGCGATCGCGATCTTCGCCCAGCACAAGGTCGAGAAGCTCCCGCTCGTCGACGACGAGGGCCGGCTCACGGGCCTGATCACCGTGAAGGACTTCGACAAGTCCGAGCAGTATCCGAACGCCACGAAAGACGCCGAGGGGCGCCTGCGCGTCGGTGCGGCCATGGGCTTCTTCGGCGACGCGTGGGAGCGCGCCGAGGCCCTGCGCGACGCCGGCGTCGACGTGCTCGTCGTCGACACGGCCAATGGCGAGAGCGCCGGCGTGCTCGACATCATCCGGCGGCTCAAGGCCGACCCGAGCTTCGAGCACATCGATGTCATCGGCGGCAACGTCGCGACGCGTGAGGGCGCGCAGGCGCTCGTCGACGCGGGCGCCGACGCCGTGAAGGTCGGCGTCGGGCCGGGCTCGATCTGCACGACGCGCGTCGTCGCGGGCGTGGGCGTGCCGCAGGTCACCGCCGTGTACGAGGCGTCGAAGGCCACGAGGCCGGCCGGTGTGCCGCTCATCGCCGACGGCGGGCTCCAGTACTCCGGCGACATCGCGAAGGCACTCGTCGCCGGCGCCGACACGGTCATGCTCGGCTCGCTCCTCGCCGGCACCGCCGAGAGCCCGGGTGAGCTCGTCTTCCAAAACGGCAAGCAGTTCAAGACCTACCGCGGCATGGGTTCGCTCGGCGCGCTCCAGACGCGCGGCAAGAAGACCTCCTATTCGAAGGACCGCTACTTCCAGGCGGATGTCCCGAGCGACGACAAGCTCATCCCCGAGGGAATCGAGGGCCAGGTGCCCTACCGTGGCCCGGTCTCGGCCGTCGCGTACCAGCTCGTCGGCGGTCTCCGCCAGTCGATGTTCTACGTCGGGGCCCGCAGCATCGACGAGCTCAAGGCGAAGGGACGCTTCGTGCGCATCACGCCCGCGGGCCTCAAGGAGTCGCACCCGCACGACGTGCAGATCGTGGTCGAGGCGCCGAACTACACCAGGTAGCGCAACGCGTCAGCCGATGCGGGCGTCGGCGAGCCGCGTGATCGCCTCCGAGAGCACCTCGGGCGTGCACGCGAAGTTGAGCCGGGCGTGCCCGCGTCCGACCGTCGCACCGAACGTCGGCCCGATCGCGAGCGCGACCTTCGCGTGCTCGAGTGCGTAGGCGGCGGGATCGTCGCCCCAGCCGAGCGCTGAGAGGTCGAGCCACGCGAGGTACGTGGCATCCGGGATGCGATACCGAACGCCGGGAAGCTCGTCGGCGATGAGGTCGGCGAGCAGTCGCCGGTTGTCGTCGAGGCTCGCGAGGACGCCGTCGAGCCAGGGCCCGCCCTCGCGGAACGCAGCGATCGAGGCGATCGCGCCGAACTGGCCCATGCGCCACTCGACCTCGTAGGGCAGCTGCTGCCGCACCCGGTCGGCGCGCTCGCTCGCCGTCACGACGAGCGCCGACTTCAGCCCGGCGATGTTGAACGACTTGCTCGCCGACGTGATGGCGATGCCGTGCTCGCGAGCGGTCTCCGACACGGTGAGGAACGGCGTGTACGGGGTCGCGGGCTGCGCGAGCGGGCCGTGCACCTCGTCGGCGACGATCGTGGCGTCGTGGCGGGCGGCGATCTCGGCGAGCGCGGCGAGGGTCGAGGCATCCGGCACCAATCCGATCGGATTGTGCGGGTTGCAGAGCACCATCGCCCGCGCCCCGGCCGCGAAGGCCGCGTCGATGCCGTCGAGGTCGAGCGCCCAGCCCTCGTCGATGCCGCCGAGCATCGGCACCTCGACGACAGCGCAGGACGCCTCGGCCACGAGGTCGAAGAAGGGCGGGTAGATGGGCGGGGTGATGATCACCCCGTCGCCGGGAGTCGTGACCCGTCGGAGCACCTCGACGATGCCCATGCTGACGTCGGCCGTGCAGGTGACGCGTGCCGGGTCGACCTCCCACCCGAGTCGGGTGGAGGCGAAGTCCTGGAACGCCTCGGCCACGGGCAGGCTGCCGTTCGTGTAGCCGGTGTCGGAGCGGTCGATCGCGGCGTGCAGCGCGGCCGCGATGGGCTCGGCGAGCGGGTAGTCCATCTCGGCGACCGGCAGCGGCAGCACGTCGGCCGGATACAGGCGCCATTTGGCGCTCGTGCGGGTGCGGAGTGCGTCGAGTGGCTCTGCGGCGATGCGTTGCATGCCTCCAGCTTGCCGCAGATCGGGGCGGGGTGGCAGGGCGGCACGTCGAGGGGATATCCTGATCGGCTGCCCGAAGGGCGGTGCGGCACGGCCGCGAACTCGAACGGATCATCCCATGGGCTTCATCGACGTCAACGGCGTCTCCTTCTCGCTGCCTGACGGCAGGCCGCTCCTCGCCGACCTCGCGTTCCGGGTGACGGATGCCGCCACCACGGCGCTCATCGGCGCGAACGGCGCCGGCAAGTCGACCCTCCTCCGCATCATCCGCGGCGAGCTCCGCCCCGATGAGGGCAGCGTGCAGGTCGACGGCGGCCTCGGCGTGATGGACCAGTTCGTCGGCACCGGACGCACCGCTCCCGGCGCGACCGAGACGGTGGCCGGCCTCCTCGTGTCGGTCGCGCCCGCGCGGGTGCGGGCGGTGGCGCTCGAGCTCGAGGCATCCGAGGACGCCCTCATCGAACGCGACGACACGGCCGCGCAGATGCGGTACGCGACCGCGCTCGCCGAGTACGCCGAGGCGGGCGGCTACGAGCAGGAGGTCGTGTGGGACCACTGCACGAGCGCAGCCCTCGGCATCCCGTTCGAGCGCGCCCGGTGGCGCGAACTGTCGACCCTGTCGGGCGGCGAGCAGAAGCGCCTCGCGCTCGAGGCGCTGTTCCGCGGGCCCGAGCAGGTGCTGCTCCTCGACGAGCCCGACAACTCGCTCGATGTGCCGGGCAAGCGCTGGCTCGAGGCGCAACTGCGCGCGACGCCGAAGACGGTGCTGCTCGTCTCGCACGACCGCGAGCTGCTCGCCCGCGCCGCCGACCGCATCGTGACCCTCGAGCTCGGCGCCGCCGGCAACACCGCGTGGGTGCACGGCGGCAGCTTCGAGGGCTACCACCGCGCCCGCGATGAGCGATTCGAGCGGCTCGACGAGCTGCGCCGTCGCTGGGACGAGCAGCACGTGGCGCTCAAGCAGCTCGTGGCGACCCTCAAGGTGAAGGCGACCTACAACGACGGCATGGCGTCGCGATACCAGGCCGCGCTCACGCGACTGCGCAAGTTCGAGGAGGCCGGGCCGCCCGAGGAGCGCCCGCCCGCGCAGGCAGTGTCGATGCGCTTGCGCGGCGCCCGTACCGGCAAGCGGGCCGTGGTGTGCGAGCGGCTCGAGCTCACGGGCCTCATGAAGCCGTTCGACCTCGAGGTCTGGTACGGCGACCGCGTCGCGGTACTCGGCTCGAACGGCTCGGGCAAGTCGCACTTCCTGCGGCTGCTCGCCGGCGGCGGCACGGAGCCCGATCGGCTGCTCGGGCACGTCACGACGGTCGGCGAGACCCTCGCCCGCGTGCCCCACACCGGCCGCGCGATGCTCGGCGCGCGCGTCGTGCCCGGCTGGTTCGCGCAGAACCACGACCATCCCGAGTACCGCGGGCGGACCCTCCTCGACATCCTGCACCGCGGCGACGCCAACCGCGACGGCATGGCGCGGGAGGCCGCGAGCTCGGCCCTTGATCGCTACGGGCTCGCGGCATCCGCCCAGCAGACCTTCGAGTCGCTCTCGGGCGGCCAGCAGGCACGACTGCAGATCCTGCTGCTCGAGCTCTCGGGCGCGACCCTGCTGCTGCTCGACGAACCCACCGACAACCTCGACCTCGTCTCGGCCGAGGCGCTCGAAGAGGGGCTCTCGCGATTCGACGGCACCGTGCTCGCGGTGACCCACGACCGCTGGTTCACGCGCAGCTTCGACCGGTTCGTGGTGTTCAGCGGCACGGGTGAGGTCGTGGAGTCGGATGTCCCGGTGTGGGACGAGCAGCGCGTGGTGCGCGCCCGCTAGCTTTCGTGCTGAGAGTCACGGGGTGAGTTGTGGGCGCGGAGTCGGGTCACCCGATCGGGTGAGGCGCGGAGGGATTGCCCGCACTCAGACTGATCGGCATGACGAGACAGAGAAACAACAGGCGAACGGCGATTGCCGGACCGGCGCTCATCATCGTGTGCGTGCTGCACACTGCCGTTGGAGTGCTTGCATCTGCTCCGGCGCTGGGCGAGGCATTGGCCAGCGGCTGGTTCGGAGCGATGACGAGCAACCTCGAGGTGGCGCTCTGGTTCTTGATGACCGGATTCTTCGGAATGGTCACCGGCCTGGCGATGACCGCCCTCGAGCACGCCGGGCGGCTGCCATGGTCGGTCAGCATCGCGCTGCTGATGATCGCGCTGATCGGGGTGAGCGCAGCGCCGGTGTCCGGGTTCCTGCTCGTGCTCGTGGCGGCGGTCATCGCTGTCGTGCAGTCGGCGCGCCAGAGCCGTCAGCGTCCATCGGCTGACCCGGGCAGGGGCGAACGTCCGGTCGAAGCAGTGAACCCGTCTGCGTCGGAGGGCGCCGTTCCCGAGCACTCATCACGATCAGGAAAGAGCACGGCATGAGTTCCGTCCAGTCCGTTGTCGGGTCGCAGGGTGTCGGCTCGACAACTGCGTCGACGACCGCAACAGTCACGGCAGTGCTCGGCATGCTGGGGCTGCTCGCGTTCGCGGCGGTGAACGTGCAGTTCGAGGGAACGAACCACTTCGCCGACGGACCTCTGGCGGGCTACGCCTCCGGTCTGACCGTCATGAACTGGCTGGTGGTGAGCCTCAAGCTGTTCGGGGCCGTCGTCTTGATGCTGTCGGTGAGCAAGCGGGCGACTGCGTTCGCACCGAACACGATGGCGCTGCTGCTGTGGGGAGCCTTCGGCACCTTCGCCATCTATGCGCTCGGCACGATCGGCGAGGCCGCCGCACTGGCAACCGGGATCGCCGGAGGCCCCGACGACATCGATGCGCCCGGCGTCGTCTACCTGCTGGGCACGGTGTTCTTCGCGGCGTGCTTCGGTGTCGCGGCGAGCTCGTACTCTCGGCGCACACGCTGGCGACCGGCCCCGATCGTGGCCGGCCTCCTGGGCGCGCCGATTCTCCTCGCCGGCATCCTGGTGCTCGTGCCGACGTTGCTGGTCGCTCTCGGCGTCATGCCAGCGCTGTAGAGCGTCATGTCGCCGCTGTGGATCAATGCGAGTTCCGGTGGACGCCCTGCTCCTCTCAACCGGCGGAGTATCGGCCGGGTAGGGTTGCAGGGTGACCCAGGAGATCGAGATCGGCCGCGCCAAACGGGGCCGCCGCGTGTACGCGTTCGACGACATCGCGATCGTGCCGAGCCGACGCACGCGCGACCCCGAAGACGTCTCCGTCAGCTGGTCGATCGATGCCTACCAGTTCGACATCCCGTTCCTCGCGGCCCCCATGGATTCCGTCGTCTCACCACGCACGGCGATCATGATGGGCCAGCTCGGCGGCCTCGGCGTGCTCGACCTCGAGGGCCTGTGGACCCGCTACGAAGACCCCGAGCCGGTGCTCGCCGAGATCCGTTCGCTCGCCGACGCCGATGCCACCGACCGCATGCAGCAGCTCTACTCCGAGCCCATCAAGCCCGACCTCGTCACGGCGCGGCTCGCCGAGATCCGCGCGGCCGGCGTCACGGTCGCCGGCGCCCTCTCGCCGCAGCGCACCCAAGAGCTCTATTCGACGGTCGTGGCGGCGGGCGTCGACCTCTTCGTGATCCGCGGCACCACCGTGTCGGCCGAGCACGTCTCGAAGAACCAGGAGCCGCTGAACCTCAAGAAGTTCATCTACGAGCTCGACGTTCCGGTCATCGTCGGTGGGGCGGCCACCTACACCGCCGCCCTGCACCTCATGCGCACGGGTGCTGCGGGCGTGCTCGTCGGATTCGGCGGGGGAGCGGCGTCCACCACGCGCGCGACGCTCGGCATCCACGCACCCATGGCCACGGCGGTCGCGGATGTCGCGGGCGCACGTCGCGACTACCTCGACGAGTCGGGCGGACGCTACGTGCACGTCATCGCCGACGGCGGCGTGGGCAAGTCGGGCGACATCGTGAAGGCCATCGCGTGCGGCGCCGACGCCGTCATGCTCGGTGCGGCGCTGGCACGGGCGACGGATGCCCCGGGCGCCGGCTATCACTGGGGCGCCGAGGCGCACCACTCCAAGCTCCCGCGCGGCCAGCGCGTCGAGGTCGGGCAGGTCGCACCGCTCGAGGAGATCCTCTACGGGCCGGCACCCGCCGCCGACGGCACGGCGAACCTCATCGGGGCGCTGCGCAAGTCGATGGCGACCACCGGATACTCCGACCTCAAGGAATTCCAGCGCGTCGACATCATCGTCGCGCCCTACGACGCGGTGTGAGCCCGCGCGTTCGATGGCGAACCGGCACCCCCTCGGGTAGCGTGGAAATCGGATCGCGCGGCCGTGCCCGTGAGGCCGCGGGGATGGGGTTACGACCATGGCGAGACTCAAGTCCGTGACGCGTTCGACCAAGCTCGGACCCGAGGAGCGAGAGGCCGCCATCACGCGGCTGAAGGAGAAAGAGCTCGACATCCTCGTGGTCGGCGGCGGCATCGTCGGCACCGGTGCGGCCCTCGACGCGGTGACGCGGGGCCTCTCGACCGGACTGCTCGAGGCGCGCGACTGGGCGTCGGGCACGTCGAGCCGGTCGTCGAAGCTCGTGCACGGCGGCATCCGCTACCTCGAACAGCTCGACTTCCGCCTGGTGCGGGAGGCGCTCATCGAACGAGGCCTCCTGCTGCAGCGCATCGCGCCGCACCTCGTGAAGCCCGTGCGCTTCCTCTACCCGCTGAAGACGCGGTTCATCGAGCGGTTCTACGTGGGCGCCGGCATGATGCTCTACGACATCTTCAGCTACAGCGGCGGCCGGCCCCCCGGGGTCCCGCACCACCGGCACCTCTCGAAGCGCCAGGTGCGCAAGGCCATTCCCTCGCTCGCGCCGAACGCGCTCATCGGCGGGCTCACGTACTACGACGCGCAGGTCGACGACGCACGCTACGTGGCATCGCTCGCCCGAACGGCCTCGTTCTACGGCGCGCACGTGGCGAGCCGGGTCAAGGTCGAGGGCTTCATCAAGGTCGGCGAGCGCGTGGTGGGCGTGAAGGCGCACGACCTGCAGACCGATGAGCGCTTCGAGGTGCGTGCCAAGCAGGTCGTGAACGCGACGGGCGTCTGGACCGACGACACGCAGCGCATGGTCGGCGAACGCGGCACCTTCAAGGTGCGGGCCTCGAAGGGCATCCACCTCGTCGTGCCCCGCGACCGCATCCAGTCGGCCATGGGCATGATCTTCCGCACCGAGAAGAGCGTGCTGTTCGTCATCCCCTGGGGCCGGCACTGGCTCATCGGCACGACCGACACCGACTGGAACCTCGACAAGGCGCACCCCGCGGCCACGGCAGCCGACATCGACTACCTGCTCGAGCACGTGAACGCCGTGCTCGCGGTGCCGCTCACGCGCGAAGACGTCGAGGGCGTCTTCGCCGGCCTGCGGCCGCTCCTCGCCGGCGAGAGCGACCAGACCTCGAAGCTCTCCCGGGAGCACCTCGTGGCGCACACCGTGCCCGGGCTCGTCGTGATCGCCGGCGGCAAGTGGACGACCTACCGGGTCATGGCCAAGGACGCCATCGACGCGGCCGCCGACGCGCTCGACGGCAAGGTGCCCGCGTCGACGACGCAGGACATCCCGCTCCTCGGGGCCGAGGGCTACCAGGCGGCGTGGAACAAGCGCGGCAAGATCGCCAGCGCGTTCGGCGTGCACAAGGTGCGCATCGAGCACCTCCTGAACCGCTACGGCACGATGACCGACGAACTCCTCGACCTCATCCGCGACGATGCCTCGCTCGGCGAGCCCCTGCCCGGCGCCGACGACTACCTCGGGGCCGAGGTCGTGTACGCGGCATCCCACGAGGGAGCCCTGCATCTCGACGACGTGCTCGCACGCCGCACCCGCATCTCGATCGAGGCGTGGGACCGCGGGGTCTCGGCGGCACCGGTCGCAGCGAAGCTCATGGGCAAGGTGCTGGGCTGGGATGCCGCGCGCGAGGCGCTCGAGGTGGAGCGCTATCTCGAGCGCGTCGCCGCCGAGCGCGCCTCGCAGGAGCAGCCCGACGACGAGTCGGCCGACCGCGTGCGGCTCGAGGCGCGCGACATCGTGAAGGTCGACTGAGCCGGCGCAGATAGACTGGAGCGCGACGCACTCGAGACCGAGGAGTCTGCGCAATGGTCGATGTCCGCCGGGTCACCCTCCCCGGGGTCGGCGTGCTGCACTCGTTCGAGACGGCCGACGGCGTCGAGCTCGCGGTCGTCGCGCATCGCACCGGGTCGAGCGACCTCGTCACGCGGCCGGCGAGCGGCGATGACGACGCGGCCTCGATGGTGCGCCTCGACGAAGACGAGGCACGGACCCTCGCCGACCTCCTCGGCGGCACGCGCATCGTCGAGTCCATCACCGAGCTCGACGAGCTGCCGGGTGTTCCCATCGACTGGATCACGATCGACGCCGACGACGCCATCGCCGGGCGTCCCCTCGGCGTGATGCCCGCAGCACCCGGTGTCGCCCTCGTCGCCATCGTGCGCGACGACCACGCGCATCCGTCACCCGCAGCCGACTTCGTCGTGCAGGCCGGCGACACCATCGTCGCGGTCGGTCCGACCGAGGGCATCGAGACGATGTTCCGCGCAGTCCACGACGGCGCCGGATTCCGTGAGGACACCGGCGCCTGATGCTCACGATGATGGTGCGCCCACGCTGGGTGCTCGCGCTCCTCCTCGCCCTCGGCATCGCCGCGGCATTCGCGCTGCTCGGGCAATGGCAGCTCGAGCGTGCCGTCGAGCAGGCCGCGGTCGTCGAACGACCGACTGAGGAGGTGCGGCCGCTCGCCGACGTTGCCGAGCCCGACCGTCCGACCGAGCAGGCCGCGACCGCGCAGCGCGTCGAGGTCTCGGGCGAGATCGTGCCGGGCGACACGGTGCTCATCGAGGGGCGGCTCAACGACGGCGTGGCCGGCTTCTGGGTGGTGGCCCACCTCGAGGTGACGGATGCCGCGCCAGGCGGGCTGCCCATCGCACTCGGCTGGGCGCCCGACGAGGCATCCGCCCGCGCGGCCCTCGAGCGCGTCGACGCCGACGCGGCCGAGGCGGCGGGCGACCCGGTCACGATCGTCGGACGCTTCCTGCCGAGCGAGGCACCGATCGTGCCCGACGAGGGCGACGACCCCTTTGCAATGCAGACCGTGGCCGTCGCCCAGCTCATCAACCTGTGGGCCGACTACGACGACCGGCCCGTGTACTTCGGCTACGTCACCACGACAGAGCCGGCAGCGGGGCTCGAGGCCATCGTCTCGCCCCCGCCCGAGCAGTCGGTCGAGCTCAACTGGCTGAACATCTTCTACGCGCTCGAGTGGGCGGTGTTCGCGGGGTTCGCGGTATTCCTCTGGTACCGGCTCGTGCGCGACGCCGTCGAGCGCGAGCGGGAGCTCGCCGCGGCCGGGGCCGCCGAGGCGGAGAACGCCGTTCCGGGCACCGGTGTGAAGGCCGCCGAGTCGAGCGCCGGGGCATCCGGAACCGAGTGACGGGCGTTTCCGCCTGCGGCGAACGCCGGAAGCGCGACCCGCGCGCGGGGCGATGATTTCCGTGTGGACACCGAAGACCCGCTCGACGCGTACTCCGCCATCGTCACGGCCGTCGCCAGGGACGTGCTGCCGAGCGTGGCGAGCCTCGCCGTGCGCACCCGGCGGGGCGACGGCGCCGGCAGCGCGAGCGTCATCACCGCCGACGGCTTCCTGCTGACGAGTGCGCACGTCGTCGCGGGCGCGACGGCGGCCGAGGCGTTGTTCGGCGACGGCACCTCGGTCGCCGTCGACGTCGTGGGTCGTGACGTGCTCTCCGACCTCGCGGTGCTGCGTGCCCGCGCCACGGTGCCCGCGCCCGTCGAGCTCGGCGAAGCGGGCGAACTCAAGGTCGGGCAGCTCGTCGTCGCGCTCGGCAACCCGCTCGGCCTCGCGGGCAGCGTCACCGCCGGCATCGTCTCGAGCCTCGGACGGTCGCTGCCCACCGCGTCGGGTCGCGTCATCGACGAGGTCATCCAGACGGATGCCGCGCTGAACCCCGGCAACTCCGGCGGCGTGCTCGCCGACGGCCGCGGCCGCATGGTGGGAGTGAACACCGCGGTCGCCGGCATCGGCCTCGGACTCGCCGTGCCCATCAACCGCGCCACCCGCGAGATCATCGCCGCGCTCATGAGCACGGGTCGCGTGCGTCGCGCGTGGCTCGGCATCGCGGGGGCGAAGGTGCAGCTCGCACCGGCGCTCGCCGCCCGCATCGGCTCGCCGACCGGACTGCAGGTCGCGGGTGTCGCGCCCGACAGCCCGGCCGAGCTCGCCGGGATTCACCGCGGCGACATCGTCGTCTCGCTCGACAAGCAGGACGTCGTGACCTCCACGTCGATCCAGAAGCTGATGGTCGAGAACGCGATCGACCGGCAACTCGAGATGACGGTCTGGCGCAACGGGGCGCTCGTCGACGTCTTCGTCGTGCCTCGCGAGCTCGTCGACGTGTGAGACGCCGCCTCGTGCGCGCGAAGTAGACTGGTCGCATGCCCCTCGAGCCGAAACTCGCCGACCTGCCGCGCATTCGCGGGGCACTGAAGTTCTACCAGGTCGCCTCGATCATCACCGGCGTGCTGCTCCTCGCACTCTGCGCCGAGATGATCATGAAGTACGCCTTCGGCCTCGAGCTCGAGCTCGGCGGCCAGCACGGCTTCCTCGCGTTCGTGCCGGGCGACGCCGTCACGGCCGTGAACCTCTCGACCGGCATCCTCATCGTGCACGGCTGGTTCTACGTCGTGTACCTCTTCAGCGACTTCCGCCTCTGGAGCCTCATGCGGTGGCTGTTCGGCCGGTTCATCCTCATCGCGCTCGGCGGCATCATCCCGTTCCTCTCCTTCTTCCTCGAGGCGCGCATCGGCCGCGAGGTGCGGGCGTACCTCGAGGGGCGCGAGGCGGGCTCCGCCGGCGTGGCAGCCGGTGCCGCGCCCGCGACATCCGACCCGACCATCGACTCCGTGGAGGCCCAGCCGTGACCGACCAGCCCGAGCAGCCCACCGAGCAGCGGCCCGTGCTCGTCGTCGACTTCGGCGCGCAGTACGCGCAGCTCATCGCGCGGCGGGTGCGCGAGGCATCCGTCTATTCCGAGATCGTCCCGCACACGATCACCGCGGCCGAGGTCGCCGCGAAGAACCCGGTGGGCATCGTGCTGTCGGGCGGTCCGTCGTCGGTCTACGAAGAGGGCGCTCCCGCGCTCGACGAGGGCATCCTCGAGCTCGGTTTACCGACGCTCGGCATCTGCTACGGCTTCCAGGTCATGGCCCGCCAGCTCGGCGGCGAGGTCGCGCACACGGGCCTGCGGGAGTACGGCGCGACGGCGGCCACGGTGACGGATGGGTCGGGCAACGCATTGCTCGACGGCCAGCCCGGTGCGCAGACCGTCTGGATGAGCCACGGCGACTCGGTCGCCCGTGCCCCCGAGGGGTTCGAGGTGCTCGCGTCGACCGCCTCGACGCCCGTCGCCGCGTTCGCGAACGACGAGAAGGGCTTCTACGGCGTGCAGTGGCACCCCGAGGTGAAGCACTCGGAGTTCGGGCAGCAGGTCATCGAGAACTTCCTGCACAAGGCCGCGGGCATCCCCGCCGAGTGGAACTCGGGCAACGTCATCGCCGAGCAGGTCGCGCGCATCCGCGAGCAGGTCGGCTCGGCGCGCGTCATCTCCGCACTCTCGGGCGGCGTCGACTCTGCGGTGTCGACCGCCCTCGTGCACGAGGCCGTCGGCGACCAGCTGACGGCGGTGTTCGTCGACCACGGGCTGCTTCGCCAGGGCGAGCGCGAGCAGGTGCAGAACGATTACGTCGCTGCCACGGGCGTGCGCCTCGTCACGATCGACGCGGTCGACATCTTCCTCGACGCACTGGCCGGTGTCAGCGACCCCGAGGAGAAGCGCAAGATCATCGGCCGGGAGTTCATCCGGGCCTTCGAGCAGGCCGAGCGCGACCTGATCGCCGAGGCTGCGGCCGACGGGCAGCCGATCAAGTTCCTCGTTCAGGGCACGCTCTACCCCGACGTGGTCGAGTCGGGCGGCGGCACGGGCACCGCGAACATCAAGAGCCACCACAACGTCGGCGGCCTGCCCGAAGACCTGCAGTTCGAGCTCGTCGAGCCGCTGCGCACGCTCTTCAAAGACGAGGTGCGCCAGATCGGCCGTGACCTCGGCCTGCCCGAGGCGATCGTCGGCCGCCAGCCGTTTCCGGGGCCAGGCCTCGGAATCCGCATCGTGGGTGAGGTTACCCGTGAGCGCCTCGATCTGCTCCGCCAGGCCGATGCGATCGCGCGCGAAGAGCTGACGGCCGCGGGCCTCGATCGAGAGATCTGGCAGTGCCCGGTCGTGCTCCTCGCCGACGTGCGCTCGGTGGGCGTGCAGGGCGACGGCCGCACCTACGGGCATCCCATCGTGCTGCGCCCCGTCTCGTCTGAAGACGCGATGACCGCCGACTGGACCCGCCTGCCCTACGACGTGCTCGCGAAGATCTCGAACCGCATCACCAACGAGGTGCCCGAGGTCAACCGGGTCGTGCTCGACGTCACGTCGAAGCCGCCGGGCACGATCGAGTGGGAGTAGCGCTGACGAACGCAAGAACGGCCGCCCCGAGGGGCGGCCGTTCTCGGCTGGAGCGTCAGTGCGTCAGTCGCTCGACTGCGCGATGGCGAGCATGCGCAGGATCTCGAGGTAGAGCCAGATGACCGTGACCATGATGCCGAACACGCCGGTCCACTCGTACTTCTTCGGGGCGCGGTTGCGCACGCCCTGCTGGATGAAGTCGAAGTCGAGCACGAGCGAGTAGGCCGCCATGATGACGACGAGCACGCCGAGGATCAGGCCGAGCGGGATACCCATGATCTCAATGGAACGCAGGCCGAACGCGTTGTCGGTCGCGCCGAAGAGCATCATGCCGAGGTTCACGAGCGAGAACACCGCATAGCCGACCATGGCGATGAGGAAGATCTTCGTCGCCTTCTTCGAGGCGCGGATCTTGCCAGAGGCGAACAGGGCGAGCGTCACGCCGACCACGACGAGGGTCGCGATGACGGCCTGGGCGACGATGCCGCCGCCGAATGCCGTCTCGTACCAGGCCGAGATGCCGCCGACGAAGATGCCCTGCACGCCCGCGTAGGCGAGCACGAGGCCGGGCGACGGCTCCTTCTTGAAGATGTTGACGAGCGCGAGCACGAAGCCCACGATGCCGGCGCCGATCCACAGGAACGGCAGCGACTCGGTGGTGACCCAGCCGAGCGCGGCGCCCACGACGAGCAGGCCGAACGAGACGGCCGCCTTCTGGAGCGTCGTCTCGACCGTCATCGTCTCACCGGCGGGCGGCGTGGCGGGCTGGTTGTACATCTCCTGGAGCTGCTGGGCCGAGACGTCTTGTGCTGCGGCCACGGCTCCCTGCGAAGAGAATGCGGGGTTCCGCGAATACGCGGGGTTGTCGAGAGCCATGGTTTCCTCTGCTTTCGGCTGTCGTCGGTGCGGGGGAGCGGCGGTCGGATGCGGCATCCGTCGCCGGAATCAAACCTACCCGCTCTGAGTGAGACAACGCCCTGAGTTTCCGGGGGATTCCCGCGTGCCCGAGGGCCGCATCGCTACGCTGGGGCGCATGCTGTCGGACACCGCCTCGCGCCCGCTCGTCATCGGCCATCGCGGCGCGCCGGGCTACCGCCCCGAGCACACGCGATCGGCTTACGAGCTGGCCTTCGCGCTCGGCGCCGACGCGGTCGAGCCCGACCTCGTCGCCACCCGCGACGGCGTGCTCGTCCTGCGTCACGAGAACGAGATCTCAGGCACGACGGATGTCGCGAGGCGGCCCGAGTTCGTCGGCCGGCGCACCACGCGCGAGGTCGACGGGCGAGCCCTCACCGGATGGTTCACCGAGGACTTCACGTGGGCCGAGCTCTCCACCCTCCGTGCCCGCGAGCGACTCGGGCGGGTGCGCCAGGCGAGTGCGAGCTTCGACGACCGCTACCCCGTGATCCGCCTCCGCGACCTGTTCGAGCTCATCGACGCGGCCGCCGACGAACGCGGCCGGGTCCTGCGCATGGTCGCCGAGTTCAAGCACGCCGCCTACTTCGACGAGCTCGGGCTGCCCCTCGACGAGCTGTTCGTGGCGGAGCTCGACGCGGCCGGCTGGGGCCGCGGCGACGATCGTCTCATCATGGAGGCGTTCGAGCCGACCCTGCTCGAGCGCCTCGGAGCCCGCGGCATCCGGGGCAAGCGGGTGTTCCTCATCGAGGCGACCGGGGCGCCGTGGGACCTCGTGCTCGCCGACGGACACGGCGCCCGCAGCTACGACTCGTTCGTGACCGAGCAGGGCCTGCTCGGGCTCACCGGCCGGTTCGACGGGGTCAGTGTCGGCAAGCCGCGGCTCGTCGGCGGGACCCAGACGAGACGGGGAGCGGATGCCCCGGGGGCACCCCTCACGGGCGCGGAGCTCGTCGACGCCGCGCACGCGGCCGGCCTCGAGATCTTCACGTGGACCCTGCGGCCCGAGAACCGCTTCCTCGCCGGCGGGTACCGCCGAGGCACCGTGCGCGCCGCCTTCGGCGACTGGCTCGGGGAGTTCACGCACATCGTCGACATGGGCGTCGACGGGATCTTCGTCGACCACCCCGACCTCGGCGTCGTGGCGCGCGACTGGTCGCTCGGGCGCGCAGGCTGAGGGCGGCCTCGCGACGCCGTCGCAGGGGGCCGGGTGTCGGATGCCGCGCCTAGACTTGAGGGTGACATGACGCTGATCCTCGACCCCGACGACCCGGCCGGCTGGCGCGAGGCCCAGCCCGCGGCATCCGGCGGCCCCTCCGGCTCCCGCCTCACCGACGGGCTGAACCCCGAGCAGCGCGAGGCCGTCGAATACCGCGGCCAGGCGCTCCTCATCGTCGCCGGCGCGGGCTCGGGCAAGACCCGGGTGCTCACCCATCGCATCGCGAGCCTCATCGAGAGCCGCGAGGCGTGGCCGAGCCAGATCCTCGCGATCACGTTCACGAACAAGGCGGCCGCCGAGATGCGCGAGCGCGTCGAGGCGCTGCTCGGCGAGGGGGCATCCGGAATGTGGATCTCCACGTTCCACTCCGCGTGCGTGCGCATCCTCCGCCGAGAGGCCGAGGCGCTCGGCCTCTCGTCGACGTTCACGATCTACGACTCCGCCGACCAGCGCACCATCCTGAAGCGCATCATCAAGGCGCTCGACGCCGACACGATGGGGTTCACGCCCGCGAGCGCACAGGCCAAGATCTCCAAGTTGAAGAACGAACTCGCCGACGTCGAGTCGTTCGCACGCAACGCGAACATGAACGACCCGCAAGAGGTCATGTTCCTCGAGATCTTCCGCCAGTACACGAGACGTCTTCGTGAGGCGAGTGCCCTCGACTTCGACGACCTCATCGCCGAGACGGTCTACCTCTTCCGGGCGTTCCCGAAGGTGGCGGCGCTCTATCAGCGTCGGTTCCGGCACCTGCTCGTCGACGAGTACCAAGACACGAACCACGCCCAGTACTCGCTCATCCGCGAGCTCACGAAGCCGGTGACCCGCGACATCGTCGAAGACCTCGACGCGCATGGCATTCTCGTGCAGTCGATGACCGACGCGTCCGGCGGCATCCCCGGCGCGAGCCTCACGGTGGTCGGCGACTCCGACCAGTCGATCTACGCGTTCCGCGGCGCCGACATCCGCAACATCGTCGAGTTCGAGCGCGACTTCCCCGGCGCGAAGGTCGTGCTGCTCGAGCAGAACTACCGGTCGACGCAGAACATCCTCTCTGCCGCGAATGCGGTGATCCAGAACAACTTCGACCGCAAGGAGAAGAAACTCTGGACGGCCGACGGTGATGGCGACCAGATCGTGGGGTACACCGGGTACACCGCTCACGACGAGGCGCAGTTCGTCGCCGACGAGATCGAGTCGCTGCATCGCGCAGGCGTGGCCTACCGCGACATCGCGGTGTTCTACCGCACCAACGCGCAGACCCGTGCCCTCGAAGAGATCTTCGTGCGGTCGGCATTGCCGTACCGCGTCGTCGGGGGTACGAAGTTCTACGAGCGTGCCGAGATCAAAGACGCCATGGCCTACCTCATCGCCGTCGCGAACCCGCTCGACGAGCTCGCGCTGCGGCGGGTGCTGAACACGCCGAAGCGCGGCATCGGCCCAGCCACCGAGACGGCGCTCGCGAGCTTCGCCGAGCAGAACGGCCTCTCGTTCCGGCAGGCGATGCGCGCCGCCGACGGGCTCGGCCTCGGGTCCAAGGTGACGGCCGCCATCACCGGGCTCGCCACCCTGCTCGACGAGGCCGCCGCGATGCTCGTGCCCACGCCCCAGGCGATCGCCGCCGGCACCAACGCCGGCGCGGCCAAGGTCTCCGACGTGCTGGTGTTCCTGCTCGAGCGCTCCGGCCTCATCGACGCCCTGCGCAACAGCCGTGACCCGCAAGACGAGACGCGCGCCGAGAACGTCGAGGAGCTCGTCGGGCAGACGAAGGACTTCGACCGCGAGAACCCCGATGCGACCCTCGTCGACTTCCTCACCCAGGTCTCGCTCGTCGCCGCAGCCGACGAGCTCGACGACGCCTCGGGCACGGTGTCGCTCATGACGCTGCACACCGCGAAGGGCCTCGAGTACCACGCGGTGTTCCTCACGGGCCTCGAAGAGGGGCTCCTCCCGCACCAGATGTCGGCGTCAGAGCCGGGCGGCCCGGCCGAAGAGCGGCGGCTCTTCTACGTCGGCATCACGCGCGCCCGCAAGCGCCTGTACCTCTCGCTCGCGATGAGCCGGGCCCAGTTCGGCGAGGTCGCGGTCGCCATGCCGTCGCGCTACCTGCAGGAGATCCCCGAGGGCCTCATCGACTGGAGGCAGTCGCCCGGCATGGCGACGTCGCGCGGCGGAACCCGGCCGCGCGCGCTCAACTCGCGCCCCGGCCAGGGCGGTGCGTGGGGCACGCGTGATCGCGACCTCGAGCGCTTCAGCGTCACGAGGGCCGACAAGCCGAAGACCGAGTGGGCCAACCGGGTCACCGGCACCGTACGCGACAACGGCGACCTCACACTGCAGGCGGGCGACCGCATCCGGCACGTCGACTTCGGTGATGGCAAGGTCACGCAGGTCACCGGCGAGGGCACCAAACGGGTGGCCCACGTGAGCTTCGACACCTCCGGGCAGAAGAAGCTCCTCATCAAGATCGCGCCCATCGAGAAACTCTGATCCGTCACCGACCCGCCGTGGCCCTCACGCCGCCTGAGGCAGGCCGGCGTCCGTCGTTCCGCGGACAGCGGCCTCCACGGCCAACGAGACCGACGTGGTGTCGGCCGACGCGACCCACCGCGCGACCGGTCGGCCGTCGGCCCGAACCAGCACCACTCCGTCGGCACCGATCCCGAGGGCCTCGGCGGTCGCCCGGTCCACGCGCTGTTGCGTGATCGGCACGGCATGCGACGGTGCCGGCGACACGTGCGCGCCAGGGCCGGCGAGCATCGTCAGCCCGTCGCCGAGGAGGTCGAGCGTCGAGGTGCGCCCATCCGCCAGCCACCGGTGCGGGATCCGGTCGGCGATGTCGTCGAGGTAATCGAGTGACACGTCGCGTTGTTCCGAACCGTTCGCGGAGCGCTGCATGTTGCGCAGGCCGACCGGCCGGCGCTCGGCCTCGAACGAGTCGAGCAGCGACTCGTCGGCCCATCCGCTCAGCACCCAGCCGAGCTTCCATCCCAGGTCGTACCCGTCGTGGATCGCCGTGTTCATACCGGTGGCCCCACGCGGGGTCATCCGGTGCGCCGCATCGCCGATGAGGAACACCCGTCGCTCGCGGTACCTGTCGGCGATCTGTGCGGTGAATGCGAAGTCGCCGGTCCAGACGATCTCCGTCTCGAGGTCGGGCACTCCGGCGCCGGCGCGGATGAGCTCGACGAGGCGCTCGGGCGGGTAGTCGGCCCGCGTCTCACGCGTGGGGTCCCACGTCATCGAGAAGACCCAACGGTCGTGACGATCGGTGGGCAGGAACACCCAGGGCGGCCCCTGGCGCATGAGCAGGTAGAGCCCGTGGCGGCGTTCACCCACGATGTCGGCGAGTGGTGCCCGGAACAGCACGGCGAGGTAGGCGCCGAGCTCGCCCGGACCCTGCATCGCGATGCCGGCCTGACGACGCACAGTGCTGTGCGCACCGTCGGCACCGATCACGTAGGCGGCGCGCACGGTCGAGGTCTCGTCGCCCTCGCGAAGCGTCACTGTGACGGCGTCGCGGTCTTGGTCGAGTGCGATCACTTCGGCGCCGAGCCGCACCGACGTGCCCGGGAGCGAGAGCAGGTGCTGCATGAGCACCGGCTCGAGGTGATCTTGGGGAGCGATGGCCCCCGTCGTCGGGCTGATCGATGCGGCGACCTCGGCCGACGGGAAGCCCATCGGGGCTTCAGCGCCTTCGGGCGACGCGAGCGTGCGACCGACCCACGCGGTGGGCTTCACGTCGATCGCTCCTGAGCGGATGGCGGCCTCGAGCCCCCAGGCGCGCATGAGCTCCATGGTGCGGAGATTGATGCCGGTGGCGCGCGGGAACGGGGACAGGGCGGTGCGGCGCTCGACGACGAGCGTGCGCACGCCGTGGCGTGAGAGGGCGATTGCCGTGGTGAGGCCGGCGGGGCCGGCTCCCACGACGATCACGGTGGGTTGAGCGGTCGGGTGCATGTGCAGATCTTCCTGATTCAAATTCATCGGACAGTATGTCTTTCAAGAGACAGTGTGTCTTTTGTCGGACGCAATGTCAAGTGAAAGTAGGATGTTCGAGTGACGACACGCAGGTACACCCAGCAGGCACGCGCTGCAGCGGCCGACGAAACCCGCCGCCGCATCCTCGATGCGATGCGCGACCGGCTCCGCGCTGCTCCCAGTGAAGCGCTGAGCATCGAGCGGGTCGCACAGGAGGCCGGCGTCGCCCGGTCGACCGTCTACCTGGTGTTCGGCTCCAAGGCCGGGCTCTTCGAGGCGCTCGGCCAAGACCTGCTCGAGCGCACCGGCTTCCAGCGCATCGTCGACGCGGTCGCGCTCCCCGACGCGCGCGATGCGGTGCGTGAAAGCCTCCGGGCGGCGGCCGGCGTGTACGCATCCGAGCGCGACGTCAGCCGGACCATCTACTCGATGTGGTCGCTCGAGCCCGAAGCCGTGCGCCGCGCCTTCGAGGTGGTGGAGCGCGGCCGCGCCGAGGGGGAGAGCTGGCTGGCACGGCGGCTCGCCGAGGAGGGGCACCTGCACTCCGACGTCACCGTCGAGGAGGCGACCGACATGCTGTGGGTGATCACGAGCTTCGAGACGTTCGACCAGCTGTACACGGGGCGGGGTCTCAGTGAGGAGCAGACCGCCGCACGCCTCGTCATGATGGCCGAGCGTGCCCTGTGGGCCGGGGGAGCCGTTCGATGAGCGCCATCGCGTCGAACGGCGCCCGCACCTTGATGTCGTTGTCGAAGTAGGCATAGACATCGCGGCCGGCCTCGAGGTGCGCACGCGCCCAGACCGCCCACCGGTCGAGCGACTCGTCGTCGTAGCCCGAGGTGTAGAGCTCCTGCTCGCCGTGCAGCCTGGCATAGGCGAAATCGGCCGTGGTCCAATCGAGGCGCGGATACTTGCCGGCCGTGTCGGCAATGACGGATGCCACGTGGTGTCGTTCGAGCATCGACCGCCAGGCATCCGTCTCGAAGCTCGGATGCCGCACCTCCACCGCATGACGCAGCACCCGGTCGGCGGGCGCCCCGAGCGCGAACGCCGTGCGTCCGATCATCCGCCGGTCGCGGTGTCGCGCGAGGGTCGCCGCTTCGCCGTGCGTTCGCGGCAGCCGGGCGAGGAACGCGTCGAGGAGGGCTTCATCGAACTGCAGATTCGGCGGCAACTGCCACAGCACCGGGCCGAGCTTGCGCCCGAGGGTCAGCAGGCCGGAGGCGAAGAAGTTCGCGAGCGGCGCGTCGATGTCGCGGAGCCGCTTGATGTGGGTGACGAATCGCGGGCCCTTCGCGGCGAAGATGAAGTCGTCGGGCACGGTGTCACGCCAGCGTGCCCAGTTCGCCGGCCGCTGCAGCGAGTAGAAGGAGCCGTTGACCTCGATCGAGGTGACCTGCTGCGACGCGTACTCGAGCTCGTCGGCCTGCCGCACGCCCTTGGGATAGAACACGCCCCGCCACGGCGGGTACAGCCAGCCGGAGATGCCGATCCGCACCTCCGCGTGGCCGGTCATTCCGCTGCCCGCCATTCCTACACGGCCACCCCGAGCATGGCGCCGATCGTCCACGTGACGAGGAGGGCGAGCGCCCCGCCGATCGTCACCCGCAGCACGGCGCGCGGTTTCGGGCTGCCGCCGATCCACGCGCTCAGCCAGCCCGTGATGGCCAGGGCGACGAGCACCGCCACGAACGTGGTCGGAATGCGCCATTCGGGCGGCGGAAGCAGGATGGCGAGCATCGGCAGCACCGCTCCGACCACGAACGAGAGTGCGGATGCCCCGGCCGCGTGCCACGGATTCACCACATCGTCTTGATCGATGCGGAGCTCGACCTCGAGGTGCGCCGCGAGGGCGTCCCGAGCCGTGAGCTCGCGCGCCACCGCCTCGGCGGTCGCGTCGGAGAGCCCCTTCGCGCGGTAGATGCCCGTGAGCTCGGCGAGCTCCTGCTGGGGCATCGTCTCGAGTTCCCAGCGCTCCTTCGCGATGAGCGCCCGCTCGGTGTCGCGCTGGCTCGACACCGAGACGTACTCGCCGAGTCCCATCGAGGTCGCGCCGGCGACGACGGACGCGACGCCGGCGATGAGCACCGGACCGACCTCCGGCGTGGCGGCTGCGACACCCACGACGAGGGCGGCGACCGACACGATGCCGTCGTTCGCGCCGAGCACCCCGGCGCGGAGCCAGTTGAGCTTCGAATGCACCGAGACCTCGTGCGGATCAGCTCGATGGATCGGCTCCCCGGGGTGCGTCATCACGCCAGTCTCGCATCGGGCTGTGCAGCACGCCAGCGGGTTGCGCTGACCACTGCCCGGTTCGGTCGCCTCATCGAGGGGGAGTACCATGGTCGTCGGCCCCGCGTATCTCGACTTCGAGAGACCTTCGGCCGGGCCACACCCCACCAGCCCCTGTGCGCGACCGCGCGTGCGGATCGATTGGAAGTAGAGCGTGGATCTTTACGAGTACCAGGCCAGAGACCTGTTCGAGCACTACGGGGTCCCGGTGCTCCCGGGCATCGTGGCCGACACCCCCGACGAGGTTCGCGCCGCGGCCGAGCAGCTCGGCGGCGTGGTCGTGGTCAAGGCCCAGGTGAAGACCGGTGGCCGCGGCAAGGCGGGCGGCGTCAAGGTCGCGAAGAACCCCGACGAGGCGTACGAGGCGGCGAAGGCCATCCTCGGCCTCGACATCAAGGGCCACGTCGTCAAGCGCGTCATGGTCGCGGGCGGCGCGAAGATCGCGCAGGAGTTCTACTTCTCCGTGCTCCTCGACCGGGCCAACCGCTCGTACCTCTCGCTCACGAGCGTCGAGGGCGGCATGGAGATCGAGGTCCTCGCGGTCGAGAAGCCCGAGGCGCTCGCGCGCATCGAGGTCGACCCCATCGCGGGCGTCACGATCGAGAAGGCCCGCGAGATCGCGGTCGCCGCGAACTTCCCCGCCGAGCTCGTCGACAAGGTCGCCGACGCGTTCGTGAAGCTCTACGAGGTCTACGACAAGGAAGACGCGACCCTCGTCGAGGTGAACCCCCTCATCCTCGACGAAGACGGCAACATCGTCGCGCTCGACGGCAAGGTCTCGCTCGACGAGAACGCCGAGTTCCGTCACGCCGGCCACGCGCTCCTCGAAGACAAGGCTGCGGCCGACCCGCTCGAGGCCAAGGCGAAGGCTGCCGACCTGAACTACGTGAAGCTCGACGGCGAGGTCGGCATCATCGGCAACGGCGCGGGCCTCGTCATGTCGACGCTCGACGTCGTCGCATACGCCGGCGAGAACCACGGCGGCGTGAAGCCCGCGAACTTCCTCGACATCGGCGGCGGCGCCTCCGCCGAGGTCATGGCCGCCGGTCTCGACGTCATCCTCGGCGACCCGCAGGTCAAGAGTGTCTTCGTCAACGTCTTCGGCGGCATCACCGCGTGCGACCAGGTCGCCAAGGGCATCGTGGGTGCGCTCGCCGAACTCGGCTCTGCCGCGAACAAGCCGCTCGTCGTGCGACTCGACGGCAACAACGTCGAAGAGGGTCGCCGCATCCTCGCCGAGGCGAACCACCCGCTGGTGACGCTCGCCGAGAACATGGACCAGGGCGCCGACAAGGCCGCCGAGCTGGCGAACGCCGCGTAAGTAAAGGGATACAGACATGACGATCTTCCTCAACAAGGACTCCAAGGTCATCGTCCAGGGCATCACCGGCGGCGAGGGCTCGAAGCACACGGCGCGCATGCTCGCGGCCGGCACCCAGGTCGTGGGCGGCGTGAACGCCCGCAAGGCCGGCACCACGGTCCTGCACACCGACGCCGACGGCAACGCCGTCGAGCTGCCCGTGTTCGGCACGGTCGCCGAGGCGATCCAGCAGACGGGGGCGGATGTCTCCATCGCCTTCGTTCCCCCGGCCTTCACGAAGGATGCCGTGGTCGAGGCGATCGACGCCGAGATCCCGCTGCTCGTGATCATCACCGAGGGCGTGCCCGTGCAGGACTCGGCCAAGTTCTGGGCCTACGCCCAGGAGAAGGGCAACACGACCCGCATCATCGGGCCGAACTGCCCCGGCATCATCAGCCCCGGCGAGTCGCTCGTCGGCATCACCCCGGCGAACATCACCGGCAAGGGCCCGATCGGCCTCGTCTCGAAGTCGGGCACGCTGACCTACCAGATGATGTACGAGCTGCGCGATCTCGGCTTCTCGACCGCCATCGGCATCGGCGGCGACCCGATCATCGGCACGACGCACATCGACGCGCTCGCCGCGTTCGAGGCCGACCCCGAGACCAAGGCGATCGTGATGATCGGCGAGATCGGCGGCGACGCCGAAGAGCGCGCGGCCGACTTCATCAAGGCCAACGTGACGAAGCCCGTCGTCGGCTACGTCGCCGGCTTCACGGCGCCCGAGGGCAAGACGATGGGCCACGCCGGCGCGATCGTGTCCGGCTCGGCCGGCACCGCACAGGCGAAGAAGGAGGCCCTCGAGGCCGCCGGAGTCAAGGTCGGCAAGACCCCGAGCGAGACCGCGGAGCTGCTGCGCGAGGTCTACGCCGCGCTGTAGTCGATGCACAGGAGAAGGCCCCGCCGGCTTGCCGGCGGGGCCTTCTCGATGGTGTGGCGAAGAGACTACTCGCGCAGTCCGGCGGGGATGCTCAGCATCACCGTGCTGGACGGCGCAGAATCGGGTCCTCCTTCTCCATAGAGCATCAGCTGGTGCCGGTTGTTGATGTCGAAGCTGTAGGTCGGCAGGAACCAGCCGCCGTCCTCGACGGGGATCATGCCCGAGAGATCCCAGAGCCGGCCCTGGGGATCCCACATCGCTGCGACGGCGAAGTACGGTTCGAGCTCGACCGTGCCGAGGACCCAACCGTCGTCGGTCACCTTCTCCGCGGTCGCGTCGAACCCGTAGTCGGCGAGACGCGTCATCCCGTTCGCCTCGGTCCACGCGAACGCGTCGTCACCGCTCGTTCCCACGACGGTGCCGGTCGCGTTCACGTCCATGGCCTGCGCCGTCCACTGACCCGGGAGAGTGCCGAGGTCGCGCACGGCGCCGGTCGCGGCATCCCACGTCACCGCATGCGGTGCGTCGTCCTCGGCGAGGGAGTTGCCGACGACCGTCCCGGCAGCGTTGATGGCACGCGGCTGGGTTCCCGAGGGGTTGGACGACAAGTGCTCGAGCTTGCCGAACGTCCCGTCAGGAGTGCGCGCGTACCCCTCGCTGTAGCTGTGCCACGCGCCGTCGGGATCCTGCTGGAGGAGTTCGGCGAACCCGGCGACGACACCCTCGTCGTTCACCGCGGTCGCGTAGCCATTCGAGTACGGCCGCCAGCCAGGCATGCCGATCACCGTGAGCGACCCGTCCGCGGCCCACAGGGAGGGAAGGAAGTTCCCGGCGCTGTCGGTCACGACCCCCACGGCCGTCCGGTCCTCGTTGATGCCGAGCGCCGCACCGTACTCGCGGTCTTCGAGGGCCAGGTTCACCAGGCCGTCCTCCGCGGTCCAGGTGGTCGGCGTCATCCGGCCCTCGTACTGCCGGTCGCCCGCGGCGACGCCGCCGTCGGTCATCTCAGCTCCGACGAACGGCGGAGCCCAGCTGACGACATCGAGCTGAGGGACCTCCACGGTGGTGATCTCGACGCTCGCCGCGCCGATGATCGTGCCGTACTCGTTGGCCACCCTCACTCGGCCGACCATCGGCGCGCCGGTCAGCTGACGGGCGCTGACGGTCAGCGCGCCGTCGACCGGCATGGACTCGCCCGCGGACAGCTCGAACGTCGCCTCGGACTTCGGTGCAACGGTGCCCTGCCCCTTCGAGAACATCTCCTGGTGATAGTCGAACGTGACGCCCTCTGCGGGGACGCTGAGTCCGGCGACCACGACGTAGTAGGTGCCAGGCTGCGGATCGTCGATGACGATGCGCTCCGCTGCGTTGCCGGTCGCCGTGCTCTGACCGACCGCACGTCCGCCGAAGTACACGTAGAAATCCAGATCGGCGTCCGCTCTCGGGGTGAGCGTCAGATCCAGCCGGGTCGCCCCACGCGGGACGTACAGCTGGTTGGCGGTGACCTCTCCCTGCGCGACCGTCGAGAACAGATCGACGACAGTGCCGATCTCACCGGTCGCGACATGCGCATCGACGGGACCGAAGGTGTTCGTGCCCGACATGCCGACCTCGGTCGGCTCGTTCATCGTCACCGAGTCGAGTGTGGTCGATCCCGGCTCCACGCTCATGCCCTGCAGCGAGACCTCCGCGGTGTACGTGTTGGCGTCGGTGCCCGAGGTGCGACGCGCCTCGATGACGAACTCCCAGATGCCCGGCTTGGGTCGATACACCGGCCTTGCGGTGGCGTCGCAGTTGCCCGGATCGGCGTAGGCGGTGTAGCAGTGGTCGCTGGCGTTCGAATCTGCGGGAATGCCATCCGGGTCGATGGGCAGGATGCGGACCTGGCTGCCGTCCGCGATTCCCTCGAGCGTCATCTGCAGCGCTTCGACGCCCGGAGGGACCGGGACCAGCAGCGAGGTGCTTCCGCCGCGCGGGAGCGTGCCCGAATCCGTCACCGAGTAGTCGGGGCGCGCCAGCGGCGTCGTCGCGAGAACGGTGACCGGGACGAACTGGTCGATGCCGGCCGTCGCCGGGTCGTCGACGGTCATGATCGCGCTGTGAACCCCGGACGCCTTCGCGGTCGCGGTCACGGTGACACTGGCGGCCTTGCCCTTCTGCAGGGGCAGGCTGGTGCGGGCGCTGAACGTTCCGTCGTTGCCGATCCACCCGACGCGGTGGACGATGCTCTTGTCGGCACCGGTCGTACGGGTGACGCCCACCTTGTAGGTCTTCTCGTCACCCGTCACCTGACCGCCCTCCTCGGGCAGGCACCGGTTGTAGACACCTGCTCCGGTGTGCGGCGTCTCGAGGAGGCCGGACAGCGAGCTGCACACGGGGGCGGAGACCTCGAGGGTGTTGACCGAGACCGTCGCGGCCAGCTCTCTCCAGGCGGCGACCGTGTCGACGATGCCGGCACCCTGCGCCGTCGTGGGGATGCCGGGGATCAGGCTCGCCGTCCCGATGAGGGCGGTCTTCAGCGCGGCCGCGGAAACCGGTACCGAGTCGGCCTTCGCAGCCGACAGGAGCAGCGCCGCGGACCCTGCGACCTGTGGCGCCGCCATGGAGGTGCCGTTGGCCATGCCGTACCCGGCGGGAAGCCCGTATCCGGCCTCGGGGACGGGCTGGCCGGGCAGCCACATCGGGATCGACGAGACCGCCGCACCGGGGGCCGAGACCTGCGGCGCCAGGGCGCCGTTCTCGGCAGGGCCACGTGAGGAGAACCCGAAGATTCCCTGCGCAGCGGTCACCGTGGCCCCGTAGTCGGCCCACCAGGTGCGGGAGCTGACCGATGCCGCGACCGAGATGGCCTGGCCGGCCACCGAGGGCGAGCTGACGGTGTTGCTGCCCAGGCCGTCGTTGCCGGCGGCGATGACGATCTGCACGTCGTACTCGTCGATGAGCTGGTCGTACAGGTCGGAGACCACGTCGGAGCCGTCGTTGAGTGCCGGCAGTCCGCCGATCGACAGGTTGACGACGTCGACGTCGCGGTTGAGCACCAGGTCGATCATGCCCTCGGTGAGCGCGGCCTGGGTGCAGCCGCCGTCGAAGGTGCAGGCGCGGGAGGAGACGATCTGCGCGCCGGGGGCGGCGCCGTGCATCTCGCCGCCGAACATCGAGGTCGCGGCGACGATGCCCGCCACGTGGGTTCCGTGCGAGGCGGCCGGGAGACCGATGTTGACGTAGGTGCCGGTCGCGCCGTCGTTGCCGATGGGAGAGAGGTCGACGTCGTCGCGGTACTCCACGACGAAGGGGATCCGTTCGTTCTCGGGGGTGGTCGGCTCGTCGACGCCGAAGTGGTCCACCTGCTGGTCGATCGCGTACGGCGCCATGGCCGGCGCGTCGGTGAAGTCCTTGTCGTTGTCGGCATCGACCCAGATCTTGTGGGTCGACGGCTCGTAGAGCACCCCGAAGGCGTCCCAGACGTCGCCGTTCCCGTTGAGATCGCCCGCGAAGTCGCTGCCCGAGGTCGAGTACTCGTAGAAGACGCCCAGCAGGAAGTCCCCGGCGGGCGCGCTCCAGGTGTCGCCCCTGTACGTGAACGAGGGGCCGCTCTTCGGGATCGACATCTCGACCCACGAGCCGTCACCGTCCAGAAGCGGATCGGTCGCGGTGACCCAGTCGATGATCTTGGGCTTGCCGTCGCTGGTCTTCTGCAGCGCCGGGTGTCCGACGTCGACGCCCGTGTCCAGCACGCCGACGACGGTGCCTCGACCATCCCATTCCGGGTTCGCCTCCACGAACGAGGTGGCGCCGGTCTCGTCGATGGGCAGGTACGGGTTCGCGCCGGGCGTGCTCGCGTCCGGGGCGCTCGGCCCGGCGTCACGTGCGGACCGCGTCGGGGCGATGCCCGTTCTCAGGTCGGGGACGGGTATCCGGTACGTGCGGTTGAGGTCGATCGCCTTGACGGCCGACAAGCCGGCCAGGGTGGAGACGCTGTCGGTGGGCACGGCGGCCCGCACGTAGCCCAGCTTCTCGGTCACCGATCCGACGGTTCCGCCCGCTTCGCGGACGGCCGTGACGACGTCGTCGGTCGCCCCCTTGCGGGCGAGCATCATGACGGTGACGGTGGTCGTCTCCTCGATCTGCGCCTGCTGCAGGAGTCTGGTGTCGGCTTGGCCGAGCTTCTCGGCGGCATCGTCGGAGGACCCGGTCGAGTCGATCGGGTGGAAGCCGGAATCCGCCTCGGGCTCGTAGAGCTGCGGCTCGCCGGTCGCGTGCTGTCCGATTCCAGCGGATGGATCTCGGGGGTCCGCGGCGCCGGGCCGGCCAGGGGCGAACGGCCCGTCGGGGTCGGGGGTGGCCGAGGATCCCTGGTCGGGGGGCGATGTGGGCGACGCGGTGGCTGCCCCGATCGGCGCGAGCATCATCGCGGCGGAGATCAGTGCCGCGGATGCGGCGCCGACCAGCTTCTTGCGTGTTCTCATCGTGCTCCTAGACGAGGGTCAGGACCGGCGTCAGGTCGACGCCGGTTCGAGCGGGGAGCGGACCCGGTGATCCTGAGGCTCCTCGAACTCGCGTCCGAATCTCCCAGCGCGGCGGCTCTCGGGTCAATCGACCACCGCGGCGAGTGAGCGCCATGGCGTGAACCCGCCCTGTCGGAGGCCCCGTCATGAGACAGTTGGACGCATGAACGAGACGTCCCCGGATGCAGCGACCGGCGATTCGGCAGTCCTGGGCGGTCGTCCCGCACACAAGCCGAGCCCGCTCGTGCGTGCAGCGTTCGTCACCGAGGAATCCGTCTACGGCGTCATTCTCGTCTCGGGCATGATCGTCGCTTCGGGGGGCCACGGCGCGAGCTCATGGAGCGTGTTCTGGACCGTCGTCGTGACCGTGATCGTGTTCTGGGCGGCGCATCTCTACGCCGGCACCGTCGCCCACCACGGGCTCGACCACGATCGCATCGTCGGGCTTCGCGACGCCTTCCGCAGCGCGCTCCGGAGATCGCTCGGGCTGCTCGCCTCGGCGCTCATTCCGGCGTTCATCCTGCTGCTCGGCGCGACGAGGGCGATCCCCGACCCGCTCGCCCTGTGGGCCGCGCTCTGGTCGGGGGTCATCGTGCTCGCGGTGCTGGGGTTCATCGCCTTCCGTCGGCGCGGCGCCCCGTGGCCCATGCAGGTGGTCGGCGCCCTCGCGACCGCTGCGTTCGGGATCGCCATGATCGTCTTGAAGGCCGTCATCCACTGAATCGGTGCGGAAGAGCACCCCCGAGGTCTATCGTCATGCTGAGGGGGGTCTCATGGCCGGAAAGAGCGGGACGAACGGCGGCGAACTCGAGGCACGGATCGCCGAGCTCGAGGCGGAGAACGCGGCGCTGCGGGCTGGCGCCGTCACGGTCGAAACCGCGGGAGTGGGCCGAGCGGATGCCGCGGCATCCGTCGCCCCGATACGGGAGCGCCGACGGTGGGGCCGCACGGCTGCCGCGATCGTGCTCGTCGTCGTCGGGCTGCTGCTCGCGCCCGTCGCGGTCATCAGCGCCTGGGCGCGGCTCGAGCTCGTCGACACCGAGCGGTTCGTCGCGACGTTCGCACCCCTGGCCGAGGAGCCCGCGGTGCAGGAGTACATCGGCGCCCAGGCGACGGCGGCGATCGAAGAGCAGGTCGACATCCCCGGCCTCACGAAAGACGTGTTCGACGGCATCAAGTCGCTCGACCTGCCGCCGCGCGCCGCAGACGCCCTGACCCTGCTCGAGGCGCCGGCGGCTCAAGGCCTCCAGCAACTCGTCGCCGGCGTCGTCGACCGCGTCGTGACGTCGGAGGCGTTCGCCGATGTCTGGGCGGCAGCACTCCGCGCCACCCACACCCAGTTCATCGCGGCCGTTCAGGGCGATCCCGATGCGGTCCTCGCGATCGACGGCGAGGGCGCCATCTCCGTGCAGCTCGGCCCCATCATCGCGGAGGTGAAGCAGCGACTCATCGACCAGGGCGTCGGCTTCGCGTCGGCGATCCCCGAGGTCGATCGCAGCATCGTCATCGCGCAGGATGACGCCTTCGTGCTCATCCGAACGCTCTACACGCTCGCGGTGGCGGTCGGCACCTGGCTTCCGTGGATCGTGCTGCTCCTGCTCGCCGCCGGGGTCCTGGTCGCGAAGCGCCGCTCGAACGCGCTCGTCTGGACCGCCGGTGGCCTCGCGCTCACGATGGCCGCCCTCGCGGCCGGCATCGGCATCGGTCGCGCCTTCTTCATCGGCACCGTGAGTCCATCGATCATGCCCTCCGACACCGCGGAGGTCGTGTACGACGGGCTCCTCGAGCTCATGCTCTCGACGATCCTCGCCCTGATCGTGCTCAGCGTGTCCGTCGCCCTCATCGCGTGGTTCTCCGGGCCGTCACGTCCGGCGCGCGCCGTGCGCGGGTTCGCCGACTCGGGCTTCTCGTCCGTGCGCCGCTCGGCCGCGAGCCATGGCGTCACGACGGGCCGGTTCGGCATCTGGCTCGATCGCTGGCGGGGCTTCGCGTACGCCGCCATCGCCGTCGTGGCATCCGTCGCGGTGCTCCTGTCGCGGCCCGTCACGACGGGCATGATCGTCACGACCGTGATACTCGCCCTCATCGCCGTGCTGCTCGTGGAACTGCTGCGCCGGCCGGCGGAGGAGGTCGCCCTCGCCGACCTCGAGGTCGTGCCCGTCGACGTCGACGCCGAGACCTCCGAGGTGCTCGTCCCCGCCGGGGGTTCCCTCCAAGGGCCCGATATCGAGGTGCAGACTCCGCGCACGACCGCACGTCCTGCCGACTGAGGCGGCCGGGCCGGGCTAAGCTCCCGGAGGAATGAGACGCACGACGATCGCCCTGCTGGCCGGCCTCGAGGCATCCGTCGCCGCCCTCATCGGCCTCGGCATCGTCCTCGTGCCGCTCATGCTGCTGTGGGCGGTGCACTTCGGGCTCGCCGTCGACGCCGCGCTGTTCCTCCGCGCCGCCGCCGACGTGTGGCTCCTCGGCCACGGGGTCGACGTGGTGGTGCAGCTCGACGCGCTGACCGCGGGCCGCATCGGCCTGCCGGGAGCGGGCGACCCGTTCCCGATCACGATCGCGCTCCTCGGCTTCGCGCTGATGTCGGTGGCCTCCGGGCGCCGCATCGGGGTGCGCTCGGTCGCCGGTGGGCACGCGTTCACCGGTGCCGTCGCCGCCATCGTCGTCTACGCGCTCGTCGGTGGCGCGCTCGCCCTCACCGCACAGGTCCCAGGGGCGATGCCGTCGCTCTGGCAGGCGGTGGCGCTGCCGGCATTCGCCATGGCCCTCGGCGTGGTCATCGGGGCCGTTCCGGGCGCGCTCGGTGAGGCCGGTGAAGCGGATGCCACGAGTGGCATGCTGCGTCGCGCCCTCGCCCTGCTGCCGGCGTCGCTCGTCGACGGCGCACGAGTCGCCGTTCGCATCGGCGCCGGCGCCGCGTTCGGCGTGCTCACCGTCGCGGCAGTCGCCGTCGCGGTGCTCATCGCCGCCGACTACGCGACCATCGCCGGCCTCGGGCAATCGCTCGGCGCGGGCATCGACGGGGGGATCGCGCTCACCGTCGCCGAGCTCTCGCTCGTGCCGAACTTCATCATCTGGGCCGCCGCGTGGCTCCTCGGGCCCGGGTTCGCGATCGGCGCCGGCACTGAGGTGTCGCCAGGCGGCACCGTGCTCGGCCCGATGCCCGGCATCCCGATCCTCGGGGCGCTGCCGAGCGGTGCGCCGGTGCTCGGGGCGCTCTGGCTGATCGTGCCGGTGCTCTTCGCCTTCGTCGGCGCGTGGGTCGTTCGTGGCGGCGATGGCGCCGACCTCGGTGCCTCCTCCGTGTCCGGCTTCCGGCGGCGGGCGAATGCCCCGTGGTGGCAGCCCGCGGCGATCGGCGTCGCGGCCGCCGTGGTCGCCGCCATGGTGCTCGGGCTCCTCGCCTGGTGGTCGGGCGGCGCGGCCGGCCCGGGGCGCCTCGCGGAGGTCGGCCCCGACCCGTGGGCCGTCGCGATGGTCACCGCCGCCACTGTGGGAATCGGCGCCATCGCCGGTGCGTACGCGGCATGGATGCGCCGCCGCGAGGACGCGTACGGCGCGGGCCAGCGCGGCTCCGACGCCGCGGAGGGCGCACTCGGCAGCCGGTAGGCTCGAAGGGTGCTGAAGCTCGTCGTCCTGATCTCGGGCACAGGCTCGAACCTCCGAGCTCTGCTCGAAGCCGCCGAAGACGCCGAATTCCCGGCGCGGGTCGTGGCGATCGGCGCCGACCGCGAGGCCGACGGGCTGCTCCTCGGCGAGCAGTTCGGCGTGCCGACCTTCACCGTGCCGTTCACGGCCTACCCCGACCGCGAGGCGTGGGGCGCCGCGCTCATCGAGCAGGTGCGGCAGTGGGAGCCCGACCTCGTCGTGCTCTCCGGGCTCATGCGGCTCGTGCCGCCGACCGTCGTCGACGCCTTCTCGCCGCACCTCATCAACACGCATCCCGCGTACCTGCCCGAGTTCCCGGGCGCCCACGGGGTGCGCGACGCGCTCGCCGCGGGCGTGACCGAGACCGGCGCGAGCCTCATCGTCGTCGACAACAGCGTCGACGGCGGGCCGATCATCGCGCAGGAGCGCATCCCGGTGCTGCCGGGTGACACCGAGTCGAGCCTCCACGACCGCATCAAGCCCGTCGAGCGGCGCCTGCTCATCCAGGCCGTGCTCGACATCGCCAACGCACACCTCGACCTGAAGGAACTGGCACGATCATGAGCGGCCCCCAGCACGACCCGAGCCTCTACCGCGACCGCGACGTGATCCCCGTGCGCCGGGCGCTCGTCGCCGTGAGCGACAAGCGCGGCCTCGTCGAGCTCGCGACCGCACTCGCGGGCGCCGGCGTCGAGATCGTCTCGACGGGCGGCACCGGCGCGGTCATCGCCGACGCCGGCCTTCCGGTCACCCAGGTCTCCGAGGTCACCGGGTACGCCGAGCACCTCGACGGGCGTGTGCGTACGCTGCATCCGGGAGTGCACTCCGGCCTCCTCGCCGACCTGCGGCTCGAGAGCCACGAGACGCAGCTCGCCGAACTCGGCATCAAGCCCTACGAGCTCGTCGTCGTCAACCTCTACCCGTTCACCGAGACGGTCGCCGCGGGCGCCGACGCCGAGGTCGTCGTCGAGCAGATCGACATCGGCGGTCCCGCGATGGTGCGCGCGTCGGCGAAGAACCACGCGAACGTCGCCGTCGTCGTCTCGCCCGATCGCTACGACGAGGTCATCGCCGCGGTGGCCGCGGGCGGCACGACGCTCGCCCAGCGCCGCGAGCTCGCGCGCGAGGCGTTCCGGCACACGGCCGCCTACGACATCGCGGTCGCCTCGTGGATCGGCAGTGTCGTCGCGCCCGACCAGCCGGTCGAACAGTCGCCGTTCCCCGCATGGGTCGGAGGCAGCTGGACGAAAGACAGCGACCTCCGCTACGGCGAGAACTCGCACCAGCGGGCGGCGCTCTACGCCTCGCAGGGCGGGCGCCCGGGCATCGCGCAGGCGGTGCAGCTGCACGGCAAGGAGATGTCGTACAACAACTACGTCGATGCGGATGCCGCGGTGCGCAGTGCATTCGACTTCGATGAGCCCGCCGTCGCGATCATCAAGCACGCGAATCCGTGCGGCATCGCGGTGGCGTCGCCGGGGGCATCCGACCCCATCGCCGACGCGCACCTGCGAGCGCACGAGTGCGACCCGGTCTCGGCATTCGGCGGCGTGATCGCGGCGAACCGCACCGTGACCCTCGCCATGGCCGAGGCGGTCTCGGGCATCTTCACCGAGGTGCTCGTCGCCCCCGCCTTCGACGACGATGCGCTCGAGCTGCTCACGAAGAAGAAGAACGTGCGGTTGCTCACGCTGCCCGAGGGGTTCACGCCCACGGTCGTCGAGCTCCGCCAGGTCTCGGGCGGCATGCTCCTGCAGCAGGCCGACCGACACTTCACGCCCGCGGCCGAGTGGACCCTCGCCGCCGGTGCCCCCGCCGACGCGGCGACCCTCGCCGATCTCGAGTTCGCGTGGCGGGCGTGCCGGGCCGTGAAGTCGAACGCGATCCTGCTCGCCTCCGGCGGGGCTTCGGTCGGCGTGGGCATGGGCCAGGTCAACCGCGTCGACTCGTGCAAGCTCGCCGTCGAGCGTGCCGGCGAGCGGGCCGCGGGGTCGGTCGCGGCATCCGACGCCTTCTTCCCGTTCGCCGACGGGCTGCAGCTGCTCATCGACGGTGGGGTGCGCGCGGTCGTGCAGCCCGGTGGCTCGGTTCGCGACGAGGAGGTCGTCGAGGCGGCTCGCGCGGCGGGCGTCACGATGTACTTCACGGGCGAGCGGCACTTCTTCCACTGAGGCCAGCGCCGGCTCTCCATGCGCGCGGCCGGATACGCTCGGAGGTACCCTTGAAGTGAACCTGCGCTCACGAGGCGCGGGCACGGTTCCGCCCACGAAGCGGATGACTCAAGGAGAACGATCGATGACGATCACCCACGCCCCGGCCACCCGCGCAGCCGAGGTCAGCGCAGCTCTGCCGATCGAGGCGCCCGAGCACGAACGAGTGCTCATCACCCGCGGCCCCCGTTCCGGCCTCACCATCGTCGTGGCCGTGCACTCGACCCGCCTCGGCCAGGCACTCGGCGGTGCCCGCCTCTGGCGCTACGGCCACTGGACCGACGCCCTCGCCGACGCCCTCCGCCTCTCGCAGGCGATGACCCTGAAGAACGCCGCCGCCGGCCTCGCTCGCGGCGGCGGCAAGTCGGTGATCGCGATTCCCGCGGGCGTGACGCTCGACGAGGCGCGCACCCGCGATGCCATGCTCGACCTCGGCGACGCCGTCGAGTCGCTCGGCGGCGCCTACATGACCGCCGAAGACGTCGGCACGAGCGCCGAGCTCATGGCCGTCGTGCACGAGCGCACCGAGCACGTCTGCGGACTCCCGCCCGAGCAGGGCGGCGTCGGCGAGCCGGCGGATGCCACGGCCGCGGGCGTCCACGCCTCGATCCTCGCCACCCTCGGCCACGTCTTCGGCTCGAGCGAGGCCACCGGGCGGCACTTCGTGATCGCGGGCCTCGGACAGGTCGGCGGGCGCCTCGCACGGAGCCTCGCGGCATCCGGCGCCCGCCTCACCGTCACGGATGTCGCGGAGTCCAAGCGCGCCCTCGCCGACGAGCTCGGCGCGGCCTGGGTCGACCCCGCCGACGCGCACCTCGTCGACGCCGACGTCTTCGTGCCGTGCGGCCTCGGCGGCGTGCTCACGCCCTCCGTCGTGCGCGAACTGCGCGTGCGCGCGGTCGTCGGCGCCGCCAACAACCAGCTCGCCTCACGCGACGTCGCCGACATGCTCAAGGGTCGCGGCATCGTCTGGGCCCCCGACTTCTTGGCGAACGCCGGCGGCGTCATCTACCTCGACGTCGCGAGCGCTCCCGGCGCCGACCAGGCCGCGCTCGACGCTCGCATCGCGGGCATCGGCGACACCGTCGCCTCGGTGCTGCGCAGCGCCGACGCGAGCGGATCGACGACGCTCGAAGCGGCCGAGCAGCTCGCTCGAACGCGGCTCGACGCGGCGCGCTGACGGCCCGGCGCGGGCCAGTAGGCTCGTGCCATGACGACCCCCGCCGCCACGCTCCCGCCCACCCCCGCCCGGTTCACACCGGCCGTCACCCCGGGGCGGCGGGCGCTGGCGGTGCTCGCATCCGCGGCCGCCGTCGCGGTCCTCGCGCTCCTCGTCGCGGTGCTCGCGTTCTTCATCGGCGGCAACCAGTCGCCGCAGGTCGTCGGCCAGGTCTTCGGCCACTTCTCGCTCGCCGCCCTCATCGCGTTCGTGCTGCTCGCCGTCGCGAACTCGGTCGGCGCCACGCGCGCGTGGTTCCTCGCGCTCATCGCCGGCTTCGCCTCGGCGTGCCTCGCCGCACTGATCGCCACCACTGCGACGGCGAGCGCGATCGGCAACCCGTTCAGCGGGCCGTTGGTCCTCTTCGTGCTCGGCTCCCTCGTGAGCCTCAACCTCGTCTTCATCCTCGCCGTCATCGCCGGCGAGGTGTTCCTCGCGCCGCGTGTGTTCCGCGGCATCCTCGGCTATGCGCCCCGGCGCGCACCTCGACGCATCGCACTCGTGCGCATCCCGGCTTCGAACCTCGCCGACGGACAGCTCACGCATCTCGAACGGCAGGTCGTCGACACGGCACTCGCCGACGAGCAGTGGGACAACTACTGCGCCGCGCTCGTCGCCGAGGGGTGGGAGACCATCGAGGTCGACGCCGCGCCCGAGCTGGCGGATTCGGTGTTCGTCGAGGACACGGTCGTGATGTTCGGCGACCTCGCCGTGCTCACGAGCCCCGGTGCCGAGTCGCGGCGCGACGAGGTCGAGGCCGTCGAACGCACCGTCCGCGGCATCCCCGGCCTCACGATCGAGCGCATCGAACGGCCGGGCACCCTCGACGGCGGCGACGTGCTGAAGGTGGGCTCCACCGTCTACGTGGGCGCGTCGTCGCGCACGAACGCCGAGGGCATCCACCAGCTGCGGTCGCTGCTCACCCCGCACGGCTACGCCGTGGTCGCGGTGCCGCACACGAAGGCGCTGCACCTGAAGAGCGCGGCGACGGCGCTGCCCGACGGCACGATCATCGGCGACCCCGCGCTGCTCGACGCGGTCAGCCTGTTCCCGAGGTTCCTGCCCGTGCCCGAGCCCGAGGGGGTCGCCGTCGTCGAGCTGTCGGCGGGCTCGCTGCTCATGTCGTCGTCGGCGCCTGAGACGGCGGCGATGATCGCCGGACTCGGCTACCGCGTGGTCACGGTCGACATCAGCGAGTTCGAGAAGCTCGAGGGCTGCGTCACGTGCCTGTCGGTGCGGGTTCGCTGAGCGACACCGCCCGACCGTCGTGCAGCTCGAGCACGCGATCGGCGCGGCTCACGAGCGCGGCGTCATGCGTGGTCACCACGGCCGCGACCCCTCGTGCGTGCACGAGCTCACCGATGAGGTCCATGACGGTCGCGGCGGTGCCGCTGTCGAGCTGGCCCGTCGGCTCGTCGGCGAGCAGCAGCTGCGGCCGCGCCGCGAGCGCGCGGGCGATGCCCACGCGCTGCTGCTGTCCACCCGAGAGCTCGTAGGGCCGCTGGGCCGCATGCCCTGAGAGGCCCACGAGCTCGAGCGCCTCCGCGACGCGCGCATCGCGCTCGGCGGGTGCCATGCGCTGCAACCGCAGCGGCACCTCGATGTTCTCGGCGGCCGAGAGCACCGGGATGAGGCCGAACGACTGGAACACGTAGCCGAGCCGGTCGCGCCGCACCGCCGCGAGAGCGTCTTCGCCGAGCGCCGAGAGCTCGTCGTCGCCGAGGAAGACCCGCCCCGACGTCGGCCGGTCGAGGCCGCCGAGGAGGTTCAGCAGCGTCGTCTTGCCCGCGCCGGAGGGCCCGGTGACGACGAGGAGCTCGCCGGGGCGAACCTCGAGCGAGACGTCGGCGACGGCGTGCACCGCGCCCGCCCGGCTCTCGAACACGCGACTGACGGATTCGGCGCGGAGCGTCGTCATCGTTCCTCCTCCTGCTCGGGTGCGGGGCCGGATGCCGCGGGGCCGGATGCTGCGGCTTCCGGTTCGGCGACGTGACGCGGCCGGCGCGGCGCGGCGGCGGCAGCCGGGCGGGCCGGCGACGGCGCGGCGGGTGCGTCGGGAGACGCCGTGGGAGCCGCGGGAGCCGGCGGGACCGTGGCCGCCGGGACATCCGCTCGCCCTTCGTGGCCCGGCCACACGCCGACGTGATCGGGCTCGAGCGCGAGCCGCACGCGGTCACGCAGCTCGAGGGTCTGCATGAAGTCGTGCGGCAGCTGCAGCCGGCCGACGCGATCGAGCACCGCGAACTCCTCGGCCACGTGCTGCTCTTCACCGTGCTCGTCGACGCGGGTGGAGCGCAGCACCTCGGTGGACGTGCGACCGTCGCGGATCTGCACGGTTCGGCGCACGTGGCCCGAGACGGCCGGGTCGTGCGTGACGATGAGGGTGGTCACCCCGAGCTCGTCGTTGACGCCGCGCATCGCCTCGAGCACGGCGACGGAGGTCGCCTCGTCGAGCTCGCCCGTGGGCTCGTCGGCCAGCAGCACGAGCGGCGAGTTCGCGAGGGCGACGGCGATGGCCACTCGCTGCTGCTGGCCGCCCGAGAGCTCACCCGGACGGCGGTCGCGCTCGGCTCCCACGTCGAGCAGCTCGAGGAGCTCATCGACTCGTGCCGCGCGCGCCGCACCGCGGAGCGTGCCCGCGACGTTCATCGCGAGGGCGACGTTCTCGGCCGCCGTGAGGTAGGGGAGGAGGTTGCGCGACGTCTGCTGCCAGACGAAGCCGACGGTGTGGCGCTGGTAGGCGACGCGCTCACGGGAGCCCATCGCGAGCAGGTCGTGCCCCGCGACGCGGGCGACACCGGCCGTGGCGGTGTCGAGCCCCGACAGGATCGTGAGCAGCGTCGACTTGCCCGAGCCGGAGGCGCCGACGACGGCGACCATCTCACCGGGGTCGACGCGGAGGTTCAACCCCTGCAGGGCCTGCACCTCGACGCCGTCGGCGGTGAAGATCCGCACGAGGTCGGCGCAGAGGATGTGCGGTTCACTCGAGGCGTTGGCCATGGGGTTCATCATTCCTCCTCCTTGCGCATCGCGCGCGCGACGTTCACGCGACCGTCGACGCGAGAGGCCGCGGCGGCCGCGACGACCGTCACGAGCACCGAGCCGGCGAGCACCGCGGCGATGAGCCACGGCTCGTAGGTGACCACGGGTTGGTGGTCACCGCTCGTGAACGCGCGGAGGTCGACGCCCTGGAGCACGACGAGCGGCAGCAGCACGCCGAGCACGGCGCCCGCGACGAGCGCGACGACGGCGACCGGACCGATCTCCCAGGCGACGAGCGCACGCTCGCCGCGACGGGGGAGTCCGAGCGTCGTGAGCAGCGGCAGCAGGCGTTCGCGCGCGGGCCTGCCGACGACGAGGGTGAGCACGATCGCGAGGGCGGTGAGCAGGCTCGCGAGCACGATCGCGGCGATGAGTGCGACGACGAGTCCGCGGGTCGTGGGCCTGGCGTGGAGCTCGGTGCGGAGATCGTCTGGCGTCGTGACGTGCGCATCGGGTCCGGCGATCTCGGCGAGCTCGGCGGTGACCCGAGCGACATCGGCCCCGGGCTCGAACCGCACGAGCACGACGCGCGGCACGAGGGTATCGGTGAACGGCTCGGCGTTGGCTCGGTCCATGAGCACCCAGCTGGCCCGGTCGAGGTAGGCGGTCGAGCCGTCGACGACGCCGATCGCCTCGAACGCCTCGCCGTCGATCTCGACCTCGTCGGCGCCCTCGATCGACGAGGCGATGACGCGTGAGAGCACCACCGGGACGCCGTCGTCGCCGCTCTCGGCGAGCACTTCGGGCAGGGGCGTCGCGTCGACGCGGCCCGCCTGCACCGCCCGCATCTCGGCGACATCGACGACGATGAGGGTCGTCGAGCGGTTGCGCCCGTCGATGCTCACCCGGATCGCGGTGGTCGCGTAGACCGGCGCCGTCGCGGCGACGCCCGGCACGTCGGCGAAGGCCGCCTGCTGCTCGAGCGTGAACGGGGTGCCCGACACCGAGGCATCCGCCCCGACCTCGGCGTCGGCGGTGCGCTCGACGCCCGACTGCACCGTGCCGAGCAGCACGGCGGAGAAGACCGCGACCGAGACGCCGACGACGACCGCGAGCACGGGCACGAGGCCCGCCGAGGGATCGCGGAGCGACCGCGCGGAGCCGAGGAACGGCACGAGCGACGGGCGCCGCGAGGCGCGGCGCACGAATCCCGCGAGGGGCACGGGGTAGAGGCGGAGCACCACGACGCACGCGACGAGCGACAGCAGCAACGGCACCGCGGCCAGCAGCGGGTCGACGCCCGTGTCGACGGCCGAGGTCGCGAGCCCACGACGAAGGAGCAGCACGAGTGCGACCGTCGCGAGCACGACGACGAGGGCCTCGACGATCCAACGCCAACGGTCGCGATCCGCTGTGCCGAGGTCGGCGCGGGCGCGCCGCAGCGGACTCAGCGACGGAGCCCGGGAGACGAGCAGCACCACGGGCGTGAGGGCGAACACGGCGGCGATGACCCATCCGGCCCAGCCCGCGTCGGCGGCGATTGCGACCGTGCCCGCGATGCCGCCGACGAGCGCAGCCGGAACGCCGATCGCGAGGCCTTCGATGGCGAGGATGCCCCTGAGCTGGCCCGGTGACGCGCCGCGGGCCGCGGCGAGCTCGAGGCCCGTGCGTCGCCGCTCGAACACGACGCGGGCGCCGAGCACGAGCACGGCGACCATGACCCCGATCGGCCCCGACGCGATCGTCGCGAGCACGGCATCGCTCGCGCTCGCGGCGGCGGCGGCCTCGATGAGCGCGTCGCGGAGGCCGCTCGAGAAGCTCACCTCGCCGACCGTCAGGTCGGAGAACTGCTGCGGGCCATCGCCGAGCGACTGCACCTGGGAGGTGAACTCGTCGAGCTGCCCGATGAGGGTGCGGGTCTCGTCGGCCTCGATGCGGTCGCCGACGGCCGGGAACCAGGCGTGCATGGTCGCGGGCATGCGTACGTCGACGAAGGCCGGCCATGAGGCGGGGTCGACGAAGGCGACACCGGTGATCACGGGCGGGTCGATGCCGAGGATCGACGGTTCGAGCGCGAGCGGCAGGTGGGTCCAGAAGCCGTCGTCGGGATCGACCGCCGACACGGTGCCGACGAGGCGCACCTGCTGGTCGCCGCTGCCTGCCGGCAGGCGCCGTTCCTCGCCGAGCTCCCACTGCATGCCCTCGGCGATCGCGTCGGTGAACACGACCTCGACGGCGGCGGCCCCGGGCACGGCTTCGTCGACCGGGGCGGGCCACTCGCCGCTCGTCAGCGTCACGTGCTCGCGCAGCCGCGGGTCGAACCCGGGCAGGACCCGGAACACCGGCCCGCTCGGCGCGGCACCGGGCACGAACACCTGCGCCGGCCCGGTCGTGAGCACCGACAGCGGCGCCTCCGTGATGCCGCGGAGCGGCTGCGGCATGCCGGCTCGGATGTCGAGCAGGCGCTGCTCCTGATGGCCCCAGACCGCCTCGACGTCGTCAGGCAAGGTCGTGGCACCGTTCGACGCGGCGATCTCGGGGGTCGCCCGCAGGGCACTCGTGAGGTCGAGCTCGTTCGCGGGCAAGTCGCCGAGGGCGACGCCGAGCGCCGCCGTGTGCATCGCGGCGACGGCGCGCGGCACCGCGGTGGCGAGCAGTGCGCCGACGAGCACGAGCAGGGCGAGCATGATCGAGGCGCCCGGACCGGCCAAGAACTGGCGCCGGAGCAGTCCGGCCGTCGAGAGACGGGAGTGGTGGCGGGCGCTCATCGCTCCTCCTCCGGCCTCGCGGGTCGGGAGGCGTCGCGGCGCACGGCGTTCGAGGCCACCGCCCCGATCGTCACCGCGGCCACGAGGAAGGCCACGAGGGCGGTCGCCCACGGCAGCCAGTCGACCGCGAAGCCCACTGGGAGCACCTCGGGTGCGCCGGCGACCGCCGCGCGTGCGAGCTCGCGCGCCGTCACGAGGGCGGTCAGGAGGCCCACGGCCACGCCGACCACGACCGCGGTGCCGAGGGTGACCGAGAGCTCGGCGAGCCGGGCGCGCGCCTGTGCTCGGGCGGGCATGCCGAGCACGCGCAGCACGCTGACCTCGCCGAGCCGTGCGGTGCGGAGCGCGGCGACCAGGGCGATGATCGCGATGAGCGCGAACACGAGCGCACCGACCGCGCCCGCCCAGAGCGCCGTCACCGCGGGGCCGATGAGCATCGCCGACGACGCGAGCTGTCGCGTGGTGACGGTCATGGCGACCTGCCGGTCGCGTTCGAGCTCCGCCGCCACGACGGCGGGGTCGGATGTCGCGAGCCACCGCTGCCCGTACTGCGGCACCCCGGCGTCGGCGGAGAACGCATACTGCTCGAGGGCACCGAGGTCCGCCAGGACGCCGTCGCCGCCCGCCGCCGGGACGGCGGGGACGATGTCGGCCACGACGGCATCGACCTCCGCGCCGCCCGAGAGGATGCGGAACGAGAACTCGTCGCCCACCCGGGCCTGGATCCGTGCCGCGAGCGCGGAGCCGAGCGTCACCGGCAGCCCGATGTCGGCGCCGGCGGCGAGCGGCGCTCGGTCGCTCGGGTCGGCCGACGAGACCGTGAGCTCACCGTCGAGTTGGAGGTCGGGAGCGGGGTCGGTGGCGGGGTCGAGGGCGACGTCGCCGAGCGAGACCCGTACGTCGTCGGCGCCCTGCGCCCCGGTGAGCGTCGCCTCGAGCCCGAGGAAGCGCAGCCCTGCGGCATCCGGAAGCTCGAATCGGCCGGTGCCGCCACCGCTCTCGACCGCGAACGAGCCCGCGGGAAGGCGGGTCGCCGCGCCGCCGTCGCCGAGGAGCCACGCCGAGATCGAGACCGTACCGGGCGTTCGCGGGGGAGCCGCGACGCGCGCGACGTACTCGAGCGCCACGGCGCCGCCGGGAATCTCGACGCCCGCGGTGGCGGCCGACTCGGCGAGGGCGCCGCCATCGGCCGCGGCGTGCGTGCCGGGTGCGATCGCCGGCAGTTGCGCGACCGGTGCCGCGACGATCGTCGACCGGTCGGAGCCGATGCGGATCTCGCCGCGGTACACCGGCCCGCTCGCCGTGATGCCCTCGACGCCGGCGAAGGGGTCGCCGAGCGCGAAGGGGTCGTCGCCGCGCACGACGTCGCGGCCCGCGAAGGCGACCTGCACGTCGCCGCCCGTGGTGACGGCGGCCGCGGCACGGTCGAAGTCCTGCCATGCGCCCGCGAACGCCGCCGCGAGCGTGAGGCCCGCGACGGCGAGGATCGACACGAGGGAGGCGGAGGCGTAGAGCGCCGCCCGGCGTGCCAGCTGCCGCATCGGCAACGCCGGGGTCAGCCCCGGGCGTGCGGCGGCCGCTCGCTCGAGCAGCAGGTCGATGGGCCGCGAGAGCCCGACGGCCGCGAGCGAGAGAGCGAGCAGCACGAGCACCGGCGCGAGCACCGCGATCGGGTCGATCTCGAGCGCGCCCGACACGGTCGGCACGAGCGGCGAGCCGTACAGGCGGAACTGCCACAGCGACACCGCCGCCACCACGGCGACGAGCACGACGCCGCCCGCGACGAGCGTGCGGGGCATCCGCCCGACCTCGTCACCCGACCCGCGCACGACCGGTCGCCTGGACTCACGCCAGGCCTGCCCGGCGACGAGCACGAGCGCGCCGACGACGGCGACGGATGCCGCGACCCACGCGATCGCCACGTCGCGAGCCTCGCCGGGCCGGAGGAGCACGAGCAGCGCGAGCCCGGCCGCAGCACCCAATGTCGCGGCCGGCACGCCGAGCACGAGCACCTCGGCGGCGGCGTCGCGGGTGAGGCGGGTCGCGGAGGCGCCGCGCGCGCGGAGGAGCACCGTCTCGCCTCGCCGCGAGGCGCCGAGGAGGGCGGCGAGGCGCGCGAGCGCGGCGAAGCCCGCGAAGGCGAGGAGGAGCACGGGCAGCGGGGCGATCGCACGCACCGCGCCCAGGCCGGCGAGGAGACGGTCGAGCGTCGCGTCGAGTGCGCCGAGCGCACTGAGCCCGTCGGCGCCGATGGCCTCCTGCGCGCGAAGCGCGGGTTCCACGTTCGGCAGCGCGGCACGCAGGGTGCGGGCGACCTCGGGGGTCATCGTGCCCGCGTCGACGAGTGCGGTCCAGCGCACGTCCGTGGCGGCCGGCACGTCGAGGAGCGCCTCCTCGGGCACGAGGAACGGCCCGGCGCCGTCGTCGACGAGGCCGGTCGCGACCGCGGGCTCGCCGAACCACACGGGCTCGTTGGGGTCGAGCGGCAGCCACGTGCCGACGACCAGCAGGCGCCCGCCGCCGCCCAGTTCGACGAGGTCGCCGGGCTCGAGCCCGAGGGCGGCGGCCGCCTCGGCGTGCAGGGTCGCAGGAAGGGCCCCGTCGGCGTCGGCGACGGCCTGCGGCTCGGTCGGCCAGCTGCCGCTCACGAGCTGGGAGCGATCGGCAACGCCGTCATCGGCGAGCAGCACCGCACCGAACGGGCCAGCCGGCCCTGTGGCATCGACAGGTGCGGTCTCGACCGACCGGCTCCAGCTCGCGCCGTGCGGCACGATCATGCGGTCGAGCACGGATGCCGCCGCATCGGCCTGCGCGGCCGGATCGCTCGAGAGGCGGATCTGCCACCTCGCCGCGCCGTCGATGCCGGAAGCCGCGGCGAGCCCAGAGCGGAGACCGCCCACGGAGGCGCCCGCGAGCGAGTCGACGACGGCCGTGCCGAGCCCGGCGAGCAGGAACACCACTGCGGCGATCGAGCCGAGGACGCCCGCACGCGCGGCAGCGCGGGCGAACGACGTCCGTGCCGAACCCACACGCTCTCCTCATCGATCGGCGTCGCTCGCGCCGGCGGTGCGGGCCTCGACGGGCCACGGCACGCACGCCCGCGCGGCGGCGAATCCGCACAGCCTATCGTCGCGGGTGGTCTTGCACGCGACCACGAAAGACCCGTAGTCTGTAGGGCTGGCCGACGTGAGACATCCCGCGGCCTCGAGGGTTCCAAAGACGACGCAGGAGGACACCATGCAGACAGACAGCTACGCCCGCTGGATCGCGGTCGATGGCGCTGCCCGCCCGTCGCTCCTCGCCCAGGGGTTCACGGGCTAACTCCGCCCCGTCCCGCGCAGGCGCAGCCTGCCCAGCTCTCTGCGGTAGCCCCGCATCCGACGCCTCTCTTCGCGTCCACTCGATCCGAACACGACCGAACCGGCTCGCCCTGCGACCGTTCGGCGCCCTTCCGGAAGGAACCCGGCTTGTCCGCCACCCCCGTGTCACAGGACGCTCCCACCACACGCGTCGGCACCGTTCGCGCGCTCGCACGCCTCATCGAGTACGCTCGCCCAGCTCTTCCCGCGATCATCGCGGGCATGGTGGCCGCGCTCCTGTCGCAGCTCGTCGCGCTCGCGATCCCGCAGGTCCTGCAGGCGATCGTCGACGGCCCGCTCACCGATGGCGACGCGTCGGCGATCTGGCCGCTCGCGGCGCTCGTGTTCGCCCTCGGCGTGCTCGAGGCAGCGATGGTCGCGCTCCGGCGCTGGTTCGTGCTCACCCCGGGCACGCGCGTCGAGGCGCGCATGCGCAACGCCCTCTACGCGAAGCTGCAGGACCTGCCGGTGAGCTTCCACGACCGCTGGCCGAGCGGGCAGCTGCTCTCACGCGCCGTGAGCGACCTCGGCCTGATCCGCCGCTGGCTCTCGTTCGGGCTCGTGCTCCTCGTCGTGAACCTCATCGTGATCGTCGTCGGCCTCGGCATCCTCATCTCGATGAGCTGGGTACTCGGCATCGTGTTCCTCCTCTGCTCGATCCCGCTCTGGATCGTCGGCTACCGCTTCGAGGGCCGGTACTCCGAGGTGTCCCGGCTGAGCCAAGACCAGGCCGGCGACCTCGCGACGGCCGTCGAGGAGTCGGTGCACGGCATCCGCGTGCTGAAGGCCTTCGGGCGCGGCAAGCACGCCCTGTCGACCTTCCGCAAGCAGGCTGAGTCGCTGCGGAGCACCGAGATGGAGAAGGCGCGCCTCGAGGCGAGCATCTGGGCGTGGATCCTCCTGGTCCCGGCCGTCGCCCTCGCCGTCTGCCTCGTGTTCGGCGTCGTGCTCGCCGCGCAGGGCGTGCTCACCGTCGGTCAGCTCGTCGCCTTCTTCGCGACCGCGAGCGTGCTCGCCTGGCCGATCGAGTCGATCGGGTTCCTGCTCGCGTTCTCGGTCGATGCGCGCACCGCGACCGACCGGTTCTTCGACATCCTCGACAGCGAGAACGTCATCACCGACCCCGAGCGCCCGGCGACGATCGAGCGGCCCCGGGGCGAGCTTGCCTTCACCGGGGTGCGGTTCCGCTACCAGGACTCGCCCGACCGGTTCGGCGACCTGCTCGACGGGATCGACCTCACGCTCGAGCCGGGCGAGACGATGGCCCTCGTCGGCCTCACGGGCTCCGGCAAGACGACGATGACGGCGCTCACCACCCGCCTCTACGACGTCACCGCCGGCTCGATCACGCTCGACGGTGTCGACATCCGCGCGCTCAGCCGGGAGGAGCTCCGCACCCACATCGCCATGGCGTTCGAGGATGCGACGCTGTTCTCCGCGTCGGTACGCGACAACGTGCTGCTCGGCCGGCCCGAACTCGCGAGTGACGAGCCCGGCGTGCGCGCCGAGGCCGAGCGCGTGCTCGATGAGGCGCTCGCCATCGCACAGGCGGGCTTCGCCTACGAGCTGCCCGACGGCGTCGACACGAAGGTCGGCGAAGAAGGCATGAGCCTCTCCGGCGGCCAGCGCCAGCGACTCGCGCTCGCGCGGGCCGTCGCGGCGGCGCCCGCGGTGCTCGTGCTCGACGATCCGCTGTCGGCGCTCGACGTCGCCACCGAGGCGAGGGTCGAGGCCGAGCTCCGCCGGGTGCTCGACTCGACGACCGCGCTCATCGTGGCGCACCGCCCGTCGACCGTCATGCTCGCCGACCGTGTCGCGTTGCTCGAAGACGGCCGCATCACCGCGGTCGGCACCCACTCCGAGCTCCTGCGCGAGAGCGAGCACTACGCCTTCGTGATCTCGAGCCTCGAAGACGAGGTTCGCCGCGAGGCGGCGGAGGCATCAGGGCGCATCGACCGCGAGGCAGCCGAGGTCGAGGCGGCCGAGGTCATCTCGGCCGAGCTCGCGACGGCCGTCGAGGCCGACGTGTCGGATGCCGCGACCGCGGCGAAGACCGGAATCGAACCCAGCGAACGAGAGGAGGCGGCCCGATGAGCGTCTTGGGCGTCGAAGGCGAGGAACGCCACGAGTTCACGAAGTCCGAATCCAAGCAGATCCGGCAGCGCTCGCTGCGCCTGCTCGGCTCGCTGCTCCTGCCCGTGCGAGCGCGACTCTGGGTGACGATGGCGGTCGTCGTCGTCTCCACGGCCGCGCAGGTGGCGGGGCCGGCGCTGATCGGCTTCGGCATCACCCAGGGCCTGCCTGCCCTGATCGAGGGCGACTGGTTCCCGATCGGCTTCTATGGATTGGCGTACCTCGTCACCGGGGTCGTCGGCGCGTTCCTCATCGCGTGGTACATCAAGCTGTCGGCCCGCATCAGCCAGGCCGTGCTGCTCGACCTGCGCACCCGAGTGTTCCTGCACACGCAGAAGCTCTCGCTCGAGTTCCACGAGTCCTACACCTCGGGGCGCATCATCTCCCGGCAGACGAGCGACCTCGACGCGATCCGCGAGCTCCTCGACGAGGGCATCAACCAGCTCGTGCGCGGGGTGCTGTACATGACGTTCACGGCCGTCGCGCTCGCCCTGGTCGACTGGAAGTCGGCGCTCGTGCTGGTCGTCGCGCTCGTGCCGCTCACGGTGCTCACGCGCTGGTTCCAGGTGCGCTCGCAGAAGCTGTTCCGTCGCTCCCGAGTCGCCTCGGCGAACCTCATCGTGCACTTCGTCGAGTCGATGACGGGCATTCGGGCGGTGCAGGCGTTCCGCAAGGAGCGCCGCAACGAGAAGGAGTTCGCGGGGCTCGTCGAGGACTACCGCGACGTCAACGCGAAGGTCATCCAGCTCTTCGGCATCTACGACCCCGGGCTGCTGCTCATCGGCAACGCGTGCGTGGCGGCGGTGCTCGTCGTCGGCGGCTTCCGCGCGGTCGACGGCGAGCTCGCGGTCGGCCTGCTGCTGTCGGCGCTCCTCTACACGAAGCGGTTCTTCGACCCGATCGAGGACATGGCGATGTTCTACAACGGGTACCAGTCGGCCGCCTCGGCGCTCGAGAAGATCTCGGGCGTGCTCGAGGAGGAGCCGAGCGTGCCCGAGCCGCGGCATCCGGTCGACCTGTGGAAGGCGTCGGGGCATGTGCGCTTCGAAGCCGTCGAGTTCGCGTACACGAAGGATCGCGTCATCCTCCCGCGCTTCGACCTCGACGTGCCGGCCGGGCAGACGATCGCGCTCGTCGGGTCGACCGGCGCGGGCAAGTCGACGCTCGCGAAGCTGCTTGCGCGGTTCTACGACCCGAGCGACGGCGTCGTCGAGCTCGACGGCGTCGACCTGCGCTCGCTGCACCCGAAGGACCTTCGGCGCGCGATCGTCATGGTCACGCAGGAGGCGTACCTCTTCTCGGGATCGGTCGCCGACAACATCGCGCTCGGCAAGCCCGACGCGTCGTTCGAGGAGATCGTGGCGGCGGCGAAGGCCGTGGGCGCGCACGAGTTCATCGAGAGCCTGCCGAACGGGTACGACACCGACGTGAACAAGCGCGGCGGCCGGGTGAGCGCCGGGCAGCGGCAGCTCATCTCGTTCGCACGCGCGTTCCTCGCCGACCCCGCGGTGCTGATCCTCGACGAGGCGACGAGCTCGCTCGACATCCCGAGCGAGCGGCTCGTGCAGGAGGGCCTCACGACGCTCCTCGCCGACCGCACGGCCGTCATCATCGCGCACCGCCTGTCGACGGTCGCGATCGCCGACCGGGTACTCGTCATGGAGCACGGCCGCATCGTCGAAGACGGTTCGCCGTCGGAGCTCATCGGCGGCACGGGCCGGTTCGCCGCGCTGCACGCCGCGTGGCGCGACTCGCTGGTGTAGCGGGCAGGGAAGTCCAAGCGGGCGGATGCCGCACGGCGCGCGTCAGGCGCGACGTGCGGCATCCCCGGTGCGGGCGGCCTCGGCGACGGCTTGCGTCGCGGCGCCGAGGTCGGCCGCGACGAGCGGGGCTCGCTCCACGCGGTCGACGACGTCGGGCGTCGCCTTCGCGAGCTCGGGCAGCCACCAGAGGGCGTTCGCCCACGCCACGATGAACGCCGCCGCGCGCAGGTTCTCGGCGAGCAGCGGCGCGACCCCGGCGGTGAGCGCCCAGGCGATGGCGTAGCCGCCGAGCCCGGCCGCGACGGACAGCGGGGTGACCGTGATCCAGTTGATGCCGCGTGTGAGCCGGATCGCGAGCGCGGTGCGGCCGAGGCGGAGCCAGTCGGCCGTGAGCGCGATCGTGACGGCCGCCGCCCCGGTCGCGAGCACCCACGGGTTCCACGACACGGGCGGCGAGAGCCAGTTGCCGGGCACCGCGAAGACCAGCTGGACCAGGGGGAGCAGCCCGCCGAAGATGGCGAACCAGGCGATCATGAACCCGGTGCGGACATCGCGGGCCGGAATCCGGGTGCGTTGAGCGGATGAGGCGACCCTGAGGGTGATCGCGGTGAGCACGCCCGTGACGCCGAGGCAGAGCAGGACGAGCAGCACGTTCGTCTGCAGGAGCGAGACGGTCAGCGGCACGAGGCTCGCGAGCGCCAGGAGCATGAGGCGGAGCGTGGGTCCCCACGCCCGTTCTGCAGCGCCTCGCGCGAACCCGTCGAGTGGCGCGTCGAGCGCCTCGGCGACCGCCGACCACCGCCGGCGCGTCGACCACACGCCGCCTACGATCATGCCCGCGATTCCCACCGTGATGATCGTGGTCGCGGCGATCCAGCCGGGGCTCGGCGGCCTGATCGGCACCCACGTGAGAAGCCATGCGACGCCGGCGACGAGCCCCGCGACGAGCGCGAGTCGCGGCGGGTCGGCCACCGTCGGCAGCGCGACGAGCACCGGCCGCAGCAGGGCGAGCACCGCGGCGGCGAGTGCGGTGACCCCCCGGTTCAGCGGTTGCACGATGACCCGGTCGAGGAGTCGCACGGTGCGTGAGGCGATCGCGAACCGGTACGAGGGATCGAGGTTGACGATCGTGTCGGTACCGGCGCGCAGCCGCGCCCGCCGTGCCGCCGCCCGCCGCTCCGGTTCGTCGGGCCCGCCGGCAGCCTCGTGTGCGGCCGGCGCCTCCTCGAGCGGCGACAGTCCTTCGGCCACGAGCCGTGGCGCGTCCGCCTCCTCGAGCACCGCGTCCTGGAGCATGCGGATCGCCGGCCCGGTGTGCACCGCCTCGGGTGCGAGCGAGGTGAAGAACCGCGCGATGCCGGCGGCCGCGTCGAGCCGGCCCCACCACCAGTCGTTCACTCGCCAATCGCGGGCGAGGAACCCGAGGAAGTTGCCGAACCCGTAGCCGGCGAGCTTCGAACGCCGGTCGATCACCACGCGGTCGGATGCCGCGTCGACCGCCGCAGCAATCTCGGCGGGGGTCGTGCGCGGCTGGCGCATCGCGCGGCCGAGCATGGCATACCAGCGGTCGGCCGCGAGGGTGCGGTAGCTCGCCGGATCGTCTGGCTCCTCGTCGACGCCGATGGGCCAGTACCGCACGTGCGAGAGCGCGGCCGGAATGCCGCTCGCGTGGTAGAGCGGAGGCAGGTCGGCCGCCGAGAGCGAGCCGGGGGTCGTCGCCAGCGGGCGCCACGCCGAGTCCGTCCACGTCGCGGGCAGCGTTCGTCGCCCCACGCGAGCATCGCGCTCGAACCCGGAGCTCATGATCCGCAGGCGCGCGACCGACATGTCGAGGTCGCGCCACTGCTCGGAGGTCGCGATGCGAGCGGATGCCCGGAGCCAGCCGTCGATCCAGTCGTCGTAGTCGGCGGCGGTGGGCGCGCCGCCCGTCGCCGCGAGCCGGTCGGACTGCGCCAGCACCGCGGCGGTCAGTTCATCGCGCCAGCGGTTCGCGGCGAGGAGCGCGTCGTACCCGGCGCGCCGCACTTCGGGGAGGGCGAGACCGCGTCGCGAGCCCTCCTCCTCGGGAAGGGACTCGAGCGCGCGCGTCCAGCCGAGCACGCAGTTGGCCGCGTCGGCGAGGGCGAGCGGTGAACGGGCGACGGCCGCGGCATCCGCGGGGGAGAGCTCGGCGAAGCGGCGTGCGCAGGCCTGGCCGAGGCCCGCGAGGGCGATCCGCGCGATGGGGCGGTACCGCCGCCGGGTCGGCAGCGTGGAGTGCAGCTGCCACACGCTCGGTGCCGAGAGCGTGTCGGCGAGGTGCTCGGCGAGCGTCGTGCCGAGCGCGCGCACGTAGGCGCCGCGCCGCTCGGCGATCGCGGGCTGCGACCACTGTGCCGCCGCCACGAGCGGTGCCACGCTGTCGAGCCGCGCGGCGGCGACCAGCCGCTCGGCGTTGAAGCGCTCGAGGTCCGCGACCTCTCGCGCGACCGACTCGCTCCGCAGCTGCCGCGACAGCATCGCGCCGATGGCGCGGAAGAACCGCGAGGCGTGCTCGTCCCAGGCGAAGGTTCCGCCGACGGGCGCGTCGGGCTCGGGATCGAGGAAGAGCATCACCCGGTCGGCCTTGCGGTCCGATGTGCGCGAGCGGGCCGCCCGCAGCGCGCGGTCGATCGGGACGTTGTCGAACACGGCACCGTCGACGATGCGGTACGGCGTGCCGGCCTGCTCTCGATGGGCGGCGAACGCGAACCGCATGCCACGTTCCTCCGCGACCTCGGGCTCGCCGGCGATGCCGTTGAACGAGTCGACGTGCGCGGGCTCGAAGCCGCCGGGAAGCGACGACGTCGACCGCGCGGCGAGCGCGAGGCGTGAGAGGTTCGCGAGGTCGTCGAGCTCACGGGTCTCGTCGATGCCATCGAGTCGGCGAGGGATGCGGTTGTCGAACGGATGCTCGTCGCTGCCGACGAAGCGGAAGTGGCCGCGACCCTCGTGCGCGTCCTCCTCGAACTCGTCGTTCGCGTCGATGACGGTGGCGGAGAGGTCGACGCTCGTGTACTCGGAGACGAGGTCGGGGTGTCGGTCGTCCGTGTCGTAGATCGCCCGCAGTGCGTCGAACGTCTGGGCGCGGAAGTAGTCCTCGCCCTGCATGAGCGCGAGGATGCGGCGGGTTCCTGGGGGGTGCAGGAGGCCCCAGAATCCGCCGACCCTGCCCCACGTGTCGAGCAGTCGTTCGAGCCCCGTGCCGGCGCGCTGCGCCACGGCGTAGACGACGGCATTCAGCCCGCCCGCGCTCGCACCGGCGAGCAGGTCGAACTCGACCCGGTCGTAGCCGCTCGCGTCGAGCATCTCGGCATACGACTGGAGGCGGGCGAGCAGGGCGGGGGTGACGGGTGACGCCGGCGTCTCGGGCACGAGCGCGAGGGTCTCGGGACCGTCGTCGTAGAGGCGGATGCGGCGGAGCAGGTCGAGCTCGGCGACGGCGCCGCCGATCCACACCGCGAGGCTCACCCCACCGCGCATGGCGAGCGCGATGCGGAGTGTGCGGTTGAACGACGGCACCGCGCCGGGATGACGCTCGACGACCTCGTCGATGCGCTCGTCGGGGCGCACCACGATGACGCGGACCTTCCGCGTCGAGGTGGTGACGGGTGCGGGTGCGGATGCGGCCCGGGTCGCGTCGCTGCTGACCATCGTGCTCCTCGGTCGGGTGGCGCGGGGCGCCTCGGGGGATCGCGCGGCGGGTAGGGTGCGCGCGTACTGACAGCGTGGCATGTTCTCGACAGCTCATGCGAACGGTTCGATCGAAGGTGCGCGAGCCGGGGCAGCCGACTGAGCGCCGAGTTCCGGCAGACCGCACACGCCCCGCAGCGCCAGACTGGCACGCGACCGGCCGCCCCGCATCAGGATGCCCCCTGAATCGGGGAGGGCGGCCGGCGCCGGGAAGCGGTACAGTCGCGTCAGGCGGGGGGACCGGTCCGGTCTCGCCTGCCCGAAAAACCCGAACGAACGGAGGCGACATGGGCGAGGTGAGCCGGTCGCTGCGAGTGGCCATCGCCGACGACGCCCTGCTCCTCCGAGAGGGCATCTCCACCGTGCTCGAGGGCGGGGGCATCGAGGTCGTCGCCTCGGTCGGCACCGGCGCCGAGCTCGTCGAGATCGCGAGCGCCGGCAACCTCGACGCCGCGGTGCTCGACATCCGCATGCCGCCGAGCTTCCGCGACGAGGGCATCGTCGCGCTCGAGCAGATGCGCGCCGCCGGCTCGACGATCGGCGTGCTGCTGCTCTCGATGTACGCGACGCCCGAGTACGCCCTGCGCGTCATGGGCGCCGGCAGCGGCACCGGCTACCTCCTGAAAGAGCGCGTGTCCGAGCCGCAGACCCTCGTTCGCGCCGTCGAGACGGTCGCCTCGGGCGGCTCCGTCGTCGACCCCGAGGTCGTCGAGCAGCTCGTGCAGCGCACGCGCGCCGACGATCCCCTCTCCCGCCTCACCGAGCGTGAGCGCTCGGTGCTGGAGCTCATGGCCCAGGGCTACTCGAACGGCGGCATCGCCCAGACCCTGTTCCTCGGCCTGAAGACGGTCGAGACCCACGTGCGCTCGATCCTGCAGAAGCTCGACCTCGAGGAGTCACCCGAGCACCACCGGCGGGTGCTCGCGGTACTGACGCTCCTCGGCGCGAGGTGATGGCCCCCGGCCGCAGAGGCCGGATCGTCAGGCGCACCATCATCATCACGGCGGTCGTCACGGCGAGCCTCGCGATGGAGGTGTCAGGGTACCTCGCGACCCCGGCCGAGGCGCGGGGCGAGGTGTCGTGGACCACGCTGCACGCGACCGTGGCGCTCGTGTTCGCCGCGTGCGCCGGCGTCGCGTGGAGCATCGGTCCTTCGCGGGCGCCCGCTCGGCTGATGGCCGCGTTCCCGCTGGTCTGGATCCCGCTGTCGTTCTTCCGCGTGATCGAGGACATCGGGTGGCTGTGGCCGATCCTCTACGGCGTGCATCTCTGGTGGGCGGTGCTCACCGGCATCCTCGTGCTCATCTACCCACGCGGCTGGCTCGTCGGCCGCGCCGACCGCTGGATCGCGGGCATCGCCCTCGCCGCCGCCCTCGTGTTCTTCGTCGGCGTGCTGCTGCTCGCGCAGCCCGACGCCGCGACGTGCGACTGCGCCCCGAACCCGTACCGCATCGCCGACGCGCCCGCGCTGTTCGCGGCCATCGACATCGGCTACCGCATCGTCGGCGTGATGCTCGCCCTGATCATCGCCGGCCGGCTGCTCGCGCGCTGGGTGCGCGGCAGCGTCCCGGCCCGCACGGTCGCCTTCCTCATGCCCCTCGCGCTCCTCGCCTGGGCGACGACGCTCGCGGCGCAGGCGGCGACGTACGCGGCATCCGGCACCTCCGACGGCGTGCTCGCGACGGTGTCCCTCGTGGCGATCGCCTCGATCCCCGTGAGCTTCGTCGCCGGGGTCGCGCACGCGCGCAACATGCGCGCCCGCGTCGCCGACCTCATGCGCATCACCCGCGAAGGCGCCGACCGGGGCCTCTGGGCGGAGTCGCTCGCCCGCACCCTGCGCGACGCGTCGGTGCGGGTCTACTGGTGGGATGAGGAGCGGGGCAGGTACGCGGATGCCGCCGGCCAGCCCCTCGACCACGACCCCGCCGACCGGCACGGCGATCACAGCCTGCTGCCCGTCGCCTCGCCCACGGGCATGCCGATCGCGCTGATCCGGCACGATCGGGTGCTCACCGACAACATGCGGCTGCTCGACGGCGTCTCGAGCGCCCTGCGGCTCTCGGTCGACAACGGGCGGCTGCGATCCGAGATCGAGCGCACCCTCGAACACGTGCGGCAATCGCGCAGCCGCATCGTGGAAGCGGGTGACGAGGCCAGGCGGCGCATCGAGCGCGACCTGCACGATGGCGCGCAGCAGCAGCTCGTCTCGCTCGGCATGCGGCTCCGGCTCGCCGCGAACCAGGCGCGCGATCGCGGCGTCGAGGCGCTCGGCGTCGAGCTCGACGGCACGATCGCCATGCTGAACCAGGCGCTGCGGGAACTGCGCGAGCTCGCCCACGGCATCCATCCGAGCCTGCTCTCGTCGGGCGGCCTCGCGCTCGCCGTGCCCGAGCTGGCCGGACGCTGCCCGGTGCCCGTCGAGCTCGACGTGCAGGCCGAGGGGCGCCTGCCCGAGGTCATCGAGTCCACCGCGTACTTCGTCGTCGCCGAGGCGCTCGCCAACGTGGCCAAGCACTCGGGGGCGACGCGCGCGTGGGTTCGCGCCCGCATCGAGCACGACGAGCTCGAGCTCGTCGTGCGCGACAACGGCGTCGGTGGCGCGGCCCCCGACGGCAGCGGCATGCTCGGCATGACCGACCGCGTCGACGCGGTCGGCGGGCGGCTCGAGGTCGAGAGTCCGTCGGGCGCGGGCACGTCGATCGCGGTGCACATCCCGGTCGACAGCGGCGTCGACAAGCCCGCCGCAGCCTGAGCGCCGGCTCGGGTCAGGGCCGCCAGCGGCACGCCGCGAGGTCGATGCGGTAGCCGTCGTCATCGGCCGTCGCGCGCATCGGCACGCCTTCGGCCTCGTAGCGCGGACGTGCGGCTTCGGCGTGACCGGCGGGCGGGCGGCCGCCGGCGCGCACGACGCGCCACCACGGGACATCCGACCCGTACCGCGCCATCACCTGCCCGACCGCACGCGCACCGCGCGAACCGAGCACGGCGGCGACGTCGCCGTACGTGGCGACCTGCCCCGGCGGGATCTCGGCGACGACGGCGAGCACCGCGTCGACGAATCCGACCGGCTGCTGCGGCACGGTGTGCGCCCGGCTCAGAGTTCGAGCGCGCCGATCACGTCGCCGTAGGCGGTCTCGCCGATGTCGACGAAGCCGATGCGGTGGAAGAACGCCTCGGGGCCTTCGCTGCCCGGCTCCCACAGCACGGTGATGCGGTCGAAGCCGCGGCGCTTGGCCTCTTCGGCGAGTGCGGTCGCGAGGAAGCGGCCGACGCCCTTGCCCTGGACCTCAGCGTCGACGTTGATGCGCCAGATGCAGGCGCGGAACTCCTCGTGGGGGTTCTCGGGGTCGAAGTTGCCGTGGATGAAGCCGACGACGCGGTCCTTCAGGAGCGCGACCCGCTGCCAGGCCGTGGCGGGGTTCACGACCGAGGACTCGGCGGAGTAGGTGACGGGCGCGATGAACTGCTCCTGCCCGGGCTTCAGCGAGAGCGAGTTCGCTGCCACGATGTTGGACGCGGACAGGTCTTCAAGTCTCAGCTCAGCCATGCTGCCAAGGCTAACCTGTGCGGTGGCACAGCCGGTAGCGCCGTCTCCACCTGCCACTGAAGCGCGGGGGTGTTTGTCTCGATGTCGAGATATTCGGCCGACGCGGTAAGCTGGCGGACGGCGTGTCCGCCCGCCCGCCCGCAGGCTTCCCGTTTCCCCCAGTAGATCCAAGGAGACACCCTTTTGTCCAAGATCAAGGTTGAAGGCACCGTCGTCGAACTCGACGGCGACGAGATGACGCGCATCATCTGGCAGGCCATCAAGGACCAGCTCATCCACCCGTACCTCGACGTGAACCTCGAGTACTACGACCTCTCGATCCAGAAGCGCGACGAGACCGACGACCAGATCACGGTCGACGCGGCGCACGCGATCCAGAAGCACGGCGTCGGCGTCAAGTGCGCCACGATCACGCCCGACGAGGCGCGCGTCGAGGAGTTCGGCCTGAAGAAGATGTGGCGCTCGCCGAACGGCACGATCCGCAACATCCTCGGCGGCGTGATCTTCCGCGAGCCGATCATCATCTCGAACATCCCGCGCCTCGTGCCCGGCTGGAACAAGCCGATCATCGTCGGCCGCCACGCGTTCGGCGACCAGTACCGCGCCACCGACTTCCGGTTCGAGGGCGAGGGCACCCTCACGATGACCTTCACCCCGAAAGACGGCTCCGAGCCGCAGCAGTTCGAGGTGTTCCAGTCGCCGGGCTCGGGCGTGGCCATGGGCATGTACAACCTCGACGACTCGATTCGCGACTTCGCCCGGGCCTCGCTGAACTACGGCCTCTCGCGCAACTACCCCGTGTACCTCTCGACGAAGAACACGATCCTGAAGGCCTACGACGGCCGCTTCAAGGACCTCTTCCAGGAGATCTTCGACACCGAGTTCAAGCAGGCCTTCGACGAGGCCGGCCTCACCTACGAGCACCGCCTCATCGACGACATGGTCGCCGCGTCGCTCAAGTGGGAGGGCGGCTACGTCTGGGCCTGCAAGAACTACGACGGCGACGTGCAGTCCGACACCGTCGCGCAGGGCTTCGGCTCGCTCGGCCTCATGACGAGCGTGCTCGCGACGCCCGACGGCAAGGTCGTCGAGGCCGAGGCGGCGCACGGGACGGTCACGCGCCACTACCGCCAGCACCAGCAGGGCAAGCCCACGTCGACGAACCCGATCGCCTCGATCTACGCCTGGACGCGCGGCCTCGCGCACCGCGGCAAGCTCGACGGCAACCAGGAGCTCATCGACTTCTCGCACACGCTCGAAGACGTCGTCATCACGACGGTCGAGTCCGGCGCGATGACGAAGGACCTCGCGGCGCTCGTCGGCCCCGAGCAGGCGTACCAGACGACCGAGGAGTTCCTCGCGACGCTCGCCGACAACCTCAAGGCGCGACTGGCCGCGTAGCCGGCAGCGCCTCGCGAAGGGGGTCGGATGCCGCGGCATCCGACCCCCTCCTTCGCGCCTGCTGCGGCGGCAGCGGCGGCAGATCACAAGTCGGTAACACCGGGAAATACCTCCGTGAAGGTCTTGCGGCGAGTTTGTTCGTAATGTTTACTAACAAACGTGAGCACTGAAGCGCAGCGAGGCCCCTCCACGACGGAGACGACACCCGCGACCCCGCACAGGGCCACTTCCGACCTGCTCACCGTGCCGTTCGCCGGCGCCCCGATCTTCACCCGCGCACGTGCCCTGCGCCCGACGGGCAAGGTGCTCCCCGAGCATGCCCGCAGCCACAACCGCGCGCTCGTGCTGCAGACCCTCTACAGCTCCGGTGCGCAGAGCCGAGCGGATGTCGCGCGCGGCACCGGCCTGACCCGGGTCACGGTCTCCGACCTCGTCGCCGATCTCATCACCGAGGGACTCGTCATCGAACTCGGCCAGCGCGAAGACGCCCGCCCGGGCAAGCCCGCGACCCTCATCGACGTCGACCGCACGGCCTTCCACCTCATCGGCGTCGACCTCTCGGAGCACGAAGTGTTCCGCGGCGCCGTGATCGACCTCGACGGCGGCATCGTCGCCCGGGCCGAGGTGGCCCGCGACGGCGCCACGGGCGATGCTGCCATCGCGCTCGTCGACGCCCTCGTCGAACGGCTCGTCGCCTCGACGACGACCCCCGTGCTCGGCATCGGCGTCGGCTCCCCGGGCGTCGTCGACCCGCACGGTGTCGTCCGCTCCGCTCCGAACCTCGGCTGGAGCGACGTCCCGCTCCAGGCACGCCTCGCGGCGCTGACCTCGTTGCCCGCGCACGTCGCGAACGACGCGAATGTCGCCGTGCTCGCCGAACACGGCGAGTCGCAGCTCGACGACCTGCTGCTCGTGAAGATCGGCCACGGCGTCGGCGCCGGGCTCATCGTCGGCGGCCGCCCCGTCATCGGCGGCGGCTTCGCCGCAGGTGAGATCGGCCACGTCGTGGTCGGCACCGACAGCGGCCCCGACTGCGCCTGCGGCAAGCACGGATGCCTCGAGACCTGGCTCTCGGTGCCCCGGCTGACCGCCCGCCTCGACGCCGTCGAGGCCGACGGCGACGAGGGCGAATCCGCTCGCGACGACATCCTCCGCGAGGCCGGCCGGCGACTCGGCATCGTGCTCGCGCCGGTCGTCGGCGCGCTCAACCTGTCGGAGGTCGTGCTGAGCGGCCCCGCCGAACTGCTTGACGGTGCGCTGCACGATGCGGCCGTCGACACGCTCCGGATGCGGACGATGGCGGAGTTCAACCGTGATCTGAGGCTCCGGATGACCGCACAGGCGCAGGACATCGTCCTCCGCGGTGCGGCCGTCATGGTCCTCTCCGGACAACTCGGAGTCTCGTGAGGGACTCCACGCACCAAGGGTGACGGCGAACCCCCGCTGTCTCCCACACCCCATGAAAGGAAACGACAATGAGGAAACTCGGCATCGCGGCGCTCGGCGCCGTTGCTGCGCTCACCCTCGCCGGTTGTGCCTCGGGAGGCACCGGCGCCTCCGAGGATGGCGCTGAGATCCGCGTGTGGCTCGTCGGCACCGACACGCCCGACGAGGCCCGCGAGTATCTCGTGGAGACCTTCGAAGAGGAGAACCCGGGCTCGACCCTGGTCATCGAGGAGCAGTCCTGGGACGGTCTCGTCGACCGCCTGACCACGAGCCTCTCCGGCTCCGACAGCCCCGACGTGGTCGAGGTCGGCAACACCCAGGCCTCGGCCTTCACTTCGGCCGGTGCGTTCCTCGACCTCACCGAGCACTACGACACGCTCGGCGGCGACGACCTGCTGCCCGGGTTCGTCGAGGCGGGCTCGTACGACGACAAGTTCTACGCCGCTCCGCTGTACTCGGGCGCCCGCCTCGTGTTCTACAAGAAGGACGCCCTCGCGGCGGCCGGACTGTCGGTCCCGACGACGCTCGACGAGTACATCGCCAACGGCGAGGCGCTCGCGGCGGCGAACCCCGGCAAGTCGGGCATCTGGTGGCCCGGCCAGGACTGGTACAACGCCCTTCCCTACATCTGGGAGAACGGCGGCGAGATCGCCGTGCCCGACGGCGAGGAGTGGGACGCACAGCTCTCCTCCGCTGAGTCGGTCGCAGGCCTCGAGCAGGTCCAGCAGGTCATGACCAACGCCTCGGCCGCCCCCAAGGACGGCAACGAGACCGGACCAGAGGTCGGCTTCTGCGACGGCACGACGCTGCAGCTGTCGGCGCCGAGCTGGGTCAAGTGGTCGATCCTCGCCCCGGCCGATGCTGAGGCTCCCGGATGCCCCGACCAGGAGGCCAACCTCGGCGTCTACGCCCTCCCGGGCATGGACGGCGGCGCGGCGAAGGTCTTCGCCGGTGGATCGAACATCGGCATCTCGGCGAAGTCGGCTCACCCCGAGCTCGCTCTGAGCGCGCTGGAGATCATCCTCTCCGACGAGTTCCAGACGATCTACGGCGAGAACGGCCTCGTTCCGGCCAAGCTCTCGCTCGCCGACACCCTCGGCACCGACGAGGTCGCCCAGGCGATCGCGGCGGCCGCGGGCAACGCCAAGCTCACCCCGGCTTCGCCGAAGTGGGCCGACGTCGAGGCGGCCGGCATCCTGACCGACCTCTTCGTCAACATCGCACAGGGCGGCGACGTCCAGGCGCTCGCCGAAGCGGCCGACGAGGAGATCGAGGCGATCCTCAACAGCTAGTCGGATCCGTCCGGCTGCGCGGTGCGGCGGCACTCCCTCGCCGCCGCACCGCAACCCCAAACCCCGAACCCCTCGACCTCCCGGGAGCACCAACAATGACCACCGTCGACCGCGGACTCGATCCGGTGCAGAGCACCGTCGAGGGCGAGCGCCTGATGGCGCCGCAGCCCAAGCCCGCCGGGCGCCCACGTCGTCGCTCGGGCGGCTTCACGCCGTATGCGCTGCTCACCCCGGCGCTCATCGTGCTGGCCCTCCTCATCGGCTGGCCGCTCGTGCAGCTCCTCGTCACCTCGTTCCAGGAGTTCGGCCGGGCCCAGGTCTTCGGCGCGCCGCCCGCGTGGATCGGGTTCGAGAACTACACCAACGTGCTGACCGACCCCGTCTTCTTCGCGGTCCTCGTGCGCACGATCCTCTTCGCCGCGGCCTGCGTGGTCATCACGATGGTCGCGGCCACCCTCATCGCCCTCATGCTCGCGCGGCTCCCGAAGGGGTTCCGCCTGCTGCTCTCACTCGGCATGCTGCTCGCGTGGGCGATGCCCGCCCTGACCTCGACGATCGTCTGGGGCTGGATGTTCGACACCGCCTACGGGGTCGTCAACTATATGCTCGTCAACTGGTTCGGCATGGAGCAGTTCTTCCAGCACTCCTGGCTCATCGACCCGCTGAGCTTCTTCTTCGTCGCCGGCATCATCATCGTCTGGGGCGCGATCCCGTTCGTCGCCTTCACGCTCTATGCCGGCCTCACGCAGGTGCCCGATGAGGTGCTCGAGGCGGCGCAGCTCGACGGCGCGGGCGGCTTCAAGCGCTTCCGGCTGATCATCTTCCCGTACCTCAAGCCGCTGTTCCTGATCACGACGATCCTGCAGATCATCTGGGACCTGAAGGTCTTCACCCAGATCTTCGCGCTGCAGGACATCGGCGGCATCCGTGCCCTCACCAACACGCTCGGCGTGTACATCTACCAGACCTCGATCGCGGGCGGCGAGTTCGGCCAGGGCGGTGCGATCGCGGTGATCACCGCGATCCTGATCATGTCCATCTCGATCTACTACGTGCGCCAGACCACGAAGGAGGAGGAGCTGTGAGCACCACCGTCGCCGCCGGCCAGTCGATCGGCGGAATCGTCGCCGGAGCCGGGAAGCCGGAGAGCGTTCGCCGCACCGGCGGGGCCGGCCGCCGCACCACGACGGTGCTGCTGAGCGCACTCTCGGTCGTGCTGTTCGTGGTCTTCGTGTTCCCCGTGTACTGGATGGTGAGCACCTCCTTCCAGCCGAACAACGAGATCCGCGGCCTCGACGTCAACTTCTGGCCCGAGAACTTCACGCTGCGCAACTACGAGACCGTGCTGTTCGATCCCGGACGCACGCCGTTCCTCCCCGCGGCGGGCAACTCGCTCGTGATCACGATCCTCACCGTGGTCATCGCGCTGATCTTCGCGTTCCTCGCCTCGATCGCCGTCACGCGCTTCCGCTTCGCGAGCCGCCGTGCGTTCATCATCACGATCCTCGTGGTGCAGATGATCCCGGGCGAGGCCATGATCGTCTCGATCTTCCGGGTCATCGACGGCTGGCACCTGCTGAACACCATCATCGGTCTGACGGTCGTCTACGTCGCCACCGTGCTCCCGTTCACGATCTGGACCCTGCGCGGCTTCGTGAACGGCGTGCCGGTCGACCTCGAGGAGGCCGCGATGATCGACGGATGCTCCAGGGCCGGCGCCTTCTGGCGCGTGACGTTCCCGTTGCTCGCGCCAGGACTCATCGCGACCGGCGTCTTCGGGTTCATCCAGGCGTGGAACGAGTTCATCATGGCCCTCGTGCTGAACGCGAGGCCCGAGATGATGACGCTGCCGGTGTGGCTCCGCACCTTCCTCGTGGCGAACGGCACGACGAACTGGGCGGCGATCATGGCGGGGTCGACCCTCATGGCGATCCCCGTCGTCGTCTTCTTCCTCGTCGTGCAGGGCCGGATGACGAGCGGGCTCGTGAGCGGGGCCGTCAAGGGATGACCGGCAGCCTCGAGACCGGCGCGGGAAGCGACCTGCGCCGGGACATCCTCACGACCCTGCTCCCCGGCTTCGCCGGCACGGAGGCGCCCGAGTGGCTCCTGCGGCGGTTCGAAGACGGCCTCGGCGGCGTCTGCATATTCGGGTGGAACGTCGTCTCGGCCGAGCAACTGCGTCGGCTGAACGCGTCGCTGCGGCGAGCGAACCCGCTCGCCGTCATCGCGATCGACGAGGAGGGCGGCGACGTCACCCGCCTCTTCTACGATCGCGGAGCTCCGTACCCGGGCAACGCCCTGCTCGGCCGCATCGACGACGTCGATCTCACCGGTCGCGTGGCGACGGCCGTGGGCGAGGCGCTCGTGGCCACCGGATGCACCGTCACCTTCGCCCCCGACGTCGACGTGAACTCGAACCCCGACAACCCGGTCATCGGCGTGCGCAGCTTCGGCGCCGATCCCGCACTCGTGGCGCGGCATGCTGCGGCGTGGGTGCGTGCGATCCAGAGCACCGGCGTCGCGGCGAGTGCGAAGCACTTCCCCGGTCACGGCGACACCGCGACCGACTCGCACCTCGCGCTGCCCGTGGTCGACGTCCCGCTCGCGACCCTGCGCGAGCGCGAGCTCGTGCCCTTCCGTGCCGCGATCGCGGCCGGCGCCCGCACGATCATGACCTCCCACATCCTGCTCCCGCACCTTGATACGGACAATCCCGCCACCCTCTCACCGCGCATCCTGCAGGGCCTGCTCCGCGGTGAGCTGGGGTTCGAGGGCGTCATCGTGACCGACGCCCTCGACATGACAGGGGCGAGCGGCGTGCACGGCATCCCCGAGGCGGCCGTGCGCGCCCTCGCCGCCGGTTGCGACCTGCTGTGCATCGGCAGCGACAACACCGACGAGCAGCTCGACGAGATCGTCGAGGCGGTCGAGGCGGCCGTCGCGGGCGGACGCCTTCCGCCCGACCGCGTTCGCGAGGCCGCCGCCCGTGTTCGTGCCCTTGCGGCGACCGCCCCGCCGGTGCCCGTGGCGGCGACGCCGCCGGCCGGGATCGAACCCCGGCACGACGCCGCCGATCGCGCGGTCATCGCCGGCGGCTTCGAGGTGTCGGATGCCGCGCGCGCACGCCTCGCGGTCGCATCTGGCATCGGCACCGTGGTGCGCATCGATGGCGGGGTGAACATCGCGATCGGCGTCGCGCCGTGGGGGCCGTTCGCCGTCGACTCGGTCGCGGCGGAACCGTCCTGGCTCGCCGAGGCGTCGATCGTCGTGGTCTCCGAGGGGAAGCCCCTCACCGAGCCGGCGCGGCTGTCCGGCCCCGTGCTCGTGATCGGCAAGGACCTCCACCGGCACCCCTTCGCCCGCGCGGCGATCGAGGCGCTGCGCGCGGTGCGCGACGACGTCGTGACGGTCGACATGGGCTGGCCGTCGAACGATCGTGCGTTCGCCGACGTGTCGACGTACGGCGCGTCGCGGCTCGTCGGCGAGGCCGTGGTCGAGTTCATCGGCGCGGCGGTCGGCGCGGCGAGGGCGACCAGCGCGACGATCGGCGCTCCGGGGGTGCCGTGAGGCTCGGCATCGACATCGGCGGCACGAAGACCGCGGCGGTCGCGATCGGTGCCGACGGCGAGCTCAGCGACCAGGTGCGCATGCCGACGGGGTTCGGAGCGGAGGCAGTGGTCGCGACGGCGCTGCGCACGGTCGATCGCATGACCGAGATCGCCGGCGTCGAGGCATCCGCTTTCTCCTCGATCGGGATCGGCATCCCGGGCGCCGTCGACAGCCGCACCGGGCGTGTCGCCCATGCCGTCAACCTCGGACTCGAGGGGCTCGAGCTGGGCTCCCGCCTTGCCGACCGGCTCGGCGTCGACGTGCGGGTCGAGAACGACGTGAAGGCCGCCGCCCTCGGCGCGCACCACCTCCTCGGCGTCGCCGACGGCATCCTGGCGCACTCGATGGCCTACCTGAACCTCGGCACGGGCCTCGCGGCGGGCATCGTGCTCGACGGGCGCCTGCTGCGCGGCGAGCAGGGCGTCGCGGGCGAGATCGGCCACATCCCGGTCGACCCGGCGGGGGATCGGTGCGGCTGCGGACAGCGCGGATGCCTCGAGACCGTCGCCTCGGGCTGGGCGGTCTCGCGAAGCTGGCCCACCGAGCATCCGCTGCCCGCTCGTGCACTCTTCGACGCCGCCGACGCGGGCGACGTCCGAGCGATCGCCGTTCGCGAACGCTTCCTCACGGGCGTCGCTGCCGCGGTGCGGCTGCTCGCGCTCACGACCGACGTCGACGACGTGGTCATCGGTGGAGGGCTCGCCGCGCTCGGTGACCCACTCGTCTCCGGCACGCGCCGTATCCTGAACGGGTGGGCCGCCGAGTCGGCCTTCCTCGCTTCCCTCGACCTCGCCGCGCGCGTGCAGGTCATCCCGATCGGATTCCCGGCGGCCGCCGTCGGCGCCGCCCTGGTAGGAGAACACCAATGGCCGAAGTCGTGATCGTCGCCGACGAGGATGCCGCAGGTGCCCTCGTCGCCGACGCGATCGTCTCCCTCATCCGCTCCAAGCCCGACGCCGTGCTCGGGCTCGCCACCGGCTCCACGCCGCTGGCGAGCTACCGGGCGCTCGCGCGCCGCATCGCCGACGACCGGATCGACGTGCGCGGGGTCCGCGGGTTCGCGCTCGACGAGTACGTCGGCCTGCCGGCGGGGCACCCCGAGAGCTACCGGGCGGTCATCGCCCGCGAGGTCGTCGAGCCGCTCGGGCTCACGCCCGAGCTCGTGCGGGTGCCGAACGGCGATCCTGCGACGATCGAGCACGCGGGGGCCGACTACGAGGTGGCCATCACGGCGGCGGGCGGCGTCGACCTGCAGATCCTCGGCATCGGACGCACCGGACATATCGGCTTCAACGAGCCGGGCTCCTCGCTCGCGTCGCACACGCGCGTGAAGACGCTCACCGCCGCGACCCGTGCCGACAACGCCCGCTTCTTCGACTCGCCCGACGAGGTACCGATGCACTGCATCACCCAGGGCATCGGCACCATCCTGCGGGCACGCCACCTCGTGCTCCTCGCGTTCGGCGAGGCGAAGGCGCACGCCGTCGCGGCTGCCGTCGAAGGGCCGGTCTCGGCGAGCCAGCCCGGTTCGGCGATCCAGCTGCACCCGCACACGACGGTCATCGTCGACGAAGCGGCCGCTTCGAGGCTCTCGAACCTCGACTACTACCGCCACGCGTGGGCGAACAAGCCGGCCTGGCAGGGCATCTGAGCGAGGGTCAGTGCGGGAGCGCCTCAGGCAATGCGCTGAGGTAGGCATCCTCGTCGAAGTCGTCGATGATGGCCCGCTGCACCATGAAGCCCGGCCCGAGCCCGAGCACGACCGGTGCCAGGCGAGCCGCCCAGCGCTCCGGGTCTCCCTCGACGCGGCCGGGTTCGGCCGCGGCCCATTCGGCGAGCCCGGCGCGCACGGTCTCGCGCAGTCGTGCGAAGACCCCCTGCACGAGCTCGCGGATCTCGGCGTCGACCGCAGCCTCGGCCCACAGCTGCACGATGACCCCGCCGAAGGGCTCGGTGCGCATGCCTTGGAGGAGCGTCGCGACGATCTCGCCGGGCGGGAGCGGGCCGGTGTCGGACCTGCGTGCCTCGAGCTCGCCACGTCGGGCATCGAGCACCCGCCCGGCGACCGCGGCGAAGAGCTCCTTCTTGCCCGCGAAGTGGCCGTAGATCGCGCCGGCTGAGAGGCCGGACTCCTCGATGATGTCGGCCATGGACGTGCGCTGGTAGCCCTTGGCGGCGAAGCAGCGCAGCGCCGCGACGATGATCTCGTCGCGGCGCGCGGTTCGATACGCGTCACTGACCTTCGGCATCGTGCACTCCCTCGCAAACCGAATGACCGTTCTTGACAAGCATAGCCACGCGCACGAGAATAAAGAACGAATATTCGTTTTGTTTTGGAGGAGTCATGGCCCACTCGGATGGCGCACCGCGCCATACCCCGATCGGCCGGGTGGTCGCCCTCGCCGTCGCCCTCGCGGCCATCGTCGCCGTCGTCGTGCTGGCCTTCTCCTGGCCGGCTGTCACCGCCGAGGCGCACGATCTTCCCGTTGCCATCGTCGGCCCGGCCGAGGCCGTGAGCGCCGCCGAGGAGGCCGTCGATGAGCAGGCGCGGGGCGCGATCGCCTTCGAGGAGGTCGACGGTCGCGACGCCGCCGTCGACGCGATCGAGACGCGCGAGGTCTACGGCGCGATCGTGCTCGGGCAGGAGCCCGAGGTGCTCACCTCCTCGGCGTCGACCCTCGTCGTGGCCCAACTGCTCACCACGGTCGCCGCACAACTCGAAGAGGGCGTCAATGCCCAGGCCGCAGCGGCCGCCGAGGCGGCAGGCGCCCCCACCGCCCCGCCGCACATCGAGGTCACGGTCACCGACGTCGTGCCCCTGGCCGACACCGACCCGCGCGGCACCGGCCTGACCGCCGCGCTCTTCCCGCTCGTGCTCGGCGGCATGCTCGGCGGCATCGCCATCTCGATCGCGGTCATCGGTGCGATGCGTCGCGTGCTGGCCGTCATCCTGTACTCGGCACTGGGCGGCCTCGCCCTGACCGCCATCCTGCAGCTCTGGTTCGGCTCGCTGCAGCTCGACTACTGGGTCAACGCCGCCGCCATCGCGCTCGCGCTCGCCGCCATCGCCGCCCCGATCACGGGGTTCGTCGCGCTCATCGGGCGTGCCGGCATCGCCGTGGGCCCGGTCGTCATGCTGCTCTTCGCGAACCCGATCTCGGCCGCGGCCGTCCCGAAGGAGTTCATCCCCGAGCCCTGGGGTGACGTGGGGCAGTGGTTCCCACCGGGCGCCGCCGCCACGCTCATGCGCGAGCTGTCGTACTTCCCGGCAGCCGACATGACCTTCCCGTGGCTCGTGCTCGCCGCTTGGGCAGTGGGCGGCCTGCTGCTCTCGGTGATCGGGCACTTCCGAACGGCGGGCGGCGCAGAGCCCGATGCCGAGGCATCCGTCGCCGACTGAGTGCTCGGGGCCGCGGTCAGCCCGCGAGCTCCTTGCGACCGTGCAGGATGCCGCTCACCGCGGCCACCACGGCGAAGACGATCGCGACGACCGGCTGGCCGAGCGCCCACCATCCGAGCGCCGCCGCGCTGAAGACGGCGATCTCGACGAGTGCCTTGCCGAACACGTCGAGGTGGAAGACCGCCTTCGGCGACACGAACAGCGCCCAGACGAGGATCGCGAGCGCGGGCGCGCCGAGGCCGACGAGCACGCCGGGCCACGGCAGCGGGAAGGCGAGGAAGCCCCAGACGCCGAGCGAGACGAACGCGAAGAGCTCGAGCAGGAACCGGACGATGTCGTTCGGGCCGATCTTCGGGAGGGACTGCTGCTGGCTGCGCTCGTTCACAACGTGCAAGCCTACCGGCGGGTCACCGGAAGATGATCGTGCGTGCGCCGTCGAGCAGCACCCGGCGCTCGGCGAACCACTTCACCGCCTGGCTGAGGGTGCGGCTCTCCTCGTCCTGGCCGATCGCGACGAGCTCGGACGGACTTCGCGAATGATCGACCCGCACGACGTTCTGCTCGATGATCGGTCCTTCATCGAGGTCGCTCGTCACGAAGTGCGCGGTCGCGCCGATGAGCTTCACGCCGCGGGCATGCGCCTGCCGGTACGGGTTCGCGCCCTTGAATCCGGGCAGGAACGAGTGATGGATGTTGATGCAGCGACCCGCGAGCGCCGCGCACAGCTCGGGGGAGAGGATCTGCATGTAACGAGCGAGTACGACGAGCTCGATGTCGAACTCGTCGACGGCGTCGAGCACGCGGCGCTCGAAGGCGGCCTTCTCGTCGGCATCGGTGACGGCGGCCGCCTCGAACGGCACGCCGTAGAAGTCGACGAGGTCGCGAAGCGTGCCGTGGTTCGAGAGGACGAGCGGGATCTCGATCGGCAACTGGCCCGCCCGCTGCCGGAACAGCAGGTCGTTGACGCAGTGGCCGGCCGTCGAGGCGAGCACGAGGGTGCGCAGCGGTCTGCCGACCTCGTCGAGGTGCCAGCTCATGCTCCACCGCTCGGTGACCGGCAGCAGCGCCGCCTCGAGCTCCGCCCGAGCCGCGGGGGACTCGACCTGCAGCCGCATGAAGAACCGGCCGGTGTCGAGGCTCGCGAACTGCTGGCTCTCGGTGATGTTGCCCCGGGCCGTGACGATCGCCCCGCTCACGGCGTGCACGATGCCCGGACCGTCGGTGCAGCTGAGCGTCACGACCCAGTGGTACAGGTGATCGGGGGCGGCATCCGTCGTCATCCGCCCAGAGTACCCGGACGCGGCCGCGTCCCAGGATGCACCGGTCTCACCCGGTGGGCGGATGCGCCGGCGCGTGCTCAGAGCTCGGCGGGCTCGACGGGTTCAGTGGAAGCGGGGTCCCCGGCGTATCCGACGCGTGTCGCCGAGACGAGCGGCCCGACGCGGGAGCCCACGACGTACCGCACCGTCACCTCGTTCTGGCCTGAAAGCCACCGGATGCGCTCACTGTCGGCGAACCCGTTCGCGTCGAGCGTGAAGCTTCCGAACGCATGGCCGTTGAGATGCACCTCGACGAGCGCGCCCGGGACGCCGCTGATCTCGGCGTAGTAGACCACCGGACCGATGGCGTGGAGCGTGAGGGCCGCGGCTGCGAGCTCGACGGTCACCGCTGCCGATGCCGAGCGGTTGCCCGCCGCGTCCGTCTGCACGATTGAGAGCACCGTCACGCCGACCGGCATGCCGTCGACGGTGAGCAGCCACTCGCCCGTGGAGCCCGCGGTGGTTGCCCACGTCTTAGCGCCGGGCGAGGAGACGACGATCGCGGCGCCCGGCTCGGCGGTGCCCGAGAGGAGCGGGTCGACGAGCCCGCCGGCGGTGTCGGGCGTGAAGACGGTGGGCGGCAGCGCGACGGTGTCGACGGGCTCGGGCTCGGGGTCCGGTGCGGGCGGCGGCGTCGCCGGTGCTGGTGCTGGTGCTGGTGCCGGTGCGACTGCAGTATCGGGGGTGGCCGCGTCGGCGTCGTCCGCCGGCGGCGGCTCGGGTGCGTCGATCGGTGCCGGCACGAGCGGCGCAGGCGGGACCGGCTGGGGGAGGATGTGCGTGGGTGCATCCGGAATCGTGGTCATCGCGTCATCCTCGGCGCTCGCTTCGGCGGCGACGGCCGGCGGCGCCGCGGGAGGGCTCGCGGTGAGGGCGGGCAGCACGACGACGGCTGCGACCGCGGCGGCGGCCAGCACGAGGGCGCCGACTCCGGCTCCGATCGCGACGCCGCCCACGCCGGCGGTGGTCGTGCCACCGACGGCGGCCGCCGATGCGCCCGCTGCGGCCGACGAACCCGATCCGGCGGCGCCGGTCGATGCGGTGGTGCCGCCGACGCCACCGAGAGCGGCGGGCAGGCCCGCGGCCCCGAGCGCGACATCGACGGCCGGCGCGCCCTGCGAGAGCCACGCCGAGTACGCCGTCGCGCCGCCGACACCGGCTGCGAGCGGCAGCAGTACGAGAGCGAGGCGCGAGCCCACCTCACGAGCCTCGGCCGCGACGATCGTGCATCGGGCGCAGTCGTCGAGGTGCGCCTCGAGCCGGGTGGTCTCACGGGTGCGGAGCCTGCCGCGCGTGTAGCTGCCGAGACGGTCGATGGTCCACCGGCACTCGGGCTCGTTCACGGCGTTGCGGAGGTGGGCCTGGATCCAGGCCTGGCGGAGGCCCTCGCGCGCGCGGTAGGCGAGCGCGGCGGTGCTGTTCGCGCTCATGCCGACGAGCGGCGCGAGCTGCTGCGGGGTCATGCCCTCGACCTCGGCGTACCAGAGCACCTCCTGCCAGCGGGTCGGCAGTGAGCGGAACGCCTGCGCGGTCGTCGAGCGGTCGAGCGCCTCGAGCGAGGCGGCCTCGCTCGTCGCCGGGTCTTCGAAGGACTCGAGCGTCTCGAGGTTGGTCTCACGTCGTGCACGGCCCCAACTCGAGGCGGTGTTGCGGATCGTGGTGAAGAGGTACGGCCGGAATGCGCCGGTCGGGCCGCCTCCGGCGAGGATGGCGTCGTAGATGCGCGTGAACGACTCGGCGACGAGGTCGTCGGGATCGAGCGAGCTGTACGACCGCGCCACGGTGCGAGCCGACGCGGCGTGGCGCTGCCAGAGCTCCCCGTACGCCGAACGGTCGCCGCGCCGGGTTCGCTCGATGAGCGCCGTATCGGCGGACTGGTCGGTGCGCAGGGCGGGCAAGCCGCCTCCTTGGGGGTGGGCGTTCGTGGTCGTTCGGAGAAGAGACGCATCGCGCCGGGAATCATGACGCGGATCGTCGGTGAGACCCATTGCAGCAGATTTCTCTGAAAGCCAGCAGATTTCTCTGAAAGTCGGCGGATTTCTCTGAAAGTCGGCGGATTTCTCTGAAAGCCGCGTCATACTCGCGCCGTTCCGTGCTCTCTCAGGTGACGGCACCCGAAAGGGGGCCTTCGTGCACCACCGTCTCGGGCACCCGGAACCCCGCGGCGGAAGCCGGTACCCGACGGCACCCAACAGTTCGCATCGGGGGTCGGTCGAACTGGGAACGGGCGGGGGTCCGGAGGCGATGGGGAACACGCCTCCGGATCCAGCTCCCGGATCGGGACGATGCCCCTGCGGGCGGCTACGCCAGGCGCGCGCCCGCGCCCCACACGGCGGTGACCTCGAGCCCGTCGTCGAGCAGCACGGCATCGGCCGCGTATCCGGGGTCGAGCCTGCCGAGGTCGTGCGCCTGGCCGATGGCTGCCGCGGGCGTGACCGTGAGCGCGCCGACCGCGGCCTCGAGGGCGATGCCGCTGTCGATGACGGCGCGACGAAGCGCCACGTCATGGGTGAGGGTGGAGCCCGCGATCGAGCCGCCCTCGACGAGGCGTGCGACGCCGCCCTCGACGAGGACCTCGAGCGAGCCGAGGAGGTACGTGCCGTCGGCCGAGCCCGTCGCCGCCATCGCATCGGTCACGAGTGCGACCCGTCCGGGGGCGCCCGCGAACGCGAGCCGCACGACGTCGGGGTGCACGTGCACGCCGTCGTTGATGACCTCGAGCGTCACGTGGTCGGCGTGCATCGCCGCGAGCACCGGACCGGGGGCGCGATGGTGGATGCCGCGCATGCCGTTGAACGCGTGCGTGAGGATCGTCGCCCCGGCGTCGAAGGCTGCGAGGGCGGTGTCGAAGTCGGCGCCGGTGTGCCCGACCGCGACCTGGACGCCGGCGTCGATGAACCGGGAGATGGCGACCGAGGCGCCGTCGTGCTCGGGGGCGATCGTGACCTGGCGCAGGGTGCCGCCGGCCGCGGCGATGAGACGATCGACGGATGCCGCGTCGGCGGTGCGCAGGAGCGACGAATCGTGCGCCCCGCGGAACTCGGCGTCGAGAAACGGCCCCTCGAGGTGCGAGCCGAGCACGCGCGCGTCGACGGCGGCGACGCCGGCGATCGTCTCGAGCTGCGGCACGAGACGATCGACGCTCGCCGTCACGAGGGAGAGCACCGAGCGGGTCGTGCCGTGGGCGTTGTGCACGGCCAGGGTGCGCCCGATCGCCTCGACGCCCTCGTCGACCGACGCGCCGCCTGCCCCGTGGCAGTGCAGGTCGATGAATCCGGGGGTGAGGAAACGCCCCGCGGCATCCGTCACCTCCGCCGCTGTCGGGAGGCCGTCGCGCCAGGTGTCGCCGAGGCCGCGCGCAGCGACCCGGTCGCCGTCGAAGCGCACCCAGGCGTCGACGACGATGCCGCCGGTACCCACGAGACGGGCGGAGTGGATGACGGTCGTCGCTGGGCTCACGACGCAACGATAACGTCGAAGCCGTGGTCGGCGAGTCGCTGTCGCTGCTCCGCGGTGGCACCCGAGTCGGTGATCACCGTCGCGAACAGCCGGCGCGGGCCGATCGCCGCGAAGGCGCGCTTGTCGATCTTCGACGAATCGGCGACCACCACGGCGTGCGCCGCCCGGCTCGCCATGAGGGCGTTGACGGCGGCTTCGCGCTCGTCGTGCGAGGTGGGGCCGAGCACGGGGTCGATGCCGTTCACCCCGATGAACGCGAGGTCGAGCGTGATGTTGCCGAGCACGGCGTCGGTGTACGCGCCGACGAGCTCATAGGAACGCGCATGCACGACGCCGCCGGTGACCACGGTCTTGATCTGCGGCCGCATGGCGAGCTGCATGGCGATGTTGATGGCGTTCGTGACGACCGTGAGGCTCGGGTCGGGGGCGGGCTCCATGATGTCGGCGCGCGCCATGAGCGCGTCGGCGATCGCCGTCGAGGTCGTGCCGCCGCACAGGCCGATGACGGCGCCCCTGGGCACCAGCGCGCTCGCCGCCCTCGCGATCGCCGCCTTCGCGTCGGGGTTCTGCTGGTTCTTGTAGCGGATCGGCAGGTCGTAGGCGACCGAGTGCGCGACCGCGCCACCTCGTGTGCGGGTGAGCAGCTGCTGCTGGGCGAGGGCGTCGAGGTCGCGCCGTGCCGTGGCCGGAGAGACGCCGAGCCGGTCGACGATCTGGTCGACCTCGATCTGCCCGCTCTCGGCGAGCAGGTCGAGCACGGTGCTCAGGCGTTCGGCGCGGTTCATCGGTTCTCCTTCGTGGTGGAGGCGAAGAGCGTCAGGAGACGGGCGGCCTCCTGCTGCACGGCGTCGCGACCCGCCGCGACGTACGAGCGGGAGTCTACGGCCGCCGGATGCCGCGCGAGGTGGTCTCGGATGGCGCGCGTGAAGGCGGCGTTCAGGTGCGTCGACACGTTGACCTTCGTGAGCCCTGAGCGGATGCCGCGCACGATCGCCTCGTCGGGCACCCCCGACGATCCGTGCAGCACGAGCGGCACGGCGACGGCATCGGCGAGACGGGCGATGAGGTCGAGGTCGATGGCCGCGGTGCGCTCGGTCATCGCGTGCGACGAGCCGACCGCGACGGCGAGGGCTCCGATGCCGGTCTCGGCGGCGAAGCGTGCCGCTTCGTCGGGGTCGGTGCGCACCCCGGGCGCATGCGCGCCGTCCTTGCCGCCGATCTCCCCGAGCTCCGCCTCGACGAGCACGCCCGCCGCCTCGGCGTGTGCGACGACGCGGCGGGTCGTCGCAACGTTGTCGGCGAAGTCGAGCTTCGCCCCGTCGTACATGACCGAGCCGAATCCCAGGTCGATGGCTCGCAGCGCGAGCTCGGGATCCTCGGCGTGATCGAGGTGCACCGCGACGGGCGCGCTCGAGGCCCGGGCGATCGCGAGCGTCGCGACGGCGATCGGTTCGAGGGCGCCGTGGTAGCGGATGCAGTTCTCCGAGAGCTGCAGGATCACGGGCAACGCCGCCGCCTCGGCCGCACCGGCGAGCGCCTCTGCGGTCTCGAGGTGCACGACGTTGAACGCGCCGACGCCGCGGCCGATCGCGTGCGCCTCGGCGAGGATCGTGCTGGTGGGCGTGAGCGTCATCGGGACTCCTCGTGGATCGGCGTGGCGACGACCGCGGCTTCGAGTTCCGCATGTCGTGGCGAGAGCTCTCCGGCGAGCGGCATGAGCACGGCGCTCGCCGACCAGGCGGTGGCACGGCGGGCGAGATCGAGCCGCGCGCGAGCCGCGGCATCCGTGTCGGCGGCGAGGTCGACTCCGGTCGCGAGGGCGGCCGCGATGGCCGCGACGGCGGCGTCGCCGGCGCCTGTCGCATTGCCGTGCAGCGGTTCCGGAAGGCGCGCGTGCACCGGCGCACCCGACCGGCCGACGACCAGAAGTCCTTCGGTGCCCAGCGAGACGACGATGAGGTGGGCGCCCAGGTCGAGCAGGGCGCGCGCGCCCGCAAGCGGCTCGGCCCGGCCGGTGGCCTGTTCGAGCTCTTCGCGATTGGGCTTGACGACGTGGGCCCCCGCGCGGGCGGCGGCGAGCAGCGCGGGGCCGCTCGTGTCGGCCACGACGGGCACGCCCGATGCGGCGATCGCCGCCACGAGCTCGCCGAGGTGCTCGGCGCCGAATCCCGGCGGGAGACTGCCGCAGATCGCGACCACGCCCGCATCGCGCGCGAGTTGCACCGCCGAATCGTGCAGGGCGGTCGACTCCTCGGCCGCGAGCGGGCCGCCCAGCTCGTTGAGCACGACCGTCTCGCCACGCCGGTCGTCGACGATCGCCGCACTCCGGCGCGTCGGCGCGCGAACGGCCAGCAGTCGATGCGGGACGCCGGATGCCGCGAGCTCCGCCGTGAACTCGGCGCCGGTCGCACCGCCCGTGGTCGCGAGCGCGAGCACCTCGTGTCCGGCGCCGTGCAGCACGCGCGCCACGTTCAGGCCCTTGCCGCCCGCGCGGGCTGCCGCCGTCGGGACGCGGTGGGTGGCGCCGGGGCTGAGCGCCTCGACGTGCCACGTGAGGTCGAGGGCGGGGTTCGGCGTCACGGTGAGGATCACGGAACGCCGCCCGCGTCGAGTCCCGCTGCGAGGTCGCGGGCGGCGAGTGCCGTGCCGAGGAGGCCGGCGTCGTCGCCGAGCCGGGCCTGGAGCAGAGCGGGGCGACGATGAAAGCTGAGCAGCGAGTCCAGGCGTCGGCTGAGCGGCTCGAACAGCTCGGGGCCCGCCTGCGCGAGGCCGCCGCCGATGACGACCGCCTCGGGGGCGATCGTCGCGACGAGGCGGGCGAGCGCCTCCGCGAGGGCTTCGATCGCGTCCTCCCACACCCGCACGGCGTCGGCGTCTCCCGCGGAGGCGGCGGCCAGCACCTCGCGGGCGCCCGGCACGGCGACCCCGGATGCCGCGGTGTAGCGTCGCGCGATGGCGCCAGCCGAGGCGATGGTCTCGAGGCATCCGCGCGCACCGCATGCACACGGCTCGCCGTCGGGATCGCTCAGGGCATGGCCGAGCTCGCCCGCGAAGCCGCCGCCGGCATAGGGCTTGCCGTCGAGCACGAGGGCGCCGGCGATGCCGGTGCCGATTGCGAGCACGACGACATCGCCGTAGCCGCGCGCGGCGCCCAGCCGGTGTTCGGCGTCGCCGGCGGCGCGCACGTCATGGCCGAATGCGACGGGGAGTCCGAGCGCTCGCTCGGCGAGCGCTCGGATCGGGGCATCGCGCCATCCGAGGTTCGAGGCGAAGATGCCGACCCCGTTGAGCTCATCGACGAGGCCGGGCACGCTCACCCCGGCGGCCACGGGCCGGATGCCGGGTGCGTCGACGAGGTGCTCGCGGGCGAGCCCGGCGAGCGCTGCGACGATCGCTCCGCTCGGGTCGCTGCCGTCACGCGGTGTGGGGGTGCGGCGCAGCCCGAGCACGAGCCCGTGGCGATCGATGAGCGCGGACTTCGTGTCGGTGCCGCCGACGTCGAACGCGAGGACGGCCTCGCCGGGTCCGAGATCGGGGCCGGGTATGGGCGTGGCGGCGTCTGGCGCAGCGCCGGGCGCGGCATCCGGTGTCGGAGGTGCGGTCATCAGTCGTCGAGGATGACCGAGCGAGTGAGGTTGCGCGGCGAGTCGGGGTCGAGTCCCTTGGCCCTCGCTCGCCCGAGGGCGACGCGTTGGGCCCGAACGAGCTCGGCCATCGGGTCGAGCCGGCCGGCTTCGAAGCGCGCTCCGGTGGCGGCCACCTCGTCGCCGAGGCCGTCGGGCGCCTCGCCGAAGTGCCACGTGACCCGCCCGGGCGCGGCGATCGCGATCGGACCGTGCCGGTACTCCATCGCGGGGTACGACTCGGTCCACGACTGCGACGCCTCCCGCATCTTCAGCGCGGCCTCGTGGGCGAGTCCGACCGCCCAGCCGCGCCCGAGGAAGGTGAACTGCTCGGCGTCGATGAGGGCGGGGTCGAGCTCCTCGGCGATCGCGAGCCCGGCATCGGCGATCGCGTCGTCGAGGCGCTCGCCGAGCGAGGAGCGGAAGAGCGCGAGCGCGGTCGTCGCGAAGCGGGTCTGCACGACCGAGCGCTCGTCGGCGAACGGCAGGGTGACCGCGTCGTCGACGAGCTCGACGAGCGGCGAGGTCGCGTCGCCGATGACGCCGATGGTGCGCACCCGGCCGCGGAGGCCCTCGACCAGCTGGAGCACCTCGGTGGTGGTGCCCGAGCGGGTGAGGGCGACGACGGCGTCGTAGCCGCGGTCGACGAACGCCTCGGATGCCGCGAAGGCATCGGTCTCGCCATGTCCGCCGGTCTCCCGCAGCCATGCGTACGACTGGGCGATGAACCATGACGTGCCGCATCCGACCACGGCGATCCGCTCGCCGCGGGCGGGGAGGAGCGCCTGCTCGGCCGTGAGCGAGGCCGCCGCCGCCCAGGTCTCGGGCTGGGAGGCGAGCTCCGACGCCATGTGTTCGATTCGGCCCGCGATCATCGTTCCTCCGTGTGCTCGGTTTGATTGCAGTTGATCATAACCGGAATATTCGATCAACGGGATGATCATTTGAATGGTTGCTCTCCATGGACGAAGTCGTTGACCGCAAGTTAGTTTGTATGGTGTACTAACAAAATCACGGGGGCCCGCCGTCGGGCGCTCATCGGGCGAGGAGGATCATGGCGTCGCTGAATCACGCCGGTGCGCTCCGCGCCACCGGCAAGGTGCTCCCCGAATACGCACGCGGGCATAACCGTTCGCTCGTGCTGCAGATGCTCTACCGCAACGGGGGGCAGTCGCGGGCCGATCTCGCCCGAGCGTCCGCCCTGACCAAGGTGACCGTCTCCGACCTCGTCGCCGAGATGCTCGCAGAGGGCCTCGTCGTCGAGACCAGGCAGCGCACCTCGACGGGGCCAGGCAAGCCGGCGGTCGAGCTCGACATCGCACGTGACCGCTGGCAGGTGGTCGCCGTCGATCTCTCCGACGCCGAGAAATTCGATGGCGCGGTCCTCGACCTCGACGGTGGGCTGATCGCCCGCATCTCCGTGCCGCGCGGCGGGGCGATGGGCGCTGCCGCGCTCGAGACCGCGTTCGAGCTCGTCGACGAGCTTCGTGCACGTGCCACCGCCCCCGTGCTCGGCATCGGCGTCGGATCGCCGGGCATCGTCGATCTCGACGGGGCGGTGCTCTCCGCGCCCAACCTCGACTGGACGAACGTGCCGATGCGAGCGGCACTGGCCGAGCGCACCGGTCTTCCGGTCCACGTCGCGAACGATGCCAACGCCGCAAGCCTCGCCGAGCACAGTTTCGGCGGAGCGACCCATGACCTGCTCCTCCTCAAGGTCGGCCACGGCGTGGGCGCTGCAGTGCTGGCGAACGGGCGGCTCGTGCACGGCAGGCGGTTCGCGGCGGGCGAGATCGGACACGTCGTCGTCGGCACCGACGCGGGCCCACTCTGCGCGTGCGGCCGCTCCGGCTGCCTCGAGGCCTGGATCGCGGTGCCCCGGCTCGAGGCACGGCTCGCCGAGGCATCCGGAGCCGATGCGGCCGACGAGGTGCTGCGGGAGACGGGGCGCCGCCTCGGCTACGCGCTCGCACCGGTGGTGGGTGCCCTGGGCCTGACTGACGTGATCGTCAGCGGGCCGCCGCACCTGCTCGACGGCGTGCTTCTCGACGCCGCACGCGAGGCGCTCAAGAGCCGGTTGCTGCCAGTCTTCTTCGATGGACTCGAGCTCAGGTTGACCGAACAGGGGCCCGACATCGTGCTCCGCGGGGCGCTCGTGCTGGTGCTCGCCGGAGTCCTCGGCATCTCATGACCGGAGAATTTGTAAAGGCGGATAACGAAATGGTCAATGCACTTGACGCGATCGCATCGACGCGACAAGATTCCTGCAAGCCGATGACGCATAGTGATCGTTAACTGGCAATAACACTCAATAAAGTTCAATCTCGCCCAGCGTGAACAGTACTCCAGCTGGGCCGGCCGTCCCGAATCTGGGCGGAGCACGCAACACCGAGAAGTGAGGAAACACACAGTGAGGAAGACACATCGCATCGGAGCGGCTGTCGCCATCGCGGCAAGCGCAACGCTCGCACTCGCGTCCTGCGGCTTCGGCGGCGGATCCGGCGACGGAGATGACGCCAACGGGGGCACCACCCTCGACCTGCTCGTCCCGAGCTACTCCGACGCCACCCAGGGCCTGTGGGAAGACGTCATCGCGGGCTTCGAGGACGAGAACGACGGCATCACGGTGAACCTCGAGGTGCAGTCGTGGGACAACCTCGAGAGCGTCGTCGCCACGAAGATCCAGGGTGGCGAAGCGCCTGACATCTACAACGGCGGCCCCTTCGCCGGCTTCGCCGCCGACGGCCTCCTCTACGACGCCGAAGAGATCATCTCGCCGGCGGTCTTCAGCGACTTCCAGGAGTCGTTCATCGCCAACGAGCAGGTCGACGGCACCACGTACGCGTTGCCGCTCATCGCGTCGGCGCGAGCACTCTTCGTCAACAACGCGCTGCTCGAGCAGGCCGGAGTCGCTGCCCCGCCCACCACGTGGGACGAGCTGCTCGACGCGGCCGTCAAGGTGTCTGCGCTCGGCGGCGGCATCGCCGGCTACGGCATGCCCCTCGGTTCGGAAGAGGCGCAGGCCGAGGCGGCCGTGTGGCTCTGGGGCGGCGGCGGCACGTTCGGTGACGAGTCGGCGATCACGGTCGACGACCCCGCGAACCTGCCCGGAGCCGAGCAGATCAAGAAGATGATCGACGCCGGCGCCACCCAGGCCGACCCGGGCTCGACCGACCGGTCGCCGCTCATGGACATCTTCGTGCAGGGCAAGATCGGCATGCAGGTCGGCCTGCCGCCGACCGTCGGCCAGATCGAGGAGAACAACCCCGAGCTCGACTACTCGATCGTCCCGATCCCCACGCAGGACGGGAGCCCCATGACGGTCGGTGTCGCCGACCAGCTCATGGCCTTCCAGAACGATGGCGACAAGCAGGAGGCGATCACGAAGTTCTTCGACTACTTCTTCGACCCCGAGGTCTACGTGCCGTGGGTCCAGGCCGAGGGCTTCCTGCCCACGACCATCTCGGGCGCTGAGGCGCTGCAGGATGAAGAGGCCCTCCAGCCGTTCCTCGAGGTGCTCCCCGACGCGCAGTTCTACCCGAGCACCAACCCCCAGTGGTCGGCGACGGATGCCGCGTTCAAGGCCCTCTTCGGACAGCTGCAGACCAAGCCCGCCCAAGAGGTGCTGGCCGAGATCCAGGCTCAGGCCGACGCCGGCTAGTCCACTCCGCCACCCGTCTCACCCCGGAGGAATCGGTGACCACCGAACCATGAGTACCACGCCCGATGTGTCATCGATCCAGGCGGGAGCGGCCGACGGTCGCTCCCGCCCCGGGCAGGCCGGTCGGCCGGGTCGCTCCGGCCGGCCCGGCCGCCCCGCCCGTCCCGCCCGTCCCGCCCAGTCGGGCAAGGGCGGCCCCGCCGCCCTCGCCTCGCTGCCGTGGATCGGCCCCGCCCTCCTGCTCATCTTCGGCGTCGTGCTGTTCCCGGCCGTCGTCATGTTCTTCAACTCGACCCGCGACATCTCCATCTCGGGAATCGACCAGGGCTCGGTCGGCCTCGACAACTACGTCGAGGTGTTCTCGTTCCCGTACTTCTGGCCGATCTTCGGGCGCACGATCGTGTGGGTCGTGGTCGTCGTGGCGGCCACCGTCGTCATCTCGCTCGGGCTCGCCCAGCTCCTGAACAAGGCGTTCCCGGGGCGGCGCATCGTGCGCCTCGCCGTGATCATCCCCTGGGCGGCATCCGTCGTCATGACGACGATGGTGGTCTTCTACGGGCTCGAGCCGTACTTCGGCATCATCAACACGTTCCTCGTCGACATCGGCCTCGTCGACACGCCAGAGGGCTACGGATGGACCCGCAACCCCACCACGGCCTTCGCGTGGTCGATCGTCGTGGCGATCTTCGTCTCGCTGCCGTTCACGACGTACACGATCCTCGCGGGGCTGCAGACGGTGCCCGGCGAGGTCCTCGAGGCGGCGAAGATGGACGGCGCCGGGCCGGCCCGCACGTACTTCGGGGTGGTGCTCCCGCAGCTGCGCGGCGCACTCTCCGTCGCCGTGCTCATCAACATCATCAACGTCTTCAACTCGCTGCCGATCCTGAAGGTCATGACCGGGTCGATCCCCGGCTACGACGCCGACACGATCATGACGATGATCTTCAAGTACATCCAGAACCAGCACAAGGTCGACGTGGCGAGCGCGCTCTCGGTCGTCGCCTTCGTGATCGTCATCGTGATCGTCGCCGTCTACGTGCGCGTGGTCAAGCCCATGAAGGAGGTCTGAGCATGGCCGTGACCGCCCCCGCGTTCGAGACGATCGCCCCGCCCGCGACATCCGCTCGAAAGCGCCGCTACACCGAAGACCAGGTGCCCGTCGGCACCGTGATCCTGCGCATGCTCGCGGGGCTCGTGGTGCTCGCGATCTTCATCCTCCCGTACACGATCATGTTCTTCGGCTCGGTGAAGACGAAGGCGCAGATCCGCTCGGTCGAGCCCACGTACTTCCCCACCGAGTGGCACTGGGAGAACTACGTCAACATGTGGTCGACGCCCGAGACGCCGCTCGTGCAGAACCTCATCTCGACGATCGTGATCTCCATCTTCGCGACGTTGCTCGTGCTGCTCGTCGCGATGCCCGCCGCCTATTACACGGCCCGGTACCTCTTCCCGGGCCGCATGGTGTTCCTCTTCCTCGTGATCGTCGTGCAGATGCTCCAGCCCGCGGTGCTGACCTCGGGGCTCTTCCGGCAGTTCGTCGCCCTGAACCTCATCGACACGTGGGCGGCGATGATCCTCGTCAACGCGGCGTTCAACCTGTCGTTCGCGGTGTGGATCATGCACTCCTTCTTCGCCGGCGTGCCGAAGGAGATCGACGAGGCGGCGCAGATCGACGGCGCCGGGCGCATGACCGTGCTCTTCAAGATCAACCTGCCGCTCGTCTGGCCCGGCATCGTCACGGCGATCGTGTTCACCTTCGTCGCCTGCTGGAACGAGTTCGCGGCTTCGCTCGTGATCCTCTCCACTGCGGGCAACCAGCCGCTCTCGGTCGCCCTCACGAAGTTCGTCGGACAGTACGAGACGTCGTGGCACTACGTGTTCGGCGTCTCGGTCGTCGCGATCATCCCCGTGGTGGTGCTCTTCATGCTCATCGAGAAGCGCCTCGTCGGCGGCCTCACGGCGGGCAGCGTCAAGTAGCGGTGACGGATGCCGCGGCATCCGTCACCCTGGTCACTTCGGGCTCACTCCTCGGCTCCGGCATCGGGCGCGGTCGTCCACAACCCGAGCACGTTGCCCTCGGTGTCCCGGAAGTACGCGAAGTACCCCATGCTCGGGATCGCGGTTCGCGGCTGCACGACGGACCCGCCGAGCGAGGCGATCCGCTCGAGCGTGCGGTCGATGTCGTCGACGTCGACCGTGATGATCGGGTGAGCGAGGTCGCCCTCACGCTGGAAGAGCCCGCCGTTGATCGCCCCGGGCTCGAGCGGCTGCTGGGTCTGCTCGTCGACGGGCGTCGTGACCACGTTCGTGTACTGCAGCTCGGGCAGAACGTCGAGTCGCCAGTCGAAGGCCTCGCCGTAGAAGTCCCTGGCGCGCTCCTGGTCGTCGGCCGGGATCTCGAAATGCACCACTCCGGACATCGTGCGTCTCCTGTTCTCCTCGGTGGGCACGGCACACCGTGCCTCGACGGGAGGTTAGTCCCGGACGCCGTTCGCCGGTAGGGCGCTGTTCGAGGACCGTCAGCGCAGGCCGATGTTGACGTAGTAGGTCTGTCCGTCATCGAGCGTGACTCCCATGCGGTAGTAGTAGCCGCCGGACGGGGTCTTCCAGTTGTAGCCGTACTGGGATCCCTCGACTCGATAGGTGCTGCCGCTGTCGGCGGCCGCAGCATAGAGCGACTCGTCGACCGGCAGGCTCATCGAGGCGCCCTTGGCTGGGTTGAGCCATACGGGCGCGACATTCGCCTTCACGAGGGTGCCGCTCGCGTTCTTGAGCTGGAACTTGACCGGGATCGTGCTCCCGCCCTTGAAGACGCTCGTCGACGTGCCGACCTGGTGCGCGGTGTCGTTGATCGGCTGCAGGAATCCGTCGAACCGGTAGATCACCCGGTAGCTCCCCGTCGTCGTCGCCGTGTTGCCGGCCGCGTCGGTGGCCCTCACGGTGTAGGTGAACGTGCCGACGCCGTTCGGGGTTCCTCCGGAGATCGCGACCACGCACGATCCGGCAATGCCCGAGACGCCATCGCTGGCCGCGCAGGTCGCTGCGGGCACGGCACCGAGCGTGTAGAGGCCACCGGCGACGTTGACCGCGGTGATGGTGGGCCCGTCCGTGTCGATATTGATCCCGGACACCGCGGTGACAGCCGTGTTGCCCGCGTTGTCGGTCACCGTGCCGCTCGCGGAGTTCGCCCCGTTGGAGGTGAGGATCACGTCGTCGGGGCAGGTCGCCACACCGGAGCGGTCATCGGCGCAGGTGAAGTGCACCGTGACCGGCCCCACATACCAGCCGTTCGAGCCCTGGGCGCCGCCGACGACCGCACCGCTGATGGTCGGCGCCGTCTTGTCGAGCTTGACGGTGACCGTGTCGGTCCCCACGTTTCCTGCGGTGTCCGTGGCCGATCCGACCAGGACCTGTCCGTCGGTCTCGGTGGAGACGATCATGGGCGCAGTCACGTCGGCAACGCCGGATCCCGCATCGTCGTCGTTCGCGGCGAAGGTGACCGTGACATCGCTCGCGTTCCAGTCATTCGCGTTGGGGACGGGTGACAGCGTGTGGGTGACCATGGGCGCGATGTTGTCCCACTTGAGGGCGACGGCGTTCGGGGCCTCCGCATTGCCTGCGAGGTCGACCGCCCAGTAGTGCACGGTGCCGGCACCGCTGCTGTCGAGCGGAACGCTGACCGTCTTGGCCGCACCTGCCGCCACCTGCTCGGCTCCACCGTCGATCCTGTAATGGATCTCCTTGACCCCCGACAGACCGGCCTGGTCGGTGGCCGTCAGCACGACGTTCGCGCTCGCGCCCGTGCACCACCCGTTGGTCTTGGTGCACTGGTTGTCGGCCGTCGTGCTCGGGGCGGATCCGTCGATGTCGATGCCGCCGACGGTCTTGCCTGCGCTGACGTTGCCCGCCGTGTCGCTCGCCGGGTCACTGGTGACGGCCTGGTCGGCGCCGTCGCCGGCGATCACCTCGCTGGTGGGGCAGGACGCCACCCCGGACAGTGCATCCGTGCAGATGAAGTCGAGGACCACCTGGTCGCGGTACCAGCCGGCGGCATTCGGAGCCGTCGTCGGGCCGCCCTCGATGACGGGCGGGGTGCGGTCGATGTTGATTCCGCTCACCGATGCCGTCTTCTCGTTCCCCGCCTTGTCGAAGATGCTCGCTGAGGCGCCCAGGTCGTCGCCCTCGGCGCTGATCGTGTCGTGAGCCGGTTGCGTGGACGGGTCGATGCCGGACAGCGCGTCGTTCCCGGTCCACTCGATCGTGACATCGCCGTTGTACCAGCCGGCGCCATTGGCATCGGTGGTCGGGGTGCCGACGAGGGTCGGCTCGGTCTTGTCGATGCTGATGTGGTCGACGGTCGTCGACCTCGTGTTGCCCGCGACGTCCTGCGCGTCGCCCTGGATCTGCTGGTTCGCTCCCTCGGTCGTGACCGTTCCATTGGGGCCACAACCGGCGACTCCGGACTCGGCGTCGGTGCACGTGAAGGCCACCTCGACGTCCGTGTTGTTCCAGCCGAAGCCGTTCGCCGCGGGTGAGGCGACCCCGACGATGGACGGCGCGACATCGTCGACCTTCAGAATCGTGGTCTGCTTCGCCTCCGTATTGCCGGCGAGGTCGACGCTCCAGTACGTGATGGTGTGGCTCCCTGTCGCGAGCTCCACCGTGAATGCGGCGCCGTACGTCTGCGCCTCGCCACCGTCGATCTCGTAGTAGGTCGCCGCGATGCCCGACTCCGCATCATCGGCGTCGAACGCGACGGGGATGCCGCTCGTGACGAACCAGCCGCTGGCCGGCGAGATCGGGTTGATCACTGTCGTCACCGGCGGGGCGCCGTCGATCTTGAGCGTGATGCTGTTGACCGTCGCGTCTTCGCTGTTGCCGGCGGCATCCGTGCTCCAGAATGCGATGGTGTGCGTGCCCTTCGCACTGAACGTGAAGGGGCCGGTGGAGAGCTGGGCCGCACCGCCGTCGACGCTGTAGTGCGTCGCGACAACGCCGGAGAGCGGGTCATGTCCGCTCAACGTGACCAGTACTCCGCCGGCATACCAGCCGCTTGCGAGCGGGTCGGGGACCGTCGCGGTGGTCGTCGGTGCGGTGCGGTCGATCTGGATGCCGTCGACCGTCGCGATCGCGGTGTTGCCGGCGACATCCGTGCACGTGGCCGACGACGACAGGTTGCCGCCCTCACCCATGACCGTGTCATCCACCGGGCCCGCTGCAATCCCGGACACCGCATCCGTGCATGACCAGAGCACCGTCACGTCATCGGTATGCCAACCAGGTGAGAACACCGCAAGGAGGACCGGCGCGGCCTTGTCGACGTTGATGCCCGACACCCCGGCACTCGCGCTGTTCCCAGCCGCATCCGTCGCCGTACCGGTCGCCGACTGGTTCGCACCCTCGCCGAGGACTTGGGCAGGCGACGTGGACGCAAGACCCGACAGGCCATCGTTCGCGGAGAAACTCACCGTCACGTCATCCCGGTACCAACCGGCATCGTTGGCCGCCCGATCAGCCGAAGCCGAGATCGTCGGCGCGGTCCTGTCGATGCTCACCACGGCCGTGTCCGACGCGGAGTTCCCCGCGTTGTCGGTCGCGGTGCCCGTCACCTGCTGAGCAAGACCCTCCGATGTCGTCGTCACCGGAGCGGTGCACGAGGCCACACCGGCACCGGCGTCAGCACACTCGAACGTGACCGTCACGTCCTCGTTCGACCAGGCGCCATCCGAGTACGTCACCGGCGTGAACGAGTGACTGATCGACGGTGCCGTCGTGTCGATCTTCACGTGGGCCGTCTGCGCGGCCTCGACGTTGCCGGCCCCATCAGTGCTGAAGAACAAGATCGAGTGGTCGCCCTCGCTCGACAGCGTCACACTCGTCCCGCTCTGCACCGCTCCGCCATCGACCGCGTACGAGGTCGACGCGACTCCGGACAGGTTGTCGGACGGCGACAGGACCACCGTGACACTCTCATTCGTCCAACTGTTCGAAGACCCGCCCACTCCAGTCACCGGAGGCGTCCGGTCGACGCTGACGGGCACACTCGACGCCGTCGTCGTGTTCCCGGCCTTGTCGGCGATCGAGGCGTTCGTGGTCAGCGCGCCGCCCTCACCGGTGATCAGGCCATCAGCCGGCTGCGTCGACGCGTCGATCCCGGACAGCGCATCGGCCCCGGACCATCCGATGACGACATCGCCCTTGTACCAGCCGTTGGCGTTGGGCGACGTGGTCGGCGTGCCGCCCAGCGTCGGCGCCGTCTTGTCGATGCTGATGCCGGAGACACCGGCGCTCGCCGAGTTGTCCGCGTTGTCGACCGCGGTTCCGGTCACCGACTGGTTCGCTCCCTCGGTCGAGATCACGACGGTGCCGCCGCCGGTGCAGGACTTGATGCCGGAGAGTGCATCCGCGCAGATCAGCGAGACCGTGACGTCGGAGTTGTTCCAGCCGGCCGCGTTCGCGGCTGGAGCGGCGCTCCCGGTGACGGTCGGGTCGGTCTTGTCGAGCTTCACGACCGCTGCGCCGGTACCGCTGTTGCCCAGCCGGTCGCTCGCTGTGGCGTTCTTCGTGACGCCGGCCGTGTTCGAGCTCACGCTGTCCGCAGCGGGGGTGGGGCCGCTGCCGATCCCCGAACCGGCATCCGTTGCCGACCAGGTGATCCCCACATTCGCCCGATTCCACCCAGCGCTGTTGGCGACAGGCGCAAGGGCGGCGGTCACCACCGGCCCCGTGTTGTCGAGCGTGAACGATGCCTGCATGGAACTGGTCTGGCCGGTGCACTTGCCCTGGGGGTTCACGTTGGGGGAGGCGGACACGGTCACTGCTTGGGCGCCGTCGCCCGCACCGGCCGTCGTCGTGAAGGTCCAGCTCGTCTTGGCCGCGCCGGATTGATCGTGCGCGGCGAACGCGCCGGCGACATCCACGCACCGGGTGTCGCTGCTCGCGACGACCGTGAGCGTCAGCGCACTGCCCTGCTTGGCATAGAGCGAGCCGCCAGACGAAACGGTACCGGTGCCTCCGGTGAACGTGGCACTCGTGACGGTCGAAGCGAAGGCGGGCATTGCAGCGAGCATCCCCGCCACCACCGCTCCCGAACCGACCACGGCGAGCCAGCCGCGTGTGCGGCTTTCGCGAACACGAATTCGTCTCGACGAAATGCCGCTGGAAGCGCGCATGAGGACCTCCGGGAACAGCGGTGCTCGGGTACACCACTACGCCCGAGTCTGTTGTGCCGAGATGACCGGGGCAATCCCCCGTTCATGGGGGTATTCAACCGATCACCGGCCCGGCGCCCCGGGCGGGACGTCGTTCGCGCGCCGTGATCGGGGCTACTCGACCCAGGGCACGCCGCGTACGGGGTAATAGGTCACGCCGAGCGCGTCGAGGTGGGTGCCGAGCCAGGCGACGCGCGTGAAGAACGACTCACGGTCCCGGGGGCTGCGGGGCGACCACGCGACCTCGGCGATCGCCGCGATGCGCGGGAACAGCATGAACTCGACCTCCGAGAGCGATCCGATGGTCTCGGTCCAGATCGGCGCCTCGATGCCGAGGATGTCGGCTTCGGCGAGGCCCGGCACGATCGTGGTCGGCTCCCACGCGTAGGCCTCGTCGAGCGTCGTCGGGCCCTTCGCCCAGTCGAGGCCGAGCCGTCCGCCGAGCGGACCCTGGGGGTCGTCCACGTACTTCATGTCGAGGTACGCGACGTCGGCGGGCGAGAGGATGACGGCCCCGCCCTGCTCGACGAACGACCGGGTCAGCGAGGCGGCGTCGTCCTCGGGCTCGACGAAGCTCCAGTACTGGCCGATCGTGCCGGGCGGCAGTTGCGCCGAGGCGCCCATCTCATGCCAGCCGATCACGGTCTTGCCGGTCGCCGCGCCCGCGTGCGTGATGCGGCGCACGAGGTCGAGGTAGTCGTCGCGCGAGGTCGCGAGCGACTCGTCGCCGCCGAGGTGCAGCCACGGCCCGGGCGTCATCTCGGCGAGCTCCCGCGTGACGTCGGTGAGGAACCGGTCGGTGGCCTCGGCGCGCTCGGGCGAGGCGCACAGCGAGGAGAACCCCACCTCGGTGCCCTCGTACGGCGCGGGGGCGACGCCGTCGCAGTTCAGCTCGGGGTAGGCGCTGAGCGCGGCGTTGGTGTGCCCGGGCAGGTCGATCTCGGGCACGACGGTGATGAACCGCTCGGCGGCGTACTCGACGATGCGGCGATAGTCGGCCTTCGTGTAGAAGCCGCCGCCGTCGCCGCCCGCCGAGGTCGCGGCACCGGTTCCGGTGAGCTCGGGCCACGAGTCGATCTCGATGCGCCAGCCCTGGTCGTCGGTGAGGTGCAGGTGCAGCACGTTGAGCTTCAGCAGTGCGATGGCGTCGATGAACGAGAGCACGTCCTCGACGGGGAAGAAGTGGCGGGCGACGTCGAGCATCGAGCCGCGGTAGGCGAAGCGGGGGGCGTCGGCGACGGATGCCGCGGGCACGGCCCATCCGAGGGCGGGCGGGCTCGAGGCATCCGCTCGCTCGATGTCGGCGGGGAGCAGTTGCCGCAGCGATTGCGTGCCCCGGAAGAGCCCGGCCGCCGTGTCGGCGCCGATGCGCACGCCGAGTTCGCCCGACTCGAGCGTGTAGCCCTCGGGTTCCGCCCCGGGTGCCTCGCGCTCGGCGACGACGAGTTCGATGTCGGATGCCGCGGCCTCGCCGTCGACGACGGGCAAGGCGAACCCGGTTGCGGCGCGCGCGGGCGCGGCGAACGTCTCGGCGACGGCCGCCGCACCGTCGCCCGTCGCGACGAGGCGGGACTCCGCGGAGAGCACGAACGCCGGTGCGTCGTCGAGCGTGAACTGCGCGGGCGCGGGGATGATGCCGGTCACGGCGGCTCCGTTCTGGTCGGGCGACGTGCACGCGCTCGCCGCGGCCGCAACGACCGCGGCCGTCGCGATCAGGGCGACGGCGCGGCGAAGCCGGGCGGTGCGTCGGTGCATGCGTCCTCGTATGGTCGTTGGAGCGCGAAGGCAGGACTCCTGACGAACACGGTTCCGCACCATCCTGCCATGCGCGCCCGCTGCGTTACAGGGGGAGTCGCCCCCAACCTGCCGCACGGGGCATCCGTTGCTATGCTTGCGAGCGTCGCGACTGGCGTTCAGATGGTCACCATCGGGGAGCGACTGGCACGGACCGACCGCTCGCCTGGGCCGGTACGGATACCTCTGCGCGGTCGCGCGAGGCAGCACCCCACGTAGGTCCGTATGTCATGAAGGAGCCAGTCTTGGCCGAGTCCGTTTTCAACGCGCCCCTCTCCGAGGTCGATCCCGAGATCGCTGAAGTTCTCGAGCTCGAACTCGGTCGCCAGCGCGACTATCTCGAGATGATCGCGAGCGAGAACTTCGTTCCCGTCTCGGTGCTGCAGTCCCAGGGTTCCGTGCTCACCAACAAGTACGCCGAGGGCTACCCCGGCCGCCGCTACTACGGCGGCTGCGAGTACGTCGACGTCGCCGAGTCGCTCGCGATCGAGCGGGCGAAGTCGCTCTTCGGCGCCGCGTACGCGAACGTGCAGCCGCACTCGGGCGCCACCGCCAATGCCGCGGTGCTCTCTGCGATCGCCACGCCGGGCGACACGATCCTCGGCCTCGAGCTCGCGCACGGCGGCCACCTCACGCACGGCATGAAGCTCAACTTCTCGGGCAAGCTCTACAACGCCGTCTCCTACGGCGTCGACCCCGAGACGTTCCTCGTCGACATGAACGTCGTGCGCGACAAGGCCCTCGAGCACAAGCCGCAGGTCATCATCGCCGGCTGGTCGGCCTACCCGCGCCACCTCGACTTCGCCGCGTTCCGCGCGATCGCCGACGAGGTCGGCGCGAAGCTCTGGGTCGACATGGCGCACTTCGCCGGCCTCGTGGCCGCGGGCCTGCACCCGAACCCCGTGCCGCACGCCGACGTGGTCTCCTCGACGGTGCACAAGACGATCGGCGGCCCCCGCTCGGGCTTCATCGTCTCGCGCGACATGGAGCTCGCCAAGAAGCTCAACTCCAACGTGTTCCCCGGCCAGCAGGGCGGCCCGCTCATGCACGTCATCGCGGCGAAGGCCACGGCGTTCAAGATCGCGGCATCCGAGGAGTTCAAGAACCGCCAGGAGCGCACGATCCGCGGCGCCCAGATCCTCGCCGCGCGCCTGACAGCCGACGACTCGCGCGCCGCGGGCATCGACGTGCTCACCGGCGGCACCGACGTGCACCTCGTGCTCGCCGACCTGCGCAACTCGAAGATCGACGGCCAGCAGGCCGAAGACCTCCTGCACGACGCGCTCATCACGGTGAACCGCAACGCGGTCCCGTTCGACCCGCGCCCGCCGATGGTCACCTCCGGCCTGCGCATCGGCACGCCCGCGCTCGCGACCCGCGGGTTCGGCGACGCCGAGTTCACCGAGGTCGCCGACCTCATCGCGCTCGCGCTGCAGGGCGAAGCGGATGTCGCGACGCTCCGCTCCCGCGTCGAGGCCCTCACGGCGGCATTCCCGCTGTACCCGGGCCTCCAGCAGTAGCTCGCCGGGCGGCGTGCACGTCGCCCGCCTGTTGCGCGATTCGGGGATCCGCGTCGACACGCCGTCACCGGCCATCCACGTGCGGAGTGTCCCTGAAGATCCCCGAATCGCGATACACCGAGTAGGGAAGAGAGAACCATGACCGCGATCACTCTCGACGGCGTCGCGACCGCGTCGGCCGTCAAGTCCGAGCTGGCGTCGCGCATCCAGCTGCTGAAGGCGCACGGCGTGGTGCCGGGTCTCGGCACCCTGCTCGTGGGCGACGACCCCGCGTCGCGCTCCTACGTCGCGGGCAAGCACCGCGACTGCGCCGAGGTGGGCATCGAGTCGATCCGCGTCGACCTGCCCGCGTCGGCGACGACGGCCGACGTACGCGCCGCGATCCGCGACCTCAACGCGGCATCCGAGGTCACCGGCTACATCGTGCAGCTGCCGCTGCCCGCGGGCCACGACGAGAACGCGATGCTCGAGCTCATCGACCCCGACAAGGACGCCGACGGCCTGCACCCCACGAACCTCGGCCGGCTCGTGCTCGGCATCGAGGGCGAGCTGCACTCCCCGCTGCCGTGCACGCCCGCGGGCATCGTCGAGATGCTGCGGCGCTACGACGTGCCGATCCGCGGGCAGCACGTGACCGTCATCGGCCGCGGACTCACCGTGGGCCGTCCGCTCGGGCTGCTCTTCACCCGCAAGGGCCTCGACGCCACGGTCACGCTCACGCACTCGCGCACGCAGGACCTCGCGGCCGAGGTGCGCCGGGCCGACATCGTCGTCGCGGCGGTCGGCGTGCCGCACCTCGTGAAGCCCGACTGGGTGAAGCCCGGTGCGGCGGTGCTCGACGTCGGCATCACGCGCGTGCAAGACGAGGACACCGGCAAGGGCACGCTCACGGGCGACGTCGACCCGGGTGTCGCCGAGGTCGCCGGGCATCTTTCGCCGAACCCCGGTGGTGTGGGCCCGATGACTCGCGCGATGCTGCTCGCGAACGTCGTGAAGGCGGCCGAGCAGCGACTCCACCGCTGAGTACGTCGCCATCGGACGACTTGGATTGAACGGATGCCGCAAGCTCAGGGCCTGCGGCATCCGCAATTGTCACATGTAGCGATTCACCGCTTCGCGAATCTCGCCGGCGAACTGATAGATCTCGTCGGAGCCGCCGATAGGGTGCCGAGTCTCAGACTTGTCCGCGCCCATGAGTCCGAGGTACTTCTGCTTCCTCGAGTTGAAGTGAAGACGTGCGATGGGCTTTCGATTGTTGTCATCGAGAAGGATCGCGAAGTACGACTTGGAGTCCCGCTGGGTGACACGTTGGGGCTTGACCTCGCTGCAGGCGATCGCCTTGACGATCTGGTAGGCCTCCAACTCTTCAAGTGTCGTCTCGATCTCGGTGTCGCGATCGAGGTCTTCTTCTGCGACATCTTTGCTTGTCACAGCCGCCTCATCGTCCTCGCTGTAGCCGCCGCCCCGAAGTGCGGCCTTGAGCCGATCATTGACTTGGTCGTTGAGGAACTGGGCGGAAGCCTTCGTCACGAGGGGAGTGAACTGCTCGCGGACTTTCTGAGTGATGGCACCGTCGTAGACCTTGCCAATGAAGAACCGCGTCCAATCGTCGTTCGGAGTACGGAACTGTTCAGCGATCGTGCGCTTGAGTTGCCCGATGTACTTCAGTTCACCTGCGGCACTGATGATGGAGTCCAGATCGAAGGCAGCCTTGGTCAGCTTCTTGATCTCATCGATGAGGGTCTCATCGATATCGAGCAGATCGAGAACAAGGAAGGGCTTCTCGTCCATGCGGTTCGGCGCGTCGAGGTCTGTGAAGAAGTGGTAAACCTGACCGTTCGTGAGAACGGCGACGCGCGCGTTGGTCACGGCGAAGTAGCGGAAGAGTTGCGATGCGTGCTCGACCTTGAGCGGTGCGGTCGAGCTCTTGCACTCGATCAGCATCTGCACTTCGCTGTCCCGCATGATGGCGTAATCGATCTTTTCGCCACGCTTGATGCCGACATCAGCTGTGAACTCGGGAACCACTTCCAGGGGATCGAATACGTCGTACCCCAGCACCGTGGAGATAAATGGCATGACGAATGCGTTCTTCGTCGCCTCCTCAGTGAGGATGCCATCGCGCTGATTGCGCACCTTTTGCGCTAGGGCTGTCAGGGAGTCCGCAAAGTCCATTCTTTGCCTTTCAGTTTGGGTCCAACTCGTGACTCTACAGAGGAGCATGGTGGTTAGCGGGGAACGCAACGTGCCCCTCTGCCCCTTCTTCGGGGGTCAGGGGTTCCGGATGGTAGCGGAGCCGCTCAGGCGCGCTGCATCGGCTGTCGACCTGACGGTCGCCGTTCGTTCACCGAACGCTCACCGAGCGGCCGCACGCCGCGCGTAGCTTCGCGCCATGGCCCACGTCGAGCTCGCCGAAGACCCTGTCGCCGCACCGCCCGTGCGTCGCGCCGTCGCCGGGCGAACGGATGCCCCGACCGCGCGGGCCACGGCGATCATCCCGGCCCGGGGCGGGTCGCAGGGGCTGCGCGGCAAGAACGTCGCGCACGTGGGAGGCGTGCCGCTCGTCGAGCGGGCGGTTCGCGCGGCGCTCGCCGCGGCGCGCATCGGGCGGGTCGTCGTCACCACCGACGACGAGGCGATCGCGGGTGCGGCGCGCGCCGCCGGCGCCGAGATCGTCGTTCGCCCCGCCGAGCTGGCGACGAGCACGGCCACGAGCGAGTCGGCCGTGCTGCACGCGCTCGAGACGATCGGCGAACTCGGGACGCCGTCGAGCGGTGCGGGGGCACCGCTCGACGAGCTGTCCGAGATCGATGCGTCGAGCGCCATCACGGTGTTCATCCAGGCCACCTCGCCCTTCATCGATCCGGCGGACCTCGACACGGCGATCGCCACGGTGGCCGGCGGTGAGCGGGACGTCGTGTTCTCGGCGACGCCGACGCACGTCTTCCTCTGGCGCGACGATGTCGGCGAGGGCAGCGCTGTCGGCGTGAACCACGACGCGGCGCATCGGCCACGTCGACAGGACCGGGAGCCCGAGTACGCCGAGACCGGCGCGTTCTACGTCATGCGCACGGCCGGTTTCGTCGAGGCCAGGCACCGATTCTTCGGCCGGGTCGGCGTCCAGCGGGTGCGCACCGGTTACGCCATCGAGATCGACGATGCCGACGACCTCGCGCACGCCAACGCACTCGCGCGTGAGATCGACGCCGCGCCGCGACATCCGTCGCCGCTCATCGACGTCGACGCGGTCGTGACCGATTTCGACGGGGTGCACACCGACGACACCGTCATGGTCGACCAGCTCGGACGCGAGTCGGTGCGGGTGAGCCGCAGCGACGGCCACGGCGTCGCGCGGCTGCGGGCGGCCGGCATCCCGATGCTGATCCTCTCGGCCGAGGAGAACCCCGTCGTCGGACGCCGAGCCGAGAAGCTCGGCGTCGAGTGCGCGCAGGGCGTGGCGGAGAAGGGCGCGGTGCTCCGAGGGTGGGCGGCGGCACGGGGCATCCGCCTCGATCGCATCGCGTACCTCGGCAACGACCACGGCGACCTGCCGGCGCTCGCGGAGGTCGGCTGGCCGACCGCGGTCGCCGATGCCGTTCCCGCCGTGCTCGACGCCGCGCGGCACGTGCTCGAGCGGCCCGGCGGTCATGGCGCCGTGCGGGAGCTCGCCGATCTCGTGCTCGCGGCGCGCGCCGCCGCCGCCACGGCGACCGCCGAGGCCGACCTGATATCTCCCGAGACCGCCCGCGACCCCACAGGAGCACGCACATGACGTCAGTTCGCATCGGCCGATCGATGGTCGGAAACGAGTACCCGGTCTACGTCATCGGCGAGATCGGGCTGAACCACAACGGCGACGTCGGGGTCGCGAAGCGCCTCATCGACGTCGCCGTCGAGTCGGGTGCGCAGGCGGTGAAGTTCCAGAAGCGCACCCCCGAGATCGCGACCCCCGAGCACATGCGCGACGTCCCGCGTGAGACGCCCTGGGGCACGATGAGCTACCTCGACTACCGTCGCCGGGTCGAGTTCGGCGAGGCCGAGTACCTCGAGATCGCCTCATACGCGATGCGTGCCGGCATCGACTGGTTCGCTTCGCCGTGGGATGTCCCGTCGGTCGAGTTCCTCGAGGCGCTCGACGTCGTGGCGCACAAGGTCGCGTCCGCGTCGGTCACCGACCTCGCCCTGCTCGACGCCATCGCGGCGACCGGCAAGCCCGTGATCCTCTCGACGGGCATGTCGACGCTCGACGAGATCGACCGCGCCGTCGAGACGCTCGGCACGGACCGGCTCGTGATCATGCACGCCACGTCGAGCTACCCGATGCCGCCCGAGGAGGCGAACCTGCGCACGATCGACACGTTGCGCGGGCGGTACCCCGGCGTGCCCATCGGGTACTCGGGCCATGAGCGCGGCCTGCAGATCTCGATCGCCGCCGTCAGCCTCGGCGCCGTCGCCGTCGAGCGCCACATCACGCTCGACCGCGCGATGTGGGGCTCCGACCAGGCCGCGTCGCTCGAACCGCAGGGGTTCGAGCACCTCGTGCGCGACATCCGCATCATCGGCGAGGCGATGGGCGACGGCGTGAAGCGCGTCTTCCCGGGTGAGGAGGCGCCGCGTGCGAAGCTGCGGCGGGTGCCCGCCCTGTGAGTCGACGGTTCCTCGTCGTCGCCGACACCGACTCGTACGTGAAGTGGGGTGCCGCGCTCGCCTCACGACTTCCCGGTGACTGGACGACCGAACTCGTGGTGCTCGCGAACCCCGCGATGCCGAGTGCGCGCCAGTTGCGTTCCGCGCTCGCGGGGTCGGCGTTCGCCCCGAACGACGCGCGCTCGCTCGAACTCGACGAGCTCGAACCCCACCTCGCGAACTCGCGTCCCGATGCCGTGCTCCTCTCGCTCCGCGGCCCGCTCGTGCGCGTCGTCGCGCCGATCGTCGGCCGCCGACCGCAGCGGCCGGTGCTCGTGAGCGGGTTCCCGGGGCTCACGATCCCGGCCGAGCCGAAGGCCATCGTGTACCGCGAGCAGGTCGACCTCATCGTGCTGCACAGCCACCGCGAGGTGCGCGAGTTCCGCGCGAACGCCGAGCAGCTCGGCGTGCCCGTGGAGTTCGGCCTGTCGACGCTGCCGTTCCTGCCGGATGCCCCGGCCCACGACCACGCCCAGGATCTCGCCGATCCGGCGACCGGCGGCGACCTCGTGTTCGCCGCGCAGGCCAAGGTCCCGACCGAGCGCGACCAACGGGTGCGGCTGCTCGGGTGGCTCGCGGATGCCGCATGCCGCCGCCCCTCACGGCGGGTCGTCGTGAAGGTGCGGGCGGGCCGCGGCGAGGCGCAGACGCATGCCGAGGAGTTCGACTTCGCCGAGCTGCTCGCCGACCCGGCGGTGCGCTCCGAGCTGGGCGGCACGTTGCCGGCGAACCTCGTCGTCGAGGACGGTCCCATGGCCGGGCACCTCCGCACGGCGGCGGCGATCGTGACGGTGAGCTCGACGGCCGTGCTCGAGGCGATCGCCGCGGGTGTGCCGGCGATCCTGATCGACGAGTTCGGCGTCACGCCGAAGCTCATCAACACCGTGTTCGAGGGCAGCGGCCTGTTCGGCGGCGCCGACGACGTCGCGGCGTGGGCGGCGCGGCATCCGGCCGACGACTGGCTCGGCGACAACTACTTCCACGGTCGCGAGCATGACGACTGGCTCGCGCAGCTCGACGAGCTCCTCGCGAGGCGAGCTGCGGTCCCGATCCCGCTGCCGACCCGTCGATACAACCTGCGCGGCGGGGCGCTTCGGCGGGCGTTCGAGCGCAAGCGCATGCTCGGCCATCACGACCGGTCGGCCGCCGGCACGCTCTCGATGGTGGTCGCGGTGCCGGCGCGGTGGGTGGTGCGGCGCGTGCGCCGGGCTCGGCGCTGGTTGATGCCGTCGACGGCGTCGGAGTTCGTCGAGGCCGCGTGAGCCTCGACACGCGGCCTGGCCGGGCAGGCTGGGGCCGGCGGCGTCAGTCGACCGGTGCGGTGTGCTCGACGACGTGCGCGAGGTAGTGCTCGGCGTTGCGCCGGATGCCGCTCCGCTCCGCCTCGGTGAGCTCGCGACGCACCTTGGCGGGGACTCCCGCGACGAGCGAACCCGGCGGCACGATGGTGCCCTCGAGCACGACCGCGCCGGCCGCGACGAGCGAGCCGGCGCCGATGACGGCACCGTTCAGCACCGTCGCGCTCATGCCGATGAGGCAGTCGTCTTCGACCGTGCAGCCGTGCAGCACTGCGCCGTGTCCGACTGAGACCCCGCGACCGATCGTCAGCGGGAAGCCCGCGTCGACGTGGCAGACCACGGTGTCCTGCAGGTTCGAGTCCTCGCCGAGCACGATGGGCTCGGCCTCCGCGCGCAGCACCGCGTTGTACCAGACGCTCGAGTGCGCGGCGAGGCGGACGTCGCCCACGATGACCGCACCGGCAGCAACGAACGCGCTCTCGTCGAGCGCGGGGGCCGGCACGCCGGCGATGGTGATGATGCGGGCCGAGGGATCTGCGGTCATGGCGCCAGCCTACGCGGGCGGCCGGTGCCCGGCCGCGCCGCGCCGGGAGCGCACCGCGCGCGCCACGAGCCGGTACAGCACACCCACCGCGAGCACGATGACGCCGGCCACGATCGACGAGAGCGGCAGGGTGACGACGAGCACGAGGCATCCGATCGCCCCGGCGATCGACAGCGCCCTGGGCACGCGCCGCTCGGATCGCGGCTGCGTGACGGCGGCGGCGTTCGCGATGAAGTAGTAGAGCAGCACGCCGAACGAGGAGAACCCGATCGCACCGCGCAGGTCGACCGACAGCACGAGGGCGATGACGGCGACGCCCACGGCGATCTCGGCGACGTAGGGCACGCTGAATCGCGGATGCACCGCGGCGAGCGGAGCCGGAAGCTCGCTGTCGCGCGCCATCGCCAGGCTCGTGCGGCCGATGCCCGCAAGCAGGGCGAGCAGCGCGCCGAGGGCCGCGACGCCGGCGGCGATGCGCACGACGGGTTCTGCCCATGGCCACCCGGCGCTCGCCACGACCTCGGCGAGCGGGGCGTCGGATGCCGCGAGCAGTCGTGGCCCGAGGGAGGCGAGTGTCGCGAGGCCGACGGCCGTGTAGACGACGATCACGACGAGCAGGGAGATGCCGATCGCCCGCGGAATGGTTCGCGCCGGTTCGCGGACCTCCTCGCCGAGCGTCGCGATTCGCGCGTACCCCGCGAACGCGAAGAAGAGGAGCGCCGCCGACTGCAGGATGCCGTACACGCCGCCACTGCCCACCGGTTGCAGCGCGTCGGGGAGGGTCGTCTCGCCCGCGGTCGCCGACACGGTGCCCGCCGCGACGACGATCGCGAGCACGACGAGCACCCCGGCGACGAGGACGGCGCCGACGCGCGCGGTGCGGGTCACGCCGAGGAGGTTCACGCCCACGAGCGCGACCACCGCGACGACGGCCACGGGCTTCTGCCACTCGGGCGGGACGAGGTACGCGGCCGCCGTGAGTGCCATCGCGGCGCAACTGGCGGTCTTGCCGATCACGAACGACCACCCCGCGAGGAAGCCGGGCCAGGGCCCGAGCCGCTCTCGTCCGTATCGATAGGCCCCACCGGAGTCGGGGTAGCGTGCGGCGAGCTGGGCCGACGAGCTCGCGTTCGCGAACGCGACGAATGCCGCGATCGCCAAGCCGATGAGGAGCCCGGCGCCGGCCGCCTGTGCAGCCGGGGCCCACACCGCGAAGACTCCCGCGCCGATCATCGCGGCGAGCCCGATCGCGACGGCATCGCCGAGTCCGAGGCGCCGGGCGAGACGATCGTGGGCGGGCTGGGCGGCGGCGGTCACGCTGGCACACTACGCCATGCGGACGACGCGTGGGATGTCGCCGCCGATCATAGGATCGGTGCATGACCACGCTCTCCCACCCCTCGGTCGACCGCGTCATCGATGCCCTCGCCGGGCACGGACTCGACCCCGAGATCGTCTGGTTCGACGATGCCGTGACGACGGCGCAACTCGCCGCCGACGCACTCGGCGTCGAGGTCGGCCAGATCGCCAACTCGCTCGTGTTCACGATCGACGACGAGCCGATCCTCGTGCTCACGTCGGGCGCCCACCGTGTCGACACCGCGTGGCTCGGCGAGCAGCTCGGGGGAGTCGTCCGCCGTGCGTCGAAGGAGACCGTGAAGGAGGCGACGGGCCAGGTCATCGGCGGCGTCGCACCGCTCGGACACCCTCGACCCGTGCGCACCGTCGTCGACGTCCAGCTCGCCGACTACCCGGTCGTGTGGGCGGCGGCGGGGCACGCGAAGACCGTCTTCCCGACCACCTTCGACGAGCTCGTGCGCATCACGGGCGGCACGCCCCGCGCCGTCGAGCCGTCCCGCGAGGCTTCGGCGTGACTTCGCCCGGCGTGGCCTGGCCGCGCCCCGCGGGCCCGCTCATCCTCCGACCGCCCACGAGCGACGACCTCGAGCAGGTGCTCACCTGGCGCAACACGCCCGAGGTCACCCGCTGGCTGCTGCGTACGACGGTCGACCCCGAGGCATTCCGCACCGCATGGCTCGACAGCGTCGCGGACCCCGACCAGCACGCAGCGGTGGCCGTGCTCGACGGGGTCGTCATCGGAACCGGCTCCCTCGACGTGCGCGACGGCATGGGGCAGTTCCAGGGCGATGCCTGGCGCAGGGCTGAAGGGCTCCTCGGCTACCTCATCGACCCCGCCCACGCCGGAAACGGGTACGCGACCGATATCGCCGGGGCCCTGCTCGACCTCGCCTTCACGGATCTCGGTCTTCACCGGGTCACGGCCGGTTGCTTCGCCGACAACGCCGCCTCGTGGCGGGTCATGGAGAAGCTGGGCATGCGACGTGAGCAGCACGGTGTGCGCGATTCATGGCACGCCGAGCTCGGTTGGGTCGACGGCTACACCTACGGCATCCTCGCCGAGGAGTGGCGCGCGCGCCGCTGACCCATCGCCACACGGCCATGAGGGCCAGGTCCCGCCGTTCTGCCTCCGACTCCGCCACTGATGCTGTTTTGGCATCAGTGGCGGAGTCTGCAGGACCCGAAGTCGCTCGGAGCCATGTCAGTGCCATCTGCGAGGCTCCGGCAATGGAGCGGACGACATGAGTGCCGAACAGGTAGACACTGGCGGGCTCGATGCAGGCCATGGCGCCGAGATCGATGTGCCGGGAATCGTCATGCGCGTGCGGCGCGCATGTGACCTGAGCCAGCGGGATCTCGGCAGCGCATTGGGCCTCGCCCAATCGCAGGTCGCTCGCATCGAGTCGTCACAACGTCGCGTCGATCTTCCGCTGTTGGTTCGGATCCTGGCGCTCGCCGGAATGCGCATCGCCGTCCTCGATCGGCACGGAGCGGAGGTGATCCCCGTCCCGAAGGATGTGCTCCGCGATCACGCCGATCGCCGCATGCCGACGCATCTCGACGTGCGCGAACCGTCTGACCCGCCGACGTCGGTGCTGCTCAAACCTCACACTGGTCGCCCCAGTCCGCGCGGCTGGTACCACCATCGAGCCGCACGAGACCGCCAGAGACACGCGGGAGGGCCCGACCGCGTCCAGGATCAGCCGACCGTGAGTGAGCTCGCCGAGCGTGAGCGCGCGCGCCGCGCCGAACGTCTCCGACACGCGCGACACGTGGCCGTGACGCTGCTCGACGTCGAGTGCTCCTGCCTCAGCGCGTGCTGGGACGGCCGCGGCTGCATCGACGACTGCGCGTGCCGATGCGACCCCTGACCGCTGGCGCCCGCTAGGCGTCGCGGCGGGCGCCCTGGCTCGGGCGCGCGGTGAAGATCGCGGGTTCGCGGTGGCCGCGCTCTGCGAAGGCGGCGAGCACCTCGCGGGTCACGATCGGCACGAGCGCGTCGATCACGAGCGCGATGGCCGAGCCGCCGAACCCGCCGCCCGTCATGCGCGCGCCGATCGCGCCGTTCGCCTGTGCCGTCGCGACCGCGAGGTCGAGCTCGGGCACCGAGATCTCGAAGTCGTCGCGCATCGACACGTGCGAGGCGTCGAGGAAGGGCCCGATCGCCCCGGGACCGTGCTCGCGCAGCGTGCGCACGGTGTCGAGCACGCGCTGGTCCTCGGTGACGACGTGGCGCACCCGCCGGAACGTCTCGTCGTCGAGCAGCGCCGCGGCCCGCTCGAGGTCGTCGAGGTGCAGGTCGCGCAACGAGTCGATGCCGAGCGCCCGCGCGCCGGCCTCGCACGAAGCGCGCCGAGCGGCATAGCCGCCCGAGGCGTGCGCGTGCTCGACCTTCGTGTCGATGACGACGAGGGAGAGCCCGTCGGCGGCGAAGCCGAGCGGGATGACCTCGGCGTCGAGGCTCCGGCAGTCGAGGAAGACGCCGGCATCTGCTTCGCCGAGGAGCGAGGCGGACTGGTCCATGATGCCCGTCGGCGCGCCGACGACGCGGTTCTCGGCCAGCTGGCCGACCTTCGCGAGCGTGGGGCGGTCGAAGCCGAGCCCCCAGTGCTCGTCGAGGGCGAGCGCGACCGAGCACTCGATCGCCGCCGACGACGACAGCCCGGCGCCGATCGGCACGGTGCTCACGATGTAGAGGTCGACACCGCGCACGTGCTCGAGGTCGGCGCCGAGCTCGCCGAGCGCCCAGGCGACCCCGAGCGGATAGGCGGACCAGCCGTCGAGGGCGTCGGGCGAGAGCTCGTCGAGATGGATCTCGACGGGCTCGGGGGCGAAGCTCGAAGCGACGCGGATGACGCGGTCATCACGGTCGCCGAGGGCGACCGCGGTGCGGTGGTCGATCGCGAACGGGAACACGAACCCGTCGTTGTAGTCGGTGTGCTCGCCGATGAGGTTGACCCGGCCGGGAGCCGACCATGCGCCGATCGGGCGGCGTCCGAACCAATCGGCGAACCCCCGCATCGCGTCGTCGACCTCGCTCATGCCTCGACCTCCCCGATGGCCCGGCGCAGCGCCTCGGCCGCGACCTCGGGCGTGACATCCCCGATCCATGCTCCCATCGCGGCCTCCGAGCCGGCGAGGTACTTCAGCTTGTCGGCGGCCCGGCGCGGGCTCGTGAGCTGGAGCATGAGCCGCACGTCATCGCGTCCCTCGTGCACGGGCGCCTGGTGCCAGGCGGCGATGTACGGCGTCGGCGTGTCGTAGAGCCGATCGATTCCGCGCAACAGTTGCAGGTAGAGCGAGGCGAGCTCCTCGCGCTCCTCGAGGGTCGTCTCCGCGAAGTCGGGCACGTGCCGGTGGGGGAGCACGTGCACCTCGATCGGCCATCGCGCCGCGAACGGCACGAACGCGGTCCAGTGCTCGCCCGAGAGCAGCACGCGCGGTCCGTTGCGCTCGCGGTCGAGCAGGTCGGCGAAGAGCGTCGGCCCATAGGCGTCGACCGAGGCGAGCAGCCGCTCGGTGCGCGGCGTCACGTAGGGATAGGCGTAGATCTGTCCGTGCGGGTGCGGCAGCGTCACGCCGATCTCGCGGCCGCGGTTCTCGAACGGGAACACCTCCTCGACACCGGGAAGCGCGGAGAGCGCTGCGGTGCGCTGCGCCCACGCCTCGATCACGGTGCGGGCACGCGACACGCTGAGGGTGCCGAACGAGCCCTCGTGCTCGGGGCTGAAGCAGACGACCTCGCACCGGCCGAGCGAGGGCAGCGTGCGCTCGAGGCCGACGCGGCGGAGCTCGGCGAGGGCGGTGGCTGGCGCAGAATCGGCCGCGGCGAGTTCGGGACCGAACGACGGCGAGCGGTTCTCGAAGACGGCGACGTCGTAGTTGCTCGGGATCTCCGACGGGTTGCCGGGCCGCTGCGGGGCGAGCGGGTCGAGGTCGGCGGGCGGGAGGACGACGCGGTTCTGCCTGGCGGCCGCGATCGAGATCCACTCACCCGTGAGGGGGTCCTGCCGCATGTGCGCGTTGGCGGGCCGCGGGTCGAGGGCGCGCTCGTCGATGCCGCGCTCGGGGGGCAGCGTCGTGTCGGCGTCGTCGAAGTAGATGAGCTCGCGCCCGTCGGCGAGGCGCGATGATCGCACCGCGATGCGCGGGTCGACGACGGGGGCGGATGCCGCAGCGGCGGCGTTCAGGTCGGACACCCCGCACACGATACGCGACTTGCGTTTCGCAAACAACTGCATTTCGTATTGCAAAGCGGCGTCGGATGCCGCACAATCCGGGTATGTCCGAGCCGCAACCCGCCGCCCAGCTCGACGCCCCCGCCCGCCGGAGCCTCGCCCTCGCGCTCGTCGCCGAGCGCGGCTTCGTGCGCGTCGCCGAGCTCAGCGCCGCATTCGGCGTCACGACCGTGACGGCCCGCGCCGACCTCGACGCGCTCGAGCGGCAGGGCGCGATCCGCCGGGTGCACGGCGGGGCGGTGCCGGCGTCGTCGTCGCTGGCCGCCGAGCGCCCCGAACGCGAACCGAGCTTCGAGGAGGCGCTCGAGGCATCCGTCGTCCCGAAGCGCCTGATCGGCGAGCACGCCGCGGCCCTCGTGCGCAGCGGCCAGAGCGTCATCCTCGACGTCGGCACCACGACCCTCCAGATCGCCCGGGCGCTGCGCGCCCGGGCCGACCTCGACGACCTCACGATCTTCACGAACGGCCTCTCGATCGCGCTCGAGCTCGAAGACGAGATCCCGCGCTTCACCGTCGTCGTCACGGGCGGCACCCTCCGTCCGAAGCAGCACTCGCTCGTGCACCCGCTCGCGGGCTCCATGCTCGACGAGGTGCACGTCGACCTCGCGTTCATCGGGTGCAACGGCGTCGACCCCGTGCACGGCGTCACGAACGCGAACCTCCCCGAAGCCGCCGTGAAGGCGCTCATGCTCCGCGCGGCGGCCCGCACGATCGTCGTCGCCGACGCCTCGAAGCTCGGCGAGGTCCATCTCGGACGCATCGCCCCGATCGACGCATTCGACGTGCTGGTGACGGATGCCTCGGCGCCGCACGCCCTCGTCGCCGAGCTCGAGCAGTCGGGGCTCACGGTGCTCGCCGCACGAGACCCTAGAGTGGATCCATGACCCTTCCCACGGGCGAGCAGTTCGCCCTCGAGACGTCGACCGCGAGCGGCGAGGTCCGCGCGACGGTCACCGCCGTCGCAGCCGGCATCCGCTCACTCAGCATCAACGGCATCGACCTCGTGCCGAGCTACGCCGAAGACCGCACGCCGCCCATGGGCGCGGGCATCGTGCTCGCCCCGTGGCCGAACCGCATCCGCGACGGCCGCTGGAGCCACGACGGCGTCGAGCACCAGCTCGCGATCACCGAGCCGGCGCGCACGAACGCCATCCACGGCCTCCTCCGCTACACCGAGTACAAGCCGATCGCCCGCGAACGCGACTCCGTCACCCTCGCCGCGACCATCTACCCGCAGCTCGGCTACCCGTTCCTGCTCGGCACCGCCGTGCACTACGAGCTCGTCGCCGACGGGCTCAAGGTGACGCACTTCGTCGAGAACCTCGGTGCCGAAGCGGCCCCCGTCGCGCTCGGCTCCCACCCGTACCTGAAGATCGGCGGCGTGCCCACGGCCGACCTCGTGCTCCGCCTCGACGCCGCGAGCCACATCGAGGTCGACGAGCGGCTGCTGCCCACCGGCGAGGTTCCCGTCGACGGCAGCGAGTGGGACTTCCGCGAGGGCCAGCGCGTCGGCGACCTCGAGCTCGACGACGCGTTCGGCGAGGTCGCGAGCGAAGGCGGCCAGGTGCTGCACTCGCTCACCGCGCCCGACGGCCGCAGCGTCTCGATCTGGGCCGACGACGAGTTCGAGTACGTGCAGGTGTTCACCACGCGCGAGTTCCCCGGCGAAGACGGCGATGTCGCGATCGCCGTCGAGCCGATGACGGCGCCGGCCGAGGCGTTCAACTCCGGTCGCGGGCTGAAGTGGCTCGACCCGGGCGAGGGATGGCAGCTGAGCTGGGGCATCCGCTTCGCCGGGTTCACCGCCGAATAGACGGCCAGACGACCAGGCAGCCACGCGGCGAGGGCGTCAGCGTGCCACGCACGCGCCCGAGTCGACCGGCTCGCTGAGGTCGGACGCGTCGGCCGCGAGCGGCGAGAGCGTGTCGACCGTCACGGCGAAGCCCACGTTCTCGGTCGACTCCGACTTCGCGAACACGACCCCGCCGACCGAGCCGTCGCCGGTGATCACCGGTCCGCCGGAGTTGCCGTGGTCGACGTCGGCGGCAAGGGTCATCACCTCGCGGGTCGACCGCACGCCGCCTTCGATGATGGTGAGCGGGCCGACCGACATGACGCGCGCCGGGCGCACCTCGAGCGGGCCGCCGAACGGGTAGCCGGCGACCGCCGCGTCAGCGCCGGCCGCGGCATCCGCGAGCGCCAGCGGCGGCGTCGCGAGCCCGGACACCGCGATGAGGGCCAGATCGTTCTCGGGGTCGAACGCGACGACGCGTCCCTCGACCGCGGGCTGGCCCGGGGCCTCGACGATCGGCGCATCGACCCCGGCCACGACGTGCGCGTTCGTGACGATGCGGTCGGGCGCGACGACGAAGCCGCTGCCCGAGAGATTGCTGCCGCACTCGAAGGCGTTGCCGGTGACGCGCACGACGGATGCCGCGGCACGGGCGAGCACGGCGTCGTCGAGCACGTTGCCCGGCAGTTGCGGGCTCTCGACGGGCGCATCGAGCACCTCGACGAGCCAGGGGATCGCCTCGCCGAGCGCGGCCGTGCGGATCTGGGCGAGCAGCGTTCGCGCGGGTGCGGGCGTGAGCTGGTCGAGGGCCTGCAGCACCCGTGAGCCGGTCACGGCCGGCGAGAGCACCGGCACGCCCATGGCGGAGACGCCCGAGGCGACGAGCGCCACCACGAACGCCGTGACGATCAGGTTGCCGATCGCGCCCAGGACGCGGTCGAGCACTCCGAGCTTCACGGCCCGGGCGCCGTGGCGCAGGGCCCGGCCCACGACCGCTCCGAGCCATGCGCCGAGCGAGAGCAGCACGAGCGCCACGAGGATCGCCGCGGGCGCGCGCCATTCCGGCGCAGGCATGACCCCTGCGATCCACGGCATCACGAAGAACGCGGCGATGCCGGCCGCGACGAGCCCCACGAGCCCTGCGGCGGTGCCGAGCAGGCCCGCGCGCCACCCGTTGACGATGGCGCCGATGAAGAGGAGCACGAGCAGCACGTCGAGCACCAGGCTCCAGCCCATGGTTGCTCCGTTCGTTCGGGTCGAGGTCGCGGGCTTCCAGCCTGCGGCATCCGACTTCGAGTCTCCTGAAGGCGCGCTCGCGAACGGTCCGGGGCGTCCGGGCACACGAATGGCCGCGTCGGCGAACGACGCGGCCATTCCGGAACTACATGGCGGGCATCAGCACCGTGTCGATGAGGTACACGGTGGCGTTCGCGGTGTGGACGCCACCGCAGATGACTGCGGCATCGTTCACCATGAGCGCGTCACCCGAGCCGGTGACCTCGACCGTGCCGCCCTGCACGGTCGTCAGGGTCCCGATGACCTCGTCGGGCGAGAGCTGGCCGGGCACCACGTGGTACGTGAGGATGCTCGAGAGCGTCGCCGTGTCGGTCTTCAGGGCTTCGATCGTCGCGGCGTCGATCTTCGCGAAGGCGTCGTCGACGGGGGCGAAGACGGTGAACTCGTCGCCGTTCAACGTGTCGACGAGGTCGACCTCGGGATTCAGCTGGCCCGAGACCGCCGCCACGAGGGTGGTCAGGAGCGGGTTGTTCGAAGCTGCGACGGCGACCGGGTCGGTCGACATGCCCACGACCGAGCCGGGGCCGTCGGGCACCGCCTCCGCGTAGGCGGCGCAGCCGGGGCCGACGAGGTCGGCTGCGGGATCCATCTGCGTGGCCTCCTCCGTGGGCTCGGCCTCCTGGGACATGGTGGGCTCCTCGGTCTCGGCGGCGCTGCCGCCCATGGCGCAGCCGGCGAGGCCGAGCACGGCGACGGCCGTGATCGAGAACGCGGCGAGGGCGGCGCGAGTGCTGTGTGACGTTGATCGCATCGGTGGACTCCTTCGTGGAAGGCCCTCGGAGCGGGGCCGATGCGAGGGGTTCGGCGCGGTGCGCCGATCGGATTGGACGGGGCGAGATCCGACGCGTTCCGTCTCTCCGGGGCATCCGACCAATCGGATCGGCGCGCCGCTGCGAACCACCGCTGACCCGAGAAAGCAGGACCCCGTGATCACCCTCGCCCTCATCGGCCTCCTCGGAGGCCTCATCACCGGCATCTCGCCGTGCATCCTGCCCGTGCTGCCCGTGATCTTCCTCTCGGGCGGCGCGCAGAGCGCGAGAGGGACGACGGATGCCCCGCAGGCGGGCCGTTGGCGCCCGTGCCTCGTGATCGCGGGACTCGTGGTGAGCTTCAGCGTGTTCACGCTGGTCGGCTCGCTCCTCCTCGCGGTCCTGGGGCTGCCGCAGGACGTGCTCCGCTGGGCGGGCATCGTCGTGCTCGTGCTCATCGGCGTCGGCCTCATCGTGCCGCGGTTCGAGGAGCTGCTCGAGAAGCCGTTCTCGTGGATCCCGCGCAAGAACGTCGGCACCGAGCAGGGCGGCTTCCCGCTCGGCCTCGCCCTCGGCGCCGTGTACGTGCCGTGCGCGGGGCCGGTGCTCGCCGCCATCACGGTCGCGGGATCGACCGGCCGCATCGGCGTCGAGACGGTCGTGCTCACCGTGTCGTTCGCGGTGGGTGCGGCGCTGCCGCTCCTCATCTTCGCGCTCGCCGGGCGCCGGGTCGCCGAGCGGGTCAAGACCTTCCGCAAGCACCAGAAGGCGATTCGCATCACCGGCGGCGTCGTGATGATCGCGCTCGCCGTCGGCCTCGTGTTCAACCTGCCGCAGCTCCTCCAGCGTCTCGTGCCCGACTACACGAGCGCGATCCAGCAGGACCTGGCCGATTCCGAGGAGATCACCCGCGCCCTCGACCTCGGCGGCCTCGTGAACGAGGAGAACGCCGAGCTCGACAACTGCACGAACGGGGCGGCCGAGCTGGAGTCCTGCGGCACCGCACCGTCGCTCAGGGGCATCCAGCAGTGGTTCAACACCGACGGCGGCGCCGCGGTCGACCTCGCCGAACTCCGGGGCGAGGTCGTGCTCGTCGACTTCTGGGCCTACTCGTGCATCAACTGCCAGCGCTCGGTGCCGCACGTCGTGGCGTGGGACGACGCCTACCGCGACGCCGGCCTGCGCGTCATCGGCATCCACTCGCCCGAGTACGCCTTCGAGAAGGAACCGCGCAACGTCGAGGCGGGCATCACGGCGTTCGGCATCGACCACCCGGTCGGCCTCGACAACTCGCTCGCGACCTGGACGAACTACCGCAACCGGTACTGGCCCGCGCACTACCTCATCGACGCCGAGGGCACCGTGCGGCACATCTCATTCGGCGAGGGCAACTACGCCGAGACCGAGCAGCTGATCCGCGAGCTGCTCGAGGACGCCGATCCGGGGGTCTCCCTGCCGCCGGTCACCGACCAGCTCGATGACACCCCCGACGCCGATTCAACGACACGCGAGAGCTTCCTCGGCACCACGAAGCAGGTGAATTTCGGCGGCGACGAGCCGTATCGGCGGGCCACGACCGGGTTCCAGTTCCCCGACGAGCTGCCGGGTGACGCCTTCGCCCTCGATGGCGACTGGGCACTCGACACCCAATCGGTCACCCCGGCCGACGGCCCCGCGCGCGTCCGCCTCGACTACACGGCGAGCGAAGTGCGCATGGTCCTCGGCGGCACCGGAACGGTCACCGTCGACGACGGGCGCGACGCGCGCGTCATCGCGGTCGCCGGGGTGCCGCGGTCGTACGAGCTCGTGAAGACGGATGCCGCGGCATCCGGAACCATCACCGTCACCGTGTCGACCGGCGTCGACGCCTACTCCTTCACGTTCGGATGACCCGTGTGCTCATACCCCAGTCTCACGCCACCGCAACCCGGGCGACGGGCGGCATCCGATCTGCCATGCTGGAATACGTGGCTGACGGCGGCGGTGAGGGCACGGCGCCCATTCCCGGTCCGACCGCCGAGGAGCTCCTCGCGCAGGTCGGCACCGGTGACCGGGCCGCATTCGGCGCCCTCTACGACGCGACCGCCGCTCGGGTCTTCGGTCTCGTGCGACGCCTCGTGGTCGACCCCGCGCAGGCCGAGGAGGTGACGCAAGACGTGTATCTCGAGATCTGGCAGACCGCCCCGCGCTTCGACCTGGCTCGCGGCAGTGCGCTCACCTGGATGTTCACCCTCGCCCATCGGCGGGCGGTCGACCGCATCCGCGCGTCGCAGGCCGCACGCGAACGAGACCTCCGCATCGGCGCACGCGACCTCGACGTGCCGGTCGACACCGTCGCCGAGGCCGTCGAGGTGCGGGTCGAGCACGAACGGGTGCAGGGCGCACTCGGCGAGCTCAGCGAGTTGCAGCGCGAGTGCGTCTCGCTCGCCTACTACGGCGGGCTGACCCAGCGCGAGATCTCCGACCGGCTCGAGGTGCCACTCGGCACCGTGAAGACACGCTTGCGCGACGGGATGATCCGATTGCGAACCGCATTGGGGGTGACGACATGACCGAACGCAACCAGCACGATGACGAGCGGGCCGGTCGCGACGACGGGCGCGAGGCTGAGCTCGATTCCCTCGAGGCGTTCCGCGGGCTGGCGGCAGCGTACGCCCTCGATGCCGTCGACGACGACGAGCGCGCCGCCTACGAGCGGGCCGTCGACGAGTCGCCCGAGCTGCGCGACGAGGCCGACCGCTACGCCGAGACGGCCGCCCTGCTCGCGGCGCTCGCCGAGCCGGTCGAACCCCCGCCGGCCATGAGGCATCGGCTGATGTCGCGGCTCGACGAACTCCCGCAGCAGTCGACGGATGCCCCGTCCTCCGCTCCGCCGGCGCCCGAGCCCGCACGGCAACCGGCACCCGGCCCCGCCGAGCACGCCGCCCAGCGGCGCTGGTTCCAGCGACCGGCCGCGATCCTGGCCGGAGCGGCGGCCGCCATCCTGCTCATCGCCGGGGCGATCGTCGGCGCCAACTGGCCGGGGCCCAACGGCTGGGGGGCGCAGCGTGAGATGGCGGCGATCGCCGCGGCGCCCGACGTGCAGACCACGACCCACGAGGTGCCCGACGGGGGTGAGGTCACCCTGTACTGGTCGGCCGACGAGGGCCGTTCGGCCGTGGTCGTCGAGGGGCTGCCCGATGTCGGCGACGACTCGACCTACGAGCTCTGGTACCTCGACGACTCCGGGGCGACCTCCGCGGGGACCTTCGACGTGCAGGGCGAGGAGACCTGGCGGGTGCTCGACGGGCGGTTCGCGCCGGGCGTCGCCGTCGGAGTGACGGTCGAGCCCGCCGGCGGTTCGCCACAACCCACCACCGAACCGATCGTGGTCATCGAGACGTAGTCGACCACCCACAACGCATGACGCGACGGGCCAGCGATTCCGTTAGGGTCTGAGTGCTCCGGGCGACCGGCCGGGCGCCACACACGACGAGGAGTGACGGATGCGCGTCGGCATGTTCCTGAACTACGCGGGCGGCTTCCGCGAGGCGGCCGACGAGGTCGCCGAGCTCGAAGCGGCGGGCGTCGACCTCATCGCCGTGCCCGAGGCGTACTCGTTCGACGCGGTGAGCCAGCTCGGCTTCCTCGCAGCGCGCACCTCGACGATCGCGCTCGCCTCCGGCATCCTGCAGCTCTACACACGCACCCCCACACTCACCGCGATGACGGCAGCAGGCCTCGACTACGTCTCCGACGGCCGGTTCGAGCTCGGCATCGGGGCATCCGGCCCGCAGGTCATCGAGGGCTTCCACGGCGTGCGCTACGACGCGCCGCTCGGCCGCACGCGCGAGATCGTCGACATCTGCCGCATGACCTGGCGACGCGAGCCGGTCGTGCACGAGGGCCGCCACTACAAGATCCCGCTGCCCGAGGGCGAGGGAACGGGGCTCGGCAAACCGCTGAAGCTCATCAACCACCCGGTGCGCGAGCGCATCCCCATCACGATCGCTTCACTGGGCCAGAAGTCGGTCGAGCAGACCGCCGAGATCGCCGACGGCTGGCTCCCGATGTTCTTCCACCCTGAGCGGGCGGCCGAGGTCTGGGGCGAGGCGCTCGCCGCCGGGCGGGCGCGCCGTTCGCCCGAGCTCGGCGAACTCGACGTCTTCGCGAGCCCCGCGCTCGCGATCACCGACCACCCCGAGCAGGTGCTGTCACTCGTGAAGCCCAACCTCGCGCTCTACATCGGCGGCATGGGTGCGCGGGGCAAGAACTTCTACAACGACCTCATCGCGAGCTACGGGTTCGCCGCCGAGGCGGCACGCATCCAGGACCTGTACCTCGCGGGGCGCAAGGACGAGGCGATCGCCGCCGTTCCCGACGAGCTCGTGCGCGCGGTGTCGCTCATCGGCCCCGCGTCGTATGTCGCCGAGCGGGTCGCGGCCTTCGCGGCGGCGGGTGTGACCACGCTCACGGTCACGCCGCTCGCGCGCTCCTCCGCCGAGCGGGTGGCGCTGATGTCCGGCTTCCGCGCCCTCGTCGGCTGAGCGGAGCGTCGCGGCATCCGTTCACCCGTACGTCGGGGTCGCCCTCGACCGGCGGTCCGACGGCGGCGCGCGGTGTCCCCAGTACGGGGGGACTTCTCTGGCGCGACCACGTTCGCAGGTCTAGCGTGAGAGGCACCCGTACGAGGTTGTGCGGGAAGGGGACAACTGGGGAGGAGCCGCTGTGGCGGGAACGTTCGAACAGGCCGCCCTGTAGCTCGAACGCCCGCCGGGCGGTGCCCGGCGCCGATGCGCCTCGTGCGTGGAGGCGCCGCGGCGTGCCCTCGCACCCGCATGCGCAGATGGACGGGAAACAGCCGGAACGGCCGTCGCGACGGTGGGCCCCGTCGGGCTCGAACCGACGACCCGCGGATTAAAAGTCCGCTGCTCTGCCAACTGAGCTAGAGGCCCGCTGAACCAGAATAGCCTGACCCCGCACGGCGTGGTCGCCTGCTTCGGCGTCGGCTCATCCATCGCGGCGTCGTCGTCGACGGCTCGGAGCGAAGGCGGGTAAGGTGTGCGCGATGGCTTCAGACTTCCACCGCCCCACGCGATTCCCGCCAGGCATGTTCGAGGGATTCCTCGGCGGCGAGGACCCGGCGCGCATCAGTCGCGTCGCGCACGACACCGCCGCGGCGCTCCTCGCCCGCGTGCGCGACGATCCCGATCCCGAGGTCGTCGCCCGACTGGTGTCGTACACCGACGAGCACGGCATCGATGCGATCGCCGAGCTCTGGTCCCAGGCATCGGCGAAGAGCCTTCCCGGCGCGCTCTGGCGCGTGTACCTGTTGCGCACGCTCATCCGGCAGGATCCCCAGGGCCTCAGCCTCGCGTTCCAGCGCGGCTCCGAGTTGTCGCACACGATCGACCCGGTCGTCGCCGGGGCACCCGTCCCGGCCGGACCCGATGAGGTGCGCGAGCTCGCCGACCGCATCCTCCACGGGCTGTTCACGGGTGATTTCGCGGTCGCCCTCGACCGAGCCGCTGCGTTCGCCCGGGTCGCGGCGACGGGGTTCGCGAGCCACGCCGACGACGCGGATGCCGCCGATGCCGTGCAACCCGATCGACCGGCCGCGCTCACGACCCGGGCGCTGCGGCTCACCGAGCTCGCCGACGAGTTGTCGTCGTGTGCGAGGCTCTGGCGCCGCGACGCCCTCGACTGAGGCGTCAGCCCCGCTGCACCTCATCGCGCCGCCAGGCCGCATACGCCCACACGGCGAGTGCGAGCATCGGCCCCCAGAACCAGAGCGGGAGCACGAGGTTGACGAGCAGCGCGTCGACGGGTGCATCGGCGCCGCCGACGGTCGTCACGAACATCGGCGCTGCTGAGATGCAGATCACTCCCGCCGCGATCGATCCGGGGACCACGGCCGCGGCGGCGGGCACGGAGCGGCCGCCGATGCGGGGCATCCACCTCGGGAACCTGCGACCCCACGGCAGGATCAGGCCGAGCGTGAGCACGCTCGCTGCGACGGCGCCCCCACCGAGCATGAGGCCGGTGGCGAGGAGGCTGGGCGGAAGGTCCTCGGGCATCGGGCCGAAGAGCGGCCACGGCGTCAGCCAGCTCACCCGCGCCACGGCATACGGCACCGGACCGAGCGCCGCCAGGATCGTCAGGATTCGACGATGGCGCACGAGCCAGGATTCGAAGCGCTGCCCGGCCGAGGCAGCGCGGAGGGCGGAGATCGCAATGGCCGCCCAGACGAGTGCGTCGACGACGATCACGGCTGAGACGGCGATGTTCGGCGCATGCGCGGCGAGCGCATCGCCGAATGCGATGGCGAACTCGGTGACCCCGTCGATGGTGAGGCCGGCGAGCCAGACGGCTGCCGCCAGCACCGCGAGCAGGACGGCGAGGAGGAGGAGGCCCAGTCGGGGGGTCCGGACAAGGGTCACCACCATCGTGGCGACGCCCGCGACGACGGCGGCGAGCCCGAACAGGTAGCCGGCATAGGCGATGGTCCCCATGCTCCCCAGGATGAGCCCGACGGCGAGGGCGAGCGCCGCGGCGCCGAGCCCGACGAGCGCCCGGTGAGGCATTCGTGCGTCGAGCAGGAGCAGCACCGCGAGCGCGACGCCCGCGACGCCGAGCGCGAGCGCGGCGATGGCGACCGCGGCCGGCGCGGCCACGGCGCTCAGGAGGCTCGTCATCGTGCCGTCGGCGAACGGGTTCAGTCCCGGGGCCAGCACCCAGACGAGCCCGAGGCCCGTCGTCGCGGCCGACACGACGACGGCCGTGAAGGCGATCGTGCGCGCCAGGCGCCCTCGTGGTCGGCTCGGACCGATGGGGTGCGAGCCCGATGCAGTCGATGATGCGGTGAACGTCATGTGCGTCGTCATTCCTTCCGGATGCCGCCGGACCGCCCGTATGCGATCCGACCCCGTCAGCGTCGCAGGCACCGGAGGCGACCTGCCTCACCCGAACGGGCGAGATATGCAAGTGCCGTCCCGGGTAGCGTGGATCGCGGAATGGGTGCATCGTCTGACTCTCGCTCCACGTCGTCGGCAGGCCGCGGCGTGGCGGCATCCGGCGAGCCCGACCGGGAAGCCCGGCCGCCGACGGTGGCCGACTGGGTCTGGGCGGCCGCGTGTGCCGCCGCGCTCCTGCCGGTGACCGTCGTCGAGCTCGTTCGCGAGGCTGGCGAGGCGCCCGATGCCGTCTGGCTCGCGGGCACGATCGTCCTCTTCGTCGTGCTGCACCTCACGGTGGTCGTTCGCCGCCGGTCGCCGCGCCTCGCGCTGTTCGGGGCATCCGCCGTGATGCTCCTGCTCACCGTCGCGAGCCTCCCGGGCACGTCCTCGATCGCGGTGCTGCTGCCGAGCAGCGCCGCCTACCTCGTCTTCGTCTTCACGGCAGCCGCGAGCGACGACCCGTGGGCGGATGTCCCGTCCATCGTGCTCGGACTGCTCGGCGCCGCGCTCATCACCGCGGTCGCCATCGCGCACGGCCCGGTCCCCGAGGCCCGGGCGCTCATCTCCCTCGGCGGCTTCCTCGTCGCCTCGATCGCCGCGGCGTGGGCACTCGGACGCTACCGTCGGGAATCGCGCAGGAAGCGGGCCGCTCAAGAGCTGGGGCGCCGGCAGTCCGCCGAGCTCAGGCTGCAGGGGGAGCGCGCGGCCGTGGCCGATGAGCGCCGGCGCATCGGCCGGGAGTTGCACGACGTCATCTCCCACTCGCTCGCCGTGATGGTCGCCCAGGCCGAGGCCTCACGAGTGCTGCTCGACCGTGATGAGACCCGCGCGCGCACGGCGATCGAGCACGTGGTGTCGACCGGTCGCACGGCGATGACCGACATGCGCGGGCTCCTCGCGGTGCTCGCCGAACCGCCGGCCCGTGCGGGCGCTGCCGCTGCGGACGCCGCGAGCCCCGAACCACGCGAACCCAGCCCCGGCTTCGCCGAGCTGGCGGCACTCGTCGAGCGCTCGGCTGCTCTCGGACGAGCCGCGGTGCTCACCGAGACGGGCGTTCCCCGCCCGGTCAGCCCGGGCACCGCGCTCACCGTCTACCGCGTGGTGCAGGAGTCCCTGACGAACACGCTGAAGCACACGGCGCCGCCCACGACGAGCGAGGTGCGGCTGGCCTGGACGACTGACGGGCTCGTGGTCACCGTCGTCGACGACGGTGCGCTTCCCGCGGGGCAGACGAGCCCGTCGCCAGTCGCTCCGGGCCGCGGCATCCGGGGCATGCGCGACCGGGTCGAGCAGGCCGGCGGGCACTTCGAGAGCGGGGCGGGCCCGCACGGGGGTTGGCAGGTCAGGGCGACGTTCCCCGATCCCGAGGCGGTCGCGCATGACTGACCGCACCGGCGACCCGCGGATCCGGGTCGCCGTCGCCGACGATCAGGAGCTCATCCGCTCAGCCGTGAGCGCGATGATCGAGGCGCACGACGACCTCGACCTCGTGCTCGAGGCATCCGACGGTGCAGAGCTCCTCGAGTCGCTGCGCGCCCGCCGCGTCGACGTGGTGCTGATGGACATCCGGATGCCGCGCCTCGACGGCATCGCCGCGACCGAGCGGCTCGTCGCGGCGCATCCGGGCACCCGCGTGCTCGTGCTCACGACGTACGACCTCGACGAATACGTGTTCGCGGCGATTCGCGCCGGCGCAAGCGGATTCCTCACGAAGGACGCCTCGAGCGAGGAGCTCGCCGCGGCCATCCGCGCAGTGCACGTGGGCGATGCGGTCGTCGCGCCGCGCGCCACCGCGAGCCTCATCGACTTCGTGGCACGGGCACCCGAACCGCCCGACCACGACGCGCTGCTCGCCCGATTCACCCCTCGCGAGCGCGACGTGCTCATGGCACTGCTGACCGGCGCGTCGAACGACGTGATCGCCGCGCGCCTCCACCTCACCGGCAACACCGTGAAGACGCACCTCAAGTCGATTCTCAGCAAGCTCGCGCTTCCTGATCGCGTCCACGTCGTGATCTGGGGTTTCGAACACGGGCTCGCCGGGCCGAAGGGTGGGCGCGAGTCCGATTCGTCGCGCGGGAATGAACCACCCCCGAGCCTCGTTTAGAATTGACGTGGCCGGCCGCAGTAACCCCGGGCTCCAATATTCGCCGCTCCGAGCGGCCTCGCGCCGAGAGGCGTTCTGCGGCCGGCCTCTCATCTGCCCCGAGGCCTCTCCGCGTATGCGGCGGCTCGCGGCATCCGCGTAGCATCGGAGCATGGCCCCGACCGTCACGCTCCTCATCCAACCGCTGCCCTCCGGTGAGGTCGGCGCCGATCTCGACGCGACGTTCCGCGAGGTCGATGCCTCGGCACCCGCGCTCCGCGTCGGCGAGCTGTCGACCCAGCGCGGCGACGGCATCTTCGAGACGATCGGCGTCGTCGACGGCCACGCGCAGGAGGCCAGGGCGCATCTCGAGCGCCTCCGCAACTCCGCCCGCATCTGCGAGCTGCCCGAGCCGAACCTGCCGCAGTGGGAGGCCGCCATCGCCCGCGCGGTCGGGTCGCTCCCGGCGACGGGGGAGTACGCGCTGAAGCTCGTGCTGAGCCGGGGCGTCGAGCACGGCCCCGCCCCGACCGCGTGGCTGCACGCCTCGGCGGCGGCCGACTTCACCGCCGCGCGCGAGCACGGCATCCGGGTCGTCACCCTCGATCGCGGGTACGCCCGCGGCACCGCCGAACGAGCCCCATGGCTGTTGCTCGGCGCGAAGACGCTGAGCTACGCCGTGAACATGGCGGCGCTCCGCGAGGCGAAACGCCGCGGCGCCGACGACACGATCTTCGTCACGAGCGACGGCTACGTCATGGAAGGGCCGACGTCGAGCGTCATCATCCGACGCGGCGGCGTCTACGCGACGCCGGCGCCCTCGGGCGCCATCCTGCACGGCACCACCCAGCAGAGCCTGTTCGAGCACGTCGAGGCGGCAGGCGGGCGCACCGAGTACCGCGACATCGCCGTCGAAGAGCTCACGACGGCGGATGCCGCGTGGCTCGTCTCGAGCGTGCGCCTCGCCGCCGGCATCACCGACGTCGACGGGACATCCGTGCCCTACGACGCCGACGAGACCCGCGAGCTCAACGCCTACCTGCTGAGCCCGCGCGACTGATCAGCCGAAGCGGCCCGAGACGTAGTCCTCCGTCGCCTTGACCGAGGGGTTCGAGAAGATCGTCGTCGTGTCGTCGTACTCGATGAGGTTGCCGGGCTTGCCGGTCCCCGCGATGTTGAAGAAGGCGGTGCGGTCGGACACGCGAGACGCCTGCTGCATGTTGTGCGTGACGATGACGATCGTGTAGTCCTGCTTGAGCTCCTCGATGAGGTCCTCGATGGCAAGGGTCGAGATCGGGTCGAGCGCCGAGCACGGCTCGTCCATGAGGATCACCTCGGGGGAGACGGCGATCGCGCGTGCGATGCACAGTCGCTGCTGCTGGCCGCCCGAGAGGCTGGAGCCGGGGCGGTCGAGGCGGTCCTTCACCTCGTTCCAGAGGTTCGCGCCGCGCAGCGACTTCTCCGCGAGCTCGTCGGCATCGGACTTCGAGATGCGCTTGTTGTTGAGCTTGACGCCCGCGAGCACGTTCTCCTTGATCGACATCGTCGGGAACGGGTTGGGTCGCTGGAACACCATGCCGACCTGGCGTCGCACGAGCACCGGGTCGACCTCGGGGTCGTAGAGGTTGTTGCCGTCGATGAGCACCTCGCCCTCGACACGGGCACCGGGAATCACCTCGTGCATGCGGTTCAGGGTGCGGAGGAACGTGGACTTTCCGCAGCCCGACGGGCCGATGAACGCGGTGACGCTGCGGGGCTCGATCTCGAGGCTCACGTCGGCCACGGCAAGGAACTTGCTGTAGTAGACGTTGAGGTCACGGACTTCGATGCGCTTGGACACGGGTTTCCTTACTGGCTCGCGGTCAGCGGCCGAACTTCGGGGCGAAGTAGCGGGCGACGAGTCGGGCGATGAGGTTCAGCGCCATGACGATGAGGATGAGGGTGAGGGCGGCCGCCCAGGCCCGGTCGAGGTACGCCTCGGGCGGGTTGCCCTGATTCGCGTACTGCGTGTACACGAAGACCGGCAGCGACTGCATGCGGCCCTCGAAGAGGTTGTAGTTCATGCTCGCCGTGAAGCCGGCGGCGATGAGCAGGGGAGCGGTCTCGCCGATGACACGGGCGATGGCGAGCATGACGCCCGTGGTGATGCCCGCGATCGACGTGGGCAGCACGATCTTCACGATCGTCAGCCACTTCGGCACGCCGAGGGCGTAGGCCGCCTCACGCAGTTCGTTCGGCACGAGCCGCAGCATCTCCTCGCTCGAGCGCACCACCACCGGGATCATGAGCACCGCGAGCGACACCGCGCCCGCGATGCCGAGGCGCACCCCCGGGCCGAGGAAGATCGCGAAGAGGGCGTAGGCGAAGAGGCCGGCGACGATCGACGGGATGCCGGTCATGACGTCGACCAGGAAGGTGATCCCCTGCGCGAGCCGGCCGCGGCCGTACTCGACCAGGTAGACCGAGGTCAGGAGCCCGATCGGGATGGAGATGAGCGCTGCCGTGCCCGTCATGAGCAGGGTGCCGACGATGGCGTGCAGCGCGCCGCCGCCCTCGCCGGTGACGTTGCGCATCGAGTAGGTGAAGAACTCGGCGTCGAAGCGGGACAGGCCGAAGGTCACGACCGTGATGGTGAGCGAGATCAGCGGGATGACCGCGAGCACGAACGCCGCGGTCACGAGCGCCGTGACGAGCCGGTCCATCGCGCGGCGACGGCCCTCGACGAGGGTGGAGAAGAGCCAGATGGCCGGGACGTAGAGCAGGGCGCCCACGAGAAGCGCGCCACCCCAGTCGAACCCGGTGCCGCCGGCGAGGGCGAACACCCCGAACACGGCGGCCGCGACGGCGACGGCGGTGCCGAGGATGACCCACGGGGCGGAGGTCGGCAGGCGACCCGCCGTCAGCGAGTTCGCGATCGGCGACGCGACCGCGGTCGCCGGTCGGGGCTTCGTCGTCATGGTCATCAGTTGGCTCCCGAGAATTCCTTGCGACGGCTGACGATCCAGCGGGCGAACGCGTTGACCGCGAACGTGACGATGAACAGGACGAGGCCCGTGGCGATGAGCACGTTGACGTTCATGCCGTACGCCTCGGGGAAGCTGAGCGCGATGTTCGCCGCGATGGTCGACGGGTTCACCGAGGTGAGGAGCTGGAACGTCACGGCGCCCGTGGCGGAGAGCACCATGGCCACGGCCATCGTCTCGCCGAGCGCCCGGCCGAGGCCGAGGACCGCGGCCGAGATGATGCCGGAGCGACCGAACGGGAGCACCGCGGTGCGAATCATCTCCCAGCGCGTGGCGCCGAGCGCGAGTGCGGCCTCCTCGTGCAGCACCGGGGTCTGCAGGAACACCTCGCGGGAGATCGCCGTCATGATCGGCAGGACCATCACCGCGAGCACGATCGCGGCGGTGAGGATCGTGCGGCCCGGTGCCGGAGACGGGCCCGGCGAAGAGCGGGAACCAGCCCAGGTTGTCGACGAGCCACGTGTAGAACGGCTGCACGGCCGGGGCGAGCACCCCGATGCCCCAGAGACCGAAGACGACCGAGGGCACCGCGGCGAGGAGATCGACGATGTAGCCGAGCACCGAGGCGAGGCGTCGCGGGGCGTAGTGCGAGATGAACAGCGCGATGCCGATGGAGACGGGCACCGCCATGAGGAGTGCGAGGGCCGCGGCCCAGACCGTGCCGAAGACGAGCGGGCCGACGTAGGCCCAGAAGTTCGTCGGCAGGATCGAGGCGTCTTCCGTCGTCGCGAACAGGGCAGGGAGGCTCTGCACGATGAGGAAGATCGCGACCGCGGCGAGCGTGACGAGGATCATCGAGCCGGCGAACACCGCGGCGCCCGAGAACACACGATCACCGGGTCGCTGTCTCGCCTTGATCGTGGTGGTTGCGGTGCTCATCTGTCGCAATCCTCGAGGTTCAGGGGGTCGGATTCTGGAGACATGATCGTGCCCGACCCCGCCGTCCGTGGACGCGTCGGGGTCGGGCACGAACCTACTACTGGATCGAGTCGATCGCAGCAGTGATCTGTTCGCGGAGCGAGTCCGAGATCGGCGCCGAGCCGGCGTCGGTCGCGGCCACATCCTGGCCCTCGGGGCTCGCGATGTACGAGAGGTAGGACTTCACGAGCTCGACGTTCGCCGTGTCCTCATACTGCTGGCACGCGATGAGGTAGCTCACGAGCACGATCGGGTAGACCCCCGCCTCTTCGGAGGTGCGGTCGATCTCGAGGGCGAGGTCGCCCTCGGCGCGTCCTTCGACGAACGGCGACGCGTCGACGATGGCCGCAGCGGCCTCGGGCGAGTACGGCACGAACTCGTCGCCGACCTGCACCGCGACGGTGCCGAGGTCACCGGCGCGCGAGGCATCCGCGTAGCCGATGGTGCCGGTGCCGTTGGTCACGGCGTCGACGACACCCGAGGTGCCCTGAGCGGCCTCGCCGCCCTCGAACGGCCAGACGCCGTCGGCCTCGTAGGTCCACACGTCGGGAGCCGCTGCGCCGAGGTACTCGGTGAAGTTCTCGGTCGTTCCCGAGTCGTCGGAACGGTGCACGGGCGTGATCGCGAGGTCGGGCAGGGTCGCGTCGGAGTTCGTCGCGGCGATGGCCGGGTCGTTCCACTTCGTGATCGTGCCCGCGAAGATGCCGGCGATCGTGGCCGCGTCGAGGTCGAGCGTGTCGACGCCCTCGAGGTTGAAGATCACGGCGATCGGCGAGACGTAGAGCGGAAGCTCGACGATCGAGGAGTCGGGGGCGCACTTCGCGAAGCCGCCCGCGGCGATCTCCTCGTCGCTGAACGCGCGGTCGGAGCCGGCGAAGTCGCTGGCCCCCTCGAGGAAGGTCTCGCGACCGGCACCCGAGCCGGAGGGGTCGTAGTCGATCGTCACGTCGGGGTTCGCGGTCTGGAAACCGGCGATCCACGACTGCTGGGCGGCGTCCTGCGAGGAGGCGCCGGCGCCGACGAGGTTGCCCGAGAGCGTCGAGGCCGACTCGGGGGCGTCGCCGCCGCCTTCGTTCGAGGCACAGGAGCTGAGCGCGATCGCCGCCGTGACGGCGATGACGGCGGGCACGCCGAAACGCTTGAGATTCACGTGAATTCCCTTCCGGGGTTCGTATGCAGGATTGTGGGCCGGTGCCGACCCGCCTGCGACGCTAACGAGCGCGCCTTACGAGCTTCCGCCACCTCGGTAAACGGGAGGTGAACGGATGCGGGCGCGCTGTGCGTCAGGCGCGAGGGGCGTGCGTCTCGATCGCGATGATGCCGGAGCCCGAGTTCGTGGCCGAGAGGTGCGCGACGCTGAAGGCGCCGGGCTCGAGGCCCGCGGCATCCGTGACATAGGAGCCGAGCGGGGTCGCGGTGGCGAGTGCGATCTCGCGCATGATCTCGGGCAGCACCGGGCCATGGCTGCAGAGCACCGCTGACTTGCCCGACCGGACGCGCTTGCCGACGACCCGGCGCACCTCGTCGTGCCCAGCCTCCCAGGCGTCCTGGCTGATGCCGTCGTCGCGCTTGACCTGGATGCCGGTGGCCGCGCCCAGCGGCGCGACCGTCGTGACGCAGCGCACGGCCGGGCTCGACACGATGCGACGCGGGGACCACGCCGTGATCGTGTCGACGAGGGCGGCAGCCTGCGTGACGCCCCGCTCGGTGAGCGGCCGCGCGGCATCCGGGCCCTTCCAGCCCGACCGGCCCACGGCCTTGCCGTGACGCACGAGCACGAGTGCGAACGTGCTCGTGACACCCTGGTCGACGAGCTTGGCGAAGGTGTCGAGGATCTCGACGTCGGGTGCGTAGCTCAGGTAGCCGCGGGCGCGCTTGATGGTGACCCACTCGAGGGCGGCGACCTCGGCGTTCGGCTTGAACGTCGATCGCTGCACGGCCCGCTCGCTCACCTCGGCGGCCCAGTAGTGCACGATCTTCTCCCGGCCGCTCGGCAGTGCATAGCGCGAGATGCCGAGCGGCACGCCCAGCGCGACGTCGAGCCCCGTCTCTTCGGCGATCTCACGCACCGCGGTGCGGGGGAGCGACTCGCCGGGATCGACCTTGCCCTTCGGGATCGTGACATCGCCGTGGACCGTGCGGTGGATGACCAGCACGTGGACCTTGCCGTCGATCAGGCGCCAGCACACGGCGCCTGCGGCGTAGATCGCCGTCGTCACGGCCGTCTTCACCGCCGTTTGCCCGTGCGAGTGCGCTGGCCGACCTGCTGCATGAGCCGATTCTGCATGTCGTCGAGCGGATGCCCCGCTGCGTCGCCCGAGTACCGGATCCACTCACCCGATCCGTCGAGGCGCCACGAACTCGTGGTGTCGGCCATCGCGAGGTCGAAGAGCGAGTCGATCTGGCTGAGGTGATCGACGTCGGTGAGGCGCACGAGCGCCTCGACCCGGCGGTCGAGGTTGCGGTGCATCATGTCGGCGGAGCCGATGAAGATCTGGGGGTCGCCGTCGTTCGCGAACGAGAAGATGCGCGAGTGCTCGAGGTATCGCCCGAGGATCGAGCGCACCCGGATGTGCTCGCTCAGCCCCTCGATGCCCGGGCGGAGGCTGCAGATGCCGCGCACCCACACGTCGACGGGCACGCCGGCGTTCGAGGCGCGGTAGAGGGCATCGATGATCGCCTCGTCGACGATCGAGTTCACCTTGATGCGGATGCCGGACGGCCGCCCCGCCTCGGCATTGCGGATCTCGGTCGCGATGAGCTTCAGGAGGCCTTTGCGCAGGTGCAACGGTGCGACGAGGAGGCGCTTGAACTTCTTCTCGATCGCATATCCCGACAGCTCGTTGAAGAGGCGGGTGAGATCTTTGCCGACCTGGTCGTCGGCCGTGAGGAGCCCGAGGTCCTCGTAGATGCGGCTCGTCTTGGGGTTGTAGTTGCCCGTGCCGATGTGGCTGTAGTGGCGCAGCACGCCCTTCTCCTGCCGGATGACGAGGGCGAGCTTGCAGTGGGTCTTCAGGCCGACGAGGCCGTAGACGACGTGCACGCCGGCCTTCTCGAGCTTGCGCGCCCACGAGATGTTCGCCTGCTCGTCGAAGCGGGCCTTGATCTCGACGAGGGCGAGCACCTGCTTGCCCGACTCCGCAGCATCGATGAGCGCTTCCACGATGGGGCTGTCACCCGAGGTCCGGTAGAGGGTCTGCTTGATCGCGAGCACGTGCGGGTCTGCGGCGGCCTGCTCGAGGAACGCCTGCACGCTCGTGGCGAACGATTCGTAGGGGTGGTGCAGCAGCACGTCTTGGCGGGAGACGGCGGCGAAGACATCCGCTCGGAGGTTCGACTCGCTCGGCTGCAGCTGCAGCGCGGTGGTCGGCACGTGGGTGGGGTAGTGCAGCTCGGGCCGGTCGAGCCGCGAGAGGTCGAAGAGCCCGCCGAGGTCGAGCGGCGCGGGGAGGCGGAACACCTCCTGCTCGGTGACGTCGAGCTCGCGCACGAGCAGGCCGAGGGTCACCTCATCCATGTCGTCGGTGATCTCGAGCCGGATCGGCGGGCCGAAGCGGCGCCGCAGCAATTCCTTCTCGAGCGCCTTGATGAGGTTCTCGGTCTCGTCCTCCTCGATCTCGACGTCTTCATTGCGGGTGACCCGGAACACATGGTGCTCCACGATCTCCATGCCCGGGAAGAGGTCGCCGAGGTGGTTCGCGATGAGGTCTTCGAGCGTGATGTACCGCGCGTCTTCGATGGACTCGTCGGGCTCGACGCGCACGAAGCGCGGCAGCATCTGCGGCACCTTGACGCGGGCGAACTCCTGCCGCCCGGTGCGGCTGTTGCGCACGCGCACCGAGAGGTTCAACGAGAGCCCGGAGATGTACGGGAAGGGATGCGCCGGGTCGACCGCGAGCGGCATGAGCACGGGGAAGATCTGCTTGGAGAAGTAGTCGCGGAGGTGCGCGTGCTCGTCGTCGCCGAGTTCGGCCCAGGTGATGATCCGGATGCCGGACTCGGCGAGCGCCGGCTTGACGAGCTCCTGGTAGGCGGCCGCGTGCCGCTCCTGGAGCACGTGCGCCTTCGCGGAGACGTCGCTCAGCACGTCGAGCGGAGAACGGCCCACGTTCGTCGGCACGGCGAGGCCCGTGACGATGCGGCGCTTGAGGCCCGCGACGCGCACCATGAAGAACTCGTCGAGGTTCGAGGCGAAGATCGCGAGGAAGTTGGCGCGTTCGAGCACCGGCACCCTCGGGTCCTCAGCCAGCTCGAGCACCCGCTGGTTGAACGCGAGCCAGCTCAGCTCGCGGTCGAGGTAGCGCTCGGACGCGAGCTCGGGCGCACCCTCGAGGTCGAACGGCTCGAAGTCGTCGTCGAAGTCACTCGACGTGCGGTCGTCGAGGATGCTGTCGGCGGTCATCCCCTCATCATGCCATTCGGGTACTGCCGCGCGATGGGTGCCGCGTCAACGGGCGGTGACGGTCGCGCCCTGGTCGTCTTCCTCGTGCACGTTGAAGCGGTAGCCGACGTTTCGCACCGTGCCGATCAGGCTGTCGAGGTCGCCGAGCTTGGCGCGGAGCCGGCGAACGTGCACGTCGACCGTGCGGGTGCCGCCGAAGTAGTCGTAGCCCCACACCTCGCTGAGCAACTGCTCGCGGGTGAACACGCGCGAGGGGTGCGCGGCGAGGAAGCGCAGCAGCTCGAACTCCTTGTAGGTCAGGTCGAGCGGACGACCGTGCACCTTCGCCGAATAGCTGGCCTCGTCGATCATGACGCCGGAGGTCTGGATGCGCTCGCTCGGCTGCGAGGACTGGGCCCGGCCGATGGCCAGCCGGATGCGCGTGTCGACCTCGGCGGGGCCCGCATTCTCGAGCACGACGTCGTCGATGCCCCAGTCGGGCGTGACCGCGGTGAGCCCGCCCTCGGTGACGATGAGGATCAGCGGAACCGAGAGACCGGTCGTGCGGAGTATCTGCGAGAGGGCCTTCGCGCCCGCGAGATTGGTGCGGGCGTCGAGGAAGACGAGGTCGGATTCGGGCGCTCTGACCAGCTGCTCGGGCGAAGCCGGAATGACCCGGGTTCGGTGAGTCAGAAGAGACAGAGCCGGAAGAACGTCATCGTTGGCCGCCGGCGACAAGATCAGCAGCTGCGCCACGCCACACCCTCCAGTAGTAAGGTGCGGTCAATACTACGGGACGCCGGACGCGGGTCCGTCGACATGAATGGGGAGACGATGCAGCAGGAGTCGACGGCGGGCGGCGGATGGCCGGGCATCGCGCTCGTCTGGGCGATCGCGCTCGTCGGGGTCATCGTCGTCGTGGCACGTGCGTACTCCGGTGCGAACGTGTGGTTCGGAGACTCCGGCGCGCTCGCCGCGTACGGCGCGCTCGGCGTGGTGCTCGCGGCATCCGTGCTCGGCTCGCTCATCGTGCAGCTCGCCTCGCGGCGACCCGCGGGCTTCGTCTCCCGCACGAGCGCGAGCGTCGGCGGCGCCGTGGTCATCGTCGCGACGGCGGCACTCGCCATCGCGCCGTCCGTCCTCGGCTGAGCGGGAGCGGGCGGGGAGCGAGCGGGCCAGGGCGGGATAGACTCGGAGCATGACTGAGCTGCTCGCCCTCGAACTCCTCTTCATCGGCCTGCTCGGCCTCGCAAGCCTCGCCATCGCCTGGATCAGCGGCGTCGTCGTCTACAAGCTCTTCAAGGGGCAGCGCTGATCCGATGATCGAGCTGCCTGTCGGCGTCCCGGCCGAGCTCGTTCCGCTCTCGTGGCTCCTCGGGGTCTGGGAGGGGTCGGGCGTGCTCGACTACAAGGTCGGCGACGAGTCGATCACGCACGAGTTCGGGCAGCGCGTGAGCTTCAGCCACGACGGCCTGCCCCACCTGAACTACACCTCGTACACGTGGCTGTTCCCCGACGACGAGAGCGGCGACCCCACCCCGCTCGCGACCGAGACCGGCTACTGGCGGCTCGCACGCGAGCTCGGCGAGGGCGACGTCGGGCCGGGCCTGCTGCCCGCGGTGGGCGAGCGCCGCTACGCCGACGCCGACTCGGTCGAGACGCTCCGCAACGCCGACGGCGGATTCGACCTCGAGGTGTCGATCGTGCACCCCGGCGGCGTGAGCGAGCTCTACCTCGGCCAGGTGAAGGGTCCGCGCATCGACCTCGCGACCGACGCCGTCATGCGCACGGCCGGCGCCAAGGAATATGCGGCGGCCACGAGGCTCTACGGCCTCGTCGAGGGCCACCTGCTCTGGGCCTGGGACATCGCGGCGCTGGGTCAAGACCTCCGCACCCACGCCTCCGCCAGACTCGCGAAAGTGGACTGATGACCGCCTCCCCGTTCCTCGCCCTGCCGGGCGCCGTCGCAGCCGAAGGCGTCGACGCCGGGGTCGCCGGCCACTACGGCAATCCCATCGTCGAGCAGCGCAAGCTCGAACGCGGCGAGGCGATCGTCGACCTCTCCGACCGCGGCATCGTGACCGTCACGGGTCCCGACCGGCTGTCGTGGCTGCACTCCATGGCGAGCCAGGCGCTCGCCCGGCTGCAGCCGGGCACCGGCACCGAAGCGCTCCTGCTCGACGCATCCGGCCGAATCGAGCACGCCGCGCACGTCATCGACGACGGCGAGACGACCTGGCTCGTGGTCGAGGGCGACGAGGCCGCATCGCTCACCGCCTGGCTCGATCGCATGCGATTCATGCTGCGGGTCGAGGTCGCCGACCGCAGCGCCGAGCTCGCGGTCCTCGGCGCCATGTCGACCACGGCGCTCGACGCGGCGACCCCGGCATTCGCGCCCGCCGGCGTCGCACTCGACTGGGCCGACCCGTGGGCGGCGCCCGCGCCGGGCGGCCACCAGTACGCGCACGAGGCCGGCCACCCGGCATCCGACTGGCACTGGATCGAGCGCATCGTGCCGCGCGAAGCGCTCGCCGACGCGGCGGCCGCCGTCGCTGCCGGGCGTGTCATCGCCGCCGGCTCGCTGGCCGCCGAGGCCCTGCGCATCGCGGCATGGCGTCCGAGGCTCGCGACCGAGGTCGACGAGAAGACGATTCCGCATGAGCTCGACTGGCTGCGCACCGCCGTCGACCTCGGCAAGGGCTGCTACAAGGGCCAGGAGACCGTGGCGAAGGTGCTGAACCTCGGTCGGCCGCCGCGTCGCCTCGTGCTCCTGCACCTCGACGGCAGCGACACGGTGCTCCCGGCACCGGGCGACGAGGTCGTCGGCGAGAAGGTGCGGCCCGAGCCCGAACCGGGTGAGGCGCCCGAGCGGCGCACCGTCGGCCACATCACCTCGAGCGCGATGCACCATGAGCTCGGTCCGGTCGCGCTCGCCGTGGTCAAGCGCAGCGTGCCGGCCGACCTGCCCCTCATCGTGCTGAGCCATGGCATCGAGGTCGCCGCGGCGCAGGTCGAGATCGTGCCCGCCGACGCCGGCGCCGCCATCGACGTGCCACGACTGCCGAGGCTCGGCGTCCGCAAGTGACGCTGGGGCCGCGACGGGTCTCGCGCGTCGTCATCGGCCTTCACGAAGACGGTCGACGGATGCCCCGCCGGTAGGCTGTCGGCATGCCCCATACCCTTGTGCTGCTTCGCCATGGCAACAGCGAATGGAACCAGAAGAACCTGTTCACCGGTTGGGTCGATGTGCGGCTCAGCGACCTCGGCAAGACCGAGGCGAACCGCGCCGGCGAGCTGCTCGTCGAGCACGGTGTGCTGCCCGACGTGCAGCACACCTCGGTGCTCACCCGTGCGATCCAGACCGCGAACATCGCTCTCGACGTGGCCGACCGCGCGTGGATCGACGTGCGCCGCTCGTGGCGCCTCAACGAGCGTCACTACGGTGCGCTGCAGGGCCTCGACAAGGCCGAGACGCTCGAGAAGTACGGGCCCGAGCAGTTCCAGCTCTGGCGCCGCTCCTTCGATGTGCCGCCGCCCGTGCTCGATGACGACGCCGAATGGTCGCAGGTGGGCGATCCTCGCTACGAGAACCTCGCCGACGACGAGCTGCCGCGCACGGAGTGCCTGAAAGACGTCATCGCGCGCATGCTGCCGTACTGGGAGTCCGACATCATCCCCGACCTCGAGGCCGGCAAGGTCGTGCTCGTGACCGCGCACGGCAACTCGCTCCGCGCCCTCGTGAAGCACCTCGACGGCATCAGCGACGACGACATCTCCGAGCTCAACATCCCCACCGGCATCCCGCTCGTCTACCGACTCGGCGACGACTTCATGCCGCTCGGTCCCGGCGAGTACCTCGACCCCGAGGCTGCGGCGGCCGGTGCTGCCGCAGTTGCGGCGCAGGGCAAGAAGTAGCCGGGGCCTGCCGGCACGGCGAAGGGCGGGGGATGTCGCATCCCCCGCCCTTCGCACGTGCTCGTGCTACGCGTCTTCGGGCACCCAGTCGCCGGTCGCGAGGTACTGCACCTTCTTCGAGATCGAGACGGCGTGGTCGGCGAAGCGCTCGTGGTACCGGCTTGCGAGGGTCGCGTCGACCGTGTCGACGGCCTCGCCCTTCCACTTCTCGCCGAGCACCTTGTCGAAGACCGAGAGGTGCAGCGCGTCGATGCGGTCGTCTTCATTGCGGATCGACTCGGCGATCGCGACGTCTTCGGTGCGGAGGAGCTCGACGAGCTTGCGCGCGATCTCGACGTCGAGCCGGCCCATCTCGGCGAAGGTCGGACGGAGCGACTTGGGCACCACCTTGTCGGGGAACCGGTACCGGGCGAGTTGCGAGATGTGCGTCGACATGTCGCCCATGCGCTCGAGCGAGGCGCTGATGCGCAGCGCGCTCACGACGATGCGGAGGTCGCGTGCGACCGGCTGCTGCCGCGCGAGGATCGTGATGGCCAGCTCGTCGAGCTCGATGGCCGCCTGGTCGATGCGGTTGTCGTCGGCGATCACCTCCTCGGCCAGGCTGACGTCGGACTCGTTGAACGACCGGGTCGCCTTGTCGATCGATTCGGCGACGAGGCCGGCGATCTCGACGAGTCGCTCCTGCACCTCGCGCAGTTCCTGCTGGAACACCTCACGCATGTACGAATTTCCTTCTGCTCGGTCCGCGGGCACGCGGGCACACCGGCTCGATCCGGCCCCGGGTCATCCTGCCGCCCGAAGATGAACAACCGGTGCCGGGAGCTTGAACACTCACTAACGTACCCCTGCATGGGCGCCGGAGGCGCGAGAGGCCCGATCCGTCTGGTTAGTGTGGAGCCATGACCTCCACGTGGTTGGTGCTCACCGCACTGGCCTTCGGCATCTTCCTCGGTGCCGCCTTCATGATCGTGCTGCACATGGCCGAGCGCCGTGGTTCGAACGCCGCGAGGGTCGTCGCGCCCACGATCCCAGACGGCGTCGACCAGGTGCTCGAGGTGCTCGATTCCGCGGGCATCGTGCTCGACCCGTCGAACAACGTGCTGCGGGCCTCGCCCGGCGCACTCGCGATGGGGCTCGTCCGACAGCAGGCCCTCGTCCATTCCGAGCTGCTCGACCTGGTGGCGCTCGTGCGTCGCGGCGGTGAGGCCGTCGTCGACGAGCTCACGCTCGCCCGCGGGCCGTTCGGCGAGTCGACCGTTCGGCTCCACGTGCGGGTGGCACGGCTCGGCACGCGATTCGTCCTGCTCCTCGCTGAGGACCGCACCGAGGCGCATCGACTCGACGAGGTGCGCCGCGACTTCGTGGCCAACATCAGCCATGAGCTGAAGACCCCGATCGCCTCGGTGAGCCTGCTCGCCGAGGCCATCGACCAGGCGGCCGACGAGCCCGACCGGGTGCGCCGATTCACCGGCCGGCTCTCGGTCGAGGCCAGTCGCCTCGCGCACATCACGAGCGAGGTCATCGAGCTCTCGCGCCTGCAGGCCCGCGACGCGCTGCGGCGCGACGTGCTCGTCGACGTCGACGACGTCATCGCGTCGGCGGTCGACCAGAATCGGGTGGTTGCGGCATCGAGGCGCATCGACGTCGCGGCGCGCGCCTCGAGCGGCGCGCAGGTCTACGGCGATCGGTCGCTCATGATCGTCGCGGTGCACAACCTCATCGCCAATGCGATCGCGTACTCGAACGAGGGCGGCCGCGTCGGCGTGGGCGTGAAGGTCGAGGGGGACACCGTCGAGATCGCCGTCACCGATCAGGGCATCGGCATCGAGGCCGATGACCTCGAGCGCGTGTTCGAGCGCTTCTACCGCGTCGATCAGGCCCGTTCGCGCAACACCGGCGGCTCGGGCCTCGGGCTCAGCATCGTCAAGCACACGGTGCAGAACCATGGCGGCGACGTGCGCGTGTGGTCGCAGCCCGGCCGCGGTTCGACGTTCATGATCCGTCTGCCGCTCGCCGAGACCGCGACCCCGCCGACTGATGACGACGACCCGGTGGCGGATGCCCCGGCCGCCGAGGCCGCGGCGGTCCCCGCCGCGTCGAAACGAGGAGACCGAACGTGACCCGCATCCTGCTCGTCGAAGACGAGATCGCGCTGAGCGACCCGCTGAGCTACCTGCTCGGTCGCGAGGGCTACGACGTCGAGGTGGCCGCCGACGGCCCGGCCGCGATCGCCGCGTTCGACCAGTCGGGTGCCGACCTGGTGCTCCTCGACCTCATGCTGCCCGGTCTGCCCGGCACCGAGGTGTGCCGGGAGATCCGCACCCGATCGACCGTGCCGATCATCATGCTCACGGCGAAGGACTCCGAGATCGACATCGTCGTGGGGCTCGAGCTGGGCGCCGACGACTACGTCACGAAGCCGTACTCGACGCGCGAGCTCCTCGCGCGCATCCGAGCCGTGCTGCGTCGTCGCATCGAGGTCGAGGACTTCGACGAGGCGATCCTCGAGGGCGGACGGGTCCGCATGGACATCGACCGGCACACCGTCGAGGTCGACGGTGACCCCGTGCCCATGCCGTTGAAGGAATTCGAGCTGCTCGAGCTGCTCATGCGCAACCCGGGCCGGGTGCTGACCCGGGGCCAGCTCATCGACCGCGTGTGGGGATCCGACTACTTCGGTGACACGAAGACGCTCGACGTGCACATCAAGCGCATCAGGTCGAAGATCGAGGCGCAGCCATCGGAACCGGTGCAGCTCGTCACGGTGCGCGGACTCGGCTACCGATTCGAGGGCTGACCGCTCGTCCGGGTTATGGGACGAGGTCGGCGTACTCGGGCTGGCGCCCGTCGAGCACGGGCACGAGCTTCTGGAGGCCTTCAGCCGAGCCGTACTGGAAGAAGATCGGCAGCAGCCCGCCCGGCTGGGTGTCGATGCCCTCGAGCAGCAGCGGCTCCTCGTCGTCGCCGAGGGAGACGGACTCGCCGGCCCCGACCTCGATCGTCAGCGTCTCGCCGCCGCCCTCGCCGACCTGCACACCGAGCTCGGCGTCTTCGTCGCTGGTGTTCACGACCGTGAGCACGAGGTTGCCGTCGACGCCGTCTTCGCTCACGACGAGCGCGTTGCGCACGTCGAGGTCGCCGACGTCGACCGAGACGCCGTCGCTGGGGTCGTAGTGCTCGGTGGTGGCCTGGTAGGTGATCATCGAGCATCCGCTCGCGCCCACGACGAGACCAAGGGCAAGAACGACGGATGCCGCGAGACGCGCCTTCACAGAACCTCCAAGTGCGAGCCGCGCGCAGGCCGGAACAGCCCGCGCGGGAAGGGAACGAGTCGAGTGTAGCCTACGGCGCACGGCCCTCGCGGAGGGGTGGCGAACCTTAGCACGATCCCGGATGTGATATCCTGATAGTTGCCGAAAGGACACGTATTCATGCTTTTTGAGGTTGGCGAAACCGTCGTTTACCCCCACCACGGAGCCGCAACGATCACCGAGGTGAAGAAACGCATCATCAAAGGTGAAGAGAAGCTCTACCTCAAGCTGAACGTCACGCAGGGAGACCTCGTCATCGAGGTGCCTGCTGAGAACGTCGACCTGGTCGGCGTTCGCGACGTCATCGGCAAAGAGGGCCTCGACAAGGTCTTCGAGGTGCTCCGAGCTCCCTTCACCGAAGAGCCGACCAACTGGTCGCGTCGCTACAAGGCGAACCTCGAGAAGCTCGCCTCCGGCGATGTCATCAAGGTCTCCGAAGTCGTGCGCGACCTGTGGCGCCGCGATCAGGACCGCGGGCTGTCGGCCGGCGAGAAGCGCATGCTCGCCAAGGCGCGCCAGATTCTGATCTCCGAGCTCGCGCTCGCCGAGAAGACTGACGAGGAGCGCGCCTCGACCGTGCTCGACGAGGTACTCGCCTCCTAGGCGAACCTCCCGCGGGTCTGGGTCGGCAACGCTGATCCAGACCCGCGATACGCTCGATCCATGAGCGCGTCAACGGTCGCCGTCATCGTCGTCGCCGCGGGCAGCGGCACACGACTCGGGCACAGCGAGCCGAAGGCGTTCGTGCCGCTCGGCTCGTCGACGATCCTCGAAGTGGCCGTCGATGCCGTGCTCGGCATGCGCGAGACGCCGCATCTGGTGCTCGTGGTGCCGGCCGACCGGGTCGATGAGGCCCGTCTCCTGTTCGCCGAGGTCGCGGCGGCGGCATCCGCCCCGCTCGACGTCGTCGCCGGGGGGCCTACCCGACAGCTCTCGGTCGGGCGCGGGCTCGCCGTGCTGCCGCGCGTCGTCGACACCGTGCTCGTGCACGATGCCGCCCGCCCGCTCACCCCCTCGATCGTCTTCGACGAGGTCGCTGCCGCGGTGCGCTCGCGGGGCCACGGCATCGTGCCGGCCCTCGACGTGATCGACACGATCAAGCGGGTCGATCGCGGCCGGATCGTCGAGACGGTCGACCGCTCCGAGCTCGCGGCGGTGCAGACGCCGCAGGGGTTCCCGCGAGAGGCGCTCGACGAGGCATATGCCACGGCCGACGCGGAGTACACCGACGACGCCGCGCTCGTGGCATCCGCGGGCCTTCGGGTCGACACCGTCCCGGGCGACGCCCGGGCCTTCAAGGTCACGCTGCCGTCCGACCTGCACCGCGCCGAGCAGCTGGTCGTCGAGCGCGCGGCCGCCACCCGGCCCACGGATGCCGGCCCCGCCCCCGATCGGTTTCGCACCCCGCATCGGCACGGGCATCGACGTGCACGCGCTCGCCGACGAGCCGGGCACGCCGTTGTGGCTCGCCGGCCTGCATTGGCCGGGCGAGCGCGGCCTCGCCGGGCACAGCGACGGCGACGTCGCGAGCCACGCGATCGTCGACGCGCTGCTCGCCGCAGCGGGCCTCGGCGACCTCGGCGCGGTCTTCGGCACCGACGACCCCGCACTCATCGGAGCGCACGGCGAGGTGTTCCTCGCGCGGGCACGCCACCTGATCGAGCGCGCAGGGTTCCGCATCGGCAACGTGAGCGTGCAGGTCATCGGCAATCGCCCGAAGCTCGCGGGGCGTCGCGCCGAGGCCGAGGCGGTGCTCGAGGGCGCCCTCGACGCCCCGGTGAGCCTGTCGGCCACCACGACCGACGGTCTGGGTCTCACCGGTCGTGGAGAGGGCATCGCGGCGATCGCGACGGCGCTGATCGTGCCCGCCTGAGGTCAGGCGACGCCTGATTCCCGGAACGCGCAACACACAGGGTCCGGCATGACGCGCCGGTAGGCTTGGCGGGTGACCGTGCGACTCTACGACTCGAAGGCCCAGGCGCTGCGAGACTTCGTGCCCCTCCGTGAGGGGCACGTCGGCATCTACGTCTGCGGGCCGACGGTGCAGTCGAGCCCGCACATCGGCCACCTCCGCAGTGCGCTCGTCTACGACATCATGCGGCGGTGGTTCGCCGCCCGCGGCACCGACGTCACGTTCGTGCGCAACGTCACCGACATCGACGACAAGATCCTGCAGGCCGCCGGCCACGAGGAGTGGTGGGCGCTCGCCTACCGCATCGAGCTCGAGTTCACGGCGGCCTATACGTCGCTCGGCATCCTCGCCCCGACCTACGAGCCGCGCGCCACGGCGAGCGTGCAGCAGATGCAGGAGATCATCGCGAGGCTCATCGAGCGCGGCCACGCGTATCCGGCTCCGGATGCCTCCGGCGATGTGTACTTCGACACCGCGAGCTGGCCCGCCTACGGCGAACTCACCCGCCAGTCGCGCGACCACATGGAAGCTGCCGCCGACGCCGATCCCCGTGGCAAGCGCGATCCCCGCGACTTCGCCCTGTGGAAGGGACGCAAGGCCTCCGAGCCCGAATCCGCATCGTGGAAGTCCCCGTGGGGCGACGGCCGGCCCGGGTGGCACATCGAGTGCTCGGCCATGGTGACGCGCTATCTCGGTCCCGAGTTCGACATCCACGGCGGCGGCCTCGACCTGCGCTTCCCGCACCATGAGAACGAGCTCGCGCAGTCGACCGCCGCGGGCGACGCCTTCGCTCGGTACTGGGTGCACAACGGCCTCGTGAACGTCGGCGGGCAGAAGATGTCGAAGTCGCTCGGCAACTCCGTCTACGCCGCCGAGCTGTTCGGCCTCGCGTCGCCGCTCGCCGTTCGCTACCTCCTCGGCGCCGCCCACTATCGCTCGACGCTCGACTACAGTCCGGGCTCGCTCGCCGAGGCCGAGGCCGCGGTCGACCGCATCCGCGCCTTCCTCGAGCGCGTCGAGCGCCGGCTCGCCGGCGCTCGTTACGCCGGCGTCGGCAGCCCCGTCATCCCCGAGGCCTTCGGCGCCGCGATGGATGACGACCTCAGCGTGCCGCAGGCGCTCGCCGTGCTGCACGACACGGTGCGTGCCGGCAACCAGTCCCTCGACGCCGAGGAACTGCACGACGCCGCCGTCGCGCACGGCCAGGTCGTCGCGATGGTCGAGGTGCTCGGCATCGATCCACGCGACCCGCACTGGCGAGCCACCGAGGCGGGCCCTGCGGCGTCCGCGCTCGACGCGCTCGTCACCCGCCTCATCGAAGACCGTCAGCAAGCTCGCGAGTCGAAGGACTACGCTGCAGCAGACCGCATCCGCACCGAACTCTCGGCAGCGGGCATCACCATCGAAGACAGCCAGACCGGCACGCATTGGAGCTTGGGATCATGAAGGGCAGCAGCGGAAAGTCGCGCGCCGGAGCCGTGCGCAAGGGCAAGGCGAAGCAGGTCGGCTCCGGAGGCCAGGGCCGTCAGGCACTCGAGGGCAAGGGGCCGACCCCGAAGGCCGAAGATCGCGCCTGGCACCCGGCTGGCAAGCGCAAGGCCGCCGAAGAGCGCTATCGCGCATCGGGGGGCCGCAGCAAGGTCGCGGGCCAGGGCCCCGCGCAGCGCTCGGGCGCCCCGCGCGGAGCATCCGGCGCCGCCAAGCGCGCGAAGTCCGGTGACGAGTCCGAGATCGTCACGGGCCGCAACTCGGTCGTCGAGGCGCTGCGCACGCGCATTCCGGCGACCACGCTCTACATCGCCGCGCGGGTCGAGATGGACGACCGGGTCAAAGAGGCGATGAAGCTCGCCACCCAACTCGGCATCCCCATGCTCGAGGTCATGCGTCCCGAGCTCGACCGCCTCGCCGGCGAGGGCGGTGTGCACCAGGGCATCGCCCTCAAGGTGCCGCCCTACCAGTACGCGCATCCCATCGAACTGCTCGACGAGGTGCTCGGCCGCGACCAGACGCCGCTCTTCGTGGCGCTCGACGGCATCACCGACCCCCGCAACCTCGGGGCGATCCTGCGCTCCACCGGCGCGTTCGGAGGGCACGGCGTCATCGTGCCCCAGCGCCGCTCGGTCGGGGTCAACTCGGCAGCCTGGAAGACCTCGGCGGGCGCTGCAGCGCGCGTGCCCGTCGCGATGGCGCCGAACCTCACCCAGACGCTCAAGGCGCTCAAGGAGCGCGGCGTCTTCGTGCTCGGACTCGATGGCGGCGGGGATGTCTCGCTCCCTGGCCTGTCGTGGGCCGATCGCCCGATCGTGGTCGTCGTCGGCAGTGAGGGCAAGGGTCTCTCGCGTCTCGTCGCCGAGACGTGCGACGCGATCGTCTCGATCCCGATCGAGTCGACCACCGAGTCGCTGAACGCCGGCATCGCGGCCTCGGTCACCCTCTACGAGATCTCGAAGCTCCGCGCCGGCGACTGAACCGGTGGTCGCTCAGACGTTGAGGCGCCAGTCGGTCTCGTCGTCGGGGTCGACGACCGCGACCGATGACGTGTCGGGCGCGATGACGTCGATGCTCGTCGTGATCGAGCCCGTCTGCGGGCCGATCACCGTCGCCTCATCGCGGCGGTGACGCAGCACCGAGTTCACGTAGGAGCTGACCGCCTCGGCGAGCGGGATGTCGTGACCCGCCTGCTGGGCCATGAACCACCGGTGCTCGAGCAGTTGGTGGAACACCTCGGCAGGCTCCAGCTTGCCGCGCAGTTCGACCGGGATCGCACGCACGACCGGCTCGAAGACGCGCATGAGCCATTCGTGCGCGACCATCTCCTCATCGAGCTCGCTCTTGCCGTAGGTGGCACGATACGAGTCGAGGTCGTTGAGGAGTCGGCGTGCCTGGTTCTCGCCGGCGTCGAGGCCGGTGAGCCGGAGGAGGCGGCGCTGGTGATGGCCCGCGTCGACGACCTTCGGCTGGATGCGCACGGTCGTGCCGGCCTCGTCGGTGCGGATCGCGAGCTCTTCGATGTCGAAGCCGAGCTCGTTGAGCCGGTTCACCCGCTCGTTGATGCGCCAGCGCTCGGCGGTCGAGAACGACTCGGAGCCCGTGAGCTCCTTCCAGAGACTGCGGTAGGCCTCGACGATGCCGTTGGAGATGTTCACCGGGTCGAGCTCGTCGGCGACCTTGCCTCCGGCCTCGAGGTCGAGCAACTCGCCGGCGATGTTGACACGAGCGATCTCGAGGTCGTTCTCGCGCTGCCCGTTCGAGAGGCCGCCCTCGTAGAGCTTGCCGGTCTCGGCGTCGACGAGGTACGCGGCGAAGGCGCCGGCATCGCGCCGGAACAGGGTGTTCGACAGCGACACGTCGCCCCAGAAGAATCCCACGATGTGCAGGCGAACGAGGAGCACGGCGAGCGCATCGACGAGTCGCGTCGCGGTGTCGGGCCGAAGGGTTTGCGAGAAGAGCGCCCGGTACGGCAGCGAGAAGCGCAGATGACGGGTGACGAGGACCGGCTTCAGCGCCTCGCCATCGGCGTCGGAGCGGTTGGTGATGACCGCGACCGGGTCGACGCACGGGATGTCGAGACGCTGCAGGGAGCGCAGCATCTCGTACTCGCCCTTGGCCATCTCGGCCGTGGTCTCCTTGATCGCCACGACGTGCGCCCCGA